>CAVYJU010000014.1:0-122990 GCA_963768895.1 Candidatus Bathyarchaeota archaeon
CGCCGTTAATTGGAAAAATGAAATTTTTTTGAACGAAATCGTGAAATGAAAAACCATTGTTAACAAGTAGACAGTTTGAAGAAAGAGACTTTTCAAAAGTGTAAAACTTGAACGGAAACTTAGTCGTTCTTTTGGCAGTAACTTTTATTTGTATAATGTTTTATGTGTTGGTGTAATCTGGGTAATTTGCAGGGTGCCTCGATAGCTCAGCCCAGTAGAGCGGCTGCCTTGTAAGCAGCAGGCCGCGGGAGCAAGGCCCGCTCGAGGCTCCATTAAAAATTAAGCTTCAGGTTCTGGTTCCTCTTCTTTGGCTGCTTTTGGGTCTTTGCCCGTTAATGAGTACTTGCGTGCTTTCGTTTCGATGATTTCGTGCTCAAAAAACTTCTTTAATGATTTGAAGACCTTTTTGCATGGTTCGCCTGTTTTGTCAGTTAACTCTTGAAGAGTTAACTCTTTATTTTCGGACTTTAAAGTTTGAAAGACTTTTTCATCGACTTTGTTGAGTTTCACATCAACCACTACCCTTGCTATTTCTTTGTTTATGTCACGATGTACTTTTTCAATTTTGCGGTCTTAGAATTAAAACTAGCGATTAAATCCCACGATGTAACTCATGCTCGGGCGTCTTGGATTTTGAATGACTCCATTTGCCGTTACAGACATGAGTGAACTCGCAGGTTCCGCATGAATCTTTTAGGCCTAATTCGCAACAATTATCTATTTCAGGGGTGTTCATTCTTATAGCCTCAATCTTCAGAAACAATACATCAACTTTCGAATTTAAACAGAGTTTCAAACTTGTGAATATATCGAATTCCACAATATTACTTTCGAGCAGAGGAAACATCATTAAAAGACGATAAACTTACCTTGCGCAAAATGGCCATTCGTTCTTTTCTTTGTGATGTTTTACACACTCTTCGCAGTTGCTTTTGTGTGGGCATTCTTTTTTAGGGCAAGGGCAATTAGGAGCTGACATAACAAGATTTAATCAGCTTTCCTTAGTAATATTTTTTTGGGAAAACTATAGAAATACGCGCGTAAACTATGCCTAAGGAAGAATCAATATGGCACGCGTTATTCCATCTTTGCAGAAACTCGTCCTTTACCTATCCATTACGTTTATTTTAACTGTAATCACTCTTTACATTTTTCACCAGTTTGTAGCAACGTCCATAAGCTTGCCTATGCTGTTTGACCAAGCCGTCCGCGTAATTATGATTGTTGGGTTTTCATTAGCAGCAATTGTAATAATACGACATTTCAAGCCCATTGTAGCGCAAAGAATAGGCAATCAAGCTGCTATCATAGTCCAATATATCATGATTGCTATGACTATATTGATTATGACTTTCATAATTTTCAGCATTCTCCAAGTTCCTTTATCAGACCTCCTAACAAGTGCAGGAATAATCTCAATAACGGCTGGTCTAGTGATTTCTACCTTCGTCGGAAATATCTTGTCAGGATTTCTTGTTTTCACGAATTACCCGTTCAAAGTGGGAGATAACGTTATGTTTAACAATATTCCTGGCAAGGTTGTTGAAATGACGGCGCTTGTTATGAGAATTCATACAGATGTAGGCAGCGTTACCATTCCAAATAGTGCAATAGCTTCAGGCAGTGTAATCTTAACTGCCGTTAAGAAATATGAAGGATTAACCGAAATCAGATTACACTATATTATAGGTGATCGAGTGATCACTTCATATATGAACGAGCAAGGAACAGTTAAAGAATTGACGCCATACCACACGGTTGTCCAACTGGATTCTGGAATGGAAATAACTTTCCTCAACAGCAGCGTTCTTGCAGGTATAGTTCAGATTGCAAAAATATCCAAAATATCAACTGCAAAAATAGAGCAGACAACACAGCATTAATTAGCAAGAACAGTCCCCTCTTGCAAGCACAATAGTTGCTATAGGCTTAATTCCTGTGGCATTTTTTTGCCACGCATTCTTAAGTGGTAGAAAAAAAACCGTTTCCATCCAGTTTCAGCTGTACTTGCAATCTCTTGGGACTTAATCGTATCCATTGGTTACATGCTTTACCGCAGTTTCTGCGGAGCTGCAGATGGTTCAACTTTGCAGCTAACTCCCACTTTAGATGTTTATTTTGGTGTTCATGGGGCAGTTTTGACTTTAGAAGTTGTAGTTCTCGTTATGGGCTTGTCGATGCTGAAACGGAAAGCACCAAATAGATTGCACGGAAAATTGGTCAAAATTTTCTTCGGAGTCTGGTGGTTTGCTTTTCTCTCGGGAGAAATAGTGTACCTAGCGCTATATGTGCTGTAAAAAAAAGACTAATTTGTTCTTGTTTTTTAACATTCTTTAATCCTTGAACTCCCAATTGCTTTTAGTAACGGCTAAATACTGCTTAGCCTAATTCCGTTGATGATTTAATTGTGGGAAGCAGAAAAATGGAAAAATTCTCTGATTTATTCCTGAATTTAGTTGAAGCATCTCGCAAGCATGAACAGTATCGCGACAAAGAATGCATAAACATGATTGCGAGTGAAGGGCTCAAATCTCCAGCAGTTAACCAGATGCTCGATTTTTCACACGACCTTGATTGTAGATATGCAGAAGGCGAAAACGACATTCATGGGCATGTTAAAAAAAGGTATTATCAAGGCCAAAAATACATGTCCCAAATTGAGGATTTCTCAACGGACATTATGAAAAGCCTGTTTAAAACTGATTGGGCAGATGTCCGACTTGTTTCAGGCACCCATGCAAACCTAGCCACATTCAAAGGTTTATCTTTAGCATCAAAAAACAACAAAATGGTCGTAACTCCACTAAGTTGCGGCGCACATATCTCTCATGATTACACAGGCTTAGCAGGCAACGTACTAGGTTTAGAAAATATTAATCACGTCTACAACATAGACGAATTCAATATTGACCCAGATAAGTCAGCCTACGTCATACGTGCCGCAAAACCAGGAATAGTCACGTTTGGCGGTAGCCTTTTTTTATTTCCACATCCAATTAAAGAGCTTCGAGCTGTCTGCGAAGAAGTAGGAGCATATGTAGCTTACGACGCATCACATGTTCTTGGCCTAATTGCAGGTGGAGAATTCCAAGATCCCCTACGAGAAGGCGCAGACTTCATTACCTCTTCAACCCACAAAACTTTTCCAGGACCACAAGGCGGAGTCATAATGGGCAGCCCTACCAATCCATCACTAGAAAAAGCAGTGAAAAAAATTCAATTTGCCATTTTCCCACTTAGCGCTTCAAGCACACATCTCGGTAGGTTACCAGCACTCAGCATTGCCGCCTTGGAAATGAAAGTTTTTGGCTCTCAGTTAGCTAAGCAAATAATAAGAAATGCCCAGACAGCTGGACAATACTTGTGCGAAAACGGGGTTAAAGTTCTCGCGGAGAAAAAAGGCTTTACTAAATCTCACCAGATCGCAGTTGATATTCGCAGCTTCGGTGGCGGCAAAAAGATTGCTCAAGACCTGGAAGACGCAAACATTATTCTCAACAAAAACTTGTTACCGTACGATGATCAAAGCAGCAAAGATGATCCTTCAGGTCTGAGAATTGGCTTCCAAGACATCACTAGACGGGGCTTTGAAGAGGGCGACATTAAACATTTGTGCGACCTAATGCTCGATGTGATAAAGAACAAACGTAAACCTGCAGATGTAAAACAAGACGTGTTACAACTACGGAAGGAGTTTACCGGAGTTAAATATGGCTTCCAAAACGTAGAAGAAGCACTGAATTACATCAAAAAGTCTTAAACAACCCTTTTCCCACTTTTCAAAAAATCCATAAAACTTGGGCAAAAACCTTCTAAACTAAAGACTAAGCTTAAATCCTAATAAGTAAAATTCTTTCTAAAAGCTGAAGCCATTGGCAGACCTTCTATTACTTTACATAATCATAACAGCAATAGTTTTCATAGCTGTTTTTATGTTGCTCCCAAGATATGGCCCGCACACTATTTCTAGACTAACGTGCCCAAGATGTAAGAAAAAATTCAACTATCATTGGGTTCCAGGAGCCAGCTTCATCTCCCTATATCGTGGACGTAATAGGCGGCTGAAATGCCCTTACTGCCACATAGTATCCACCTTTGATGTGGTATCCACAAAACTAAGTAAAGAGCAGGTTCGCCTTTTGAAAAGTAAACCTTAAAACCAATGGGTAACGTTTTCTATAAGTTTTAATATTGTTTTGCCAATCAACTTTAAATCCAAAGCTTGATAACCACTTAAAGGAGTTGGCTAAAGTGAAGGTACTACTGAACGATGGATTAGAAAAAGAAGGATTAAAACTCTTTCAAGACGTTGGCATAGAGACAGACACACAAAAAAGAGATCAAAACAAAATGATTGCCGACATCGGTGGATTTGATGCATTAATTGTTCGAAGCGCCACCAAAGTCACAAAAGAAATTATAGAAGCAGGTGCAAAAGGAAAACTCAAAATCATCGGAAGAGCAGGAGTAGGCTATGACAACATAGATGTTGTAGCCGCCTCAGAAAACGGCATAGTCGTGAAATCTGCCCCTTACGGAAGCACCAATGCTGTGGCAGAGTTAACCATCGGATTAATGCTTGCAATTTCTAGAAACACCCCTCAAGCTCATTTTTCAATCAAGAACGCAATGTGGAAAAAAGAGAAATTAAAAGGTACCGAACTCTCCTACAAGACCTTAGGCATTTTAGGATGCGGTAGAATCGGTCAAAGACTAGCAGAAATTGCACACCGCGGCTTTGACATGGAAGTAATTGGTTATGACATTAAGCCATGTCCTGAATCAGGCATTAAATTCATGTCGAAAGAAGAAGTCATTTCAAAAGCCGATTATATTAGCCTCCACACAGGCGGAAAAGATGTAGTTATCGGCGAAAAAGAATTTCAGTTAATGAAAAAGACAGCTTATCTAATTAATACTTCCAGAGGCAGCAACATTGACGAACAAGCCTTATACAAAGCGCTAAAAGAAGGCAAAATCGCTGGTGCAGCAATAGATGTTTATGTTGATGAGCCTAAAGCTGAAGGAGCTGAATTCAAAAGCAAACTAAAAGAACCAGACAACATTGTCTTAAGCAGCCACCTGGGCGCATCTACTACTGAAGCCCAAAGAGAAACATCAACTGAGATTGCCCGAGTAGTTTCAAGTTATCTTTTGGGTGGAGACTTTGGCAATGCTGTGAACGCAGGAGAAAATATTGAGCTAGAAGAAAAACCTGTGCACACATTATTCATCCATCATCGGGATGTACCGGGAGTTTTCGCAAACATTGACAAAGTTTTAGCTGACAACGACATAAACATAAGAGCAAACTATTCAAGACAAATCGGAAACAGCGGCTTTGCAATTTCAGTATATGTTCTTCACAAAAAAGTAAGCTTAGAAATAATTAAGAAGCTCAAAGACATTCCAAACGTATGCAATGTCAAAGTTTAAGAAATGTCTGTTTAAACAGGCTTTTAAATCAGTTTTCTTTTTAGGGTAGCTATGCGACTTGGAGTTCTTTTCTCAGGTGGCAAAGATTCAACGCTTGCCCTTCATTATGCTTCAGAGAATGAAGAAGTAGTTTGCCTAATCACGCTTGTTTCTCAAAACAAAGAGAGTTACATGTTCCACACACCAAACATCGACATTACCGCGCTCCAAGCAGAAGCCTTAGGATTACCGCAAATAACAAAAAATACTCAGGGCGAGAAGGAAAAAGAACTTTCAGATTTGGAAGATGCAATAGCTCAGGCAGCAAAAGATTACCTTATAGAGGGTGTGGTAACGGGTGCGATTGAATCGGTTTACCAAGCCGAAAGAGTCCAGCGTATATGTTATAAGCTTGGACTTTGGTGTTTTAACCCTCTTTGGAAGCATGATCAGAAAGCTCTTTTAGAGGAACTTATCGAAAAACAGTTTACAGTGATTATTTCAGGGATTTTTGCTTATCCTCTTGATGAAAAATGGCTTGGAAAACAAATCGACTACCAAACTAATAGATAAGCTAGTTGATCTACAGCAGAAATACGGCATAAGCCCTTCGGGAGAGGGCGGCGAAATAGAAACAAGCGTCTTGGATGCTCCATTATTCAAAAACAAAATCGAAATTCTTGATTACAAAATTGAAGCAAAAGGAAATAGTGGAGTATTCGAAATTAAACAGGCTCGGCTGGTTCCAAAATGATTTTGATTGTCGACATGAATTGGAAAGAAAAATCATTAGGCTTTTACGAGTTTGTGCTACCTGTAGCTGCAGTTGACTGAAAAACTGGATGAGTACACTGTAAAGCATTACCTCAAGGTAAACAAAGAAGAACTAAACCAGTGTGATAGAGTAATTCTTTCGGGCACGGCACTCAAAGATACAGCGACCTTGTGCCAGCCAGAAAAATTTCAATGGCTTAAGGAAACAGAGAAGCCCGTGCTGGGAATTTGTGCAGGAATGGAAACCATTGGCATGGTTTACGGAATGCGTTTAGCCAAGTGCTTGGAAATAGGCATGACACAAATAACCACGGTAAAAGAAAACCCGTTTGTATCTGGCAACTTCAAAGCATATTCACTTCACAGTTATTGTAACGAGTTTTCTGGCGATTTTGAAGTTTGGGCAACGTCCGCGAAATGCACACAAATAATAAAGCATAAACAAAAACCGATTTACGGTGTCTTATTTCATCCTGAAGTAAGAAATCAAGAATTAATTAACCTTTTTTGCAAGGCTAATTCTTAAACTTAATTAGATACCGCTTGTTATCAGAAACTTAATTACTTAGCAAATTAAAGAGTAATATTAGTTTTAGATAGCTTAAATGAAGTGATTTTGATATGGTTAATGCTTTACCAGTAGAAAAACTCAGAAGAGTATGTGATCCCACTTTTATGCAGTGTGAATCAACCCATGACCTGGTTCCATTAGGTGAAATTATAGGCCAAGAAAGAGCCGTCCGAGCATTAAAATTTGGTCTAGGCATAAAAAACCACGGGTTTAACATGTATGTAGCAGGTTACCCAGGAACAGGAAGAAAAACTGCCGTGAAAAACTTTGTAGAAGCTCAAGCTAAAATCCAGCCAGTTCCACCTGACTGGTGCTACGTCAACAATTTCGCTAATCAGTACGAACCAAAAGCCATTCAGTTCCCACCTGGAAAAGGAAAAGAATTCCGCGAGGACATGAAGAATTTTATTGAAAACATAAAGAACGCTTTGCCTAAAGCTTTTGAAAGCGAAGATTACGCTGCCAGAAGAGAAGCTACAATTCGAGTATTAGAGACCCAGAGAAAACAGTTAATTGACGAATTAAGCATAAAAGCTCAACAAGAAGGCTTCGTAATTCAAACTACACCTATTGGATTGCTCCTCATACCTGTGTTAGACGGCAAACCACTTAGTGAAGAAGAAATGTTAGCTTTGCCTCAAAAACTGAAGGAAAAAATTCAGGAAAAAAGGGAAAAGTTGGAGACAGAATTCAGAAACACTATGCGCCAACTAATAGATATGGAAAGAAAAATTCATGACGCATTAAAAAAACTAAACAAGGAAGTTGCTCTCTACGCAATCGGCAACCTTGTAGAAAGTATGAAGGAGAAGTATAGAAACACTCCCGAAGTGACAGACTTATCTTAAGGCTGTAGAGAACGATATTTTGGATAATCTGAGTCAATTCGTAAGAAGGGGTGGTGAATTTCAGGAGGCAGGGCTTCCATTCGGGATGCCTTGGATGAAAGAGGACCCCTACAAGAAATATGAGGTCAACGTCATTATTGACAACTCCGAAAATAAAGGCGCACCTGTAATCGTGGAAGGCAATCCCACTTACCATAATTTGCTTGGAAGAACAGAAAAAGAAGCCCAATTTGGCGCTCTAACCACTGATTTCTCAATGATTCGACCTGGAGCCATTCATAAAGCCAACGGCGGATACTTGATCATTCCAGTTGAAGAGTTATTAAGAAACCCGTTCTCATACGACGGTTTGAAACGAGATCTCAGAGACGGAAACATAGTCATCGAGGAACCAGAAGAACGCTATGGCTTTTTGAGCGTTAAAACCCTTAAACCTCAACCGATTCCTTTGTCAGCCAAAATAATCCTCATTGGAGATCCTTACGTTTACCAATTGATGTTCCAATTAGACACTGATTTCAGAGAACTTTTCAAGATAAAAGCAGAATTTGACACAGTAATGGATAGAACCGAAGAAAAAGTAAACCAGTATGCCTCATGGGTGTGCACATTTTGCGAAAAAGAAAATCTTAAACACCTTGATGGCACAGGAATAGCGAAACTTGTTGAATACAGTTCAAGAGTTGCGGACGACCAATACAAACTATCAATACAATTCTCACACATTGCCGACATAATTCGTGAAGCCAACTTTTATGCAGAACAAGAAAATGCTGAATTCATAACTGGAGAGCATATTAAAAAAGCAATAGAAGAAAAAGTTTACCGATCAAAACTCATCCAAGAAAAAATCCAGGAAATGATAAAACGCGGCTTCTTCCTAATTGACACCGCAGACCAAAGCATAGGCCAAGTAAACGGCTTATCTGTTATGGGTCTTGGCGATTTTGCCTTCGGCAACCCTTCACGCGTAACCGCAAGCATAGGCTTAGGAAGAGAAGGCGTTATCGATATTGAAAGAGAAGCAAAGATGGGTGGACCTATACACACAAAAGGCGTCTTAATTCTTAGCGGCTTCATAAACGACAAATACGCCAGAGACAAACCACTGAGTCTTTCAGCTAGAATAGTTTTCGAACAGAATTACGAAGGAGTGGAAGGTGACAGCGCTTCAAGCACCGAATTATACTCGATCCTTTCCGCGCTTTCAGGACTCCCAATTAAGCAGAACATAGCTGTAACTGGTTCAGTTAACCAGAAAGGAGAAGTGCAAGCCATAGGCGGAGTAAATGAAAAAATCGAAGGATTCTTTGAAGTCTGCAAACTAAAAGGACTCACTGGACAACAAGGAGTAATGATACCCGAAAGCAACGTGCAAAACCTGATGCTGAAAGAAGAAGTCGTTGAAGCAGTAAAAGCAGGAAAATTCAACATTTACGCAGTCAAAACAATTGACGAAGGCATAGAATTTCTCACAGGAACAAAAGCTGGTCAACGAAGAACAGATGGAACTTTTGAGGAAGACACAGTTAACTATCTTGTTGACAAGCAACTTAGGGAAATGGCAGACAAACTCAAGCAATACGCAACTTCTGAACCTCAGAAAAAAACTGAAAGTTAACTCGAACCATCAGAAGAGCTTTTAGCTCTTCTTTTTTTGTTTATTTCTTGTCACATCGAAATATTGATTTTGAATCTATATTCTCAATAATTAAAGCTTATCTTGTTATCTAAAGAAAGAGAGCAACCAGGTGAAAGTTTGATAGCTCTACATGGTAAACGCAAGCAAAGGCTTAACAATCATGCTTTTTCCGCTATTAATGTTCATTTTCGTCATGGGATTTTGCATGTCCTGTCATGGCGAAGAAAAGAGAACTAGCAAAACTAAATATAAGCAACTTGAAAATGACCAAATAAGAATAATGCCTATAGTTTTGGAAGAACAAGAAGCAATATCGGCATAATTCTTTAAGAAAGGTGCTATTTCTTAAGTCATTTGACACTTTTAAAAGTAAATTCCTGACTAAAGCTTGCATGCTTGTTGTTGACTCAATACAATCACAATTCCATTTATACTCGGCGACGAGTTGTTAATTTGCGAGAAATAGCCATCCAAGAGGTACACCCATGCTTGGCGGGTCAGCCGTTAAACAGGACACGAATCGCCACAGCCCTGAGAAATCAGGTCTAATTTTGGTTCGCATCTTGGATTAACATGTGCGATCTGCCAAGCCTCCTTCTAGTTACTGATTAACGTTGTCTGAGTGGTTTTTTGTTTAGAATTTATTAAAGAACTTTAGTGGCCTTCAAGAAGTTTCGATTTTAGCGTTAAGCTACCTAAAGGGTTCAAGATGTTTCACTTTCACTACACCCTCCCCTGTTTGATAATGTAGTTTCTCCAACGCTTTAAATAGGGTTAGAGACGAGTTCTTGTTTTGTCTATATTCAGGAAGAACGAAAATAATGTCCCAAAATTTAATCGTTAAAGCTACATTGGCTCAACCACTATTTTCTTTAAAACGTGCCAGATACATGAACGATCTTTTCCCAGGATTTGCATCAGTCGACTTCACTTCACAGTTGTCTGAGTGATTTCGCCAAAGGTAGTGAATGTAAATTGAGTTACAAAGCAAACATGCATCCTAGAGTCAGCCAAGCAGAAATGGCTGTTTTCCAAACACTAAGCATTGTTGGATTAACGAGCGGTATGATTACACAAAAACCCATTATTTTGAAATCCACGATTCCAGACTTTTGTTGGGTTGAAAAACGAAAAATTGTTTATCTCGACGGCAACCCCGTGCATCGTAAAGACAAGCAAATAACACGTGATTGTGAAATTGATGAGCTTTTAGAAGCTCAAGGCTGGGATGTACTTCGAATACCATATGACCCGCCTCTAACTCAGAAGGGATTAGAAGAAATCATGGCAACCATAAAGCGCTTCTTAAATGTAGACGAAGAAGCCTAAGGTTTTCAAAGAAACCAATTGCTATGAATCAATTTTTAGCACTCATTTATTATTTTCTTTATTTTGGGGGATAACCGTAACAGCGTAAGTCTTTTACCTTAAAGTCAAGTTTAGTTTCTTAAACGCATAAAAAGATATTTATCTCTAATAGAGAACCATCTTGGGAATGCTCCGGTAGTATAGTCCGGTCAAACCTTACTAAGACATCTTATTAAGGGACTATGTATAGCGGCCTCTCGAGTCGCGGACCCGGGTCCAAATCCCGGCCGGAGCACTATTATTTATTCAAAAATAGAAAAGCAAAGTAAGCTATTTGTATGCAAGTGTTGAGCATAATTCTTCTACGGTTCGGTTCAATGTTAATTCAGCCATGTTTCCGCTATAATCCATAATGCGTCTTGAACTGTCAAAAATCAATCGCAACACTGAGGCTATGTTTGGATCCATTTTTTTGCTTGACATTAACATAATTAATTCGTTTTCCAGCGGCTTTAGCGATTCTCGTTTTGAAATTAGTTTTTCTGCATCTTTATATTCTCTTTTGAAAAGGGCTTTTATGGAGTCATCGTAGAGTTGGTGTGCTTGTGTGCTATAGTTGACTAGTTGATTGTATATTTCTTCGTCTATGGGGTCTTTTATGAATAGGGTTTCATCGTCGATTAGTTTTTGCAAGGAACCAAGGTTGTTAATTATGTTCATTGCATTTTGGGCTATGCTTTCAACGTCGTTTACGGCTATGCGGTAGAGCAGGAATTCTTTGGGTGTTCGAAAACCAAGTTCGCGATAACAGGTTTCGTTCTATTCCGTATTTTAGTTGACGAACAATATAGAGCCCCAGACGGTTAACGTCGTTGTGAGAGTTGATAACACTATCAAACAAAGCCGTACTTCTATCTTTTAAAGCAGCGATGGCATCTCTGTTTGCTGCCAGTGCCACGATAGCCATTCGTCTAACCGCTTTTTCGATTGGGAATTCTGAGTGTTTTATTAGGATTTGCAGTGTGATTTCGTCGGGTGTTTCATCGATTATTTCTGAACCCAAGAAATTGTCTCTGGCTAAGTTTTTTATTTCGTTTTTGTATTTTACTGCATCTTGCGTGTTTTTGAAGTGGACTCTAATTATGTCGGCACCTATTGCGTATAAGGCACGGGTCATGCGTAAAGTAGATTGTATGTTTTCTTTTGGGTCAATGCTAATGTAGTATTCTTTAGGTTTAGCTGCGTTGCCTCTTCCTTCTTTTTCCTGAATCTTCCGGGGAACTAGCGTTAATGTTGAGTCTGGTTGGATGTTGAATGCTATTTCGCTGCCTCGTTTTAGTTCTAGGTCTTGGACCCACTCTTTGGGCAACGAGATTATGTATGAGCCTCGTCCAGTGCATTGGACTCGTCTATAACCTAGATCTTTTTCTGCCAAATCAGTCACCAGATATATGTTTCGTATATTAAACATATTTCATGAAGTGGCATATAAATGATTATCAACAAAGTTATATAGAATACATGCATTAAATGCGCTAACTCTAACCAAAAAGTGATAAAAATGGCATTTAACACCTGCAAAATAATCGTTACAAGGGGTAACCGATCAACTACAACCAACGGTGTTTTTTGCACAAACGACATTGAACTACATGTTTTCATGCTCACTTGTCCACGCTAAATATAAAATTCAATGAGGTTTAATTATGGTAAAAAGAATAATCGCAAAACAAGAAGTATGCATAGGCTGCGGACTATGCGAAGTATACTGTACAGTCCAACATTCAAAATCAAAAGACATAGTCAAAGCCTACAATAGCGAACGACCCAAACCAATAAGCAGAGTAACAGTAGAGAGAAACAAGCCCGTGTCTTTCGCCATTCAATGTCGTCACTGCAGCGATGCCCCATGCGTAACTGCTTGTTTATCAGGAGCAATGCAAAAAGACGAAAAAACAGGTCAAGTAACCCACAACAAAGACAAATGCATGGGCTGCTGGACCTGCATAATGATTTGCCCCTATGGCGCCATAAAAATGGACATGGAAGGTCATGTTGTCACTAAATGTGATTTATGCCAAGGCTTTGATGAGCCAGCATGCGTTGCCAATTGCCCAAACCAAGCATTGGTATTCAAAGAGATGAAGCCCTAAAATGTCAAAATATGTGATTGTTGGAGCTTCAGCAGCTGGTTTAGGCGCAGTTGAAGCCATAAGAGAAGTAGACCCAAATGGAACTATCACTGTAATCACCGATGAAACATGCTCCCATTACAGCCGCCCAATGATTAGCGACTTTGTTAGCGGCAAAGCAGACTTGAAAAAAATCAATTGCCGAACTGAGGAGTTTTGGAAAGAAAACAATGTAGAAGCCTTAATGGGCAAAAAAGCAACAGCTTTAGATCTTAATGAGAAAACGGTCCAGCTTGAAAGCGGCGAAAAAGTCCCTTATGAAAAGCTGTTGCTTGCCACAGGTGGCAAACCGTTTGTTCCTAAGACAGATGGTTCAGAGAAGGATGGCGTATTCACCTTCACCACTATTGGTGACGCCCAGAGGATTGCCGCTAAGATTGATGCGATAAATGCTAAAGCTGCAGTAGTGATAGGCGGTGGCCTCATTGGCATAAGCATAACTGAAGCTCTTCTTAAACGAGGTTTGAAGGTCACAATGGTTGAGTTGCAGGACAAGATTCTCAGCTTACTTTTAGATGCTAAAGGCTCAGATATTGTAGAAGCTGTGGTCAAGAAAGCAGGCGTCAATATTGTTACAGGCCAATCTGTCCAGAAAATCCTAGGTAAACCAGACAATGATGGAGTAGTTGGTGGAGTTCTTTTAACAAAAGGTGGCCAAATCGCTTGTGACCTTGTAATCATGGCCATTGGGGTTATTCCACGAACGGATTTAGTTGCGGGAAGTGCAGTGAAAATTAACAGGGGAATAGTAGTTGACAACCTAATGCAGACAAGTGTTCCTGACGTTTACGCCAGCGGCGACGTTGCTGAGGCTTATGACTTCATAATTAACCAAAACCGCACCTTACCCCTTTGGCCCTTAGCAGTTTTGGAGGGACAAGTAGCAGGCTACAACATGGCAGGCAAAACAACCACCTACGGCGGCGGCACAAACATGAGCAGCCTCAAGTACTTTGGCATACCCATCGTCTCGATAGGCTTAGCCAACCCCAAAGAAGACCCAACGTTGGAAGTGCTCGTTAAGCAAGACGTTGAACATAACTTCTACAAGAAGCTGGTTCTCAGAAACAACCTTATCGTGGGCATAACGCTTGTCAACAGCATTGAACGTGCAGGTATTTTGTTTTACTTAATGAAGAATTCAATAAACGTGAAAAAATTCAAGCAAGAACTCCTCTCAGACGACTTCAGTTGGGCAAATTTGCCGGTTGGATTACAGAGAAAAATGAATGTGGTGCAATAATATGAACCAACAAGACAGAAAAATAATCAATCCGTTTGGGGATGACAAGGATTTTTCAGGCTGCGCTCTCTTCGGTATGATGAATACAGAAGGCAAACGCTTCAGCTCAAAGGATCCAGTCAAAGCGATAACGAACATGCACGATCGCGGCAACGGCTTAGGAGGCGGCTTTGCAGTTTATGGCGTATACCCAGACTTCAAAGATCACTATGCTTTTCACATAATGTACCTGAGCAAAGATGCTAAAGAAAAAACCGATCGTGTACTCGCTTCAAAATTTGATACAATTTACGATGAAGAAATGCAGACAAGACCAGCCAATGTACACAATCCACCTTTAGTTTGGAGGTACTTTGTTCAGCCCAAAAAACTTCGACCTGAAGGCCAAACCGAAGAAGATTACGTGATAGAAGCTATCATGCGCATTAACACTGAAACGGGAAAGGCCTTTGTTTTCTCAAGCGGCAAAAACATGGGCGTATTCAAAGGGGTAGGTTTTCCAGAAGATGTTGCAGATTTCTTCTGTCTAGAAGACTATCAAGGATACTTGTGGTCATGCCATAGTCGATTCCCGACAAATACTCCCGGCTGGTGGGGTGGAGCACACCCGTTCAACATTTTGGATTGGACAGTAGTTCATAATGGTGAACTTTCATCTTACGGCATAAATCGCCGGTACTTGGAAATGTACGGTTACAAATGCACTATGCAAACAGACACGGAAGTGCTAGCTTATACAGTTGATTTGCTAATGCGAAGAGAAAACCTGCCCATTGAACTAGTTGCACAAATCCTATCTGCGCCACTCTGGGAGGAAATAGATCAAATGGAACCCAAAAAAGCCCAGTTGCTAAGAACGTTGCGTCAAACTTACGGTAGCTTACTGATGAATGGACCCTTTAGCATAATTGTTGCTCACCACGGCGAAATGATAGGACTAACAGACAGAATCAAACTGCGACCAATGGTTGCTGGCATTAACGGCGACTATATGTACCTATCATCGGAAGAATCAGCCATGCGCCTGGTTTCACCGCAACTTGACAAGTTCTGGGCACCAAGAGGCGGAGAACCCGTTGTGGCAAGACTAAAAAACAAGATCCCCGAAACTGTTGAGGTTTTAGCCGGAGAAAAAACACAATGAAAACTTACGTAATCCCCGAGTACCTGGTTGAACGTGACGAGAAGCGTTGCATACGCTGCAAAGTGTGCGTTAACCAATGCACATATGAAACTCATTATTACGATGCAGATACAGATACGGTTTTCAGCAAAGACGAAAACTGTGTCAACTGCCAACGTTGCGTAACCTTCTGCCCAACCCATGCAATCACAATAAGAAAGAACCCCAACGTTAACAGAGAAAACGCCAACTGGACATTTGATGCAATCCGCGATGTGAAAAAACAAGCAGAAAGCGGCGGAGTTATCTTAACAGGTATGGGTTGCGACAAACCGGACTATACTTTCTGGGACAGACTACTCTTAAACGCGAGTCAAGTAACCAATCCATCAATTGACCCACTACGTGAACCAATGGAAATTCGAACTTATCTTGGTGCAAAACCAGACAAGTTGGAACTGCAGATGGAAAATGGTGAAGTAGCCATAAAGACACAGCTTTCGCCACAACTTTGTCTTGATATACCTGTCATGTTCTCCGCCATGTCTTATGGCGCAATTAGCCTAAACGTTCACGAATCCCTTGCGCGAGCAGCTACTGAATGCGGCACCTACTTTAACACTGGCGAAGGCGGCTTAGACCAAAGCCTCTACAAATACGGCGAGCACGCTATCGTTCAAGTTGCCTCTGGAAGATTCGGTGTGCATCCGAAATACCTGAACGCGGGAGCAGCTGTAGAAATCAAAATCGGTCAAGGTGCAAAACCAGGCATAGGTGGCCATTTGCCAGGTGAAAAGGTAACTGAACACGTAGCAAAGACACGAATGATTCCTGAAGGAACGGATGCACTTTCACCTTACCCTCAACATGACATTTACTCAATCGAAGACTTACGACAGTTAATTTATGCATTAAAAGAAGCCACAAACTATACTAAACCAATTTCGGTGAAAATCGCAGCAGTCCACAATGCAGCTGCAATTGCTAGCGGTATGGTTCGGGCTGGAGCAGACATAATTGCTCTTGACGGTGTTAGAGGTGCAACTGGTGCAGCTCCCAAAGTTATTAGAGATAACGTAGGCATACCCATAGAGTTAGCTCTTGCACAGGTAGATCAACGCTTAAGAGATGAAGGCATACGCAATGATGCTTCAGTTGTCATAGCAGGCGGCATAAGAAGCAGCGCTGACGTGTTCAAAGCAATAGCATTAGGGGCTGACGCGGTTTACATTGGAACTGCAGCCCTGATAGCTATGGGTTGCACGGTTTGTCAACGCTGTTACACAGGAAAATGCCCATGGGGTATTGCCACAAGTGACCCATGGATTAGCAAACGCATAAACCCCGACATTGCTTCCAAACGACTTGTTAACATGCTGAACAGCTGGAGCTTAGAGATTAAAGACATGATGGGCGGCATGGGCATAAATGCCATCGAAAGCTTACGCGGCAATCGCTTGGCACTTAGAGGCGTGGGCTTATCAAGAGCCGAATCAAAAATCTTAGGCGTAAAATTAGCAGGAGAGTAAAACAATGCTTCAACAAAAACCAGAAATAGAAATTGACGCGAAATTCCTTCCGCTAATAACAAAGGAGGACAAAGTTCTAAAAATTAACGCTGAAGGGGTCTACTACAGAGACTTAAACTGCCTCCTTAGACAGGCAATATGCACTCGAGGACCTTGATAGAATAGAGATACATAACGTCTGTGGTCAACGATACATAGGCACTGACCTTGACAAGAATATACAAATCGACATCTACGGAACCCCAGGAAATGACCTTGGCGCTTTCATGAACGGACCAAAAATCATAGTGCATGGCAATGGACAGGACGGATCGGGCAACACGATGAATGAAGGACAAATAATTATTCATGGACACGCAGGAGACGTTACCGGCAACTCCATGCGAGGGGGAAAAATCTTCATTCGTGACTACGTTGGCTACCGCGTTGGCATACACATGAAAGAGTACCAACGCAAAATCCCACAAATCGTCATCGGACATACGGCTGGAGATTTCTTGGCAGAATACATGGCAGGCGGAGTAATGATCATTTTAGGCTTAAATTTGAAACAGGGTGAAAAATGCAACGCGAAATTTGTCGGCACAGGAATGCACGGCGGCGTCATCTATGAACGCGGAGATATTCTTGAACCAGTAAACGGAACAAAAATAATGGATGTCGGGAAACGCGACTTAAAAACGATTGAAGCTTAGTTAACGAATATTGCAGCCACTTCAACGCTGACTCAAAAGAAATCATGGCGGGAAAATTCAAGAAAATACTGCCAATCTCAAAAAGACCATACGAGAAGCTTTATTCCCACTAATATTTAATTTTTTTAGAAATCTATCGACAGAATCGTTTGAAAAAATTATAGCTAGATGGTTAGAGCCATTTGGAAATCAGCTTTCATAATTAAGTGACATTTTTTAGTTAGGAAATATGCTATGTTTTTCTTCTGGCGCCACAATTTGGACAGAAAACTGCTGTTTGAGGCATCAGTGCGCTGCAGTAAGAGCAGGGGATCAACACAATCTCTCGTTCTACTTCCTTAACTATACTGGGTGAAGATTGGCTTATTTGCGGTCGTCTAACCTGTATTTCATACGTTGCTGTTTGAATGTTTTGGCGACCATTAGCTTCTAGAGTTGCATTCAACAGCCATTTGACATAATGATCAACACTGTAGAGCGTTTCCATTGCTGCGTCAGAAATAGTCAGTGTGTATGGATAAGTCGCTGTAAACCCTATAGGCATATGTGCTGCACCAAATAGTTTGCAGGAGGCTGTATAAATAACGCCACCGTCCCAATATTCGCTTTGATAAGTGCCGTATTGAGTTCCCGAAATTCGTGTTTTTTTGATATTTTCATTGCAAGTTAAGCAAACAACTGCTTGGTTGATTTCGAATTCTTCGTTCGACGAAATCTTTATTGTGCCGCTTATTTGATCGCCTAGGCAGTATTGGGTTTTTTGTGCAGTTAACTCTATTTTTGCGTTAGGTGGACCTGACGGCTTATTTGAAAACCATTTGGGGCTCATTGGGTATCTTATGCTCTTTTGATGTATTTTGCTTTAATGCTTTGTGGCAAGAATAATCTTGCTTCGGTATTGAAAGAGTTTCAATGAAAAATAGTAACTGCTTTTTTTGAAAAAAATAAAAGAAATTTAGTAGAAGTTGCGTGCTTCTTTTCGTTTCTCTGCTTCTTCGTAGAAGCGCAGAACTTCATCGATGATTTCAACGTTTGAGAGTAGCATGCGTCTGCAACAGTACCGTTTCAAGCCAAGGCTGTCTAAGATGTCGCTTGCGTTCTCGCCTGTTTTGATTCGGCGGGTGAATTCTTCCCATTGGTCTCCAACCAGTTTGCCGCAGGTGAAGCATCTTACGGGAATAATCATTCTGTTTTTTCACCTTACCTATAGCTTTTCTGTTCTTTTGATCGTGCGCCGGCTCCACCGAACTTTTTGGTTTCTTTAGCTCGGGAGTCTCCTGCAATCATTGTTCTGTCATATTCGCTAAAGACTGTTCGCAGGTGAGTGCTCTTTGTCCATTTTAGTAACGCATTTGCAACTGCCATGCGGGCTGCTTCTGCCTGACCCATGTAGCCTCCGCCTCTGGTTTGGACATCCATGTCCAATTGTTGCCAGACGTCTCTGCCTGCTTGCAGTAGCGGCTCCATTATTTTTGCGCGTGCAATGTCTGGTTCGTAAATTTCAACTGGAGTCATATTTATCCGCACTTTACCAACGCCTTGTTTAACAACGGCTCGGGCAACTGCGGTTTTTCTTTTTCCACTAACAACTAAAACTTTCTTTGCTGGCATAATTATTCCATCCTGTTTCTCCATCCGATTTCTTTCGCCAATTCGCCAAGGGTAAAATGTGGACCCTTCAGATTGGCAGATGAAGCTTCTTCGAATGTAATCATTTGTTGATTTTTAAGCTCGAGAGGTACACCCATGAATACTTTTAGCCTTTTGTAGGCGTTTTTGCCTTTGGGCTGCTTAAACGGAACCATACCTCTTACGGTTTTTCGAAGAAACCGGTCTGGTCTTCGATAATGGAATGGACCACGTTCCGGAGCGCCTACCTCAAGGAATATGTGAGCTTCTAGGATTTTGCTTTTCTTTTTTCCTGAAAACACTGCTTTTTCAGCATTAAGAATAATGACTTCTTCGCCATTTAGTAATCGTTTGGCAACTTTGCTGCACATTCGACCAACTATTAATCCTTCAGCATTTACTACTGTGGGTTTTGTTGTTTGCATTTTTTTCACCGAATAATCCTTACGTTTGCTCCCTTTAGGATTCTTCTCCAAGAGCTCAGGAATTGAAAGGTATTTTGCTTTAGCAGCAACAAGCTTATCTTTCGCTTTCTGGGAAGCACCAAATGCTGCAACCGTTACTGCATGGTCTATGCTGCCTGATCCCAAGAAGTTTGCCTGGAACCACAACGACATCACTACGCTTTGTGTTCCTGTTCACTGTGCTTATGTTAACAGAGATGCGTTGGCTACGTGTTTTGGATAGGTATTCAGCTATGTCTAGCCAGATGCCTGCTTGTTTTTCTCTGCTTTCTTTCTTTAGAAGACGGATAAGCTGGATTAATTCTGGGTTTGTACTATTGGTTTCCTTCATTGTGGTTCAGCCTTTAATAATTCTTTAAGTTCATTCAGTTCTTTGCCCAAAGTTTTGGTGGCTTCTTTGAGTATACGTTCTGGCGGAAGCGCACCTGTTGACTCAATATTCATTATGAAAGCGTTCTTTTCCCATTCAACCTTCAATGGAGATGGTTTCTTGGGGCAAGCTTCAACGCAGTCCATACAAAGATTACATGCTAATATGTCTCTGACATCAATCTTTGCATCTTTTACTGCATAGACTTTTTTTGGGCAGATGTCAACGCATTTTGTGCATTCTTCACATTTCTCTGTCGGAGTAGTTATTTTTGGGAAATATTTGTAGGCGCACATTGAAACAGGTTGCCATTTTGCATGGGTTTTGCCTCTTCCAAGCCGTGCGTAAGCTTCAAGCTTTAATTTTTGGTTTTTTGCCAATTTTATTATTGGAATTCTATCTGAAACTGGAATAATTTCTGGGTTATCAGAAACGATTTCTCCCGAATAAACTGTTCTTGTTCCATCCTTAGCTTCTGCATCTAATGTAAGTGTGACTCGACATGAAGGACAACCAAATTCGCTTTGGCATTTGCATTCTTCGGGGGTACTGTAAGCGTCAAGATCAGTTTTTAGCGGGGTTAATCCTAATCTGTGAGCGATTATTTCATCTTGTAAAATTGAAGAGTTTTCAATCATGACAACTTCTTCAATTGCCATGCATGGAACCTCAGCGAGTGCTATTCGACGCAGAGCATTCATTAACGGAACATCTGCTTCACGAACGATCAACGCGGAGGTTGTTATCGTTTTTTTCAATGATTTCAATTTTCACTTGCTGAGACACTCCAATAAGGTTACTATAATTTCCTTGCGTTTCAATAGAGATATTGGTGCATTATTTCAATTTTTCTGTTAATAAAGAAGGGAAATTGAGATTAGACTCTTCTTCCTCTTCTGCCACCAGGCCTTCTTGTGCCGTCGTGGGGAATTGGTGTAACTTCCTCAATGCGCTCAATTCTGAAACCGAATCTTGCCAAAGCACGTATGGCTGCTTGCGCTCCTGGTCCCGGAGTTCTTGGTCCTGAACCGCCTGGCGCTCGAACTTTGATGTGAATAGCGGTTATTCCTTTGTCTCGAGCTACTTCAGCTGCGCCTGTGGCTGCACGCATAGCAGCGTATGGTGATGATTCCATTCTGTCTGCTTTGACGAACATGCCGCCGCTTGTGCGGGCGATTGTTTCTGCGCCTGAAATATCAGTTACGTGGATCAAAGTGTTGTTGTAAGAGCTAAAGATGTGAACTATAGCCCATTTCTCATTACGTTTACTATTGCTGGCGCTCAGAATCTTCCGCCTCCTCGTCCGCCTCTTCGGCCTCTGGTAGGCTGCCTAATTTCTGGCTGTTTAGCCACCACTGACAACCCAACCCTCAATGGATGGGCTTGGTTTGCAACTGCGCTCTCTGGGGAGTAGACAACGTTTGGTTCATCAACTTTAGGTACTAAATAACCGGGAATTGTTACTCGTCGACCATTAATTGTTACGTGCCCGTGTGTAATTAATTGACGTGACTGGAAGATTGTTCGTGCTAAACCTTTGCGGAAAACAATTGTCTGAAGCCTACGTTCTAAAATATCTTCTATAGTTAAGTCTAAAACATTGTCCAGCACGGCTGTTTCTTGCAATATCCCGAGTTTTTTGAGCTTGATTACTTGCTCGTTTTCCATTTTTGCCCTTTCTTCAGGAGTTTTACTAATAAGTGAACGAGCGATACCTCTGGTTTTTGATAGTGTAGTTTTAAGTCGCCAAAGCTCATGCTTGTTTCTTAAGCCATATTGCCCCAGAAGCTTGAGTTCTTCTTGGAGAATATCTTTACGCCATCGGAATCTTGGCGTATCAAACTTTTTACGCTGCTTCTTTGGATCGCCCACGCTTATTTGCCTCCTTCAGCGGCAGGTGCTCCACCAGGCTTCTGCATTAGAGTCTTCTTCTTTACTCCTAAGGCTTTGCCTGCTCTTCCAGTGGTTTTTGTGTGTTGGCCACGGACTTTCAGGCTGTATGCATGGCGGTATCCACGCCAAGACCTGATGTTTTTAGCTTCATCAATATCCTGTTTTGTTCTCAGAGCAAGGTCAGCACTTAAAAGATGTAAATCTTTTCCTGTTTCCGTGTCCTTTCGCCTGTTAAACATCCAGCCAGGCATGTTATATTTCGCTGGGTCTCGGATAACATCTTCAATTTTTGAAATATCTGATTCTGTTATGAAGCCTACTCGTAGGTCAGGGTTTACTCCTGCCTTTTTCAAAATTGCGTTTGAGAGGCTCATGCTTACGCCTTTTATTTGTGCAACTGCGTAAGAAGTCTTAAGGGTACCTTGAACATCGGTGCCCATAATACGAAGTATGTAACGATATTCCTGTGACATGCTAAGTTTTCATCCGTTTTTTTATGTTAAAGCATATAGGGAATAAGTCAGTATTTATTTAAACCTTTTTGACGAGAAGGTAACATCAACCGTCAATCGGCAACTTAACCTGTTTTAGTTCTCCATACGTTGTTTTGATCTACGAGCGAAACGTAAATACCAATCGGACACACGTTACAAGCGAGAGCATGATGGATACTATTACATTTGTTGGCTTAGTTGCTGCAGTCTTCACTACGGTCTCGCTTTTGCCCCAGTTAATTAAGATTTGGAAAACGAAATCAACCAAAGATATCTCAACCGGAATGTTCACACTGTTCTGCGTTGGTGTATTCTTATGGTTTGTCTATGGCGTTTACCTTAACGATATTCCAATTATTCTTGCGAATTCTTTAGCTTTTGTTCAAGCACTCGTAATCTTACTATTCAAAGTAAAATATAGGTGAATTTACCTCCTAAGAAAACGCTCTTTACTTTTACGAGTGAGTTTATTTCTCTTACAATCTGAGGATTTGTGAATTTCAACGCATAACGACTTTAGCCAAACAGCCCTAAGTAGTCTGTTCAACTATCGCTATTACGTTCACTGTTGAGTTTATCCACCTCAAGTAAGCATTTAATGTTGAGCGCAAAGCAACTGTGTCCTCGGCATCAACGGTTAACAAGAGAAATAAGTCATCTATGTCTAATTTTACGTTAGCTCGTCTTGTTGCTAGCGCCTTGGTTTCAGGCTTTAAAGCATTAAGAAGAGTTGCTAGTTGTTTGTCTGATTGAAATTTTAAGCGAACTGTAGCCTTTGCCCTGATCGTCATGAAGATACCTAGTGCTAAACAAGAAGTTCAAAGTAATAAACAAAATTATCATGATAATTTATCAATGTTCTTGATTAACTATTTATGAGATCTATGCGGTTCAATGTACTTCAAACGGGTCTTAAGATCTTGCCTTAAAACGTAGTCCAATGTCAAGTCTCACACTTTGCATCCTGTTCGCAAATATCGAGCGCTGCAATAAACTACATCTTTCAACCTAATATGGCATGCAGTTCCTGATTTTAGCGGCATCTTATAGCTTTAGCGTTAGAAGTGAGAAATGAGTCGAATCTAGTTCCAAAAACAGTCTGGAAAGTAACGCTTTGATTTAATGGCAATAGCTTCTGCTAAGAGTTCGTACGGGGGGTACTAGTGTACGGGGTCGCTGTGGGTCGTAACCTGCAAACAAAGCAAACGCCAAACCAAGAAAGCAACTTAAGCCGCAAAGAACAAAATTTTAGCTTTTCACAAAAAAAAATATTCTACTTAATAACACTCAACTAAAAAATAAGAATTAAAGAGAAGAAGTTTCTAACACAAAAACTAAAGAAAAGAAAGTTTTATTCGGTTTCTTCTTCAGTTACGGTTTCAACAGATTCAGCTTTTGCCGCTTCTTTGGTAGCTTCTTCTACTGGCAAACCTTTAGCTGCACGCTTAGCAACAACTCCTAGTTTGGTTACTGGAGTATATGCTCCGCCAGCAAAAGTGAAGCTGCATTTACTGCATTTCCAGATGCCGACGCTTTCACGTTTAACTCGTACGAAGCCACAGTTTGGGCATTTGTGTGGTTTTTTGAGTTCAGTGATTACTTTAATGTAGCGTTTTCTAACTGTTGCACCGTAACGTGGTCCGAAACCTCGAGTTGGACCTACTTTCTTTGTTTTGGGCACTTTTTTCACCAATTAAGCTTCTTGCGTATTTCCGCAGATTTCTCTTGAGCAATCTTTGATGCTTCTAAAATCTGTTGCGGTGTAAAATAGCCCGAGCCACCTTTCTGTATCGCGCATATATTGCATTCGTCATTGATAGCCATTGATATTCGTGAGTCCATTACTTGCTCTTCTTCTATCTGAGGATCAACAATGAGATTGTTACTAATTTTGCCCATGGTGATTGTTACTGGGTGACTCTTCATCGGTAACGGAATGTACCCTTGTTTCATCTTCAGTTCGCCATCTTTGAATTCGTAGTTAGGCATCTTTGTGTTCATTAAAGCAGACATAGCAGCCAAAGCAGAAGTATCAATCAAGTTTCCATCGTGATTTAACACGTAGACATCGACGAAGACAACAAAGACTTTCTTGCCTGGTTCAATGCATAACTTTTCAGTGTCGATGGCATGTGATTCACGTATTCCTCTGTCAACAACTCTTGCTAATTCAACTGAGTCTTCGCCTGGTGGTCCTGGCTCAAAATTCGGTGAAGCTATAGGAACAAGCTCTGCGTTAACGGTCATTACTCCATCGTTTGGTGTGTCTGGGAAGGGTTCGCCTGTTTCAACTTTTACTCCGCAAAGAACCTCAGTCTTACCAAGGAAAGCTCTAGCTGAACCTTCTGCACGTTCGATTAATCCTTGCTCAATTTTGATTGGTCTGTAATCATGTAAGCCTCTGTCGTCTAGGCGTTTTCCTTTTTCAATCAGCTGTTCAATCTGCTTTAGTTTAACCCGAGTAACAAGTGATGACATTACTCTTCACCTTCCTCCTTAACAACCATATATTTCGTTTTTAACGCTTCCTTCTGCATTTCATAGATTTTTTTGCATCCATCAATCGCCATGTTCATTGCCTTCTCAAATTCGTCAGTGGTAAGTATACCATCCATCTGAAGTAATGTAACTGCGTTCAAGCTGGGCATATATGCTACTGGAACATCTGCCGCACCAAGCTTGTCTTCAGCATCATACAAGTCTAAGACAACTGTATCGTCAATTTTTCCAGCTGCACAACCAACTACTAAGTCTCGCATTGGAACACCAGCGTCTGCAATTGCAAGAGCAGCAGCGGTTATGCTTGCGCATCGTGTTCCGCCGTCAGCTTGCAGAACTTCAACGTAGACATCAACGCCTGTGCGTGGATAAAGTTCTAAGAACAAATGCCGGTTCTAAACATTCCTTTATTACTTTTGAAAGTTCGACTTCTCTTCTTGAAGGGGCAGGTGATTTACGTTCTTGCACTGAAAATGGAGCCATGTGATAGCGGAAGCGTAGAACCATACGGTCTGGAAGAGACAGATGCTTTCGGATGCATTTCTCTTGGACCGAATGCTGCGGCTAAAATCTTGTTTTTTCCATGTTCAATATAGGCTGACCCGTCAGCGTTTGACAAAACGCCTACTTGAAGCTTCAAAGGTCGAAGTTCATCGGCTTTTCTACCATCTAATCTGATGCCTTTCTTATCGATTAATTTTTCAGTTTTTTCATTCATTCTTATTTTCCTCCACTTTAACTTTCTTTTCTTTAAGTAACTGCGTTATGCGATCTGTAAGACCAGCTTGTGTGGGATTCATCTTCAATTTTTTTGATCGCAGTTATAGCAAGTTCCTCTTCTTCAAGAGTTTTTCCCGTGACCAAAACAACACCGTTTAATCCCAAAATGATTTGGCAACCTGTTTCCTGCTTTATCATTGAAATCATTGAGCCTTTTCTGCCGATTACACGAGGAATCTTTGTAGGTGTCACATGAAGAATTTGCCCACGAGTTATTTTTCCCAACCCAGGCTCTCCAACAGTGAGCTGTGGATCGTGTGCTCTGTCATATGAAGCGATTTTTGCAACAATCAAATCACCAGCATTAAGAACTGCTGATAACTCGTCATTCTGAGGCTTAAAGGGTCTGCTTAACACATCTGATGCACGCAGGAGTGCTGTATAGGGTGATTTAATATCAACGGTCCAACCGTTAAATCCAACTTCCAAAACTGTTCCAATTATGATGTCACCCATTTTAGGCACATAAAAAGCCCGAAGTGCAACAACGTTTACTTTTTTATTATCGGTATCTACAAGTCCAATTCTTTGGGCGTAGATTTTATTTTCTTGCATATACGTATTTTCGCCCGGTAAATAATCGCCTTCAGCGAGCATTTCTCCCGGCGTTACAAGCTGTTTTTTTTCAAAGAATATCGGCATTAATTTCACCATCCAATTTTATTTTTTAAGAGATTATTTTTGCTTCTCCATTTCCTTTAGTTGCGTCGCCAAGTTTGTTTAGCAACGAGGCGTATGATCCAGCAGGCAACTCTATTTCGCCATACCATGAACCGTCTCCACGCCATTCCTCACGTTTAATAGTGCCCAAAGTTTTAACTGTTCCGTAAGCTCTTGCTGAATATTGAGCAGGTATCTTCACTGCAACTGTAACTTGCTCTATCTTTAGGGGCAAAATTGGCCGTAACAGTTTCACTATGTCTTTGGCTTGTTCTTCCACTGGCTTATATGGATCAATAGGGTAACGAATTTGTTCCATAGCATTCTCTATGCGAAGCGGAGGATGCGGCAGATTTGTTTTCGGGTCAACTGCTTGCCTTGAAATAAAATCAATTATTTGTCTTCTTTTGTCTTCAACCATCTTGCGTCTTTGCTCAGTGGTAAGTTGAAGTGTCCCTTTTTTTAGAATTGACTCAGCAATTTTTAATGAGTCAGTTGTCCCGAAGGCTTTATGCATTGCCTCTTCGGAAACTTTAGTACCTTTGTTTGCATCTGAAAAGATTATTTCAGCAGCTAAAACTTCGGAAATCCCCGCGATTTTGCCATTTCGATAATCTAATGCTTTTTGGGGTTTTACCAAAATCTCGAAATGTTCGTTATCTTTAGTTAAACGTGCGACGGTGAACTTTTCACTCATCGAGTTTTCACTTGCTTGAACCCAGCTCTTTAATGTAGCCTTCTACGGTTTCGTCACTTAACATGTCTAGTTTCTTGGTTGCTACGGGTATGACTGCAATCTTTATTCTTGGCGGCAACTGTCTTGCTTCCAGGGCTTTTACTGAGGCATTTAACTGCGAGTTTAATACTTTTGTTCAAAGTTAGGTCTTCGTTGTATTCTTCTTTTAGGATTGATAGAACGGTTTCTCTTCCTGCACCTAACGCTGTGGCTTTGTAGCCTCTATATGTTCCGCTGGGATGTGTACCGAAAACTCTTAGTTCCGGTCTTATCGACTCCCCCGAAAATTATTGAAACACCGAAGGGTCTAACACCTGCGTGCTGTGTATACATTTGTTGAATGTCGCATATACGTTTGGTTACAACTTCTACATCGATGGGTTCATCGTAAGTTAGCTTGTTGCTTTGAGCATATATTCTTGCTTGATCAATTAG
This sequence comes from Candidatus Bathyarchaeota archaeon, assembly GCA_963768895.1. Taxonomy (GTDB): domain Archaea; phylum Thermoproteota; class Bathyarchaeia; order Bathyarchaeales; family Bathycorpusculaceae; genus Bathycorpusculum. The sequence goes on from CAVYJU010000014.1 coordinate 27,301, forward strand.
TATTCTGGCATCTGAACTTAAACCAACTATGGCCGCACCAATATGGTCGTCTACCCTGAAGATTTTCCACGAGTAACCTGCTTCTTCAAGAACTTCAATATTTTCTTCTGAACCAAGAACTAAACCTTCTGGAGATTGAATCCCTAAAATGGTGGCTCCACGGTTCACTAATTCCATTGCATATTCAACTTGAAAAAGCCGTCCATCAGGTGAGAAAACGGTTATTGCACGGTCGTATGCTCCTGGTGCTGCAAACACTGACATAATGTTAACCTCATTCTACAATATACTTTTGACAGTCTCATATAATAACTACACTAAAAACCTTTCCTATAAAAAACAAAATCGCCTTTCAGAAGCCACAATCATTTTTTGGTAAAGCGACCTCTCTAAAGCCTAAATACTTTGACATCTCTCGGTAACTACACACTTGAACAGGAAGTTCAAGGTATGGATAGACAACAGAAAATCGTGATGATTCGAATAAGCTTCTGGATTGGGGCAGTTGTTGATTTGCTGGCAGCGGTTCAGCTCGCTTTGCCTCAGCTTTGGGCATCTATGGGAGCCTACAGCACCTATACAGTCAACACAACTCTCAACTACGCCCTCTACACCGCAAGCGCACTAATGTTCGGCTGGACAATTCTATTGATTTGGGCAGACAGAAAACCGCTGGAAAGAAAAACATCCTACTGCTCACCGTGTTTCCAGTTATCTTCGGTTTGGCACTAGACAATGTTTGGGCTCTAAGCTCAATGCTCAGACCCTGGGCTTCTACGGTTCCTGAACTTGTTGTGCAGTTTGCCGTGGCGTCTCTGCTCCTTTTCAGCTACTTCAATGCGCCAAAACAAAACCCTCAAGCACCATCCTAATTTATAACTCAGACATCTTTCTGCATTCGGAGGAACGAGGGGCACATGGCTCAACAAGAAGCGGCAACCGTGCTTAAAGTGCTGAAGAAAAACTTAGCCATTCCAAACTGGACAGTGAAGCAACATCAGCCTTTTGAAACTCTGGTTGCCACTATTATTTCGCAGAATACTTCTGACACTAACACGGAGCGAGCCTTCGAAAACCTCTCGAACCAGTTCGAAATTACCCCAAACTCATTAGCAAACGCGAAAGAATGGGAACTTGAAGCTTGCCTTCGTGTTGGTGGACTCTACAAAAATAAAGCCAAAACAATAAAGGCAGTTTCTAAAATTGTTCTCGAAAAATTTAACGGCTCACTAGACCCCATTTTAGCGTTGCCTTTGGAAAAAGCAAGAAAAAAACTCTTGGAACTGCCTGGAGTTGGCCCGAAAACAGCAGATGTTGTCTTGCTCTTCTCAGCAAACAAGCCAACCATTCCAGTTGACACACATGTTAATCGGGTGACGAAGAGGCTTGGTTTGGCACCTGCAGAGGGCGATTACGATGATGTCCGCTTGAGGCTGCAGTCACTTTTTGACCAGAAAGATTACTTAGAAGTTCATTTATTGTTGATTGCACACGGTAGAAAATTCTGCAAAGCAAGGCGCCCACTTTGCGGTCAATGCCCAATAATTGTTTATTGTCCTTCAAGGAGTTTACGAAAATAGAAATGATTAAGCTACCAGCCCAAGTTGCAAAGTATTTTCCCTATACTAGCGTACGTCCACACCAAGACGAGTTCATATCCACGGTTTATAATGCGGTGCATGAAAGACGATCTGTTCTTATTGAAGGAAGCAACGGTTTAGGAAAAACAATCTCGGCTCTCTCAGCTTGTCTACCTGTAGCCATGGAGAAGGACTTGAAAATACTTTACGTGGCACGAACCCATAGGCAACATGACCGCGTAATAGAAGAATTAAAAGCGATTCATAGGAAGCAGCCAATTACAGGAGTTTCGATTCGCGGACGCAATGAAATGTGCCTTAACGTTTTCGCTGCTAGAGGCGCTTTTGACTCAAAGTCGCTGATGGAAGTTTGTGAATTACTGAAGGCAAAAAGTAGGTGCCCTTACTACACTCATGTAGATGAACGAACATACGAATACATTCAACTTCAACAACAAGTGGCAGTTCGACCCTATATGGCATCTGAAATCTTATCGATCTGCAGAAAAAAAGAAATTTGCCCATACGAACTAATAAAATCTGCCTTATCAGATGCTAGAGTAGTGGCGTTAAGTTACCTATACGTTTTTGACCCAGTAATTCGAAATGCTTTTCTAAAAAACATTGAGACAGAGCTTCAAAAAGTAATTTTGATCGTTGATGAAGCACATAACTTGCCCGAAACAGCTGTCGATATTTCAGGCAGCACCTTATCGCTTTTTGTAATGAAACAGGCAGAATTAGAAGCTAACAGGTTTGGTAACAAAGACATTGAAGCTTTTGCACAGTTTTTCAGAACTGAAGTTGAAAAATTAACTGACCATGTTTATAGAGAAGAAATAATTTCTCCTGATCGAATTATTGAAATCATTCAAAAGCAGGGTAACATTTCTAATCCCAGAGAGTTTTTCGAGAGTCTGCATGAAGCCGGCGGCGCTATTAAGAAAAGTTTGTTAGCAGAGGGAAAAAATCCAAGGTCATATGTCCACGCAATGGGAGATTTTCTTCTCAAATGGGTCGACACATTAGGCGACAATTCATTCATAAACGTTGCAAGCCGATATCTAAACAAAGAAAAAAATAAAACAGCAAAACTCCAGATAGTAGCATTAGACCCCTCGAAAACCACAGAGCCCGTCTTCGCATCAACTTACTCCAACGTCATAATGTCTGGCACTCTTCAACCTCTGGAAGCATACGCACGAATCACAAAACTTCCGCAAAACACCGTAAGATGTATTATACCTTCCCCATTTCCAAAAGAACACGTGTTCTCAGCTGTTTGCTTAGGAGTCACAACTGCGATGGAAAAAAGAACCCCCGCAATGTACCAAACAATGATTCAAAGGATAAACGAGGTTTCGGAGAATACTCCAACCAACATTGGAATTTTCGCTGCATCATTCGAAGTAGTGAACGGCTTACTCTCCGAAGGCTTAGCGAATTCTTTACAAAAACCTCTATTTCACGAAAGAAGAGGCATGACTTCGAAAGCAAATGAGAAAATGGTCTCAGACTTCAAAGCGCTCGGCGGCCGAGGCGGAGCCGTTTTCCTTGGAGTTCAAGGTGGAAGAACTTCGGAAGGCGTGGACTTTCCAGGCAACCAAATGAATTCTGTAATAGTTGTTGGTGTACCTTATGCCGAGCCAACACCAAGAGTGAAAGCCCAGATTGACTATTACGAAAAATGTTTTCCCGGTTTTGGACGAGAATATGGTTATATGCTACCCGCTATGAAAAAAGCATCACAGGCAGCAGGTAGACCCATAAGAACACTTGATGATCGAGGCGCCATAGTCTTTTTAGACTACCGTTTCGCCACAAGCTACTGTCGCAGCTTCCTACCATCATGGATAACCACCGGAATGAAAACATTGCCGAACGAAAGAAATGCCCTAGGAAATGAAATCAGCAATTTTTTCAGAAATCAATCTTGAATTTCCTGCAACTTCATGTTCAAAAATACTTTCCCAATAACAAGCCTCTGTGGTTTAGCTGAAACTGCTGTTTGAACTTTTAGGACTTTTCGCACCGAATTAATTTCACGCAGAACACCTACGCCTAAAAATTCGTTTCTTGATGCGTATAGCCCGACAAGCAGTCCTTTTTCCGGCTCTTGATTCTTTGGAACTGCACTTCTTGGCTCAATTACTAACTGGCTCATCGGGTAACATTGTAGCTTAGCGTCTTTGAGATATCTTGTATAGGTCATTTCCCTTAGGATTTTACGTTTTTCTGGATTTCGTGGACTAAGTGAAGAAGATGGCTCAACTAGAATTATTGGGGTTCCTTCTATGTTAGCAATCAAAGGCTCAAGTTCATTTTCGCGCGGCACGCCAACTATGAGATCGGGCTTCATTTCTTTAATTAACTCGGTTTTATATCTTACAGCAACATCGCCTACGACCCAACCATCCGTGTTAACGACTATAAAATCAATCGGTTGTTCTAAAATCTGATTCTTTATGGAGGTTAATCCTTCAATCGTCTTTTTTATCGCCAATATCGGCGATGTAACACCTACAAAAAAAGCATTCTCCAACTTTAAATTATACAATTCCGTCACAGGTTTGGATGTTACTGCATAACCAACGGTTCCCGAAGGACCAATATCTGATTGACCTAAATCGCCATCCAAAACAGCAACTCTACATTTTTGGTTAACCAACTTATTTACTAAGTAAGTGCAATAACTGCTTTTTCCCGAATCAATTTTCCCCAAAACTAAGACAACTAATGGCTTTTTTTGGAGCCTTTAGAATTGCTTCGAATCGGATTATTCCAAGATTCAGGGATTGTGCTTCTGCCTTCAACTTTGTCTACGCTTGCATTAACTCCTAATGAAATGTCAAAAACGGCTTTTTCACGCACAAAGAATGGCAGACGCTTAGCTTCACGAACTACTATTCTGGCTTCTGGCTTTACCTGAAAACCGAACACCTCAACCTTGCCAAAAACGACTCGTAATGATGCTGGACCATCAACCAATAATGTGTTATTAGATTCGACTGTTTGTTGCAATTTTCTTGCTCCTTGGAAAAATATATCCTGTTCTTCCGGCTATCCGTTTTGCTGAAGAAATATGTCTGATTCCTCGGCTGCGTTTGTTCTCTTTTAATGGACTATTGGTTCCTGCTTCGTTTACTACTTCTAGCTTTATTTTTGGCGATAAAGTTTCATCAAGTGCTTCAAGTAAATCCTTGTAAACTGGAACACCGTTCCCAATCTTGACCAAAACAGTTGTCACAGAAAAATTAATGTTTTTTACTATCTTATTTATTGTGTCGATTACTTCTTTTTTGCTAAAACAGTTACTTTCTTCAATGATTTTTCCGTCAGCGAGTGCTGCCAACCCAATTGCTTCCCCTGGGTCAATACCGACAATTATTTTTTCATAAGCTTCTTTTCCTTGAAGTATTTTCTCAACTTCGTCGATTAAAGTATCCAGCCCAATTTCACCGAGAAAGATTATTTTCTTTGAATGTGTGATTAAATGCTTCTCCTTCTCAGTTGTGATAACAACTTTAACTTCGGCAGCCACCTGATCGCCTGGAACCAAACTCAAAAACGGGATATTCCGTTCTCTCAACTGATTAACAATTAGAAAGTATGCTTTTCCCTCTACTGTTGCAACCGCAACTTTTTCTTCCACTAAATCAAACCTTATTAGTATACGTTTAAGTGCAAAAACATTACTAGGTTCAAGTTTATAATGTTGACGTGAGAAAACTTGATTAAAATCAGCACAGGCTGCAGATGCATCGACGGCAACATCTGCGGAGGCATTTCACCAGAAAGCATTAGTTTAATTTATGGTGAACCCGAAACCGGAAAAACAACACTGGCCATGCAATGCGCTGTCAGTTGTGGATTACAAAACTACAAAACCCTTTTTGTTGATTGTGATAACACTTTCTCAAGTAAAAGGCTCTCACAACTTTCAGGAGACAAATTCGACCAAGTTGCTGAACAAATTATTTTAATCAAACCGAAAGATTTCAAAGAGCAAACGTCGGTTATAGATTGCATTCAAGAGTACACAGCTAAAAATTTTGGCTTAATTATAATTGACACTTTCACTACTCTGTATGGAGCTAGAGTCGCTGAAACAAACGGAAAAGCTTTTAATATTAATCGCGAGCTAAATCGGCAACTAGCTATTTTAGCGCAAACAACAAAAATCCGCAAAATCCCCGTTGTAATAACAAGCCAAGTGCGAGCTGTTTTTGACAGTGAAAATAGCTGGTCTGTTGCCCCGGTTGCAACTAGAGTTCTAAAATTCTGGGCTGATACAATAATTTCGATGAAACCTACCATTTACCCTCAAAATATTAAAGTAGTTCTTGAGCAAACACGTGAAAACCCTCTGGAAACTAGCCTGTTATGTACAAATAGGCGAGACAGGAATATCTGATTCTGAATTGCGCGAATGATGGTAAATAACATGGACATAACACTGTTAATCTTTGCAGCATTAAAATTCATATTCCCAGCCTACTGCGCAAACGCCACGCCAGTTCTTGCTGGAGGCGGATCCAAAATGGATTTCGGAAAGAGCTTTTATGATGGAAAACGTATTTTTGGCAATAATAAAACGTTCAGGGGCTTTTTTTTCGGTTGGGCTGTTGGTATTGGTGTTGGGTTAGTTGAAGGCTTAGTTTTTGGGTTTCAAAATTACCCTGTTTCGTTTAGTGTGCTAATTCCTTTAGGTGCACTTTTGGGAGATTTAACTGGTGCCTTCATCAAGAGAAGGATAGGTATTGCACCTGGAGGATTGCTGCCAATTGTGGACCAAATAGATTTTGTAATTGGGGCAATTGTATTTTCGATTCCGTTAGCAATAATAAGCTGGCAGCTGGCAGTTACGGTTTTGCTGATAACGCCGCCAATTCATCTGTTCACGAATTACTTGGCGTATAAAATGAAGTTAAAAAGACATCCTTGGTAACCAAACTTCAGTGGAAAAAGACAGATTTTAAAACGTAAGAACAAAATATCGCTCTAGTGCAAGTGGGAAAAGAAACAAATTTAGTTACCTAAGTCCTCACAAGGAATACAGACTAAGCAAAAGCCGTTTGTCAGCCATAGTTTAAGTGATATTAGGAATGAGAGAGCAGCAGTCTACCCACGATATGTTGATTTGAAATTGATTACGCCTTCCAGGAATATGTACGATAAGAACAGGAGCGCTACCCCTATGACTAGCATCATGTAAGCTTGTCTAGGTTTATAGGCACTCTTTGAACTTTGATAAATAATAAGCAGACCAACAAACCCAAGAGCATACAAAATCCCCGAAACAATAGTGTCGGATACGAATTGTTGACTGATGCCTGGATAAACAAAAAAGAAACTGGAGCCACTAATGTAAGCTGGAATTGGACGCATAATTAGTGTGTACAAGCCTCCGCCGAAAATAAAAATAGCATATGCTAGTCCAGCTACAGTTAGCAGTGTTATTGACGGTGCGTTTGTTGAGATTTTGCGGAAAAATCGACTCAGTGAATAAGACATCGATGATGAGTTCTTTTTGATTTTATTGGACATTTCCCTTCTGCTCCACGATTAAGTCTTTTATTACCTCTTTAGCCCATTCTCCTGTTAATGAATTTTTCTGAAGCTCAATTAAATATTCTTCCCAGGAAATATTAGATGCTTGCTTCCAAAAAACGAATTTCTCTATAATATTATTATAAGCCTTTAAGTGCATTGTGCAAAAACCGTTGTCTTCTTCTTCTCTGTTGCAAATTTTGCATTTCATCGCATTCTGGCTCCTTTGGAGGGACAATTAGGATCTAAACATAATTTCCAAGGCTTCCTGCCCTTTTTTAATACATTTACAGTTGGACAACCACAGATTTTGCATGGCTTGCTTAACGATTTTATTAAACCAATTTGGGGCAAGGGATAGGTGACATTGCAGTTGAGCTGAAAATAGTTTGTGCAACCCACAAAGCGTTTTCCTGTTTTTTTCGATCGTAGAATTACTAGTTTTCCGTCAATGCATTTTGGGCATGACCCAACTATTCTTTCTTCCTGAATAGCGTGTCTTAGTGCTTGATCTAGCTGCGTACCTATAATTGATTCTTTTTCTTTGAGGTTTAATATTACTGGACCCAATATTTCAATGGCATCTTTCAGTACGGCTTGTTTTGTTTCTTTTCTTAGTTGAATTTCGCTCATTTTTGTTTCAAGTTTTTGAGTTAATTGTGGAGAGACGACGTTTGGACAATACTTCGCCAAGATTTCAGTAACCTCAAAACCGAGGTCGGAGATGACAAGATTGTCTTCTCCATGAAGATATTTTCGGTCGTATAACGTTTGTATGGTTGCTGCTCGTGTAGCTTTGGTTCCTATTTCCTCTTGCTCCATTTTTAGAAGCAAACTTCGCGGATTGTACCGTGCTGGAGGTTTGGAAAAGTTTTCCTTCAATAGTACTTTTTTAACATCAATTTTTTGGCCTTCAATTAAAGTTGGCAAAATTACATCTTTCAATTGAATGTAAGGTTTGTAAAATTGAACCCACCCATCATGTAATGTTCGTGTTCCGTTTAGCTGAAAGAGTTTTCCATTAAGGCTTATTGTCGCTTTAATATTTTGGCGAACAGTTGGTTCACCGAACGCCGCAAGAAATCTGTGGATGATAAGATCAAGAATGTTTTTTTCTGGAATGCCAAGTGGTTTTTCTGGTGGATTTCCTGTCGGGTAAATTGCTGGGTGTGCTGAATCAACTTTTTGACCTTCATGTGGCTTTAGCGCTGGTTTGGAAAGCAGTTCTGTAGCCAATTGTGAGTACATCGCCATCTTGCTCAGTTTTTTCATTATGGTTTTGTAGCCGATTGTTTGGGGAAGTTTTTGGCTACTGGTTCTTGGGTAGGAAATTAAGGCGTTTATGTAAAGGTGTTGAGCAATGTTTAAAGTACGCATAGGCGTGTAACGGAAAATTTTGTATGCTTCACTTTGAAGCGTACCTAAATCAAATGGCACTGGTGGATTCTGCTCGAACTCTTGAACTGCTACTGTTTCTATTAGGCCCTCCTTGGTTTTGCATGCATTGACTATTTCGGTTGCTTGCTGTTTGTTTTCGAGGATTTTTTCATATTCCGCTTCGAAAGATTTATCTTCTATTTTTATTTTGGCAGTTAAGGTCCAGTAGGGAGTTGGGACAAAGCATTTTATGGTTTTTTCACGGTCTTCCAAAAATTTGAGGGTTGGGCCTTGCACTCTGCCCGTGCTGAGCATGGCGTATTGCCCACTGCTGTTTTTTACAGCTGTTGTTAGGGCTCTGGACAAGTTTATGCCGTAGAGCCAATCTACTTCATGCCGTGTTAATCCAGCTTCTATAAGTGCAAAATCCAGATGAGGCAAAAGGTTTCCATATGATTCTTGCAACTCCTCTTTTGTGAGTGTTGAATATTTCATACGTTTAGCATTTTCCTCGTTGCCTCCGCAAGCATATTTGAGTATGTTGTAGCCAATTATGCTTCCTTCAATATCAAAGTCGCAAGCGTCCACAAATTTTTCAGCGTTGGTTGCTAGTTTAGCAATTACTTTTATCCAGGTGCGGATTTTTGTTGCTTTGCGTTCTGCTAAATATCTTGGAACCCATTGATATTCAAAAACTGGGTAATTCCGTTTGTTTTTTTCTTTGCTTGCTACCGTATATAAATGTCCAAGAGAGGGAACGACAATTATTTCTCCATTTCTAAATGCTTGATAATATGGAACGCCGCTGTCAACCATCCTTTTTGCGTTTCCACCTTCGTCCAAGGCCATGGCTATTCGATTTGCTGCATCGGGTTTTTCAGCTATAATTAAAGTGTATTTTGCCAAAGACTTGAATCACACTTAACACTCCAGATAATCTTTCTCTTAAAATAAGCTTATTGAGTTGCAGTTTTGCAAACTCTTTTTCAATTGACTGTAGGATTTTAAGCAATCAATAAATATGCCATGACCATGTAGTTAGCGTGGGATTTGGGTTGCCACAACGTGTTGTTTGTCATGGATGCGCTCACGTTTTATATGAAGGCAGTGAACTTAAGCCGCCAGACGAAATTATTTCTGAAAATGGTGGAAAATGTCCACAATGCAGTAGAAAACTTTCGTTATTGCCGATAGATGTTGAAGTTAAGCCTCTTCCTAAACGTAGATAGCTAAAGATTCCTCTAAATTTTGTTCAGGCTATTTTGGGTTGCTTTCTTGGTTTAGGGTTTGCTGTGTTTGCAGGTTGAGGTTTTTCGCGTTTTTCTGCGTGTTTCTAAGAGTTCCTGCGTCTTTGTGGGGTTTTCTGCGTTCTTTCCCGTTCTAAACGCTTAAGTATAAGAGTTAGAAGCAAGAGATGTATGCCTTTAACTGAGAAAGTAACATTTACCGCAACGCTTCAGATCAAAAAAACTGTGCAGGTTCCAAAGTTGATACGGTGGCGATTCAAAATGGAGAGCGGTCAGGCGTTGAAGGTAGGGATAAAATTTTTGGGTTTGAACAAGGGCTGGCAGTTTTTCTACGCAAAAATGCATAAAGACGGGCGCATAACTATTCCAAAATTGATTCTAAGCCTCTTCGAAGATGAAAAAACAAGTCTATCAGGCTATCCGTTAGAATTAACAGTTGAACCTGCCTAAGAGATTCTGTTTCAATCTCGCCGCATCAAGATGTGTTGAAATCTTATATTTTAAAAACCCTATTATCACTTCCTGAAGGGCCTTGTTTGGCTAAGGAACGTCAATTAACTGTTTTCACAATCGGTCACTCAACGAGAACCATTGACGAGTTTGTTGAGTTGCTAAAAACTTACGGCGTCACCTTGGTTGTTGATGTGCGCACAGTTCCAAGAAGCCGGCACAACCCACAATTTAACAAAGAAACCCTCCCAAACACACTCAAAACCCAAGGCATAAAATACATCCATATGCCAGAAATCGGCGGCCTACGCAGACCCAAACATGATTCCGTAAACCTGGCATGGAAAAACATGGGCTTCCGCGGCTACGCTGATTACATGCAAACCCAAGAATTCACCGACAACCTATTAAAAATCATCGCGCTTGCACGGGAAAACCGTTTGGCTTTAATGTGTGCTGAAGCCCTGCCCTGGCGATGCCATCGAAGCCTCATCTCTGACGCACTCGTTGCACGACAGATTAAAGTAGAACATATAATAGGCCCGACCAGCTGCCTAAACCATCAACTTAGCGAGATGGCTCATGTAGAAGGAACCCAAATAACCTACCCTTTATTCACCAAAGAAACGCCCCAGAGAACGCTCGGGGATTTTGCAGGAACATACTAATCGTCTCTTTTTATGATTGTAATTTAAGCAGCCCAACTTTTCCCATTCCTTCAACTTAAAAAAATATGTTAAGTCAAAGCGTTTTTACTGTTAGTTTGTTAACGTGTAAGAGCTAAATATCAAAGCTGGCATGATCGGAGCAGGCAACGATAACAAGCAGCTGGCTCTAAATATCATGAATTGGCTTTTAGGAATTATTAGTTAATTTTACACGAACGAATTTGAAAACAACTTATTCTTTTTGGAGTTTTGCTATGAAGAAGCCGTTGCATTGGTGAATATGTGGGTATAGTCTCTGACATTTGGTTAGTTCTCGGAGTCCAGGCAAGCCAATTTTAGGGTTTATTTCCGTTAAGGTGAATTCTGGATGAACTTTTAGGAACCTCTCAATTATCATTTCGTTTTCTTCAACTGTGATGCTGCAAGTAGAATAAGTTAAGTTCCCGCCTGAAGAGACTTTTTCTGCGCAACTGTTAATCATTCGCCATTGAATAGCCGCCATCTTCTCAACCGATTTCGGTCTGAGACGCCATTTCGCCGAAGGCTGCTTGGCAAAGATACCAGTGCTGGTGCATGGCGGGTCCAAAATCACCAATTCAGCCTCTATTTTAAATGGCAAATCAGCGCATGCATCGGCGTTCACTGGCTCGGCAATTTTGATTCCCATTCGAGCCGTTTCTTTTTTCCACACTTTCAAGCGACGATTTGAGAAATCAACCGAGTAAATTGCGCCTTTATCCTGCATTAACTGAGCCAAATATGTTGTCTTTGCACCTGGAGCAGCACATACATCAAAAACCGTGTGGCCAGGTTTAGGATCTGCAGCTTCTGCAGCAAAACAGCTTGCTTTATCTTGAATGTAGAATAAGCCTTCTTTGTAGCTGGGCAAAGTGTTCAATGGCTGTTTCATTTCCGCGATCTTATAAGTGTGTTTTAGCGACGGTGTTTTTTCTACTTTGACACCTTCTAAATCGATTTTTTGCAGGATTGACTCTTCTGTAGCAGCCAAAGTATTGAGCCGGATATAGGTAGGTGGCGGAGTAACGCTGCCTTCCAAAAAAGCAATAGCGCCGCCGCGCCCCATAAGCCCATAACAATATTTTACGAACCAAGAAGGATGAAAAGTTTGCAAACTAACCTTTTCCACGTCGTTTGCGGCGTTCAAAATCGATTTCAGCTGACGTGTAAGCAGAAAACCCATAAATGGCTCAATTTCACGTAAGGTTTCCCAGCCGAGAATTGCTCTTCCTAAACTAGCGACGTGAGTTGCTTCCTGCAAGTTAATTTTAACCCAGTTCTTAGTGACACGTGTTTGGTAAACATAAAGTCTCAGAAAAGATTGGATACCTAAACTATACTCGCAAATTTTCTTGGGAGCCACTACCGTGTTGACAAATCTATCTATGAGGTTTCTGTGGCGTGTAGTCTCAACGACTAAACCGTAGGCATAACGAATCGCGTTTGGATCTTTTGAGTCGAGCTGCTTGACAGTCCTTGCTAGGGCTAAACGTTCGCTTAGCTTCTGCATGTCCATCCAACTTAGGGTTTCAATCGCGATTGTCCAGGCATCTTTAAGCAATAATTTTCACGCAATAGAAAAGATATGATGCTTCTAAATAAGAATTCAAAATTGGCTGACCATAACTCCATGGTAACAACCACCTATCTTTAGGCACTTAATATGGAGTGAGCGTTTTTCAAGAAGGCTAAATGAAGAAAAAAATGCAATAAGTAAAGCCAGCAGAATGATGGCGAAGGGCGGACATCTCTGACCTGAAATAATTGCAGAAGGAAACACACAAAAACGAATCTAGTGCGTAACAGTATGTCTGCACAAATTAGTTTATGTGACTTTTCATTTTCTCTTTAGTGCGGAGTGATAGTAATGAGTCAAGCGGTTAAACGTCGAAGTAACTCACAAACCAAAGCAGGACAATATATGTGTGCAAAGTGCGGCAAAATCTTCGATCATGAAAAAGAAGTTAACAACCACATTCAAAAGATGCATGAACCTTTTCTTTGAACGGCATAAATATCTTAACAACAGATTTGATTTAGAAACACGAATTATTTCATCTTTCTACATACATTTTGGTAATTCAATCAAAAGGCAAATTTAGAATTCTCAGTAAGCAAAGATTTTAGTCTCCTTGTGTCATAGGAAGGCTAAGGTCAAATTGGGGATGGCGCGAACTCTCTTAGACTATTGCAGTGAAAAAGCTAAACCTGTGATAAAAGAACAAGCTAAAGCAGAAGCTCCAGCGCCATCAACTCCTTTCGTCGCTAAAGCTGAAAAAAACAAATTAAAGAAACCACGAACTTTTCCGCCTATAGCACCTGAAAATCTGCCGCCATCATATTTTGTTTCAGCCTCTTATGATGGACGTCAAAAGAAAGCAGTAATCAAGCTCTATGAACCTGAATCAGGCGAAATTTACTTTTGGTATGATAACACAGGCCACAAACCGTACTGCTTAACCAACTTAACAAAAGAGAAATTAAGCAAATTCGATCGAATAGTAAATCACGAAGGCTTCTATGCTTTTGAAAAAATAAAAAAGTTTGACCCCTTGGAAAACAAGGTTATTGATATAGTCAAAATAATCGCAAAAGATCCTTTAGCAATCGGGGGAAGACCAACTGGAACAATCAGGGACATAATTCCTGAAGATTACCCCAACGTGTGCGGATGCAGAATAGAGGACAGTGACACTAAAGTTTGGGAGTCAAAAATAAAGTATTATCAATCGTACATCTATGATCGCCAACTTTTGCCAGGCATGATATATGAGGTTAAAGACAACAATTTAATTCCAAAATTGATTGAAGAAGCTACAGAAAACCTGAACAAAATAAAAACTCTTTTCAACGACTGTACAGATGAAGAACGAGACTTTGCTGAAATGTGGGCAAAACTCTTAGAGTATCCTGCACCAAAATTCCGCAGAGCCGCCGTAGACATAGAAGTATATTCGCCACTATCCACAAGAATGCCTGACGCTCGAGAAGCAGCCTGCCCAGTAATCGCAGTGTCAGTTTACAGTTCAGATGGCGAAAAAAAAGTGTTAATTCTCAAGCGTGAAGGTCTTCGAGAAGGCAACCAACATCTGGCAGCAGACATAGACGTAGAATACTGCGAAACCGAAGAAGATTTACTTAAAAAAACATTTGCAATTCTCTCGGATTATCCGTTCATTTTAACTTTTAATGGAGACGACTTTGACCTCCGCTACCTTACCCACCGAGCCATGAACCTGGGTTTCAGAAGAAACGAAATTCCAATAGAGGTTGGTAAACGTGTTTGCCTTCTAAAATACGGAGTCCACATTGACTTATACAAGTTCTTCTTCAACAGGTCTGTTCAAATCTACGCTTATGGTGGTCGCTACAAAGATGTAAGCTTAGATGATGTAGGCAATGCACTTATCGGCGTTGAAAAAATTCATTTAGAAAAAGCCTTTGGAGACTTAACATACTCTGAGCTTGCCGCATATTGCCTTCGAGATTCAGAAATTACTTACAAACTAACTAGTTTTGATAACGATTCAGCAATGAAACTTATGCTTGTACTAACAAGAATTAGCAGTATGCCCATGGAAGATGTAAGCCGACAAGGCGTAAGTCGCTGGATCCGCAACTTTATGCATCGTGAACACAGAAAAAGAAACATGCTAATACCAAACGCAGAAGATATTTTAACAAAAAAAGGCAAAACTTCCACTACAGCAGTCATTAAGGGCAAAAAATACAAAGGCGCCATAGTAGTTGAGCCGACACCTGGCGTGCACTTTAACGTCGCTGTTATGGACTTCCCAAGCCTATATCCCTCAATAATCAAAGTCTGGAACCTCGGCTACCAGTCAATTGATTGTCAACACCATGGATGCAAAGTCCACACTATTCCAGACACGCAGCATTGGGTGTGCACTGAAAAGCGGGCACTAGAAAGTTTGCTCATTGGTTCACTGACGAGATTTGCGAGTCAAATGGTATAAACAGCGATCAAAAGACAAAACCTTACCGCCTGAACTTAGAAGCTGGTACAACACCACCCAGGGCGCACTTAAAGTCATTTTGAATGCAAGCTACGGAGTTTTCGGCGCAGACAGCTTCGACCTTTACTGTCCGCCAGTAGCGGAAGCAACAGCAGCCATCGGCAGATACTCTATTACCCAAATACTCAAGCATGCTGAATCGGTAGGCATAAAAGTTCTCTACGGCGACACCGACAGCCTTTTCCTCAAAAACCCATCTAAAGAACAAATTGAGGAAGTTGTCAGCTACACTGAACATGAATTAAATATGGGCATCGACGTTGACAAAGTCTATCGATACGCCGTATTTAGCTCGCGAAAAAAGAACTACCTTGGCGTTTTGGAAGACGGCACTGTAGATGTTAAAGGTTTGACAGGTAAGAAAAAACATATTCCGATCTTCATAAAAGAAGCTTTTAACAAAATGAAAGACAGCCTTGCAAGAGTTAAATCTCCATCTGATTTCGAAAATGCAAGAAAAGAAATTGCCAAAATCATTCAGGAACGTTACACTCGACTAAAAAGACGCGAATGGTCAGACATTAGTGAACTTGCATTCCACGTGGCTCTGGGAGATGAACTTGCAAGTTATACAAAAACTACGCCTCAACACGTGAAAGCTGCAAGAATTCTCCAGGAAAGCGGAAAAGAGCTGCACACGGGCGATTTGATTAGCTTTGTTAAAGTTATTAGAGAACCGCATGTGAAACCTGTTGAGTTGACTTCAAGAAACGAAGTTGATGTTGACAAGTACATCGCTTATTTGCATGCAACTTTTGATCAAGTTCTCGACGCGTTAGGCTTAAGTTTTGACGAAATTATCGGATTAACTAAGCTTGAAAGGTTTCTTGCTTAATTCAGCGTTAAAACTTCAATTATAATGGCGAGCAACGTGAAAAGAGCAATTATGGCCGCCACTATGATTACTACTTGGCGTTCAGTTAAAGGACGATGATAAGTAATTAATGTAACTAAACTTTTTTTGTGGTCAGAAGATAACTTTTTGCCATCGAATTTTAAAGCTGCTCTTTTGCGTGTGAAGAAAATTGTCAACAGTATTAAGGATGAATTGAAGATATAGGGCAAAATCATGATTAGCAGGCTTAGTTTTAAGTCTGAGATAACTGCGAATGACGCGATAGTGATGCCTATTGCAAAAGATCCTGAGTTGCCCACAAAAATTTTGCCTTTAACATTCAGGTAGGCTAGAACAAGCCAGAATAATAGGGGTCCAACCATTAGAATATACAGTGGGGACAGAGCCATTAATCCTACTATAACTATTGCTGGGCATATTGTTTCTAAACCGTTTAAGCCGCCAAGCATATTTACTGTATTTGTAACTATCATGACGATTAATGGAATGATGATGTAGAAGTAGTAAATGCCAAAATGTAGTGTTCCGATAAATGGTAACGCTATATCTGTTCTCGCATTCGCGGCATACGCATAGGATATGAGGGGTAATGCCGCAATTAATGGCATGAATGCTTTGTATCTCCATTTTAAGTCGATCCAGTCATCAAGCATCCCCATGAAGCCGCCGAAAAGAATACATGCTGCAAGCGTTAATGGTGCTGATACATTGGATGGACTTTGGACAACTTTTAGAAAGTAAAGCAAAAAAAGATAGACGGTGGCGAATAAAACGTATAGTACGCCTAAACCGTTGGAAATTAAAGGTTGACCAACTTTGTGTTGATCAGGAACCTTTGGAAACAATTTTGCTCCCTTATTTTTGAGCTATTTAGGTTGGACCTGTTGTGCCTGTTGCGTTATAGTATGCATTCCAGTCGATCTTGTAGATGGCTACGAGTGGTACTAGTCCGCCGTATTGGCCTGGTGATGTTTGCAAACCGCCTATGTATGCTGCTGTGAAGTAGGTTGGCGGTGAAGTTGTTGCGTCTGGCGTAATTGTGTAGCCTATGTTCAAGCTGTTGATATTGTTGCAGTAGCTGTACTTCTGCGTAGTTCATGAGTTCGTAAACTGTGCTGTTGTCTCCTTGGAGGTTCCATTGCCATCTTCCTGTCGTTGAGTGTTAGTTGAGCCGAAAGCTTTTTCGTCTGTCCATGCTGCTGAGGCATTCATGAAGCCGTCGTTAATTAGCCTGTCTTTAGCGCCGCCTGAAATTCTTGCCATCCATACCCATTTTCCTTCGTCGCCATATCCTGCAGGGCTGGCAACGTATTGGCCAGCTGCTTGATTGACCTATCTGCAAGACTGTGAAGACCATTATGTAATTTACGCGAGCAGGATTGTTGTAGTTATTGTAGGTACTTAGCATTTTCATTGAATCGTTTTCAGGAGCCATATAGATGAAGCCTACGTTTTCAATCTGTGTCGTGTTTTCTGTAGTATTATCATTTAATGTTGTAACGTTTCCAAGATAAGTTAGCCAGAAGCCGTAGTCCCACCATGAAACCACAACGTTATTTGAGGGAACGTTTGCTTTTAGCCAATTAACCGAATCTAGCCATGCCGTTACCGGTTGACTTAGACTTGCGCCACCTATCGGAAGGCTTGAAGCGCTAATTGCTGTTGGGATGAAAGCTTGGTTAATGGCTCTTGGCACTCCGCCTGTTTGTGGGGAGAAAGCAAAGTTGGTTACCAATATCATGAATATCAAGAATATTGCTACGCCGCTGTATTCTTTGCTCACTCGTGCTAGTTTACGTTTTGATTTAGCGATTGCACGTGGGCTTTCCTGTAGCAAAGTGTAAAATGGTTTTATTATGCCTAAAATGCCTATTGCTGCTACTATTGCGAAGGCAGGCGCAAAAATCGCGAGTAAACGCACCATTGAAGCGGCAAAGTAAAGCGCTGTTATGCTAAAGATTATTAGGAAAACGTTCTTGGTAGTGGGATTTCTTATTATTAGGTATAAACCGACAAGGAAGAATAATATTCCAATGCCTAGTTCGATGTAGATATTTCCCCAAGCTGAAATTTGCTGTTCTGCGACTGAATTAATAATGGGTGCTGTAGGCTCGTATGAATGGATCGAGAACTGTATCGAATTTTCCTGCAATTCTTCCAAGATACCCAGTTAGCGCATAGACCAATAAAACCGCCGGCAATTACAACTATTGCTGAAACTGCCAATGTAAGTTTTGTTTTAGCAGATAAGTTCTGACGTAAAGTTTCGGCTATAAGAAGTAAAATGAATCCTGCTGCAATCGGAAGAACGGCATACGAAATTAGGTAGCTAAGAGAGATGTATGGAATCTTTGTTGCAATAAATAATCCTAATCCGAAAGTTATGCTGTAACTCAGCAAAAGTCTTTGACTATATCTCTTTAGTATAATCATTACGAAAACAAACAAGACGGTTAAACCAAGTATGTAGTACGCTCCTCCCCAACCGCCTATGAAATATGCTAAAGCTGCGCCTGCACTCAAGGAGTACAATACAGAAGCACGTATCGATCTATTGTTGTCTATTGACCTCAGAAACAGAAAGATAAAAAGTACAAGACCAAGTGTACCTACGACTTGAGTATCGAAGAATCCAAGAGAAGTTCTTTGTACAATTGATGGTTCTAGAGCAAAAAATAACGCAGCTAGTAAACCAACTGCTTTGCCACCCATGTCTTTGCCTAGGAAATAAACTACGAGACACGAAAGCACACCTATGAATGGAGGTATTAATGAGCAAAACGTCATTAAATCAACGTTTGCGCCAAACACCTTGACTATATCATAAAGTACCGCGCCCGTTATGGGGGTTGATGGTAAAGAAGTGGCCATGTTATATCCCCATGGATACCAAAGTTGAGTGTTAACCCAACCTGTACCCAAATAAGGTGATAGCAACCCGAAATTAACCATATGCTGGGTGATGCCAAATTGATAGTATGGGTCAAATTCGTTAAGGAGTGCTGTACCTCCAGAGAGATTTTCCCAGCGTAAAGGTAAAATACGAATAACAAAAGCTACAAATAATATTAGCGCTAATGCTGCGATTGCAATTATTGAACCATGGGTAACCGTAATACGTAATTTACTAAACGGTTCCATACGGTCGCTAAGTTTATCTCTAATTCCTTCCCCCACTTTAAGCCATCTCTCCAAAGATTTGTCAATTAAAGTTACTTTTCTTGGTTAATCTTAATTTATAGACATTCAACGTTTATTTATGGCTTTCCAAAATGGATCAAAACCACTTCAAGTAATATGATAAACAATGTCAAATAGAATTTTGAAAAAACTAAGAGGAATATAACATTCTGCTTTAACTAGAATTAATGTAGACAGTCGAGAATCATTATTTTCTTTCAGATTTTTCCAATTGACAAAGCATTTCAAATATGACTTTAGTTGCTACAACTGATGAGACACCTTGGTCGTAAATCGGCGCAATTTCTGAGACATCAAAACCTATAACGCGTTTGCTACATTGAGCCAAAACAAGATCCAGCAGTTGAGTTGTGGAGATGCCTTCAGGCTCAGGGTTCTGCACTGCAGGAGCAAACGCTGGATCAAGCACGTCCATATCTACCGTCAAATACAAGTTATCATAAGACTCAAGCTTCTCTTTCAACTCGTCAGCTATTTGCTCTGAACCCTTCTTAATAATTTGTTGAGAAGTGAAAAATTCAACCTGCGCCTTTTTGGCGTAAGCTAGTTCTTCTTTACAAACTGAGCGGGTGCCAACTTCAATTATTTTCGCTGGCTTCACTTCCTCGCTTATCAACTGCATAAACGTAGTGTGCGACAGGGGTGAACCTAAAAATTCGCAGCGTAAATCTAAATGCGCATCAAAAGACAGCACAGCCGTTTTAGCTGCTTTGTCGCTAAAAGACTTTGCAATGCCGAGTGTAATTGTGTGTTCTCCGCCAATTGCAACTGGGATTTTACCAGCGTTCAAAATATCTTCAACTACGAGACGGGTCATATCCACCGTTTTTGCCACGTCAGGTGAAACATGCAAGTCTCCAGCGTCATAGATTGCTAAATCTTCAACATCAAGTCCACTGCGGAAACTGTAGGTTTCAATGTTGAGAGACGCTTGTCTAATCGCGTTGGGTCCAAACCTTGCCCCCGAACGATAAGAGCTCGTTGAGTCAAAGGGCACTCCGAAAACAACGTATTTCGCTTCTTCAAAGGTTTTTTGCATACCACTAAAAACGTTTGTTTGCGAAGTAAAAAGTTCAAGATAGCTCATGTTTTAATTTCAACCTTTTCATTATTGATATTCGCCAAATCTCGCTCTAAATCTTTTCGATAACATCACTAGAAAAAAGACCCCCTAAAGCAAAACAAACTAGTAAATATACAACCAAGTAAGCGTAGAAATGCTGGACTTCTGTCTCACTTAAATGGTTTTAAGTTGTCACAGACTGCATTCCAAAAATTTATTAGTTATACCCATACTGCATAAGATAAAAGGCGAATACAAGTGACCATCGCGACCATACTAAAAAGCTTCAGTCGAATCGAATTAGCATCTCTAGCTTTCTATGCAGTTTCAGGAATTATTCTCTTGGTATTTCTGCCCTTAACTTCTTTTGCACCACAACTAGGGTTACTTGGCATACTAAGTTTAATCGTTGCTTATGGACTCTTCACTAAAAGAGGCTGGGCACCATGGTTACTTTTCATCTTACTTGTTGCCGGATTGGCCTTTTCATTATACACTCTTTATGCAGTTGGATTTAGCAATGTCTTAGTTGGATTAAGCATGGTTGCCTACGCAGCCCTGACATTGATATTTTCAGCGACCATCTTGCTTAAGAAATAAACTCCTTAAGCCTTACCAGAATTGCGGAAAAGTATTACTGCAACTTCTTCATCCACATCAACGAACTGTTGATTTTCAGGAATTTCGACAAATCCATCAGCCTTCGATAAAGTTGTGATCGCCCCAGAAGCACCAGATTCTACGGGTTCAGCAAGCAACCTGCAGATCTTTGTCGAATTCTAACTTAACCATAACAAACGTTCGTCTACCTTTGGCACTAAACATCCGTGAGCCAGCAAAAGCCCTAACCATCTTCATCGGAGTCACTGGTCTGCCGGCTAACTGCTGAATCAAAGGTCGAGCAAGCAAATAAAAAATCAACAAAGCGGAAGTGGGATGACCAGGCAAGGAAAAAACAGGTTTATCTCCTAAAAATCCGACAGTTGTAGGTTTACCAGGCTTAACTGCTATACCGTAAACAATTATTCCGGGCTTACCAAGTGAATCAACGATTTGAGGTGTATAGTCTCTTGGACCAACGGAGACGCCGCCTGAAGTAATCACCATGTCTGATGAAGCGAGAGCATTCTGCAAAGCTTTAGATAAAGATACTTTATCATCGGGAATAACACCGAAGTAAACAGGTTTCGCTCCGCTTTCAATTACCGCCGTGCTTAAGCTATAAGCGTTAATATCATAGATTTTTCCTGCAGGCAAAAACTTACCCGGTTCTATGATTTCGCCGCCTGTCGACAAAACTGCAATTATGGGGATTTTCAAAACTTTAACCTTGGTTAAACCCAAAGCAGCTAAAACACCAATCTCTGAAGAACCCAAAACTTGCCCTTTTTTCAGTACAATGGCGCCTTCTTTTATGTCTGACCCTTTCTTCATGACATTCTCGTTAACGGTCACATTGCTGAAAACATGAAGTTCATCACTTTCCCTGTCAGTATCTTCAACCATCACTACAGCATCTGCTCCTTCAGGAATCGGAGCGCCAGTAACAATTTCAACCGCTTCACCTTGGGCTAAAACGACCCTTGGTTGCTCGCCTATGTTCACTGTGCCAGAAACTCTCAAAGTAGCAGGTTGATTTTCGTCTGCTTCAAAAGTATCCTCAGCCTTCACTGCATACCCATCAACAGTTGAACGATTAAACGGCGGAATATCAAGAGTTGAAACTATTTCTTCGTTTAGAACACGATTGTAAGCTTCAAGCAATACAGCTTCTTCTTCCCCTAAAAAAACGGGTTTAAACTGGTTTCTAATCGCTCGTTGTGCCTCTTCAAAAGTCATGAGTTTCCTAAACACTAATTCTCAACCTCCAAACTACCAAACATATGAACTACAACTGTTTCGCCTTCGCTGACGCCTTCACGATTTTCAGGTACAATCACAAATCCATTGCTCTGAGTCATGGTAGAAATTGATCCTGAACCTTTAGCACTAACAGGCTCAGCAATGAATTCACCACCCTTGAAGATTACATAAACTCTGACGTAAGTTTTTCTTCCAAGAACACTAGCAACTCTTCTTGCCAAAGTAGCCTTCAACATAGGTCTTGGCTCGGTCTTAGTCATTCCAAGCATCGAACAAACCATGGGTCTACCAAAAACTTCAAAACCAATTAACGCAGCAACAGGATTGCCGGACAATATCAGAACAGGTTTACCTCCTAAAGCAGCAACAGCCGTTGGCATCGCAGGTCTAAGCGCAACACCATGAACAATTACTCCTGGTTTTCCAATCTTATTGACTGCATCAGGCACCAAATCTAATCCTCCAACACTTGTACCACCAGTGGTTATCACAGCATCCTGTGTTTCCAGAGCTTTTCTGATTACAAACGCGATTTCGTCAACATTGTCTTTGGCTATGCCAAAATCAGCTGTTTCTGCCCCGAGTTCCCGGCAAGCAGCAGAGATCATTATCTTATTTGAATCATAGATTAAACTGCCGGAAAGCTCAGCACCAACTTCAGCAAGCTCGTTTCCTGTGGCTAAGATGCCAATTCTTGGTTTCTTAGCAACCTTTAGTTGTTTAATTCCTAATGCAGCAGCTAGTCCAATATGGTAAGGAGTTAACCGAGTGCCAGTTTGGGCAATGATGTCATCTTTCTTGATGTCTTCGCCTATTTTAGAAATGTTCGCCAAAGGTGCTAATTGGCTCCAAACTTCCAATTTTCCATCAATTTTCATGGTGTTTTCAATCATCACTACTGCGTTTGCACCTTTAGGGATAGGGTTTCCAGTCCAAACTTGCTTGGCTTGCTTGCTGGTTATTTCTTGATTGTCAGTTAATTGGAAAATTACTGGTTTTGATTGTGAAGTCCCAATTGTATCGGCGGATTTTAATGCGTACCCATCCATGGCTGACTTATCAAAACGAGGCAAAGCATCTTTCGCAATTAAGTCCTCAGCTAAAACACGGCTTAAGGCATCCTGCAAAGACACCATTTCTATTTGAGGCTTGCTGATTTGCAGTACTTTAAGCCAGCGTTGTAGGGCTTGATCTGTTAATGTAAGTTTTTTGAATCCTTGAAGTTTTACCAAAATGGTCCCAATACTGCATTAGCGATTTATCATAAAAAACATATCGAAACAAAATTACTATAAGATAAATTGATTATGATCTTGTTTCGTAGACAACTACTGAATCACTCTTTATTTGCATAACTAAATCGTGGCCTTCGACTATTTTCCTTAGACCACTCATGCTGTCCTTTGTGAAGTTTGCCTTAATGTGAATGTGGTATCCCTTGTATAGTGGATACATAGCCTTCTGCGGAATCAACGAAATGGTGCTTCCATCTAAGCCTGGACACCTATCGACAATTTCTCTTAGCAAGACAGCAATTTCTGCAAATTTCATGAATTACCACTATTTTATATTTATTTTATAAACGCCATAGTATAATTCTTTTTCTAATGATTTAGAGTTTTTTGAAGAACGTTTCTGAAAAATATTCATTATTAGAATTGAGTTAGGCATTTTGATTGGCGGAAACCTAATTTGCAATTATTTCTTATTCGTTTCCGTCGTCATTTTTTTGAGGAACGCTTTAATATCTTCTGATTGCCCGTAAACTACCATGCGACCGTCCTTTTGAGCATTAACTGATAGATTGTTTTCTTTAACCATCTGCTTTATCCTTTCCGAAGTAAAATTTCCATGCGGTTCAATTCTAACCCATTTTTGGTCTCTAGGAACCCCAGTTATGAACGTGTTTTCCTCAATTTTTTCTTCACTTGTTTCTGCAGTAGCTTCTTCTATGCGTCTAAGCCACTTATCAATCGCTTCAGAGCTAAGTATTTTTTGGGCTTCATTTATAAGGGATGATTCGACGCTTCCAAGGTACTCTTCTACTTTTTGTTCGTCGTCGCCTTTGCTGCCTTCTGACTCTGAAATTTTAATCATAAGTTTGGCGCTTTTTAAATCGTTAAGGACATTAGGAGGCACCATTACTCCTTTTTTCCTAAGTTCTATCATTAAGTCCTCAAGAACCTTCCATGTGGCTGTATGACCCATCTTCTTTCCCTGTAAATGTATTTCATTAGAAGGCTATAAGATTTAATGTCGGAAAGAAATAAATCATTAACTAATCTGTAATACTTGTAGAGTCAGCTAATTTTTGTCTCTTGACGAAAAGTATAGTTGACAGAAAACTTTGGTTTTGGCGAATATAATGAAACTAGAAATAATAAAGTCGGAAGGCTTAGCTCATAACAGTTATTACTTTTCAGACGAGAATGAAGCGATAGTTATTGATCCACGCCGCGACTGTGAAATTTACACTCAACTTGCCGAAAAAGAATGTACAAAAATTAAGTATGTTTTGGAAACCCACAGAAACGAAGACTTTGTTATAGGCTCGCTTGAACTCCAAAACTTGACCGAAGCAGAAATCGGTCACAGCAACGCATTACCTTTCAAATATGGAGAACATAATTTAGCCGATGGAGACATCTTAAACGTCGGCAGCATCAAAATCAAAGTACTCTATACGCCAGGCCATACAAACGAATCGTTATGTTATGTTGGCTATTCTTCGGTGAGCAACGATGCGTTAATGGTTTTTAGCGGCGACACTCTTTTCGCAGGTTCCGTAGGAAGAACAGATCTGTATGGCAAAACAGTTCAACAAGCTCAAGCAGAGAAACTCTATAACAGCATTTACGAGAAACTGTTGCCCCTTGGAGATCATGTTCTTGTTTACCCCGCCCATGGTGCCGGAAGCGTTTGCGGTCACAGCATAAGCGGGGAGGAACCGACTACCATTGGATACGAGAAGAAAACTAACCCCTATCTCCAGTTAAGCATGGAAAGTTTTGTGGAGAAAGTGGTTAGTGAAGAGTTGGTTGTGCCACGATATTTCCGCAAGATGGAAGAGTATAACCTAAATGGACCGCCTTCAATAAGCGAGCTATCGTATCCCAAGCCGTTTTCGCTTGCGGCTTTTGAAGAAGAAATTCAAGAACCCCTCGTCATGATAATGGATACACGGATGCCTTACGCTTTTGCTGGGTCACATGTTCCTAATTCACTAAGCATGTGGCTTGGCGGAACCAGCGTATACCCAGGGTGGCTTCTTGACACCAAACAATACATCGTTTTTGTTCTTGAGCGACCCAGCGATATTGATATTGTTGCTCCGAGGCTTCGCAGGTTAGGGTTTGATAATATGTGTGGTTACCTGTGTGGAGGTATGAATGTGTGGCAGGAAGCAGGCAAACCTATAACCACTACTTGTACCATGTCGGTTCTTGAGCTCAAAAGCAAGCTCGAAAAAGACGAAGTTGAGGTTTTGGATGTTCGTGAACCAAATGAGTGGAAAGAAGACGGAATAATAGAAGGAGCAAAATGCATTCATTTCGCTGACTTGCTATACAAAACGGGTTCTCTCCCAAAAGACAAGCCGATCGCAGTTACGTGTTCGGTAGGAAACCGCGCCAGCACCGCTGCAAGCATACTGGAAAGAGCAGGTTTCAAAAACGAAGCAATGTTCTCGGCGGCATGACAGCTTGGACAAACCTTGGTTACCCAACAAAAAATAGCCTTCAAGTTATCCAATAAGAATAAACGGACAACTTCTCGTCGATCACTCTTTTTCTTCTTTTTGCATAGCCTATTGCCATTCTACTGGCTTTATCCTTGGGTTCTAGTAGTTCCTCAACAAGGTTGAATTGCCGATGGTAGATGTGGCAGTTTTTTGAGTGAAAAATCAGTTTTCCTGTTTTTAACGAAAAATTTCCCCGTTCATTAATTTCGGATACAAATGCTTCATTGAAAAGTTGCAAACCCGCAATGTTTGCAGGTAAGCCGCCATATGCATCCCATGAGCGGAAATAACAAGTTAAATGCATTTTATTGTCAAGAATTTCCGTGTCAATAAGGCTTAGGCAGGGCGGTTCATGCCTCTCATTTGTTTTTGGATTAATCTTGTAAATATCATCAGGCAGCCTAACAACCATTGTAACTTGCCTATCACGTTGCTCTTTAAGGTAATTTTTGATCGCTTCTTCAACCTGGTCAACGGGTTCTCTCAAACGGCTGCCGTAAGTGTATGTTTCATCCTGTTTCCCCTCGCCACACCATAAATAAGTCAACGCGTACCATTGAATATACTTCATATCGCATGGAGCTTTATCGCTAACAAGGGGGCGGTTCTCCGGATGACTGATTTCCAATGTTAAATTAAGTTTTTTTGTGTCTGTTTCTTCTGAGCCGTAGCCTACTTGGAAAACGTCTCCTTCAGTCCAAATGCTATTTAACGCTTTAAACCAAGCATCAGGACAATCAAAAGCTGAAATCTTAACATGCCTCATACACAATCTCCAAGATACCCAATACATTCTAGTAATTCAGAATATAGAGTTTACCACTAGCCGTATTTGGTTGATACTTTATCGTGAAACTGATATTTTCAAACTCCAAAAAACTTGAAAAAGCTCAAGTTTTAGATTGAACGATAAATCGTTAATTGTTTTTGCTTTTTCATTTTACTATTGTCATTACATAGACTAATGTCATAAGTTTAATCAGTCTTGTCTCAAGCATTTGAATTGAAGAAGGCGAAAATCTTGAGCAATGTCATGTCAGGTATAATCATTTGTGCACAAGCTAAAATCAAAAAGGAACTCATAGAAATGGAAGCATTCGACGAAAATTCTGCAGCAGATGCTGAAGAGGCAAAAATAAACTTTAAGGCAATATTGGATTTGATGGAGAAAAACGGTTTAATCGAGAAAACGTTTGGCGGCAGAGTCTTCATTACAAAGAAAGGTCAAGAAAACCAGATAACAAGTTAGACAAAATTCTTAACGATAAAAATATAATTTGCCACTATCAAATAATAATAGAATTCAGAAAGTTAAGGCAAACTTGTTTTAAATTAAATAAAGAAAAGAAGTTGGGTTTTTAGTAGGGCATTCCGCCGCCCATACCGCCCATGCCACCCATTCCGCCCATACCTCCCATTCCTCCTGGAGGCATTGGTGGCATCTTGCTGCCGCCTTTAACGCTGATTAAGTCGTCGATTTTCAGTATCATGTTTGCTGCTTCTGTGGCTGATTTTATGACTTGTTGCTTTACGCGGAGTGGTTCAATGACTAGTAGGTCACGCATGTTTTTGATTTTGCCTGTTGAAACTTCGATGCCGAAGAATTGGCTGTCTGGTTTCTCGTGTTGTGCTCTGAGTGCTACCATGATGTCTATGGGGTCTAATCCTGCATTTTCAGCTAACGTTAGTGGGATTGCTTCAACTGCGTCTGCAAATGCTTCTACTGCAAGTTGTTCTCGTCCGCCGACTTTTACTGCGTAGGCTCGTAGGTTTTTGGCTAGTTCTGCTTCTGGTGCGCCGCCGCCTGCAACGATTTTGCCGTCTTCTATAGCATTTCTTACAACGCATAATCCGTCGTGTAGTGAGCGTTCTGCTTCATCGATAACTTGATTGGATGCGCCTCGGATGACTATGGTTACGGCTTTAGGATTTTTGGCTTCTCGAATGTATAGAAGTTTGTCGTCGCCGATTTTTACTTCTTCAACACGTTTAGCTTTTCCAAGAACATCAGCTGAGATGTCTTTTACGCTTGCAACTATTTTTGCGCCTGTAGCTTTGGACAACTTTTCTATGTCGCTACTGCTTACGCTTTTAACTGCTAAGACTCCAGCTTTGCCCAGAAAGTGAAGTGCCATGTCATCAATACCTTTTTCGCAGAAGACAACATTGGCGCCTGCTTTTGTAACTGAGGTGACCATTTCTTTTAGCATGCGTTCTTCTTCATCAAGGAAAACCTGCATTTGATTTGGACTTTCAATGTTTATTTTAGCGTCAAACTCTGTCTTTTCAATCTCCATCTTAGCGTTTAACAGAACGATTTTGGCGCCGTCAATAATTTTTGGCATTTGTGAGCTTGCAATTTCCTTGTCAATAACCATGCCTCTAACAAGTTCTGTTTCATCTAGGCTTTTGCCATGTTTCTTAATGACTTTTATTAGTTCAATGTCTGCTACGTATTTGCCATCAATCTTTTCTGAAACCTGTTTTACAGCTTCAACAATGATTTTTGCGAAGTGATCTTCTGCAACATTAATGCCTTTACTAGCAAGTGATGTGATTGCTACATCCCTTAGGGTTTTGTCATCATCAAAGGAAATGGGAATGGCGATTTTATCTAAAATTTCTAGAGCTTTCTCACTAGCTTTCTTATAACCTTCAATTATAACTGTCGGATGAACGTTTTTGTCAACTAAGCTTTCAGCTTTTGAAAGTAATTCGCCTGCTAAAACCACTGCAGTTGTTGTTCCGTCGCCAACTTCGTTGTCTTGAGCTTTTGCAACTTCCACGAGCATTTTTCCTGCTGGATGTTGAATGTCAAGTTCTTTCATTATGGTTGCGCCGTCATTAGTTATAGAAACGTCGCCCATGCTGTTAACGAGCATCTTATCCATACCGCATGGTCCAAGCGTACTTTTTACTGATTCAGCAACTATTTTTGCCGCCATGATATTGTTTTTTAACGCTTCGCGGCCTGTATTTCTGTTTGTACCTTCTTTTAAGTACTAGAACTGGAATATTTCCTCCACCTTGAGACATAATTTCACCAATTTTCTATTTTTGATAATAACCGAATTCAACAATCAAATATTTAAATATAAATTTTTCTCATCAACCAAGCCACAATCGCATAACTAATTCATGCTCAACAGCTCAAAAAAATAAATGCGGCAGCTCTGTTTTTTCGCCTTTTCTAATCTACGTAGTCAAAATTTAAGAATATGTGACTGACAGTCTACTCCAACAGCCGTCGCATGAAAAGAAAAAACTCGTGGAAAAAAGATTCACTTCAAGACGCACGTTCTTGTTGCAACCAAGGCTGTTCTTTGGAGAAATTCGCGCTTTGCTTTTAAGTTCAATTACGGCAGACTATTCTGCTTTTATTATATGGTAGCCTGATGCTTTGCGAAGCCTATTCATTACGGCTAAACCCATTCCTTCAAAAGGTACCCCTTCAGCGATTATTACATCAACGTTTTGCTCGTCAACTTCTCGCAGTAGACGGAATAGGCTTTGGGCAACAGTCGCCAAGTTAGAGCGGCTGCCAAGACTCTTAACCACATCTGCTTTGTATGAGGTTTGGGTTTCATCAGTTGCTAAAATGCCTACCTTTTGACCTTTAAGAGCATAATCAGTAGCTAATTCTTGGATTTTGCCTGTAACCGTTGAAAAGTTTCCTTCAACCAAAATGACTTCAGCTTTAGGCGCATAGTGCCTATGTTTCATTCCAGGAGACCGAATCTTTTCTAGGGGCAACTCCTTTTCTGCTTGCTACAAAAGGGTGAAGCTTGACGTCGCCGAGAACTTGTTTTAGAGCTTCAAAAGTTGTTCCTCCTGGGCGAAGAAGCACCGGAGGGTCAACGCTTAGGTCTAAAACAGTGGATTCCACACCGATGTTTGTGGGTCCTCCGTCGAGAATGGCGTCGATTCTTCCGTTAAGGTCTTCGCAAACGTGTTTGGCAGTTGTTGGGCTGGGTTTTCCCGCAAGATTTGCGCTTGGAGCAGCTATGGAACACTGGCTTTGCTTGATAAGTGCAAGAGCTACTTTATGATTTGGCATTCGAATAGCAACAGTATCTAATCCAGCGACAGTCACATCTGGAACTATGTTTGAACGCTTGAAAACTAGAGTTAATGGTCCAGGCCAAAATTCTCTCATAAGCAACTCAGCCTTCTTAGAGACTTCCTGTGCAAGCTTGTAAACTTCACTTGCACCTGCGATATGAACAATTGGCGGGTTATCTAAAGGTCTCCTTTTAGCCTCAAAAAGTGATAAAACAGCTGCAGGATTTAGTGCGTCTGCGCCTAAACCATAAACAGTTTCAGTCGGAAAAGCCACTAACCCCCCATTCCGGATGATTTGGGCGGCAGTTTGTATTTTAGATGAGTCAGGGTTTTCTGGGTTAACTTTTAAGAGAAGTGTTTCTTTCATCTTGCTTGCCTTTTTAGTTCAAGTACTACGGATGTTTCGACCTGCCGCTCAGGAATGCTCCAGTATCTCTTCAATAGCTTATTCTTTTCCTCTGTTGAAACTAGTTCGAATCCGTGTTTTTGATAGAATTTTATCGCCCAACCTGCAGCTTCCCAAGTTCCCACGTAAACCTTCGTTAGTATCGGCTAACTTGAGCAAATGTTCGAGCAATTTTTCTCCAAGACCTTTTCGCTGGCGACTTGTCAGCGTGTAGGCGTGCCTGATTAATGTAACATCGTTAACTCGTTGAATCCCCATTACAGCTACCAAAATCTTGTTCTCTTTCCAACCGAAAAATTCTACTCCGCTCTGGATTTCCTCTTTTAATTCCTGAGCTGTCATGTAAGGCATTTTCCACCTATCGGCTGGGATTTTACCTTCGTAGACTATTGCAGCATCATTTACCACGATCAAGATATCTTGGAAATCGTCGCCATTTAGTTTGCAAATCATGGGTTTCACGGAAAATGAAAAATGAGTAGCGGTTAGATTGCAACTGGCTCTTTTTGGCTTTCACTTTTAATCAGTTTATCGATGAGGTGCATAAAGAATTCTTGTGCTTGTATCTCGCCGACTTTTTCCAGATAAACGGAAACCATGGCAATTTTTCCCTTCTTAGAAGCCACGTATTCAGCAAACATTCTTGCAGAAATTTCGTTTTTATCGCCTAAAAGTATCGATGAGGTAGCAGTACCTAACTGCGTCTTTAGCTCTTGGAACAGCGATTGCCAAAGTTCCGAGCTTATCTTCTTTCTCACTTAGCATTATCATGCATGAATTTTTTGATTCAACGTAAACAGCTAGAAAATGAATGTCTCGTTCAACTATCTCTTCTTTTGTTACTTTGGCGCGTTCCAATTGCATTCCTCAAAAATGTTTAAACGTTGAGTTACTTAAAAAACTTCACAAAAGGAGCCAGAAAACATTCTAATAATAAGCCATTGAAAAATGGGATTGTTGCTGCTTTCTGAAAATCGTGGTGCTTGAAGACGTTTCACAGCAAAACATTAAGGCTCGATTTTTTAACAATGTGATGTAAGGCTTTGACATGAGCGGAGTCAAACATGTTAGGAAATATTTGGTTCCAGCCTTCCTCATTGCTACTACTGGCTATTTCCGCTTTAGCCTTAAACGTATTTTATCTTAGCCATGATCAGGCACAAAGTAAACCTATGCCTTATGTTGGAGTTGCTTTTGGCGGAAACACGACCCAAGAAGCCAAACTCCTTATTGACAAGGTTTCTGGTTACACGAACCTGTTTATTTTGGATTCAGGAAGAAATCCAATTAGCCGAAACCAATCAGCTGTTGAAGAAATCTGCAACTACGCCGTTTCTAAAGGTCTAAGTGTAATCGTTAATCTTGGAATTGATGATGTTTTAGAAACGAATCAGAAAACATGGTTTTGGGAACAGCCGTTAAATAGCTACGAAGCAACGTTGGACTGACATGTGGGGTAACAAATTCTTGGGTATTTATTATAATGATGAGCCTGCAGGGATACAGCTTGATGGAAACTGGTCCGCGTGGTATGAATATTGGGCTCCAAGACTAAGCCAAAGTGCCTCAAATACAAGTACGCCTTATTACGTTTTAATACAGGACTTGCAAAAAATTTATTCAAACATGTTAAATGCTATGCCAAATGACACTAAACCTCTGGACTATAATTTAGAAGCGAAATTTTTCGTTGACGACGTTCTTAAGCTGGATCCTGGACTTAGAGCTCTAAACGCGAATGGAATTAAGGCGTTCACTTCAGATTATGCTCTTTACTGGTTTGATTACTTAGGAGGATACGACACTTTGTTTGCAGAGTTGGGCTCAAACTGTAGTGTTTCTGAGCAAATTGCTGAGGTGAAAGGGGCAGCAAGATTAGAGAATAAAGATTGGGGTGCAATGATAACTTGGAAATATAATGAAACGCCATACCTTGACAGCGGAGATCAAATTTACAATCAAATGTTAACTTCTTACGAGGCTGGAGCAAAATACATTACAATTTTTGATTACCCCTATGATCAAAGCAATGACTATGGCACAATGACCAATGATCAGTTTATTGCGATGCAAAGATTCTGGAATGACATAACGCAAAAGAAATTTACCGACTTAAGCTCTCCAGAAGTCGCGTTAGTGCTGCCTAAAAATTTTGGGTGGGGCATGCGTCAACCTAACGATACAATTTGGGGTTTCTGGTTGTCTGACTATAGAACCCAACCGACGGCCATAATAACAAGCAGGCTTTTGGCTCAGTACGGTGCCAACCTTGACATAGTTTATGATGATCCAGCATACCCTCTCAATAACATAGGTTACAAGAACATTTACTATTGGAACTCGACAATTCCTTAGGATTTCGGTTAATATTTTCCTTGTTGGAAATACTTAATTAATAGCTTATCGTATTGGCTGATACGGAAGTATGAAATTTGAGTGACGAACTTTCAAAGTTACCGCCTAATGTACAAGAAAGGCTTCTTAGATTGCAACAACTTCAGCAGACATTACAATCAATTTTAGCGCAAAAACAGCAAGTTGAAATGGAAAAAACTGAAGTAGAACAGACAATAGCTGAACTCCAGAAAACTGCTGACGACTCAGTAATTTACAAGGCAATCGGTTCATTATTAGTGAAAGCAGAAAAACCAAAAGTAACCGAAGACTTAGTTGAAAGAAAAGAGCTTTTGGACACAAGAAGCACTGTTCTGGCAAGGCAAGAAGAAAGAATGCGTAGCCAAATAAAAGAAGCCCAGACAAAACTCCAAGAAGACTTAAGTCCTGTTTCTCAGCCATCATCTTAAGGTGAAGCTTGTGGTAGAGCTGGGAATACCAGAGCTAACCACTGAGCAAATAGAAACTTTATGTTCGACAGCAGAGAACGCTGCCAGAAAATACGTTAATTCTAAGGTTTCTTCTAAAATGGTTGATCGGTTAGATATCAGCGTCGAAGCTGCAGGGTCAAAACCATGCAGTGTTACTGTAGAAGTAGATCTTGCCTTAAACTCTGAAGCGAAAGGCATTGATGCAGAGGCTTTGGTTAAGGAAGCCACAAGTGAAGCCCATAAGTCCATTGAAAACTATTTGAGAAAACTAAAATGAATGATTTCCAAAAACTACTTAAAATTTTAGATCAAACTGATGCAGCGTTTGTTCTTTTGTTATGTCACCGAAGCGCGGATGCTGACGCAATCTGTTCGGCTTATGCATTGCAATGTTTGCTCAAACGGTTCAAACCTGACATTGTAACGGAAATTGGATGCCCACAAGGCATAAACAAACCTTCTAAAGTGCTTCTTGAACACATGCCAATAACGGTTAATCTAAAACCTAACATTGAATCAGCTGAAATCATTGTTTTTTTGGACACCAACACTATTGATCAACTTGATCAAGTCGCTGAAATAATAAAGAAATCTCCTGCTCCAAAAATAATTATTGACCACCACTCGCCAAACCCAGATACAACCAAAATATGCAAACTATGCGTCATAAATGAAAAGGCTGCAGCCAACTGTGAAATAGTTTACAAACTTTTTTCGCAGGCAAAAATCAAGCCAGACCTGAATGAAGCCAAGGCATTATTTATTGGCATAGCTTTTGATACGCGACATTTTGCGTTGTCAAGTGCTGCAACATTACAAATTATCGCTAAATTGGTAACTGCAGGGATAGATGTGCAGGAAACTTTGGCGTTGTTTGCCTTACCCATCGACACTTCTGAGAGGCTAGCGAAGTTGAAAGCTTGCAAAAGAGCCAAAATAATAAGAATTAACGATTGGATAATTGCGCTTTCTCATGTTAGCGCTTACCAAGCTTCAGGAGCCAAAGCGCTAGTTGATTTAGGTGCTCATGCGTCGGCTGTCGCAGGAACAAAAAACGGGAAAATTGAAATTAGCCTTCGTAGCTCTCGCCAATTTACAGAGGAGACGGGCGTCAATTTAGGGAAAGATATTGCGACGCCGCTCGGCGAATGGTTGCAGGGAGTCGGCGGAGGACACGCAATGGCAGCAGGCGTAAGTGGTACAGGCGAAATAGAACCAACACTCAAACAGTGCCTTTCGCTTTTTAAAAAGAAAATAGCCAAAAAAGCGTAGCTACCCTTAAATGAGAAAACTATAACGCTTAGAGTGAGCAGGCACAAAAAATGGCTGTAATTGAGACAAAAAACCTCACCTACACTTATCCAGGCGCTTCCAAACCGTCAATTTTGGATGTCTCCATCAAAGTGGAGAAAGGAGAGTTTGTTTTAATTACTGGACCAAGCGGCTGCGGCAAAACAACTTTGTGTCGAACCTTCAACGGGCTTGTTCCACATTTCTATCAAGGGGAAATGAAAGGCGAAATCTCTGTTGCAGGATTAGACACACTTAAACATCACACTTACGAAATGGCAAAACATGTAGGCTTGGTTTTTCAGAACCCAGAAAACCAATTGTTTGCATTATCCGTTGAGAAAGATGTAGCTTTCGGATTGGAGAACATGGGTTTCCCTCGAGAAGAAATGCGCAAAAAAGTTGATTGGGCACTAAACTTAACAGACATTTATGATTTGCGCGAACGGTCACCTCATGAAATTTCCGGAGGCCAACAGCAGAGAGTTGCAATAGCATCTGTTCTGGCTATGGAACCAGAAATCATTGTTTTAGATGAACCGACATCTTTTCTTGATCCATTAAGCGCTGAAAAGATTTTCGAAGTAATTTACGATTTAAACAAGAAACAAGGAATAACCGTTATCCTTGTGGAACACAGATTAGACTTAACTGCAAAATATTCGGACCATCTTATTGTAATGGACCAAGGGCGAGTTCGGTTTGAAGGAAAACCTCGAGAGATCCTCAGTTCAGAGGAAACACGTTTAATCGGCGTTGGAATCCCGAAAGCAACATTGCTATATCAGATGCTGAAAAAAGATGGCTTAAACATAAGCGAAGTTATACCTTTATCTTCTGATGAATTAGCAGACGAGATACTGGAGGCTTTAAAGCCCAGTTGATTGAGGCAATAGACGTTCATTTTTCTTACCCTAATAGAGTTGAAGCTTTGAAAGGCGTTTCAATAACAATAAAAGATGGGGAATTCGTCGCTATTATGGGGCAAAACGGCGCAGGAAAATCAACGTTAGTCAAACATTTCAACGGTCTTTTGAAACCCACAACAGGAAAAGTTCGTGCGGATGGAGTTGAAACAACCAAAACAAGTGTGGCAGCCTTATCCAGAAACGTCGGATTTGTTTTCCAAAACCCAGACCATCAGTTATTCAGCGAAACAGTCGAAGACGAAATCGCATTTGCACTCAAAAATTTTGGGTTTGCAGCTGATGTTATTGAAAGTCGGGTAACTTGGGCTTTGAACCTCCTATCATTAACCCAGTATAGAAAGACATCACCCTTTCTTCTTAGCGGAGGGGAGCGGAAACGTGTTGCGTTGGCTTCCGTTTTAGCGTGGGATCCGAAGACATTGATTTTGGATGAACCTACAATTGGGCAGGATCATGAACAAAAGGAAATCCTACGTCAGTTTATTTTGCAAATGCAAACTCAAGGAAAAACTGTTGTTATTGTTACGCATGATGTTGAGTTTGTAGCAGAAAGCAATCCTAGAGTTGTTTTGATGAAGGAAGGCAAGATTGTGGCTGACGGTGTTGGAAAAGATATTCTTACTGATCCGGCACTGTTGGAGTTGGCATCTATTGTTTTACCGCAGATAGCCCAAATTTTCACAAAGTTGTCACCACTTGGGTTTTCCGAAAAATATTATTGACATTTACGAAGCCAAAGAAATAATCCTGAAAGCACGGGAGAGCAAATCATAGAAATGAGTGTTTTTGATGGCTTAAGGTTTAGGAAAGTTTACTCTCCTATCCACAATTTAGACCCAAGAATAAAATTTGTCTACGTAATTTCAATTTTTGTATGCGCTATTCTTTTCGCCCAAATTATTCCGTTACTTTTGCTTTTCCTTTTGCAAGTGCCTTTCGTTTTGCTGGCAAGAGTTCAGAGACAATGGATTCGTTCCCTCCGAGGCGCCTCTTTTCTGGCAATACTCATTTTCGTAATTAACGTTGCAACAGCCTATTTCACTTCAGGCTACCACTTGACAGCACCAATTTTTGAAAACTCAGCTGCATTAACTCTGCGTTTCGTGGTGCTTGTCGAGTCTTTCTCAGTTTTCTTCCTAACCACCTCACCTGACCACTTAGGCCTAGCGCTGGAAGAATCCCGAGTGCCTTACGAGTTTGCTTTCGCCTTCACCACAGCAGTAAGGTTTGTTCCTGTTCTCGCGGAAGAAGCTCAAACAATTATGGATGCACAAAAAGCCAGAGGACTCGAACTTGAGAAGGGCGGCTTGCTAAAGAGAATTAGAAATTACGTGCCAGTGCTTATTCCCTTAATTGTTAGTGCCATTCGCAGAAGCCTCGAATTAGCGGAAGCAATGGAGTCCCGAGCGTGGGGTGCCACAAAAAAACGCACCAACCTCTATTTGCTCAAACTTCACCGAGGAGATTATGCTTTGCTAGCAATTACTATCGGAATTTTGGCTGCAGCGGTTTACATTCACTTTTATGTGTCGATTCCAACAATAACTCAACTAATACATTAGGATAATTCACTAACAATACAAGCAGTTGCAGTTCTTGCAAGCAAAGAAGCAGTTTTTGCCAACGTTGATTGTTCACTTTTAGCCTTAATTATCGTCGCCTTAATCTACTTCTTGCAAATGTTCTAAAATGGAATAAAGAAGGATTAAAATGGCTGAAAATACTCGGTTTGGTCCAGCAGGAGTTCCACCCATGTTCAGACTTATGGGAGCAACAACATCTGACGTACCAAAGCTTTTGCGTGAAGAGGGATTGGACGCTTTCGAGTATGAAGCTGTTCAGTGGGGTCAAAAACCGCAGATAAAACAGGAGAACGCGCAAAAACTCGGTGAGGAAACAAAGAAAAATGATGTTAGACTTAGCATGCATGGCTCATACTACATTAACTTTGCAGGCAAAAAAGAGGTTGTTGAAGCGAGCAAACGTCGCTTGATTGCATGTGCAACAGCCGCCGACTGGATGGGTGCTTACGTTGTGGTTTTTCATACGGGGTTTTATGGACGTTTTGAAAAAGATTTTGCATTCAAAACTTGCCTGGATGCAATCAAAGATGTTAACGATGAAATTCGGAGTCTTGGTTTAAAGGTTAAGCTGGGTCCAGAAACTATGGGAAGAAAATTCCAAGTTGGGAGTCTAGAAGAAATCCTAACAATTAATGAAAAAGTGGAGGATACACAACTCGTTATAGATTGGGGTCACCTGCACGCAAGAGGGCTTGGTTGTTTAAAGGCAGTTGAAGATTTTAGAGAGGTAGCAGAAAAAGTTGAGCAGCAACTTGGAACTGAAACGCTCAGAAATATGCACTGCCACTTCTCAGCTATCGAGTTTTCAAGCCAAGGAGAAAAGGAACACCACACACTTGATGAAAAGAGGTATGGTCCCGACTTTCGATTGCTTGCTGAGGTGATTGCTGATTTTCAGATGCATCCGACAATGATATGTGAATCGCCTATTTTGGATGTTGATGCAAGGAAAATGAAGGAAACGCTAAAAGAAGTTTTGGCGGCCAGACAGCAGAAGGTTTCAGCAGTAAGAAAGAAGTATCAAGTTTGTTTTTTAGTTTGCATGTTCTCTGCTAAGTGCAGTTCATCTATTGTGTTGATATTTATGGCTAATTCTTCTCGGTCTAAGAGGTAGATGTCTTGGTCGAGCCATTCATCCCCATACCTTTTGTGCCCATCGATAACATTAATGCCAACTGGAACTACATCTTTATCATCCATCTTGAACGAATATTCCACGCTCATTCCTAGCTTTGTTTTGGTTTCAAGTGAAACAGCAACTGTTAATGCTGGCTTGCCACATCTCTCGTATCGTTCAATAATTGCATCCAAAGATTGACTAGTGACCAATGGAAGATCGGCCGCAATGGCTAAGAAAACGCCGAGTTTGAGATTTTGACTGGCGTACCCCATATCAGAGACATAATCTTTACCTGGTGTTTGAATAATTTTGACTTGAAACTGACTTAGGAACTTTGCAGTTTTAGGTGTACAATCGGTCACAGCGACAATGATTGAGTCAATTTTTTTTGCTCCTTTCAATGCTGCAATGACATGTTCGATTACGGGCTTACCACAAACTTTGATAAGCGGTTTCTCTTCTGCGATTCTCATGCGGGTGCCTTTTCCACCAGCCATAACTAACGCGGTTATGCCCATGCAATCGCCGCCAATAATACTATCACGCAAACCATTCGGGCTATTTCGTTTGATGCTCCAAACACGTCGCCAGTAACTCCGTTAAAGTTTCTATGTGCAATTGCAACCATAATTAAGCCGGTGATTATGGCAGCCAAAATGACGAATGCACCTGCCCATCGCAAGAGAGGCAAAGCAACCGCAAACGAAATGATTAGTGCAACAATCAAGCGCAAGTCGCCTTTGCCGCCACGCATGGCTTCAAGAAAAGGAGAATTCATGCCTTCATGCACTGATTTTCCCGCCCAAGCCATAACAACCATCGAGAGTTTCGCTGAAAGTTCAACAACAATGACTCCGCCAATTATTAGACTAAGATTCAACAGGCCAACAGACCTATTGTTCAGCTGACCGATAGCTAAGGCAGTAATCAACATAGTCATTATGCCCAATGATAGACCACCAGCTCCAGTTAGCTGGTCATGCATAACCTCAATCTTGTGTTCAAATGTGCCATGAGCCATAATGCCATCGCCAAAATCCAATAAACCGTCCGTGTGATGTAACCCAGTGATCAGCAACAATAAAGCCAACACTAAACCGCCAACCACTACGCCGGGCAAAAAATGGTAGGTTACCCAACCAAAAACTCCCGCTAACAAACCGATAATTGCCCCGATTAAGGGAAAAACCCACATGTTACGAGCGCAGTCTGTGAGCATGTCTTTGTCCATTGTAACAGGAAATATTGTGAGGAAAGAAAAAAGGTTCTTTAACTCTTTAACAACCAAGCCTGTCTCACTTCAAACCCATCAAAGAGCCATAATTGCGTTCTATCTCTTTAAGCAATAGGTCCTTTGTTACTGCGCCACCAAGCTTAGCCATCGCCGCTATTGATGCACCGCCTGCACCGACCCCTTCCTTCACAAGGCCCGTCTCATAAATCTGCAAACCCGGATAAATGGAGCAGGTGAAGTTTAAGTCAGCTGCTAATAGTGGTACGTCGCAGAATTGGGTAACTATGCCTTTTAGGTCAGATGATTTGTCTTTTATAACCCATCTTGTTGTGCCCACAGCCAAGTTACAAAGAACGCTAGAATCAAGCGCGTTTACTAAAGCAAGCACAGCACTCATTTGTGTTCCCCCAGCCATCAAAACTGGAACTTGAGATGCAGCACCAATTACTAATCCGGAGAAAGCTGCCATCATTGGGTCGCCTACGCAGGAAATAGCTCTGATTGGATCGTTTGCTAAACTGCCGAATCTTTCACCTGCAGCCGATAAGCCTGTGTTAACTGTTTGGGATTTGAGGCTATGGGGATTTTCGGGAAGAGTGCTACTTACTTTGCCTTCAGCTTTTACACCTAAGGCGGATAGTACGCCCAGAGCTGTTGTTGTTCCACCAGGAATACTTTCACCAATAACAAGGTAATCAACTGCTTTGGCCAAGTTTACTCCGGCAGTTTTTGCTCGCTCAATAACCTCCGAAACATTATCAACAGAGTTGCCTGTTCGAATGTCTCTGCCTGGGCTTCCGCCAAGGTCCAAAAAGGGAATTTGCGGCTTCACTTTCACTCCGCCGCTGGCAACAAGCACAGGAATATCCGCTAAATGCAGAGCTGACATAGTAATTAATGCGGGAGTTGGGATTCCATCAGGAGTTATAGGCACTCCAGCAATGGACTTGCATCGTCCAAGCAGGAGCAGTTCAGCGTCTGCCGGCGGGGTGTAATCAGTGAATTCTGGGTTTGCTCCCGCCGCCGATATGCCTGCGATTTTTCCTGTTTCAGTGGTGCCGATTGTGCAGATGAAAAGCGGGTTTTTGCCTTCGATTTCGTCGAGGAAAGCTTTCGCTTTCAATGGATTATGAGCTATTAATTACGTCAAGTTGCGTATCCATTCTAGGGTTTTACCTTGCCTTTCGGCTTGACTTCGAATTTTTTGATTTCTAAGTATCCGAAGCCGCCGTCTAGCTTGTGCTTTTGTGTTTCTAGAATTTCAATCTTTTTCTTAAAAGTCGGTCCATCGGTCACGACAGTGTGGTATTCGCCGCCTTCGCCGCAAGGGTCAACGTTGCCGAGCTTTAGGATGTCGTCGTAGAATTTTTTGTCCAATACTCTTCCAAGCCACTCTACGCCTAATTTTTCAAGGTTCGTCCGCACAACGGTTGCTTTGAAACCCGTTTTTAAATAATCAAGATAGATTTGTTTTGTGTCGCCCATCCACAGAGGTTTCACGGGTGTTAAGCCAACTTCTTTTAGTACGCGTCCCAAGCCAACCTTCTTCGTGACCTGCTACTTCGTAGATGTCTCCTGTCACTAAGCCTTCTGCGCCTTTGGTTTTGAGCTTTCTTAGTGCACTTTTGAAATCGTTCTCGTATGTTTTAGGTGTAGCTTGCTGTTTTACTAATGGAATTCCGATGGCGTCTGATTGAGCATCCAGCATGCCGGATGGTATCATGTGGAAGTTTGATTTTTCCTCGCTCATCATCATAGTTAATAGGTTCATTACTTCGTGACCTTGTTGTGCTGCCAAGTAGTATGCATAGCAGCTATCTTTTCCTCCACTCCATGAAGCAACAACTTTCATTTCTGATTTTACCTTCCCTAAGTTACTTCACCCTCAACCGTTATTTTATTTGTTGGTTTTAGGTGAATGTGAAATACTGATTTTTCGATAAATTAATTTCTTGCTCTGAGAAAACATAGTAACCAAAAAAATGATGTTTTAGTTAATCAAATATTCAGATAATTTGCTATTTAATAACTATTTTGAGCGAACAGAGGTTTTTTTCTCGATGTTTAGCAAATTATCACGCCTTAATGATTGGTTGGTTTATCCAACCTTTTCATATAAGCATTACGGTAATTAAGCCTCACACAACGCTTAAAGCACACTTCACCTTTAAAAAAGCGAGGTTGAAAAAATGACCAAACAAAACCCAGCCATTACTAGAATTTCTTGAAAAACACGACATTTCTCTTAAAAGCCTCATCGATTGTGCACTTGAAATGTACGTTCCTCACCCAGGAATTGAAACTCAGGAAAAAGCCACTGAAATGCTAAGGGAAGAATTCCTCGACGTCCTTAAACGATGTAAACATTTCTATCCTTGAAACAGCAGCTTTTCATGCGCAAGAAGACGCAGAGAAAGGTTTGATTCCAGGATTAACGCAGGAAAGGTTCAGAGGGTAGACCTGGACCAGTCGCTGACGAGATTTTAGGCATAGCCATAGCCACTTATATCGCAGGAACCAGAGGCGTTTTTGAGTATGTAAGGTTTGACCAAGCTAAACCAGGCATCCTGAAGAAGCTCGGCTCAATAACAAACGATGCAATAGGAGCCTTAGTTGCAGGAGTATCATCAAATGTTTATACCCGTGCCACTAGAAACGCGGAAGCCGACCAAGTCAGTCGAGACGACACGGTTTTTTACTAAAACAATTAATTTTTTTCAGCGATTTTATAGCGGTTAATTAACAGCCAATCTCTTAGACTTCTTTTAAAGTCTTACTTGCTAAGTAAAAGACGGACTTTTGTGCTAAGTTTCTGTAAAAAAGTAACTTTTTAGCTATTTTTTAGGGCAACCTCTGTTTTACCATAATGTTATAATAGTATGCTGTTTGAGGAGTTAACGTTGGGCTTCCATGGTTCAAACAAAGCTGTGCATTGTTACACACACTTTTCTACCTCATGTGGGCGGAATAGAAAAAGTTGTGAATGAACAAAGCAAACGGCTGCTACAAAGAAATTTTGAGCCCATGGTGGTTACGAACCGCATTGGAACACCCAAACACTATGTTGTTGACGGTGTAAACGTTGAATGTTATGAATCGCTGAACACGGGTTTTCGCCTTGGAATACCGTACTCGATTCCGACGGTGCCAAGTTTTGGAACGTTTCTTAAAGCAGTGAAATCAAGCAAAATCGTCCATGCCCACGGTCACCCATACCTTACTTCGCTTATTGCAGCCAAACTTGCAAAACGATACAATAAGCCATTTGTACTTACCCAGCACAACACCTTCATCGAATACGACAACATTTTTGACAAGATTGAACGGTTAAATGACTTGGCGGTTGGAAAAGAGACACTAAAAGAAGCAGACAAAATAATAACAGTGAGCAGTGCAACTAAAGATTACGTCTTAAGTTTAGGAGCCAAACCAGAGAAGATTAAAGTCATGTATAACGGGGTTGACCTAGAACGTTTCAGACCTTTGGCTGGAAAACGGGAGGAAATGAGAAGAAAACTTGGAATCCCCCAAGGTGCAACGGTAGCAGTAACTGTTAGGAGACTTGTTTACAAAAATGGTATCGATACCCTGATAGAATGCGCAAACATCGCAGTCAAAAAGAATCCTAACATAATTTTTCTTGCTGTTGGAAAAGGTCCAGATCAGGACAGTGTTCAGATGAGAGCCAAGCAGTTAGGGATAGAAAATAACTTTAGACTAACAGGCTTTGTTGCGGATGCTGATTTGCCTCTCTACTATAATGCAGCAGACTTCTTTGTTTTGCCTTCAAAATCTGGAGAAGGTTTGCCTTTGGTTGCGCTTGAAGCTATGGCTTGCGGATTGCCTGTTATAGCCACAAATGTTGGAGGAATAAGCGAAATTTTGATGGATGATTGGGGAAGATTGGTGCCACCTAATGAGCCGGAGTTACTTGCTAAAGCAGTTTTGGAGTTCGCTGCGATTGATTTTTCTTCACACAGATTAGAGCTTAGATCGGTAATGGAAGATAAGTTTAGTTGGGAAAAGAACGTTGAAAGCCTTGTTGAAATATACGAAGAGCTTATTTAACCAAACTATGTGCATTTATTAGCCTTAGCAAATGGGGTTGCCATGACATCGAAAGTTGAACTTATTTCAGTTGTCCTTCCAACACTCAACGAAGCCGGAACCATATTGGAAGCTATCAACACTATCGATAAGGATCTGAGTTACCCCAAGGAAATAATCGTGGTAGATGGTAACTCAACGGATGGAACTATAGAAATCGTTAAAGACACAAATCTTTGCAAGCTAATCATTGAACCAAGACGCGGCTACGGAGTCGCCCTTAGAACTGGCATGAAAAATGCGAAAGGCAACATTATTGTTATGGTTGACGCAGATGGCACCTACGAATTTAAACATATCAACCGCCTCGTAAGTCGAATGCTTGAAAAAGATGCAGATATGGTTTTGGCCACACGCATGTATGATCCCAAAAAAGCTATGGGATTTTTGAATTTTCTCGGTAACAAAGTCATCACTTTTAGTTTTGACTTTTTCTATAGCCAATTTCTAAGTGACAGCCAATCAGGTTTTAGAGCAATCTCCCATGAAGCCATCGACAATGTAAAGTTGAAAGAGGCAGACATGGCATTTGCCACAGAGATGCTCATTCAATTCGCTAGTAGAAGGATACAACATGGTTGAAATTCCAACGACTTACAAAGCCCGAAAATATGGGAAAACAAAACTTAAACCATTTAAGTCAGGGATTGAAATATTTAGTACTATATTCCGGGGGATTCTAGATCCAACGACGTTTAGAACGTGTTACGCGCATTGGAAGAAAAATCGGTTTAAACGATGACAAAGGCTACGTAGTCGCCATTTTTCTCGTTCTAATAATTGTCGCCGCAATTGCTGGCAGGTTATTTTTTAGTGTTCAAGCCGCCACAACCAGCAGGATACAACACAATTTACCTGCTTGACAACTCAAAAAAAAGCCGTTGATTACCCAGTAACATTGGTTGCTAACCAGAACAGCACTTTTAACCTTTGGATAGGCGTTGTAAACAACATGGGAGGAAGCGGAAACCAAACCTACCAAGTCCTCGAAAAAATTACCCAAAACCTCTTAAATTTTCCCGTTGACGCCCAGCCAACCCAAACCTACGATTTGAGCTTGGCAAATGGAGCAACTTGGCAAACCCCATCATCAATTACGCAAAACCAAGTAGGAAACTATTCAATAGTTTTTGAACTGTGGCACTACAATACTGATGCAAATGTGATGGCATACCAGTTTACAAACGATTACTGTGTCTTAAATATTCAAGTTGTAAGTTAAGTTTTCTTTTGTCTTTCAGCGAATTCTTTTTCGATTGCTACTCTGTGGATGTTGTTGTAGGCGCAGAAGGGTATGATTTTGAGGTCAGGTGTAATGTAGTGGACTACACATCGTCTTACGCGGTTAACATCGAAGTTGTATGAGTCCATAAATGCCATGCATCCGAGCAAAAAGATTCTTCGGCGTATTTTGCCAAGCGACTGGTA
Organism: Candidatus Bathyarchaeota archaeon; assembly: GCA_963768895.1. Classification (GTDB taxonomy): domain Archaea; phylum Thermoproteota; class Bathyarchaeia; order Bathyarchaeales; family Bathycorpusculaceae; genus Bathycorpusculum. The sequence continues at coordinate 71,934 of CAVYJU010000014.1, forward strand.
AGAAGGAGAGAGGTGCATTCTCATTATGGAGTTCATTAGGGTTAGCATACCGACTTCTTTGGTAACTAAGAACATGTTCATCGACAACATTGACGCCATAAACAGACGATGAGAGCAATGATATTTTGCCCTTGGATTCTGCGGTCTCCGCTGTTTTGCGAATGTGTCTAAAGAATCTGTCAAAGTTGACAAAGCGGTTAATTGGAAACATTTTTCCATCTTCTGAAACGAAAATCCAGTTAACTATGCCACATTGAGGGCTACAGGAAAATAGCGGCCATGGTTTTTGCATGAACTTTCTCATTATCTTTATCGGCGAAGTCATAACTGACATAGGGTACAAGTCGGTGCTTTTTATTTCGCCATGCGTTTGCTTTTCTACGTCTTCGGCAAAGTGCCATTCACGGAAGTTTTCTCTAAATCGGTTCTCCGTGGCTCTGCCAGTGAAGGCGATCGGCTGAAAAATCAAGCCTCTAACGATGTCGGTGTTTTTGGCTGCAAACCTAATTATGTCCCCGACTTCTTCATCGTTTAGACTCTTCATGAGCGTGTTAACAAGGATTACTTCCATGTCGTATTTGCGGCAAACGTCTAAAGCTTTTAGCTTATAGTCAAAAAGCGCTTGTCCGCGAACCTTCTTGTAGAAGTCGTCGTGAAAACTGTCAAATTGCAGGTAAACAATGTTTAATCCGCTTTTCTTTAGCCTTTCCGCTAACTGGGGATTTTCAGCTAAACGTACACCATTTGTTGCAAGGATAGTCATGAACTTGAGTTTGTGAGCTGCAGCGATGATTTCAGGCATATCTTCTCGTTCGGTCGGTTCTCCGCCTGAGAAAAGGATGGCTGGTGGTTTGGGGTTGGCTTGGCTCGCGAATTCAAGCATTCTGATTAGGTGTTCTTTAGTTGGTTCGTAGTCGATTTCTTGCTCTGGAAACGTTGAGAAGCAGACGGCGCATTTAAGGTTGCATCGTTTTGTTACGTCAATGACTCCTATGACCGTGCCTGAAGCGTGATTGGTGCAGGTTTCACAGACGTAAGGGCAGCCTTGTGGGTCTTTTGGAGCATTTAAGTCGCCGAGATATTGAAATTGATCGTACGTTTGCATGTGCTTGAAGATCGGTGGGCTTTGCCAATGTGTAGCTTCAAATCTTCCATGTTCAGGACAGACTTTAGTAATTTTGATTTTTTCATTGGCCTGGGTTAGTTGAGCATCAATTTTCTTCTGACATTCGGGACAGATGCTCTTTGTGTCGGTCATATTAACGCTCCAAGTGTTGCCTCGACTATTAACGCTAACGGAAGAAGAATCATCGACATAGTTATTATACGCTCATATTTCCTTACGTTAGAAACAGTTGAAGTTAACGTGATAAGGCGAACTGAAGCGTAAAGCAGAAGTGCACTCCACAACAGGATAAGTGGCAAATAATAAACAGTAAAGTGACCTGCAAAGAAAGGAAGAGATGGAAGAGGAGCCAACACTGCAGTCAATATAAAAAACAGTGCAGCCAACTTTGCAGACTTGGCTGTACCGATTCTTTGCGGAAGCGTCGGGTATCCAACCTTCGAATCGCCTTCTGAACTGAGGATGTCACGAAGGACATTGCCGCCGATTGTGCCGAAAGCAATCGGGTAAAGGCTTATCGAAATCAAGCCGACAGTTGCAGGCAAGGAAATTGTGGCTTGTCCGTACATGAAAGCTGTGCCAGTCAAAATTCCAATCATGACGTTGGCAACGAAACCTGATTTGCGTTTAACAAGAGTTGAGTAAATTAAAAGCAGAATTGAGTCAACAGCTATGATTGCGAAGCTTAACCAATTAATGTAAGCAGCCATAATCAAGCCCACAGCGAAGAGCAAGCCAGAAATGGCTACAACTTGTTTAAGTGAAAGGGCCCCTGAGGGGATGGGGCGTTTTGGTTTGATTACTGCATCGCTTTCCCGATCAAAATAGTCATTGATCGCAAAACCCGCAGAAGTTATGAAAGCCATAGAAAAGAAGATCAGCGCGATTGTTTCAGGCGCAATCATGCTTTTGGTAATGGCGAAAGCTGTTAAAACTGATAAACCACCTGTCATGAGCCAGTAGGGAAGTCGCAATAGAGCGATTAATCCCTTAGCTGGCACCGACATGGTCATTTCGAGAGTTTCCTCTCAGCAATAACTTCTTTTATTGCGTCTTCTAAGCTTACCTTGGGATTCCAATTCAATTCTTTCTTTGCTTTAGAGTTATCAAACCAAATTTTTGTCACGTCACCCTGCCAAGAAACACCCGTAGTCGAAACAAACGTCTTCTTTTCCAAGTTTAGGATTTTAAGCATCATTTTGGCAAGATCAATTATAGTAATTGTTGTTCCGTAGCCCAAGTTGTAAACCTTGCCGTTAGCAGAATCCTCCGAGCCCACGGTCACCAAAGCATCTACGACATCTGAAACATGAACAAAATCGCGCGACTGCAATCCTGTTCCGATGATTTCTAGTTTGCCAGGATTTGTCCGCAAGTTTATCTAGGAAGTCATTGATGACGCCGTGGCATCTTGTCCCATAAACGTTTGCGAACCTTGTTATTGCAATATCTAAGCCATATTGGCTTTGGTACATGTTGCAGTATTCTTCGCCGACGACTTTGGATAAGCCGTAGCAGGAGAAGGGATGAAAACCATATTCTTCGGGAGTTGGAAAGACGGTTGGATTGCCGTAAACTGCTGCGCTTGATGCGAAAACCACTTTTGCGTCGTCTTTGCGAGCTTTTTCAAGAACCTGCACCGTGCCTTTCGCGTTTGTTTCAAAATCGATAAGAGGATTCTCCATGGAGTAAGGGACAACAACTTGGGCGGCTAAATGATAAATTAAATCAGCCTTTTCCAAAGATAACAGTTTTTTTAGGTCTAATATATCCCCTTTAACAAGCTTGGCTTTAGGCACGTCCTTTACGTTTTCCATTTTGCCGCTTGACAAATTATCGTAAATCGTCAAGTTGGAAGTTAGTTTTGACAGCCTACTGCAGAGGTGAAAACCAATAAACCCTGCGCCGCCAGTAACTAGTATTTTTTTCCCCTCAAGTTCTCCCATGTAAATCACGATAAAGTCTATATTCTCTTTAGATTAGTTGTAGAGTATATGTCGCCAGTGAAACCTATAAAAACTTTTAGGGATTTGCTATCTTTCCTGACAATAATCCCCGTGGGCGGAAAAGAAGACTTCATCTTCACTACAGCTGAGCACGTGTACCTTTTTCCCATCATCGGCGGCTTTATAGGGATACTATCGGCAGCTTATTTTATTGGTTCAGGCTATATTGTCCGTTTCTTGCTAGGATTAGTTAATTCGGTCATCGCGGTGCCGACGGATTTCTTATCTAAGCTCGCGGTTGCCGCCATGACTGTAGCTTTCTTGCTTGTAATAACTGGGCTTCAGCACTTCGATGGCTTAATCGATTTAGGCAACGCGGTTGGTTTAGGAAACCTACATGACCGCAAAATGGTTGCTCATGCTTGGACAGTAACTTATTCAGGCGCTGTACTTGCGATAGCTGTAGAGTTTATCGCTTTTATCGGCTTATTCTTCATTAGCCCCCTTTTTGCTTTTGGCGCAATAATTGCTGCTGAAGTTTCAGCAAAATTAGCAATGGTAACAATTGTTTGGGTAGGAAAACCCACCCATAAAGGGTTAGGCTCGATTTTTCTAGCAAAAGCCAAAAAGAAACTTAACCTTATCGCTTACGCTCTTTCGGTTTTGATTGTTTATCCCTTTTTTGCTTTTGCACTTAACCCCATTCTGGGTTTGGTTGGCATTGCGATGGTTCTGGTAAGCATTCCCAGTTGCGTTGGTAATGGAAAAGGTTTCGGAAAATGTTTTTGGGGGAGTTTCAGGCGACACTATTGGAGCAACAAACGAGGTTGCGAGGGCGTTTACACTTATTTTACTAGGAGTGTTAACGGTGCTGGCGATACTGAAATGAAAGTGCCTGCATTGATTATGGCTGGCGGAAAAGGCATAGCGGATAAGTTTGCCAGTAGAGAAGCCGCTTTTGCCCTTTATCGGTAAACCCCTCATTGATTGGGTAGCAGAAGCAGTTATCAGCGCCAAAAATGTTTCCGAATTTTATGTTGTAACCAGCCCAAACACGCCTCAAACGGAAAAGCATTGCCAAAGCAAGGGGTGGAAGATTTTACGCGCTGACGCCAATGGTTACCATAACGACCTCAAACAAGCAGCGTTAATGGCAGGGTTAATGGGTCCTGTGTTAACGGTTCCAGCGGATTCTCCAGCTCTCACGGGGAAGTTCATTGACAAAATAATAAGTCAGTTTGAGGTTTGCGGTAAAGATTTCTATGCCGTTTTCGTTCCCATCCAGGCACGGGAAAGCTTGGGGCTCTCTGTAGATTCCACCGACGAGTACGAGGGCAAGTGGTATGCTGTTTCAGGAGTAAACATTGTTAATGGCGCAAAAATTCAAGGCGAAGGCAAAATCGAAACAAGCGCCCAAATCACGAAGGAAGTTGAAGTGCTCCTAAACATTAACACTCTTAAGGATTTAGAAATAGCAGAGAAAATAATGACTAAAACTAATCTTTAGTCTTCACAATTGAAAGTTACTTGTGTGCGGTGAGTTGCAGGTCTGATGCCACAAACACCTCATTGCCCGAGGCAGTTGGTGGCAGGACGTAGTGATCGAATTGTTGGTTGCTGGCTAAATTTCCGTTTGAGGTTTCAAAAACCCAAAGGGCATTGTTCTCGTTTAGAAAGATCTCATCATTGTTTAAAGCTAAACCAGCCGAAAAGCCATAGAAGACCCCGCTGTCTTCAATTTGCCTTGACCACGCAAGATTACCGTTTGCCAAATCGAGGCAACAAACAGTTCCCAAGTAACGGTCATGCTTGTCACCGCTTGACGTTCCAAGCTGCTGAGTAACCCCAAAACTCCAACACACCTTGTTATTTTGGACTTCGATGGGGTAAGTAGTGAGGGTTACGTTGTCGTTATTAACTGTGGGCATGAGGTTTTGGCTGTCGACTCTGGTTGTCCAACCTATTGTGCCGTCTGTGAGGTTTAAGGCATAAAAGTTGCCGTTTGAAGCGCCGAAATAAAGGATGTCTCCGTTTGCATAGGCTGGTAGATTAATGAACCGATATCTCTGCTCCAGAGGTAGTCTCCGGAAGTGTTATTGAAACTTAGTATTTGGTTGCTGTTCTGGATGATGACTTGTCCCTGATAGGTCGCTATGACGCTTACTGAGTTGCCGCTATAACCCGGAATAGCTTCAGGATAAGCAATAGGGTGACCTGCAAGGGTAACGTTACTGCTCCAAACGAAGTTGGCGGTTTCGAAGTTGAACTTGCTGATGTGAGGGATTTGAGTAGTTGCCAGCTAACAAGTAAACAAAGTTGCCTTCGAACGGGTTTCCGCCGAGTGGATAAGCGCCAATCCACCAGTTACTGAGGTCAGTTACATTCCCAAAGGCTACACCGAATGTTTGTAGGTCGTGAAGCCTGCCCAGAAAAGCGCCCGTGTTTGCGTTGTGAACACTTACGCCGCCGTCAATTGAGGCGACGACACCACCGCTAGCAATTATTTCATCAGGCGCCCTCTTAAACCAGAGGTCAGTTCCAATTTGTCCGCTAGAAGCTCCATTGGAACTTTCCCGTGGATTTATCTAAGCAGCCTACAGAAGCACCTTCTCCGCCACTATAAACTTTGTCTGCGGACATAGCTAAGCCCGAAGAAAAGTACCCTGTGTCTGCGCTTGATTTCCAAACAGAACAACCGGTTTTTGCTGAAAATGCATCCATGTTCCCACTAACGTCCAACACATAGACTTTGTCGTTATCGGAGGCTAAGCCAGTAGCGAAGTTTTCAAGGGGACGCTGCCAAGAACCACTTGATCCTGACTGGATTGAGGACGCTATTTTCATAAATTATCAACGAGGAAGCAACTATTGTTACGATCGAGGCTAATGACCAAAATCAGCAGAATGTGTCTTTTCAATTTCTCACTTGAATTGCTCTTGTAAGTTGAACAGTCTTAAATGCGTTTGTGAAATTTCCGCTATTCAGGTGATTATACCGCAACTGCAAAAATTTGATTTTCCTTGGCGATTAGAGAAATATTTAACATCCCCACGCATCCAATTAAATATTAAGACCGCTTGGAGATAATCCACATGAGTTTACTAAGCCACGACAGTTTCTGGAATGCAGTGATTACCTTACCTATGACCAAGCGGATGCTGCAAATGTCTTTAAAAAAATGCCCAGCATGCGGCAGAACAGTTCTTGAAGCAGCACTTAGACGATTACGTTGGAAAGACTGACCAAAAATGCGAAAAATGCAGCCCGCTTTACTCTCAGATTATTGGTTTCTGGGTTGAATTTCTAAGGAGAAGTTTAAATTTTAAGCGGGAAAAAGTCGCTAAACTCTTGGCTGACCCCTACGCTCGGCGGGCAGTTATGAACTTAACCCAAAGTTTTGCTTATATGGGCATAAAAAAGCCCATATCACTCTACGCGCCCTTCCTTATTGTTTGGGATTTTACGCACAAGTGCAATCTGAAGTGCAAGCATTGCTACTCAAACAGCGGGACAATAAGAGAAGAAGAACTAACTACCCAACAAGCCAAGGATGTGGTTGATCAAATTGCTGATGCTGGAGTGACAGCGCTTGCTTTTTCAGGCGGCGAACCCTTAACGCGCAGTGATTTTTTTGAAGTTGCAGAGTATGCCGCCGACCGCGGACTCTACATTTCCGTTGCTACAAACGGAACCCTGCTCACCAAAGAAACGGTTCAAAAGCTCAAAGCAGCCAAGGTTAACTATTTAGACATCAGCATTGATGGAGCATGCGCGAAAACACATGATGAATTTCGAGGAGTCCCAGGAGCATTTGATAGGGCGGTTGCAGGTTTGAAGAATTGTATTGAAGCGGATCTATGCGTTTGCATTGCTACCACCGCTACTAAAAATAATCTTGAAGAAATGCCCGCAATTATTGATTTAGCTGAGGAATTTGGAGCAGAGAGGTTTACTAACTTTAATTTTGTGCCAGCAGGCAGAGGCAAAGAACACTTTGACCAAGATCCATCTCCTGAAGAACGGGAAAAACTAATGCGTTACTTGCTTGCCCGCATGTCAAAGGGCTGCAAAACAACCATACTTACTACGGCACCTCAGCTTGCCCGAGTCGGCATTCAATGCCAAGGAACAGGAGGAACAGGCGATGTAACCATGTCTATGGCGCACATGCAAACCGTCAGAGTAACCAAAAAAGCTGTGCCACTTGCAGATTTTATCGGCGGATGCGGTGCTGGACGATTATATTGTTCACTTTCACCCCAGGGAGATGTTCACCCGTGCGTCTTTTTGCCAGTAAACGTAGGCAACTTGAAAACCGAAAAGTTTCAAGACATCTGGTTAAACGCACCACTCTTCAACGCTTTCAGAAACAGAGCAAACCTCAAAGGCGCCTGCGGAAAATGCGAATACAAGTTCATTTGCGGCGGTTGCAGAGCTCGCTCAGCTGCATACCATAATGGTGACATGTTGAACAACGACCCTGGCTGCATAATGGGAGTGAAAGGTGCCAAAAGTGCCTAACCCACAAAAAACCGTTAAAATTTTCCGTGCAAAAGACGACATAAGCGATATTGTGAAGGAAGCCGTCGCAAATTCAGGGCTAAGAGGCAAACACAAAATTTTCATTAAGCCAAACTTAAGTCACCCGGAATACCTACCAGGCGTTGTTACGAGCCCCGAATTGATGCAGCAACTAGTCGGCTTGCTGCGCGATTGGAACAGCGAGGTGATTGTTGGCGAATCAAATGGCTTCAACTATCCTTGTTGGACTGCATTCGATAAAACAGGAACCGAAGCCGCGGTAAAAGCGGCAGGCGGCAGTGTCATCAACCTCTCAGAAGATAAAGTCGTGGAAGTAAAATTCCAAAGCAATACCCCATTGAAGACAGCTATTTCTGCCCAAAACCATCCTAGATGCTGATGCTGTTGTGGATTTGCCATTGATGAAAACGCATGAATTTATGGCTTACAGTGGCGCCATCAAAAACCTATTTGGCTGTGTGCCCAGTAACAAACGTATCTATTTACATCCTTATTTGCCTGAAGTGCTTTATCGGCTGTACACCCTACTCAAGCCACAATTAACGATTATGGATGCAAGAATAGGCATTGAGGGCAACGGTCCAACAAAAGGCAAACGAGTAAAAATGGGGTTAATGTTAACAGGCAACGATGCATTAGCCGTAGACATAGTTGCCGCCAAAGTTATGATGTTGGATTGGAAAGAAACATATCTAAAATACATCGCAGACAGAAACAGGCATTCGCGAAGACGACATCACTGTTGAAGGCTTACCGATTAGCTCCGTTGAGCACAAATTTGAGCCCCCACGGATTGATTTGCCCGTAAAAGCGCAAATGATGATTTATCAACACGAATACCTAACGAAAATTTTCTTTTGCTCGCTAGACATAGTTAAGATGTTCCAGAAGATAACAATGGCTTATCGGGGAAAACCCGTAGAAATAGGCTAACTTAGAACTTCATCGTACACTTTCATTGCATCTTTAACAACAATGCGCCAGTCAAGTTTTTGCTCAACTGTTTTACGGGCTTTTGCACCCATCTCGTCAGCCTCAGCTGTGTGGTCAAGCAAATAGATTATCTTTTCAGAGAACTGCTTTGAATTAAACGGCTCAACCAAAAATCCGTTTTTGCCGCTATCGATGGTTTCAGGGATGCCGCCTACCGTAGTAGTCACGACAGGTAAGCCTGATGCTAAAGCTTCTAACACAGCAAATGGATGATGCTCATAAAAGGTAGAGAATGCAAAGATGTCTGCGGCCTGATAGAGTTTGGGTAGTTTCTTGTCTGGGTAGTAGCCTGTGAAGACAATGTTGTCTTTGACTCCGAATTTTTCCGCGTGACGGATTAGTTTGTGCATTTCGTCGCTCTGGCCTTTGCCTGAAATAATGAATTTGGCATTGGGAAAACGTTTTGTGACCGCTGGCATGCTTTCGATTAAGGTAAACAAGCCTTTTCGGGCATAGAGACGCCCAACTGAGACTATGGCTATGTCGTTAGGGTTAAAGCCCAATTCCTTCTTAATCTTGCTTTTGTCGGTGGCTGGCTTAAACTTGTTGATGTCAACGCCGTTATGGATGACCCGAATCTTGTTTGCGGGAATCTTGTAGTAATTTGTCAACTCCCATTTTGTGAAGTGGCTGACGGCGATGATTTTCCTTGCTCGCCTAAGCATGCCTTCCTCAAAAAAACGCAAAAACCAGTTAAAGCTCACCAAAAACTTTTCATTTGCGTTTAGGCGGCTGTAGGGTTCACCTCGGATGGCTTCAGCCTCGCCTTTCCATGTTGAGTGAACGGTGCATACAAGGGCTTTTCCAAAGCAGGGTGGCACGGCAAAGTTGGGTGTGAGGGGCAGTTGTGGATGGGTAACGTCAACATTTGCCGTTTTGCTGACGCTATGGAGTTTGCGGTTGCTGGCGGCTGCAAGCATGAAGGATTTGACTATAGGTGTTCTGGGAATTTTCAGAAAAGATACATCTAGTCTGCGGATTAACTTGGATATCTTGGGCTTGGTTGGAGCCTGTAACCACATAAATTTTGTAGCCGTTTTTAAGCAGTTCGTTAGAGAGGTAGTATACGTAGGAGCCTGTACCGCCTGTAAGTGGCCAGTACTCGGGCGAGATAAAGCAGACTTTAGGTATGGGGTTTTTTCCTCCCGTCGCCACTTATGAACTTGACTGTTGTTGTTACTGCACCGACAAACCATGCGAATGCCCGCACAAAATAAAGCACTACCAACCGAAAAGCTGCCCTATCATGGAATTTAGCTGCAAGCTTGCTGGCTGAGTAAATGAAGTAAACAAGCATACCCAGCAAAATCAAACCTGAAACATACCATAAAGGTCTGAGCACTGGTACGATTCCCACATAGGAAAAACACAATAACTGCCAAAAGCAGAACTGGCTGGATGTTCATGCCAAAATCGGTGATTTCATCGCCCTTCGCCAACACTGCCATGCTTAAAGTAAAGCTTTAGAGTGTTTTTTCCATATTGCAATTGCTGTCTATAATAAGCACGAAGAGTTGGTCTGTTGTAGTGATAGCAGACGGCGTTTGGCTCATAAGCAATTTTGTAGCCTTTAGCGCTTATTCTAAATCCAAGATCGGTGTCGTATTGGCTGGGCAGGTTTTCGTCCCATCCGCCTGCTTCCTCGATAACGGCTTTTTTTAAGCAGCAAATTCATGGTAGCAATGCGACCTGTATATTTGCCAATGCGTCTATAGCGGTTTTTTAGTTCGTAGCCGATGCTTTTTGCCCATGGGTTATCAGCGTTCCATGTTTCGATGCTGCCACTGACGCCTGAGACCATGGGCTCTTCTAAGTGGGACACGAGCAAGCGCAACCAGTTGGGTTCAACTTTTGCGTCTGAATCGATAAAGCCAAGAATGGGTGGGAGGCGACTTTCATAACGTAGTTGTAAGCTGCTGGACAATTCAAGGGAAGTGATATGACTTTTACAGGGAGCTTTTGAGCTATTTCAACCGTTTTATCCTTTGAGCAACCATCCATGACAATTACTTCAAAGTCTTCTCGGGAGTAATCCAGTGCCAAAATGGATTTGAGGCATTCTTCAATTGTGGTTTCGTTGTTGTATGTAGCCACTATGATTGAAACTTTAGGAAACTTGTTCAGTAGCCACTTGTTTAACCCTTCACATACGCTGAAAGTATGGATAAAAAAATTTTGAAGCCGTCAATCAATGGGATCAACACCCGATCTGCCGTAGGTTCGCTGCTCAAAACTTATCGGCACTTCAGTGACTCGGAAGTTTTTTTTGACTGTTTTTACAAGCATTTCGGATTCTATTTCGTAAGTTCCCGATTTTAGCGTTTGATTTTTTAGGACTTCGTGTTTCATGGCACGGTAGCCTGATTGAGAATCAGTTATGGTTATGCCCGTTAGAAGTTGGATTGAATAATTGAAGAGTTTTACGCCGAAGGCATTAAGTTGTCTTGCTGCCACTTTCTTATGGTTCATGTACCTTGATCCTATAACCAAGTCTGCCTTGTCCTCCAGTACAGGCGCAAGCACTTCTGAAAGCTCCTCAGGCCGATGTGAACCGTCTGAGTCCATGGTAACTATTACATCGCCCTTTGCCTTGGAAAAACCCGCTCGAAGCGCGTATCCCTTGCCCATGTGCTGCTCTAAAGTGTATAGTTTTACTCCATGCCGTTTAGCTACTAAAAGAGATTTGTCATGGGAATGATCATCTACAACAATTATTTCATTTTCCAACCCAGTTTGCTGCACTGCTGCCTTTACACGGTCAATTATGTTGCCTATTGTTAACTGCTCGTTGTAGACGGGAATTATTATGGAAAGCAGCATTTCCTGCATGGCTCATTTAACTTTTAGATGCCAATGGAAGACCTTATAAAGTTTGGCACTGCAACCTTGTAAGCAGTTGATTGGATAGTTTGATGCCTAAGATGGAAACTGATATGCAGAGCAAAGTTTACGCTGACAAAAAAATTTGGTTTTCCATGTGGTTTCTTGGAGCTGTTGTCACTTTCGGCGTTGCTTTTTTTCCCATGTTTTACCGTCTGATTGAGGGCAGAAACAAACACCTTCAACATGAAACGGAAATAGAGAAACAAATTTCTAATTACTTGAGGAGCAAAGGCAAACAGACACCTTCAAAAACAGAGCAGTTTACAGGGAGGAATTCTAAAGTGTGGGCGGTTAGCATTATTTTGATAATACCCGTTTTTATCATAGTATATTTGTTATCTAAAGATTTATTATTTCATGAACGGAATCAAGATGCATTTCTTGCAACTGCTCTCCCTCAAAGAATTTTTATGCCTCAGACGATACCCATAAAAACTTATGTTTTGATTACGATTGTTACGTTGGGCATTGGAGTAGTTTACTGGCTTTACAAGGTTGTCAACTTGTATAACGCTCATTATAAAGCAGATTTGCAAGTGGAAAAAGAAATAGAAAAAATAATGGAGGAAGAGAAAGCTGTCGGACAAATGTAAAGAACGCAGGTTTGTCAGTCATGGCGGGGACATCTGGGGTTTCAGCAGAAAATTTAATGTTCCACTTGAAGATGTACTTGAGTTCAGCGGACCAATCAACTTTCTGGGGCCTTCACCTAAAGCCGTTGAAGCTGTCAAACAGCAGGCAAAACTGATAAAGTTTTATCCTGATCCAAACCCAGTCGAGTTTAAGGAGCAAATAGCCAAGTACGTTGGTCACGGGGTTAAGGAAGAAAACGTAATTTTAGGAAATGGCTCTATCGAGCTCATATACGCTATTACCGCAATTTTGCCAAGCCGCTTTAAAGCGCTAATTCCAATACCGTCATTTAGCGAGTACGAGAAAGCAGCACTACGTGTCGGGGCAGAAGTAGTGTTTGTCCAGTCGCCTGATAACTTTGAGCTGGAAAATGAGAAAATCAAGCAGGCAATCACCCCAGAAACAAAGATACTATGCATTTGCAACCCACACAGCCCATCTGGGAGGCTGTATGGTAAAAAAGAGATTTTGGATTTAGTGGACTTCTGCCAGAAAAAAGACGTCATCTTCAGCATTGATGAGAACTATATTGAGTTTGCCGAGAAAGGACAAGAAACCACGCTTGCTGGCATGGTTAAAGAATACGAGAACCTATTTGTTATAAGGTCAGTTACGAAATTTTACGGCATGGCTGGCATACGGCTAGGCTATGGGATTGCTTCACCAAACCTTGTTGCAAAGCTGGAGAATGTTCGGTTGCCATGGAGCATTAACAGCCTTGCAAGTTGTGCGACGCTTGCTGCATTTAACGATACTGATTTTATCGAGAACACTAAAACAACAATCGCTAGAGAGCGAGAAGCGCTTGCTAAGGGCTTAAACGAAATCGAATGCTTTAGCGTTTACCCGTCTGTGACCAATTTTCTGCTCGTAAAAATTACAAACCGAAAAATCACATCTACTAAACTAAAAGAAGCATTAACCAAAGAGCATATTCTAATTCGAGATTGCTGCACATTCATGGGCTTAGACGACAGCTACTTCAGAGTTACTGTCCGATCGGCTAAAGACAACCAAAAACTCGTACAAACAATAAAACAAATAATTTATTAAAAATATAACAGCAAGAAAACCGTTAAAGACTTTACAAAACTCTGTTCCGTTAAAGCTATAAACTTGCAACTAATCGTTTTAAGCAACACATTCACTAAAACACAGAATTATCTAAGGATGGCTGATTTGGAATGAAAGTTATTGTTCACTGGAGCGGCGGAAAAGATTGCTGCACGGCTCTTCACAAGGTTATCGAGCAGGGTCACGAAGTGGCATCCTTAGTCACTTACATTTACATGGAACCTTATGTTTTTCACAGTTTCAAAGTTATAGAACAACAAGTCAAAGCTCTTGGTATGCCTCATCAGTTTGTGAAAATTACTGATAACCGATATGACGACATCATGGGAACTTTGGAGCGGCTGCATAAAGAAGAGGGTGCCCAAGCCATCGTAACAGGAGACATCGACAATGTACATCATAGGCGAGTTTGGAAAGACGCATGCAAAAAACTGGGCGTTGAACTTATGATGCCTCTTTGGGATAGACCACTTAACCTTATACCGGGAAATCGTCATCGCAAACGAATAATGGAAATAGAGCAGACAACAGGCGTAAAAGCAATCCTAAGCTGCATCGACCAAAGATACTTCACCGAGGAATGGCTGGGTAGGCAAATAGATAGAAAATGCATCGAAGACATGCAGCCCCTAGTTGGTCCAGCAGGCAAAGGAATAGACGTATCTGGGGAACCTGGCGAATATCACTCGACATCGCTTGATGCTCCACTGTTCAAGCAACGAGTGGAAATCACCAAATTCACTAAGAAAAGCAAAGTTGTTGATTTCGGCGGTTCACCTTACCGAGAAGGAAACTTCATGTACATGGATATTGAAGAAGCTGTTCTGAAACCCAAAACCCCAAGTCCTGCCTAAGAAACATAGCATGAGATTCAGGTGCTTTTGCTGCGTTTGGCTGTTTTATGGTAATGTTGATAAAGCAAGCTTGCGCCTAAAATAAAGCAGGCTGGAGTTGAAGAGGGTTGGTTGAAAAAGAAGTCGTTGGCAATTTAAACGTTGTTTGGCTCTGCGGAGGAACAACGGCGGATATTTCTCCAGCTCAACCGCTGAAGTTTAATATGAATGAGGCTTGCGAAAAAATTAAGAAGCAGCATGCAAAAATCCGCGTGAAGTCGCCGATGGTTTTGATGTTTGATTACATGAAGCTTGATGTTAGCCTGTTTGATGGCGGACGCATGCTGATAAAAAATGTAACTGACAAGGAAACTCCGGTGAAGGCTTACAGGGATATTCTCAAAACAATTAACATAAAAATATAGAAATTAAGAGACTATGATTTTCGCTTATTTAATTGCAAAAACAACTATTCTAAATCGCAAAACCACTTCAGTTCTAAGTTGAACCCTAATTTGTTATACCGTTTGGAAGAAGAAGAAGTGTGCCCCTGCGAAGTTTCTTCTTCTTCTTAAGTCAATTCCAGAGAAGAAGTAGGACGCGGTGCTGTGCGGATTGTCCTCCTCCTTCTTCTATTCAAGAGAAGAACAACACCCGGTGCTGATGCGCAACTGTTGTTGTTCTTCTAACGAGATAGGCGAATTAGGCAAGGCTCAAAACGCTAAAAACAGTAAAAGACTCTAATTTCAGCTTATTTCCGACGAAAGACCATTGAACTGCCTTTTTTGACTGCGCTGCCTAAGCCTTCCTGCTTAATTACTCGAATTAGCTTAGAAGCCGCCGACTTCTGGCTACTGCGCTGAAATTCCCTCTGGATCTTCACAAGCATGTCATAATCGAAATCTTTGGTTTTGACACGTGCCAAATAATTGTCCATCTGGTCATACAAGCATTGGCTTATCACTTCATCGTACAGTTTGCTGCCTGGGCAAGCTATGTAAATGTTGAACATGCACCAGTCTGCGTGCAGAGTCTTTGCATAGTTGAAGGTGGCATTCATGTCTTCAACTGTTTCGCCAGGGATGCCAAGCATAAAAGAAGTTGCCGTTTGTATGCCAACTTCTTTGCAGAGCTCAAAGGTACGCTTGACCTCTTGCAAGTCGATGTTTTTGTTAAGTTTTTGCTGGATGCGAGGTGAACCTGACTCTACGCCAAAAAATATGGTCTCGCAGCCAGCAGACTTCATGTCAACAAGCAACTCTTTGGAGACGAGATCTGCTCTGGTTTCACATGTCCATTTAAGGTCTAATTTGCTTTCTCTCATTAAATGGCAGAGTTCAGCGGTGCGTTTTTTGTTTATCGTAAAGTTGTCGCCAAGAAAGTATATGCCTTTGGAACCGTAAGTTTCGGCCATATGCTTGAGTTCGTCGATGACTCTTTGGGGTGAGAAGGCTCGGCAAGTGGTTCCCCATAGCTCTCTGGTTTCGCAGTATGCGCAGTTGTATGGGCAGCCGCGGTGAATGCTCATCGTATCGACGGGTTTAACGCTGAGATAGGGTAACGCTCGGTCGTACATCCGCATTGGGAGCAAGTGGCGTGCTGGAAACGGAATGGTGTCTAAATCGCTGATAAATTCAGGAGCAGTCTTTACCATTTCGCCGTCGATTCTGGATGCGACGCCCGGAATCTTGGCAATCAATTTGTCTGGTTGACCTTTCATGATGGCAGCGGCAAGGTTCACCATTGCTTGTTCACCCTCGCCAATAACCACGTAATCTATCTCTTGGTGCTGCAACATTGTTTGAGGCATATACGACGGATGAGGACCGCCTACAACCACTTTGCAGGAGGGGCAGGCTTCTTTGACTGCTTTGGCCATTTCGATACAGCGCTCAAAATTTAACGAATTGCAGGTTATGCCAACTATTTCTGGCGCATGCTTTTTCAGTTCTGATTTAACTTCTTCGATTGGTCTTTGCAGCAGGTAATTGTCAAAAATTTCAACTTTGTAGCCATTTTTTTCTAAAGCTGCGGCAACATAAGCTAAGCCCAAGTGGAGGAAGCTTTCCTGCCATTCCCCAAGGAGATTTTAAGGGTGGAGCAGTGGTCAAAAGTAAAATCAACGTTGGGCTTTCTCCATCTCCGGTTTTTTCTATTTCATCAGATTGTTTGCTTTTGCTCTGATTGCCCTTCTTGCATGTGCCAATATGAGACGAGTCGCGCCTAGACCCCACATTTTTCCTTTCTTAAACATGCCCAATGCACTAACAAAGTAAGCTGGGCTCAGGTAGAAGCTTTGGAATGCTTGTTCCCGAATCTGCGACAAGTTCTTGCATAGTCATGTTTGGAATCTCAAAGGTCGGCGTCGCGGTATCATATCTGTCAAAATCAGTTATTTTTAGTGAGCCGTTCGCTTTGACTTCTTCATACATTGGCGTTCCAGGGTAAGGTGTAGCTATGTAGAATCCTACATCGTTGGGGTTGAGTTCTTTTACAAACCGAATTGTTTCCCAAGCGCTTTCTTTTGTTTCACCTGGAAAACCCAAAATTACGCCTGCAACCGTCATTAACCCTGCTTCTTTTGCCCATTTGAATGCTCTCCTGGTTTGAGTTAGTGAGAAGCCTTTGCCCATGCTCGTTAACACTTTTTTTGAGCCTGATTCAACGCCGAACCAAACAGCTATGCAGCCTGCCTCCCTCATTTTTACAAGCAGTTCTTTACTTACCATGTCAACTCGGGTTTCACAATCCCATTTGATTCTTAATCCTCTGCGCTGAATTTCATCGCATATTTCTGCGGTTCGAGCCTGATCAACCGTGAATGCATCATCGTAAAACGTGAATTGGTTTGCATAGTAGTTCTTGTGGAGAAACTCTAGCTCGTCTACCACATTTTTTGGAGTACGCATGCGGTATTTTCTGCCAAACATTCTGACTGCTGTGCAGAAGTTGCACCAATACACACAGCCTCGACTAGTCATAACAGGATAAGGTATCGTTCCGTACTTTCGCAGATTCTCCATATGCTGCCAAAGATGAAGAGCTGGAGTTGGCAAGACTATCAAGATTTTCTAAGAAAGGTCTGTCGGGATTCTTCACAATTTCAGTGCCCTTCCTGCATGTAGTGCCAGTAAGATCATGAAAAGCTTGACCTTGTTCGATTCTTTGTGCAAGCTCCAACATGGTGTTTTCGCCCTCTCCCCTGACAACAACATCTAAAGAGGGTGCTTCTTGCAATGCTTTGTCATCCCAAAAAGTAACGTGGGGACCCCCAATTGCTGTTATGCAGTTTGGCCAAACTTCTTTGCATATTTTTGCTATTTTGAGGGCAGATTTGTATGTGAGAGTGGTGCAGGTGACTCCAACTATGGCTGGTTGAACTTTTCCAATTTCTTCTTTGAATTGTTTGTGAGTGAGTTTTTGCGCTTGACAATCAATAACGTTAACTTCAAAATGATTCTGATACAACACTGCACCTATGTACCCGATACCTAAGGGCATGAAAGGTGGATGCTGATGAGAACCGACGGGGTAAGGTGGATTAACAAGCGTTACGTGAGTTTTCATGTTTTTCCCTGAGGCAATAGAGTTTTGTACCTTTTAAGCGCGTTCATGTTCATTTACTTTATGCAAAAATACAGCTTTGACAAAAATGGTTCTTTTAACCAAAGTTGACGGCAAAAATTACGTGGGCGCCTCTTTAGGCTGCAGATGAGCTTCTTTGATGTCCATGTAAAGCCAATTTCTCTTCCAGTTCTTCGCCTTTTCTTTTTTCTTACCTTTCTTGAATTTCCCAATTGCAATGGATTGTTTGAAAAGTGGTGCATCAACGACTGAGGTGTGATAGCCTTGACCGTCTTCGCTAGAAACATCTATTCCTTTTGCGTCTGCTAATTCTTTTAGTTCTTTTATGGAATTGTTGTCAATTGCTCGCCCCAACCATTCTTCGCCGAAGAAGTTGGTGTTAATGCAGTTTAATACTGGCTTTAAACCGGTGCCGACCACTTCCTTCAATACGTCGTAGGTGTCTCCTGAAGGGTTTTCATTTGGCATCATAAAAGCTAAGTTTAACTGTTTAGCCATACTCTCGTAGTAGCTTGAGTGGACAATAGCGCACCCTGCTCCAACAATGTCGCCAGTCACGATTCCTTCAATGCCTTCTTCATCATGCAAAGTTGTGAGAGCTTTCAGTATATCTTCGTATGGCTTCTTAATCCTCACGATCTTTAAAGGCGTTCCCAAAGTCTGGGATTGCAATTCCATAACCTTGAAACTATGGAAAACATAGGGTCTCATGTATTCAAAGCTAAGTAAATAAGCAACCTGATGTCCCTGTTTGATGACTTTGTGATAAGCCAAGCAGCATTCTTTGCCTCCGCTCCAATGAACAACAACTTTCACCTTTAGCCCCTCTTCAATCTGGAAAAGCATGTGTAAAGGCTATAAATCTTTTCTTTGACTGCCGATTGCTCTAGCAGTTTTTAGAAGAGTTTGCTTAAAACTGCAAAACCCCACACGAAGCCGTCGATGACGATACATTCAGTTAAACCTATAAACGCGCATATAATCAAATTAACAAATATTCAGAGAGAAAATCATGCCGAGTTACCAACGAAAGTACATTTGTAAACAGGAGAAACAAATTTGATTCTTCTAATGACCACTGCACCACCAGAAAATGGCGCATGGTACCTTGGCAAACGGTTGCCCCCAATAGGATTAATGTACGTTGCCGCAGCACTCGAAAAAGCAGGTTTCGAAGTTCAAATGCTCGACAATTACCTTATGAAAAAACCAATTGACGAAATCAAGCAACTTGTCATAAATCTTAATCCACAAATTATAGGAATTACATGTGGTTCAGCCACATATACACGCTGTATCGAGACCGCTAAAGCAATAAAAGAAGTCTTGCCTAGCTGCAAAATAGTTGTCGGCGGATGGCATGCTTCCTATGTTCCTGATAGTTTGCTGGAAAATCAAGAAATCGATTATGTTGTTATGGGTGAAGGCGAGAGAGCAATTACACAACTTGCGACCTGCATCATAAACGGCAATGAACCTGCCGCAATGTCAATAGCAGGAGTTGCATGTAGACGACAAGGAATAAACATTAAAAATCCACCGAAATTTATCGAAAACATGGATGAAATCCCCTTCCCAGCAAGACACCTATTGCCGCTTGAACTTTACGATAGAACCATAGAATATTTGAGTGTTAAACCCGCCGACGTCATGAGCATCTCGCGTGGATGCGTATACAATTGCGGTTTCTGCGAAACAAAAAAACTCTGGGGAAACATTTGCCGAGCCTTCAGTCCACAGAGAGTTATTGACGAAATTCAAGATTTACAAAGCAAATATGGTACAAAAGGACTTTATTTCATCAACGACAATTTCACTCTTAGAAAAAACCAAACCGTTGAACTCTGCAACCTTATGATTAAAAACAAATTGGATTTAGAATGGGTGTGCGACACTCGCGTAGACTTAGTTAATCAAGAACTTTTAGAAACTATGAGCAAAGCTGGATGCAAAACGATTTGGTTCGGAGTTGAATCTGGTTCACAAAGAGTTTTGCAGCGAATCGGCAGAAACACAACACTTGAGCAAATAGAAAACGCGTTCAAACTTTGTCGCAAAAACGAAATAAAAACTGCTTGCTCATTTATGCTCGGCGTTCCAGATGAAACGTTAAAGGACATGGAAGCCTCATTAAAATTCGCTAAAAAAATAAATCCTGACTGGTGTCTATTCAACGTTTTTATTGCTAATCCAGACAGCAAACTTTACCAAGAACTCTTGGAATCAAAAAAATACGATCAACTTGACAAGTTTTTGCTTAGCGTAAAAACTGAAGAATTTGATTATAACTCGCTCTTAAAGATTCAGAGAAGATTTTTCAAAGAGTTCAATATGTCGCCAAAGCAAATCATGAAAAGAGTCAAACGTGAAGGCGTTGTAAACTTTGCTAAAAGAAGATTAAATCCACGAGCACCAAAACGCGTGGGAATTGCTTAATTATTTTTTAGCTACCCAGAAACTCATTTCAGGTCTACAAAGCACTCGATATATTATTGACAGAGGGTTCGGGATCCAGGTACTATTTTGATAATAGTCGTTGCGTTTTGCATATTCATATTCTTCTTCTTTGAATAATGATGCTATTTTTTTGTGGTCTAGGGCATGTTCTTTTTTGTGCCAATAATCCGATAAGGAATAATCGATAATGGGGACTTTCAGACCGATAATTTGGAAGTAAAGACTGTTAAGTATGGGGTTTGAATGTAAATAGATACCTTTAACAAGGTTTGCTAAACTGCTTGGTTCAGTTCTCCAATAGAATGGGGATGCTTCATGGTCAATGTAGATTACACCGCCTTTTTTCAGAAAGACTAAGAGGCTTTGTAGTGCGTCGATGTAATCAGGCAAGTGATGAAGCACCGAGTAGCATGTTATTAAATCGAATTTGCCCACGCCAAAAGATAAGTCTTCAATTGGCGAATTTATAATAATCAACTTACCATTTTTTATGTACATGTCATATTTTTTACGAAGAATAACACACATTTCTGCTGAGATGTCGACAGCCGTAACATTATAGCCCATTCGCAAAAGTTTGCCTGTTAAGTTGCCGCTGCCTGCTCCGATGTCAAGAGCGTTTTTGCTGTTATTAATGACAAGTTTATCCATCATTTGAAGTTTTTCAGATATTCTTTTTTGTTCTTGTCTAGTGTATACTTCAGGATGTAATCGTTCGTAATATTGCGCTTCAATTCGGTGAACGTCAACGTTTGCTTTATGAATTTGTTCTTTGAGGGTTTCGTCGTTGGGCAACTGTTTACTTACGCCTCTTTCTCAAGATTTGGCATTGCGCATAAGTACAGTTTTTGGCATTTAAACAATTTGAACTAAAAACGTGATTTCCTAAAATTAACAAAAAAATAGAGAGGGAAATTTTTTCCCTTTTTTGGTTTATGGTCGTTTTCTAAGCATCAACATTGCTAGTACTATAGCAACAATGATGATCAAAACGAACAAGCCAGCTATTGCGGGAACAAAGTATAGGTCAGCGGCTGATGGAGCTGGAGTTGGACTTGCTGGAGCAATTGTTGCGTGTGGTTCAGCGACTACGAAGGTGGTTTCTGAATATGATGGATAGTAACCGTTTGTGCCGTGGAAAGTTGCGATGACAGTGTAGTTGCCTGAAATGTTAGGCGTCCATGTCAAGACTATACATGCCGGTAGCATCAGTAGTTGCAGTTCCAATATTCCTATAGTTGCCATTAGAATCAATGACATCAACAGTTACCGAAACACCAGTAAAGTTGGTTGGAAGAGGCTTCTGCTGATAAACATAACCCATCCAATCCTTCATACTAGCATCAGAAGCAACAGGAACACCATTTGGAAATTGACCGGCTTGCTGTGTTTGCGTTGTTCCAGAAGATACGTCCATGACTGTGCCGCGTATTACTACTGGTGTTCCTAAATCAGCTGCATTGTTTGGCGCTGTAACTGTTAAGCTGGTTGGTCCTCTGCCTACGACGTAGATTTGGTTGTCATAGCCATTAAACCAGGTATTGTAGCCGTCTGCCATAGCGTAGCTCATAGCTGAAAACTCACCAGTGTAACCTGAGAGTGTCCAGATTTCTGCTCCGGTAGTTGCATTGATAGCTCGTTGTAAGGCGCCTTTGTAAATTGGTGTGTTAATGGTGTGTTCAGAAGCGACTGTGTATATTACTCCGTTGCCAACAGCGTTTATGAAGCTTGGGTAATCGCCGAATGGCGAGTTGAGACCTGCGTTTGTGCTGTTGCCTGCACCGTCGTTACCGTAGGTCCATTTTAGAGCTCCAGTTTTAGCATCGTAACAGTACATTATTCCTGCGTAGCCCATGCTGTAGAGGTTGCCGTAAGCAAGTTGAGCCTGTATTAGTGGTGTGATTGGGTTGCCGTAGTAGTCAAGGGGTGCTTGAGATGGTGTTGGACCCCAAAGTTTTGCTCCTGTGTATAGGTTGTATCCTACCCATTGCATAGTTTCTTTGTATCCTTCAGTGAAAACGCCTGATGTTGGATCAGCTGGACCGAACAAGACTGTTACGTTGCCTGGTGCTGCAGGAACTGTATTTGTCCACATAACTGAACCTACGGTGCCTCTAGATGCGTTTAGGTTGAGAGCAAAGTATGTGTATGGTGCCCAACTGCTACTTACTCCGCCGCTTAACAAGCCAATGCTTATTCCGGATAGATGGACCGCTTTCACAGAGTATCATGTTGCCGTAGAAAGCTGCGACTTGCGAGAAAGAACTGGGTAAAGTTGTTGGTAATGAAACGTTCCAGTCGTAGCATTGAGGTGCGCCTCCGTTGACTGTATTGAAGTAGCTAGTTGTACTTGCTGGACCAAAGGGACTTGCTGGAGTAATAATGTCAAAGTTGGTTGTGGCAGCTGCTGGTACTCCTCCACCGACCTGTATGTTCCAATTCCATAAGCCAGAAGAGTTCCATTCAGCTAAATAGCCGTTTGAAATAGTGTACATTACGGTTTCACCGTTTGGACCCATGCTTATTGGAACACCGCTGGGAACGTTAGAAACGTTGAACAGGTACTGTCCTGTGTAAGCATCGTAAGCTTGAGCAAAGCTGCTTGTGAATAGAATCGGCTGCATTACACCTTTTTGGTTGGGTTGTTGTGAATCATATATGTAACCGAATGATAATGCTCCAGCTGGGTATTGCATTGTTTTGCCAAAGTACTTTGCCAGTTTGTAGATCTACAGCGTAGGTTCCACCGCCTTGTCCACTTGAGTATCCTAGGGGTGCTTGATAGTAGAGTATTCCGTCCATTATTATCGGATTGTCGTATCTTTGAACGTATGCAGAGCCTTCAAAGTAACTGTCTCCAATAATAGCAAAGTTGTTTCCTCCAACGATTCCGCCAGCTTGAAGTGGCTTTGTCCACATAACGTGACTTGTTTGCGAACCTATTGCATCGCCTGGATTTCTGTTAAGTGCCGCACCTGCGAATAAACTGTTTGCACCGTACGCTCCGATGGCCCAAGAGCCTGCTGAAGCTTCAACAGGTGAACCTGAACCTAGCCAGTTTGACGAGATTGTCCACCAGCCTGGGTTTTCACCGTATATTGGACGTGTCCAATATTCAGATGGAAGTGGATAGGTGGCTGTGAATGGTATTGCTTGTTGCTGTACGGTTAGAGTTGTTGATGCACTGCTAGGCAGATAAGTGTCGTTGATCAATGTTTCAGGTGATGCTGGACCAAAAAATGCCGGAATAATAGTGTCATGGCTATATGTGTTGAAGTCTTGACCTGGGAAAGTGAAGGTCAAATTGTACGTACCAACTTGACTTGGCGCAAAAGAATAGTCTTGTGCTGATGTTGGGTCAGCGACTATACCATAGCTTTGTGTTGTTACTGTTCCGTCAGGGGCTGTAATGGTAAGTTTGTAGTTGTGGAATCTGTAATCGTTTCCAATTCCAGATGCAGGGGAAAACAGGTTAGTCAACCACATGATAACAACCACATTTTGACCGACGCCTACAGGATTAGGTGCAACGTTAATGTAAGCAAATGTTGGAATCTGCCATGCAGGTACGTGTGCGCTTGCAGATGGAACTAGTGCAAGTGAAGCTGTCATTGAAATCATTAAAAGTACTGAGATAGCAATAGCTAATGTTTTATTTTTACTAATTTGCAATTTCTTTTCTTCTCCTTTAAGGTTTGTAATCATAAATAAATCCAGAATTTATATTTAAAGCTATGCCCAACTCGTAAAAAACGTTTGATTTCCATTCAAAAAAGCATTTTTTTGATGTTTTTTCAACTAAAGTTTACACTAAAAACTTATGAAAAGAAAGGAAACATGTTCGTTTCAGTGACGCTTTACTAGCATAACGTTTATAGTCTGAAAACCAAGAGCTAAGCATATCTTCGGCGTCAATTATTGGAACCTAAATTCGCATTTATGTAAAACCATTTAAGCACATAGAAAATGTATATCTTCTTTAGTTATCTGCTACTGCATAAAAATGAAGAGATCCATTATTATAGTTTTTTGCAAATGGAAATTTCTTGAATATAGTTCGAAGAGGATTTATCACAAGAACATCAGATCTTATCGAATTGGAATTTTTTTGAAGTAATTTATAAAAAATTTTATATAAAAGGTTACATTGATTGCCTGATATAGAAGGTTTCAAGGTAGAGGGTTTGGCAACTCGTACAAAAATAGATAAAATTGATGCAAAAATTTTAAAGATTTTGTTAGCGGAGTCTCGAACAAGCTTTACTAATATTGCAAAAGAATGTAAAATTACTGTAACTGCAGTCAGAATGCGGTACAAACGTTTATGGAGAGATGGCGTCATTAATGGCGAGAAAATGCTTGTAAACCCTCATAGTTTAGGGTATCGCCATATTATAGATTTAGGGATTACAACAGCAGTTGAAGATGAAAAAGAAGTTGCAAAATTTCTTGAAACGAAGCAGTATGTTTCGGAACTGGTAGGTCCATTAGGCAAATACAATTTTTTGGGAAAAGTAGTTTTGCGTGATCTTAACAAACTTCATGAGATAATTGCCGATTTAGAGGCAAATCAAAATATCAAACATGTCGACGCCCTGATCTGGGCTGAGGCAGTAAATATAGAGTTTCCTCAAAACTTAATTATCAAACCAGAACTTCAAGAAAATATCCAATTCGTTAACCGCAAGTCTACCTTAACCAATCTAGATCAACCATCATTAGACATTGATCAAACTGATAGAAAAATCGCGAAAATTCTTACGGACAATTCCCGCATTCCATTTAAAGCAATAGCTGAACAATTGGGAATGTCGACAAAAGCGGTAATTCAGAGATACAAAAAACTGAGAGAAAATTTGCTAACACTTTCTACAGTAAGTCTTGACCTCACCAAGCTGGGATATACAGCTCTAGGAGCTTCATATTTGAAAGTCTCAAATCGAAGCAAAATGCCTGAGATATATTCTCAATTGCTTCAAATTCCAAATCTAATTGTAATAATAAGGCTCATAGATACTTATGACATATACTGTGCAATTGCACTAGAAAGTTTTGAAAAGCTGTTCGAAGTTAACGAAAAAATTAGGAGAATAAATGGTATAGAAGCTACAGAGACTTTTGTGACGCCCATGGCTCCTTCTTGGCCTCTAAACCTGTTTCCTTCACTGCTTGAAAGTGAATATATGAAGCCAAAATATTGGCCTTGTGAAGCAGAAAAGAAGACAGAAAATGCATAAACGGACAATACTTAGCATTTTTTCGACTTTGACTATTTTTGTTTAAAAATACGAAATGTTTAAGGACAAAGAATCTCCCTTTGAGGGATAAATAGTGAAGCAGAAATGAAACCTCATGTAACCTTAGTTAACCCTGC
Organism: Candidatus Bathyarchaeota archaeon; assembly: GCA_963768895.1. Classification (GTDB taxonomy): domain Archaea; phylum Thermoproteota; class Bathyarchaeia; order Bathyarchaeales; family Bathycorpusculaceae; genus Bathycorpusculum. The sequence continues at coordinate 97,381 of CAVYJU010000014.1, forward strand.
TGCTCCAGTTGGCGCTGCAATGCATATGCCTTTTGCTTTGTTAGGCTTAGGATATCTGGCTGCAGTTTTAGAGGAAAATCAATTCGAAGTTGACGTTATTGATTGTCAAGTACTAAAATTTTCGTTGGAAGATTTTCGAAAAGAGATTAGCAAGCGTCAACCAAATATTGTCGGGGTTACATCGTCTACCCTTACATATCAAGCTTCACTTAAGCTTGTTAAGGTTGCAAAAGAGGTTTGCCCGAATTGCATAACAGTTGCTGGTGGTTCGCATGTTACATTTTGGGATGATAAAGCTCTTGAGGAATGCCCAGAATTAGATGTTGTTGTTCGGAAAGAAGGAGAAAACACGCTCTTAGAAGTGGTGCAGAGAATAGCAGAGGGCAAAAGCTACCAAGATGTTGTCGGCATAACCTGCAGAAACGATGGCAAAATCGTTAGGAATTCAGATAGACCATACATTGAAGACTTAGATTCTCTTCCTTTCCCGGCGCGTCACCTTTGGCCCATGGAACGCTTCCGCGAATACGAGGACATACTTTACTTAGCGACAAGCAGAGGATGTGTGTATTGGTGTGAGTTTTGCTCAACAGTAAGAATGCATGGCCGCAAGTATCGCATGAGAAGCCCAAAAAACGTAGTAGACGAGTTAGAGTTTTTGCATAAAACATACGGCATCAGCAAATTTACTTTTTGTGATGATGCTTTTACTGTAGACCAACAAAGAACTGAGATATTATGCAACGAAATTCTTAGCCGAGGATTAAAAATTCAATGGAACTGCGGCACACGCGTTGACATGATAACTAGAGAACTTCTGGTTAAGATGAAGGATGCAGGATGCATCACTGTATGGTTCGGGGTTGAGTCTGGAACACAGCAAGTTTTAGACGCCATGAAAAAAGGCATTTCGCCTGAATTAACCATAAAAGTTCTTGGATGGGTAAGAGAGCTCGGAATGCAACCTATTCCAAATGTTATTCTTGGTTTCCCAGGAGAGACAAAGGAAAGCGCATGGAAAACCATAAAGTTCGTGGAAAAGATATCTCCTGATGCAGTGGGTTTCTATAACGTTGCCACTCCTTTTCCAGGAACACCAATGTATGACACCGTAAAAGAGAAGGGATGGCTCAAAGTAACCGACTTCAACATGTACGATACTACGCACCCAATATTTGAGACCCCATGGCTAAGCATGAAAGATCTGGGGAAGCTACGGGAAGGTGCATTTCATCACTTTTATCTACGCAGAGCATATTTCTTTGATAAGCGAAGAAGATTCAAAACATATACTCCGCTAATTGTAGCCTCAAATCTGATCGCCAATGTCAAACTAAAACTGCGAAGGAAATAGAGAACACCTTAAGTGGGTTTCTCTCTTCCAGAACCGATTTTAACAATTTAATCCTTTACCGTAATCGATATTAACTGTTTACCCAAAGTATCAGGAAAGCAGTGTTTAGGTAACTCTTGGTGCTAAATCTATTCGGCATAATTATCCCGATCGTTATGCTAGTTCTGGCAATATTACTAGACTTAGTTCTTGGCGATCCTTCACCCAACAATCCTGACAAATGGGTTTTCAAGTTACACCCAACTGTTCTTATGGGTAATTTCACTGAAAAAATCGAGCCCTACTTCAAAAATAAAAATCCAAAAATTGAAAAGTTTTTAGGCGTGCTCTTGGGATTGACTGTAATTTGTTCGTTTGCAGTACCCACTTTTCTTGGTTTATGGGCAATCTATACCTATGTTCCGTTTTACTTCAATCTCTTGATTTATGCTTTTATCGGCATCATTCTACTCAAGATGACTATCTGCGTTAAACTTGAAACTGACTGGGCAAAAGCAGCTGCCAAAGCCATTAAAGCAAACGACCTCGATGAAGCAAAAAAATATAGTCACTTCTCAAGAAGAGATTCAAGAACACTAAATGGTTCTCAGATCAGCAGTGCAGTTATTGAGTCGATGGCGGAAAACTTGATTGACTTCAAATTATCCCCGATGATGTCTTTCGCGTTGTTTGGGGTTACTGGAGCAATTGCTTTCCGAGCGGTGAACACGCTAGACGGTATGGTCGGGTTCAAAGATAAGGAACACATCAATATTGGATGGTTTAGCGCAAACTTAGATACAGTCATCAACTATATACCTACACGGCTAACAGCTCTCTTTATGATTGTGGCAGCGGCATTTCTCAGAAAAGATGCAAAGAATGCTTGGAGAGTCGCTTACAGAGATCATAAGAAAACTCCCAGCAGAAATCATGGTTGGCCAATGGCTGCTATGGCTGGAGCGTTGAGGGTGCAGTTGGAGAAGCCTGGCCAATACGTTTTAGGCGACAGTTTGGAGCCGTTGACTAGTGATAAGATTTTGGGGGCTCTTCGCATTCGGGACGTTACGATTGTTTTATGGGGACTTTTGTGCGTTGGTGTCATCGTAATTGTGCGGTTGTTCTTTTTTCCTATCTAGTGCAAAGTTTTAATCGAAGCTTCGGGGTATTGGTGTTTTAAGAAGTGCCTGTTAAATGCGTATTTGCTTGATTAATCCGCCAAGGATTCAACCTAAAGCATGGGGAAAACCAAATGTTTTTCCACCCATAGTCTTAGCATCAGTTGCCGCTGTTTTAGAAAAAAAACACAGTGTCTCAATCATTGATGCTCCAACGGAAGGCTGGAAAAACCTTGTAGAAATGGATGAAACCAAGTACCGAGTCGGTTTAAGTGCCCAAACTATTGCTGAACGGGTTAGGCATTGGAAGGCCGATGCTGTAGTTGTTGAAATTCCATTTTCAGGTTGGTCTAAAACCGCTTTTGAAGTCATTTCTGCGGTTAAATCTGTTAATAACAAGATTGCTGTTGTGTTGATAGGGCAGCATCCTTCCGCTAGACCCGAAGCATGCCTCTCAGAAATAGACGTAGATTTTGTTGTTATAGGTGAACCAGAAAATACAACTTCTGAACTAGTTAATGCGATTGAGTCTGGAAAACAAGATTTTGCCGCCATAGAAGGCTTAGGTTTTAGGAAAAACGGAAAGCCTGTTCTCACCGCTAAACGTGCTATTATTAAAGACATGGATTCTTTGCCATTTCCTGCTAGACATCTGCTTCCTATGAAGGTATACAACGAAGCCGTCAAGGAGAATCCGTTAAGGGGAGAAATATGTAAACCATGGACGATCGTGACTACAAGCAGAGGCTGCCCCTACAACTGTGTCTTCTGCACAACCTGCATAGTTTGGGGAAGACAATGGCGAGCCAGAAGCCCGAAAAACGTCGTTGACGAACTGGAGCAAGTAGTGAGAACTTACGGCATTAAGCAGATTGATTTTTATGACGAGAACATGACGCTAGATAAAGAGCGAATGGCTAATATTTGCGACTTAATTGTTGAGCGAGGCTTGCATATTGAGTGGTTTACACCTAATGGTGTTAGAGCAGATACACTAGATGAACCGCTATTGCGAAAAATGAAGAAGGCTGGTGCCAAAAAAATTCGTGTTGCTCCTGAATCAGGTGTCCAGCGAGTTGTAAATGATGTTATTGGCAAGAATTTAGATTTGAAGTGTGTGGAGCAAGCTGTTGTTTTATGCAAAAAAGTAGGCATAAAAGTTGGCTGCTTCTTCGTTATCGGCTTGATTGGTGAAACTATAGAGGAAATCGAAGAAACAATTAGATTTGCATATAAGCTTAGGCGTTTGGGCGCTGACAGCCTCATATTCAGTATTGCCATGCCGCTTTATGGAACAGCATTATACGAGCAAGCAAAAGAAGGCGGTTTTCTAAAAGAAGGCTTCTGTGACTATGCACTGGCAGCAACCGAGCCGCTGATTGAGACGCCACAGTTCTCATCCGAAGACTTGCAGCAATTATGTATAAAAGCAAACATGGCAAATCCAACTTTTACTAGATACAAAGTCTTAAGGGCTATGCGGAATCCTAAGAAAACTATCAAAATACTGCTGAAGATGAAGTAGAGCAACCTAAGTCACATTGCAATTCTAACAGTTTTGATCTTTCTCGCAAGTTTTATAATAATGCTATCGGTTCTTAATTCAGCATGAACACCACATACGCCAGAATAATGATAATCATTAAAGTGTTTAGTCAAATGCTATTTTTGTTTGGTTTGCTGGCGTGGCTTGATGGAGTAGTTATTCAATTTATTCATCCTGAATGGCTGCCGTTAGCGGTATCGCATCTTTTGCCCTGGATGAGAACAGATACTTTCACTATCGTAATGTTTATTTTAAGCGCTATCGGATTTTTTGTATGGAAATTGATTTCTGAGCTAATGAAGTTAGAAGTAAAATAAAGCTATACATTAACTATTTATTCCGCAAATGTTTTGAATAAACGATTATTCCGTTTACGATTGTCATTTCTATGTTAATGTCCTTAATTTTGTTCGTGTCAGTACCCAATGGGTCCTCTGATAAAACCGTTAAATCAGCCAGCTTTCCCTCTTCAATTGAGCCCTTAATCTTTTCCTCACCAGAACAGTAGGCACCACCAATAGTATACAAGCTCAAGGCTTCTTCAACGCTTAAGCGCTGCTCACCAATATTCTCTTCTTAGCACAGCTTCCTGAATTCCAAGAAATGGGTTTAAAGGCTCCATGGGGCAGTCTGAACCACCAGCAACTTTCACCCCTTCTTTAAGCAGGGTTTTTAGCGGATGAAGCCACCTAGCTCTCTCAGGACCAAGGTGCTCTCTGGCTGACCAAACAGAGAATTCGGTTGCAATAACTTTGGGCTGAACAGAAACAACCACATCCTGCTTTTTCAGACGCTCAACCAATTCTCGATTTAGAACTGCTGCTTGCTCTATACGAAAACGAATGGATTTGTCTTTTGCTTCTTGTGGATTCTGTTCAATTACCGTTAACGCTGTATCTACAGCCTTATCGCCCATGGCGTGTATAACTGGTTGGAGACCTATTGCTAAAATTTGCCCAATTGAAGCCGCCAACTTTGTCTTAGTGAAAAGCATTTTGCCTTTGCTCCCTGGGTCATCGCTGTATGGTTCAGACAATGCAGCTGTTTTAGAATCCAAATACCCGTCTACGGGCAGTAAAGACGCCGCCAACTTGGAGCATTAAGCGGTCAGTTGATTGGAAATTTTCTGTTTCTTTCACTAGCTCCTCAGGCACTATCACGTTAACCCTGACTAGAAGCTTTCCCTTTGCTTGAAGGTGTTGAATTAGGGGAAGCTCATTTTCCGAAAGCACGATCCAGTGTACACTAGTAATTCCAGTTTCTGAAATTTTTTGGCAAGCCAAAGCCGTCGCTTCCGACAACTCATCAAAAGTTGGTTGAATAACCACTTGCCAAACTAGATTTGTAGCGCTGTTCCGCAAAATTCCTGTAAGTTCACCGGTCTGTGCATTTTTGTCAATTGCCCCAGCTGATGGCACAGCCGTTTGCTCTGTTATTCCAGCTAAAACTATGGCTTTACTGTTTACGGCGCAAATCATTTCTGATTCATGATAAAGAATTACTGGGTGGTCAGGTGCAGCCTTATCTATGTCTGATCGGTTTGGTAAACGTTTTTCTTTGAATCGGTTTTGGTTCCAGCCGCGGCCGATAATCCATTTTTTTGCAGGCGTTTGATTTGCCTTTTCTTTTAAGAGGTCTTTGCAGTTCCTTGATTGATTTTGCGCTGGTTAAATCAAGCCAAAGGAGACATTGACCAAAATCAGCAACGTGAATGTGAGTGTCAATTAAACCTGGAATCACAGTTTTCCAGTTCAAGTGAACTACCTTTGTATTTTCACCGATTAGTTGGTTTATCTCTAGATTTGTGCCAACTTTGACGATTTTGCTGCCGTTTATAGCCACTGCTTGAGCAACAGGCTGATGTGGGTTCATAGTTCTAACCTTTGCATTGAGGAGAGCTAGATCTGCAGACAAATTGACACATTGTCCAAATTTAATATCAATTATAAGTCGCTATTACTACCTACCAATAAAACCCTTGTGTTTTTGCAATTAAACACAGGCAAACATCAAAAACTCAACAAAATTTCTCGTCTATTGTTTTTACAAAACACATAATAGTTTGCGTAGCCGTTTTCCATAATCAAAGTCGAGGAAACAACGTGAAAGCTCACGTAGTGCTAGCAAATCCACCCTATCCAGAAGACGTGCCGCAAGCCGTCTTTATTCCTCTTGGCATAAGCTACTTGGTAGCAGTGCTTGAAGAAAAAGGGTACGAAGTTGATGTGGTTGATTGTCAAGTTTCCAGACCAACTCAAAAAGAGCTTGAAGAAAAATTTGCAAGTCTGAAGCCCGATATAATCGGAGTAACATCCGCTACCGTAACTTATTTGCCTGCACTTCAAATTTTGAAAGCAGCCAAAGCCGCTCTTCCAAACTGCGTCACTATGATTGGTGGTCCACATGTTACAGTCTTAGATGAGCGAACCTTCGAAGAAAGCGCAGACGTGGACATAGTGATTCGAGGCGAAGGGGAACAAACGATGCTGGAACTTGCTGCTTTAGTATCTGAGACCAACATGAGAGGGCTTAGCGAAGTTTTAGGCATAACTTTCAAAAAGAACGGCAAGGTTTTCCGCACGCCTGACAGACCTTTCATGCAAGATATTGATGCACTACCACGCCCAGCGCACAAACATTTTGATGTTACCAGATACAAAATTTCTGGCAAAATATACATGCCAATTATTACAAGTAGAGGATGCCCCTTTAATTGTGCTTTCTGTTTGGCATCTAAAATGTGTGGAAGAGGATTTAGAGCCAGAAGCCCAAGCAAAGTTGTTGATGAGCTTGAGTGGCTAAGGGATACTTTTGGTGCAGGAGCCTTTGCGTTTTATGATGACACATTTACTTATGACGTAAATCGGGCAATTGCAATATGCGATGAAATGAAGGCAAGAAAATTTGATCTTCCATGGGATTGCCGAACAAGAGTGGACAAAGTATCCAAGGAACTCTTAACTAAACTTAGAAATACAAACTGCCAACTTATTCACTTCGGAGTCGAAACAGGCAGTCAACAAATGCTAAACATTATGCGAAAAGGTACAACTGTTGAGCAGAATTCAAATGCAATCAAAATTGCTAAAGAATCAGATATACTCGTCGCAATATCGCTGGTTATCGGTTATCCAGGTGAAACGCAACAGATGCTACAGCAAACAGTTGACTTCATACAAAAAACAAAGCCTGACTACGTTTACATGTGTGAAGCAGTACCCTACCCAGGCACTGAACTCTACGATTATGTGAAAGAGTTAGGCTTGGAACTTTCTGAAAACTGGAATCTCTACCATGAACAAATGCAGGTATTCAAAAATACGCTCTTGCCGCTTGAAAAGTTGGAGAAATCCAAAAAAGCAGTCTACGACAGCGTATTTACACCATACATATTACCTGCGGATGAGGCGAAGAGGAGACTTTCATAGCCAAATCATGGCTCGTATGGCGCTAAACCATCTTGTTTGGAAATATAGGTCTACAAGATGGGCTTTTAGGCAATTAGGCAAAGTCAGGCCAGTAAAAAAGAGTCCAGGTGGACACAGCACACCAAGCAAAGACCAGCAAGACTAAGCCAACAAACGGCAGAATTAACTGTAGATTAGAGAACGCAAATGCGAAAGTTCCATTTAGCCGATTACTGTTTTGGAAGTCGGCGATTTTTCAGTTTTTTTCCGGGTTGCATAGCTGAAGGCAAAGAGTGCGACTACGGCAATAGACGCTATTATTGCAACTACTATTACCAAGTCATGTCCCAAAGTAATGTTGTTCGTTGGAGAAGCAGTTGAAGCTTGGTTGCTAACGTATTCGGAAAAGCAGTAAATGTTCCAGTCGTTGCATCCGATGTATAATTTTCCGTTAGCTATGCTTGGTGAGGACCAACTGCTCGAAGGCATTGTTGCATTTGCGATGGTCGCACCGTTATTCGTTGTGTCCAAAACGAATATGTGGCGCTGACTGGTTGTAACATAGATTTTTCCTTCAGCATACGAGGGCGAAACATAAAGCTCGTCTCCTGTGTATGCACTCCAAAGGCTCTTGCCAGTGGCGGCGTCAAGGCAGTCTATGTTGAACTTGTGAATAATGTAGAGGTTACCGTTCACGTAGATTGGTGAGGAAACTATGAATTCTATTGCGACAGGGTCAATAAAGTGCCAAATGACCTGACCGGTTGAAGAGTTTACTGCATAGTAAGCTCCCCAGTCGGAGGACGCAAACACCATACCTGCCGCAATTGAGGGCGAACCGAGCATTTCTGTACCGCCTACGAATGAGTATTGATAGGGAAGCGTTAGATTCCAAATTACGTTTCCACTATTAGCGTCTAGTTTGTAGAGCATACCAGAAGTTGGCTCTTGTGAAGTGAAGTAGACTGCGCCGTCAGCAAACGCTGGGGAGGATTCTATTGGACCTCTCGTTTGGACTTTCCAGACTATGTCTCCTTTGTTTTCGTTAATGGCGTACAGGTTGCCATCGAGCGACCCAATGTAAACCATGCCGTTTGATACTACAGGTGAAGACTTAAGAACCAAGTCTCCAAACGTAAATGTCAAATTGCTGTCAATGAAGGTTTGCCACTCAAGCGTGCCCTTGTTGGAGTCTAAGCAATAAACATATCCGTCTTCACTTGAAATGTAAACTTTGCCATCGGCAACGGCAGGCGAAGATACAATGGGACCGTCGGTGGCGTATTTCCAGATAAGGTTGCCGTTTTGTGCATTAAGGGCATAGATATTTTTGTCTTGTGAACCCGCATAGACAATGTTGTTTACAATGCTTGGTGAAGATATGACGGACCCTTTCGTGGTGTATTTCCAAGCCAAAGTTAGGTTAGCGGGACCTACTGAGGCGGTTGAGGAGTGCGTTGGGGTAGCCCGCCACATAGACCAATCACTAGCTGTTGAAGATGGAATAAGTGTTATTGAAGGCTGTACTGTAGGTCCTGGCGTCGGAGTAATAGGTGTTGGAGTTGGACTAGTGGAAGGTGTCGGCAAAGATGTGGCCCCTATTGCCCACAATTGACTATCAGTTGAGTACTCTGTTCCTGAAGTTGTATCCACTGCAGTTGACACGCTTCCTGGAATAATGTATAAAATACCATAGGCAACAATAGCGGATTCCCGCGGAGGCAATGCTTCGATCGGAAGCGACCAAATCAACTGTCCAGTGTAAGCGTTTAAACATGCGAATTCTGAAGTTTGTAGTGGGCCATTGTACTCTACTTTTTCGCCTATAGTTACATAGATTTTGCCATCGGCAACTGTAGGCATTCCAGGCCAGATAAGTTCAGAATCTGGGCCTTTGTATTTCCAGACAAGATTACCAGTCTGTGCGTTAACAGCATAAAGGTATCCGTCTTTGTTCATTTCGTAAACATTGCCATAAGCTACAGCTGGACCTGTTGTAAAGTATCCAGTCTGATCATTTGGCGAAGTGTAAGTCCACAAGATTTTACCGTCAACGGCATCGAAACAGTAGAGCGTATTATCGTCTGTTCCACCCCTGAAATATCTTCCATCAGAATAGGCGCCATTAAAAATCATTGGCCCCTTAGTCAGGGTATCCCATACGATTGCTCCGGTTTTGGCGTTGAGTGCCAACTGTTGGTTCTCAAAAGAACCAGTAAACACTAAGCCGTCACCGTAGCAGGTTCCAATACCCGTTATGCCGCCCCCTGGAATGTAAGTTTGCCAAGCCAAAGTGGTCGGCTTTGATGGGTCAGAAAAATCCCAAGCTTGAATGTACGAGTTAACTTTGACGTAAAACATTTTTTGTTCTGGGCTGTAGACTGGTGAGTTGAAGATGCCTGTATCAGTGCAGAAAGCTGTGCTTGTCCATAATATTTTGCCAGTGTGTGGGTCAAGGCAGCTTCCTTCCACAACTAGGTGGTCAGAATCTATTTCGTAGGCTATTGGCCACGTTTTATTGAGGGGAATTTCAGTATTCCAAACAATATTTCCTGTTTGGTCAACTGCAACCATGGAAGTGTTAGTGCCGACAAAAATTAGCCCGTCAAAGGCTGTAATGTATGGTTGTATTCCAGTTATGTTGGCTTTCCAAAGTATGTTTGAAGTGTTAGGAGCTGGTCCTGCCGAGAAACGGGTAAATGACTGATCACCTTGGAATTGGGGCCACTCATATTGGTTTAGATTCACATTAGCAGAAGCAGTGCTATTGTTAGTCTGGACGTTTGCATCTACATGAAGGCTTGAAATTGGAACGAAAACTGAAAAAAGAAGTACAAACAGAATGGCCATAACTAAGGTTTTTTTGTGGATCACGAAGTGCAAATTTTCAAGTAAGAGATTAACGAGTGCCACCAATGACTTTATGATTGTTGATTTCACTATAAACCTTACGGAACTTGCTCTTTTCATAATTTTGTAATAAAACAAGCAAAAAAGATTGCTGATAAGTCAAAAAATGGGCTTAAGATAGACATCGCACAATCTTTTTTAGGTTGAAAGGAAACGTTAACATCAATAATGAATCAGCGAAGAGACTTTGAGGGTGGATTTTGACTTGACGAATAAGGGTCCTTTACTTATGACTTCTTGGAGGGCAACAGGCGCCTGTAATGCCCGTTGCAGATACTGCAATGTCGATGCAACCGGTAAACGTTCGCCAAGAGAAATGACCACGAAAGAGGCATTGCATCTGGTTGATGAAGTTCATAATTTTGGCGTTAGATGGTTCGGCTTAAAGGGTGGAGAACCACTGATGCGTGAGGATATTTTTGAAATCGTTACTTACGCAAAAAATCTTGGCCTTAATGTTTGTCTACTAACCAACGGCTGCTTTGTCGATGGAAAAATTTACGATAACCTGGTTAAAAATCAAGTTTGGACATCCGTCAGTATAGATGGACCAGAAGAAATTAACGACCAATTAAGAGGAAAAGGATCATACCAAAAGGCCCTCGCAGCTATTGAAAAACTGTCAAACGGCAAAATCCTTAATGGCTTAGCATGCGCAATCACAAAAATAAATTACAAGCATTTGGATCATGTAGCAGAATTAGCTGACAAATATCACGCTAACTTTGTTTGGTATAATCATCTTGTTCCAAGCGGACGAGCAAAAGAAACAGCAGAAACAATGGAACTTACCCCAACTCCTGATGAATATGAGTGGACGCTTAATCATATATGGGATTTAACACAGAAATACGAAGGCAAGTTTGAAATCCACGTTCATTGTCCACATTTTGTCCGCGTTGTGAAACAAAGGAATCCGCCTAATTTTAACGAGTGGTATGAGCGTAAATTTCATGGAAAATGCACCTACTTTGCTTTCGGTGGATATCTAAGCGTAACCGAAAACGGCGATTTAATACCGTGCTTCTACACTGATCTTAGACCCTCAGAGCCAATGATGCTGGGAAATATTAGAGAAAAAAGCCTCACGACAGCATGGAAAGAAATTCAAGAATCAAAATATTATAAGAGCTTCCAAGACAGAAATGTCTTAAAAGGCAAGTGTGGAGTGTGCGAGTATCGAGAACTTTGCGGAGGCTGCAGAAACAGAGCTTATGCTTACACAGGGGACATTTATGAATCCGATCCTGCGTGCGCCTATATTCCTGAAAGTCTTCGCGTAAAATAGCGTAAAATCACTCCAACTTATTGGAGATAGAATAGTATAAGCCTATAAGAGTAGAAAATAAATTAGAGAAAAAATCAAGAAAATAGGTATTGCAAGTCTTATTTTAATAGCGATATTTTTGGTCTCAAGTATTGCAGTAATCTTTTCTTTTCAACAAAACCAACTTGGTGTAGATTCATGGCCTATGTTCCATAATGATCTTGCACATTCTGGCTACTCGAGTTCTCAAGCTCCAGAAACAAACCACACTTTGTGGAAATTTAACACAGGCGGACAAGTTGACTCGCCCACTGTTGTTGATAATGTTGTATACGTGGGATCGTATGACCACAAAATTTACGCTTTTAATGCTTCAAATGGCTCCCTTATTTGGGATTCATTGACAGGTGCCGTTGTAATTTCTCGTCCCACTGTAGCCGATGGAATTCTTTACGTAGGGTCAGAAGATCACAACCTTTATGCATTTAACGCGACAAATGGCTACCGATTGTGGAATTACACAACAGGTTATTATGTTGACTGCGATCCATCTGTTGCGAATGGAATAGTCTACTTTGGTTCAGAAGACAACAATATTTACGCTCTGAACGCTTCAACAGGAGTGTTTCTTTGGAGTTTTGCCACTGGTTACAAAATCATGATGTCTTCCCCGACCGTAAGCAACGGGATTGTTTACATAGGCTCAGAAGATCACAAAATTTACGCGCTAAATGCTTCTAACGGTGTCTATGTTTGGAGCTTTTTGACAAACAATCAAGTAGTCTCTTCGCCTGCTTGCAGCAATGGTAGAGTGTACGTAGGTTCGGTAGATGGTACTGTCTACGCGTTAGATGCTTTCAATGGAAAGTCGATATGGAATTACACTACTGAAGGACCTGTTTTTTCATCGCCATGTATTACAGAAGAGTCAGTCTATATTGGATCATCAGATAGCAAACTCTACGCTCTTAATGTATCAAATGGGAAAGAAATATGGAATTACACGACAAACGGTATTGTTGCATCCCCACCAACATTCGCTGACAACTCGGTCTACTTTGGGTCCGAGGACAACAAGATCTACAAGTTGAACGCTTCAAGTGGAGAATTGTTGTGGAACTTTACGACTGATGATATTGTTATTTCTCGACCTGCTGTAGCCGGAGGTATGGTTTACTTAGGTTCTTGGGACGGCAAACTCTATGCACTAAACGCTGAAGGTGGAAACTATGTTTGGAGTTTCGCAACTGGTGGCGAGATTGATTCATCGCCGTCTATAGCTGGTGGATTAGTGTATGTTGGTTCACATGATGGTAAAATGTACGCTTTGAATGCTTCCACAGGAATGGTTGGTTACAATTTAGAACTTCATAACAACGTTGTTTGGAGCTATATGACAGGAGATATGGTCATGTTTTCTTCTCCAGCAGTTGCCAACGGCATAGTTTACTTTGGCTCATATGATGATAGCGTATATGCACTTAACGCATCAACAGGTGCCCATATATGGAGTTACAAGACCGCAGGTCCAGTTATTAGCTCTCCTTCAATAAATAATGGCATAGTCTACGTAGGTTCTGAGGATCACAACATTTACGCTTTGAATGCAGCTACCGGCGCTTTCCTATGGGATTATACGACGGGTGGACAGATAATGGTGTCCTCGCCTACTATCTCTGAGGGTAAGGTCTACATCGGTTCAAACGACAATAACGTCTATTCCTTAAACGCTTCTAACGGAGCATTCATTTGGAAGTATAGTACAAGCGGTTACGTAATTTCTTCTCCTGCAGTCGCAGACCAAATAGTTTATGTCGGCTCATATGACCATAAGATCTACGCACTAAACGCCGAAACTGGACAACTTGTTTGGAATTATGTGACAGGAGGTGAGGTTACCTCGTCGCCCGCTATATCGAACGGTGTAGTCTATGTAGGCTCAGGAGACAGCAAGCTTTACGCAATACAAGCATCCAACGGCAAGGTTTTATGGAACTACACATCTGGAGGAGAAGTGACATCTTCGCCTGCGGTAACAGATGGATTAGTTTACGTTGGCTCTAATGATGGCAAAGTTTACGCTCTTAATTCCACGACTGGCGCCTGTATTTGGAGTTACGCAACCGGAGGAATGGTGGTTTCTTCGCCAGCAATCTCAAATAACACGGTCTATGTTGGTTCGTACAATCATATCTTCTATGCGTTTGGTTCTTAATGGACGAGCTTTTTCTTGTTACTTAATGTTTTAGTCGCTAATTTTCATCGCTTGACAATTCTCCTAATTAACAATCTTGCTCCGAAGAAAGGTTCAAACTGATAGTAGTCTTTTTGAAGAAATTCAATTTAGGTTTAGCTATTGATAGAATTTTAGTGAAAACTCCTTGCTTAGCATAAACTTAAAATGCCCAAACAATATTGCCTAAGAGCTATAATACGTCAAAATTGATAATTCATTCAACACGTGTATACCTGATGACTAAAAACAAAGCCAAGATAGCACTAGTTAATACACCACTTCTCCAAAAAGTTGGACATCATCCACTTTTTCCTCCTCTTGGTTTAGCGTACATGGCGGCTGTACTGGATCAAAACGGTTTAGAAGTAAGAATTTTCGATTGTCCTGTATGCGAAATGGATCATGAAAAGCTTAAATCTGAATTAGATTCCTTTCAGCCAACTATAATCGGAATCGGTGCAATGACTCCAATAATAGAGTCAGCGATTAAGTCTGCTAATGTTGCAAAACAAGTTTGTCCTGATGCCAAAGTCGTTATGGGAGGACCTCATGCAACCTTCGCAGACAAACAAATTATTTCTGATGAGAAAGATGTGGATATTATTGTTAGGGGCGAAGGGGAAGAAACGCTCTTGGAGTTGGCTAAAGAGTCGCCTGAAATGCAGAACATCGGCGATATTAAAGGCATAACTTTTCGAAAAGACAATCAAGTTATACGGTCACAAGATAGGCCTTTTATTCAAAATTTAGATGCGTTGCCGCTTCCAGCATACAAATATATTCAAATGAAACGGTACCGAATTACAGGAATGAAGCTTCTCCCAATAATCTCAAGTAGAGGATGCCCATTTCAATGCTCTTTTTGTGTAGCATCTCAAATGTTTGGAGCAAAATACAGAGCAAGAAGTTCAAAAAACGTTCTAGATGAGCTGGAATGGCTCAAAAATGAGTATGACGCGGAAGGTATTGCATTCCAAGATGACACTTTAACGTTCGATAAGAAAAGAGCGCTTGAAATCTGCGATGGAATGATTGAGAGAAAATTGAAGTTACCATGGGGCTGCAGCAGCAGAGCGGACGTCGTTACAAAAGAAGTTTTGGGAAAGATGGCTAAAGCTGGGTGTGACGAAATCTGTTTTGGAGTGGAATCTGGTTGCCAAAGAATCCGCGATTCACTGAAAAAGAAAGTTTCAACTGTACAATGTGAAAATGCGATTAGATGGGCCAAGGAAGCAGGTATCTTTGTTACGGTCTCAGTGATTTTGGGTTATCCAGGCGAAACAAAGGAGACGCTGCGTGAAAGTCTTGATTTTGTCCGTCAAGTTGAACCTGATGATGTATGGTTGTGCCACGCTACGCCTTACTTAGGAACCGAGCTTCGAGCTTTAGTTGAAAGTAACGGGTGGAAAATGTCAGAGGACTGGAAGTTGTACAATACGATGAACCCGATCTTTGAGGATCCTCTTTTGCCAGCGAAAGAAATAGCGGAAATGAGGAAAGCATTTTACAATAAATTCTACGGTCCAAGGTACATTTTGCACCAAACCGTTAAAGGATATGTTAAAGGCAACATGTACAGCAAGATAATGGCGAGAACAGCAGTGAACTACAACCTCTGGCGAGTCATGGCCCGCATGTAATTTGCTTTTAAGAATTGACTGAATTTTGGACCATCAATATTTCTATAAAAAAATGTTTTCAACTAATAGTTTAGATCTCCAAAAAAATAAAAAAAGAAATTGGTTGTTTGTAGCATTTCCGATTTTACGGATGCTTTCTAAGCATTAGTAGTGCTAGAACAGCGCCGACTATCACTATTACGATGATTATTGCTATTGATACTGGTAGGAAGTATTGATCAGCGGTTGAAGTTGGTGACGGTGTTGGGGCGTTAGTTGTTGAGGGTGCATTTGATACGGCAAATGTGTTCTCTGCGTATGATGGCCAGTAGCCGTTTGTGCCGTGGAAAGTTGCGATGACAGTGTAGTTGCCTGAAATGTTAGGAGTCCATGTAAGACTATACATGCCAGTAGCATCAGTAGTTGCAGTTCCAATATTCCTATAGTTACCATTAGAATCAATGACATCGACAGTCACCGAAACACCAGTAAAGTTCGTTGGAAGAGGCTTCTGCTGATAAACATAACCCATCCAATCCTTCATACTAGCATCAGAAGCAACAGGAACACCATTTGGAAAGACTAGCTGCTTGCGTCGATTGAGTCGTACCTGCGGAAATGTCCATTACTGTTCCTTTTATTACAACTGACGTACCGAAGGATACTCCGGTGTCTGGTGCTGTGACGGTAGTAGCGCTTGGTCCTCTGCCTATGCTGTAGACTTGTTGATCATAGCCGTTCATGCATACTAAGTAGCCGTCTGCGGTAGCCCATTCAGTACCAGCGGTTGACCATTCACTGGGGTAACCTGAAAGCGTCCATATTTCTTGTCCTGTCGTGGCATTAATAGCTCGGTACGTGGCGCCCTTGTAAATCGGGTTTGGTACAGTGTGCTCATTTGTAGCTTCGTATACTACGCCGTTAGAGATAGATTGTACCTGGAATGGATAATCGCCGTAGAACACATTAAAGCCTGCGTTAGTGCTGTTGCCTTCACCGCCATTACCGTAAGTCCACATTATATTGCCGGTCAAGTCATTATAACAGTAGAGTATTCCTGAGAATGAAGCGATGTAGATGTTACCGTATGCAGCTACACCTAACAGTGTTGGTTGTCCTGGGTTGCCATAGTAGTCGAAGGCTGATTGAGAAGCAGTTGGACCCCATATCATAGCGCCAGTATCTAGACTGTATCCTACCCATTGCATAGTCTCTTGATAAGAGAAGGTGAAGACACGGGTCTGGAAATCAACAGGTTCTGATACTACAGTAAGGTTGCCTGCTGGTGGCGTATATGTTTTAGTCCACAGCACAGTGCCAATCGCGCCTTTAGATGCGTTGAGGTTAACTGCGAAGTATGTATACGGGTTTTGTTGTGTACCTGTTCCAGTAGCTGCGAAACCAGTAGGTAGGAAGCCGCTTCTGCAAAGCATTATGTCGTTATAGTTAATTGCTACGATTGTAGGAGCCGGAGTCATAGTGTTGGCCCAGGGCATCGAAATGTTCCAGTCATAAGTGGTTATCGCTTGAGCATATTGGCCTGTTTGACCTAGAGTTGTTGCGTTTATCGGAATGTTTGCATTGACAGTGAGCGTTGTTAAACCGTAAGGTGAGAAAATGCTTGTTCCATTAGGTAGTGTGCCAGTTATGCCTGTAATTGGAATAGGCAATTGTTGAATGAGGGCTAGGTTGCTTCCATTAATTATTGAGGGTGATAAGCTTCCGCCGCCAGTATATGGATTAACATCGTATAGCCATAGTTTTGATGAGTTCCACTCGGTCAAATAATACGCTGGACTCGCTGCAGTGCCATAATTCGTCAAACCGTATTTTAACTGTTCACCGCTTGGACCCATTATTGTTGTACCGCCAGGAACATTAGTTACGTTGAATAGCGGAAGCCCAGTGTTTGCATCAAACAAATCCCATTGACCTGATACACTTGCAACTAGTACCGCTGGGTAAACTCCGTGTTGGTCGGGGTCCCAAAGGTTGTATATATATCCGAATGAAAGTTGGGGTATGTTCTGGTTACTCCAAAGTTGCTTTCCTGTACGAAGGTCAATTGCGACGGTTGGTCCAGTTGTGCTGCCTCCCATAATTGGGGATCCCGTGAATGATGCTGTTTCAGTGTAGTATAGTATTCCCTGTATTACTATTGGATAGTAGAATCTTGGAGCATACGAAGATCCTTCGAAGTATCCCACTCCATAAGCATCTGGATTAGGGTCTGAGCCGCCAGCGCTAAACTGGTTACCTCCAACAACTCCTCCAAATTGAAGCGGTCTTGTCCACATTACGTGAGAAGTCAATGGTCCTTGGGCATCTTGATGGTACATTGTAGAGGCTCCACCGCTGCTACTCCATCCTCCAACCGGTGGCGAACCTAAACCTAACCAGTTTGATGAAACTGCCCACCAGTCAGTGTTTTCCCCATAAATCGGGCGCGACCAATATTGGCTCGGAAGCGGAGAGCTACCTGAGGCTGCAGGTATCGGATCTTGCTGCACAGTAAGCGTTGTAGATGCAGAGCTAGCTAAATATGTGTCGTTGATTAATGCCGATTTTTCGTAACCGTCACCATTCGCTCCGTAGACTTGCCCTGGAAAACTGAATTGGAGAGTGTACGTGCCGACTTGGTCAGGAGTGAGGAGGGTGTATTGTGATGATGTTGAATCCGCGACAATTGGATAGATTGTTGTTTTCACTGTGCCGTCAGGCGCAGTTATAGTAAGGTTGTAGTTGTGGAACCGATAGCTGTTTGCAAACAATGCTGCGCTGACTGTAGAAGCATTTGTTCCTGTAGAGGCAACTGTTCCACCGGCTGCTCCATAAACAGTATCAAGCCACATGTAAATGTGTACCGTCTGACCGACCCCTATGGGGTTGGGTGCCGCAACAATGTAAGCATAAGTTGGAATATTCCATGGAGTTCCGCCTTGACCTGGACCATGCGCGCTTGCGTTTGGAATCAGTGTAATTGAAGTTCCCATTGAAATTGTTAGAAGAATTGCAATCGTAATAGCTAAAGTTCTATTTTTATTTTTCATTTTTTCTTTCTCCTATAATTTTATGCTCATTTCATCATTTGAGTCAATTAATAAAGTTATGCCTATATCCTCAAAAAAGGGCTAAAGAGAATGCTTCTTAACTTGATGATTAGACTGCTCTTTTAAAAAAGATTGAATTATAGAAGAGACATAAACTCCTTTTTTGACTAATTTAGCTTTTTAACGTAATCTTTAATGTGTTAGTACTAATTAACGTAATTTAAGCTTAAAATGTTGATTTGACTTAGGATATTGTAGGGTTTGCTGAGGCTTTGGCTCAGAAATATAGGAAGAATCTTTTTTTATTAGGGTAGCCACATCTTTTTTGCTTATGTCAAGTTCTGGATTCGGCTGTATTTCAATATGCTTTGGAGGATCAGGCATTCCGTAAAAAACCAAATGAATTTTTGTGTCCTCCCTGATATCATATGACAGGAATAAGCTTGCGATTATGACATGTATAGCGATATCCATCCTTCCGGCCTTCATTAGGTCGCTGAAATTTCCTGAAGTTTGCGCCTGCCTCGAAAAATAAACAAAGTGTCTCATATTGAATTATAATTTTTTATTGAAATAATGACCCAAAACTATTCTGTAAGAATTTATGAGCAAGAGGAATATGCTGAACCCGCAAATCTCTCCAACCAGAGAACTTAGGAAAGAGATATGGCTTCTTAGAAAGACAGAATTGGTAACAAACAAAACTGTCGGGTAAGAGGCGGATATTGATATCAGAAATGCGACCGGAGTAAAGAAGGTAACCTCCCTGGCGAACTTTCCCACTGAAAATCTTTTAGATTTCTTCTCATCATATATCCTTGCAACCAACCAGGATATGGAACCGCCAAGAATTGAGCCAAACAAGGTGGCAAAAGAGATAAACTTTGAGTTTGTGAATATTAAGGAGCCGAGAAATCCAAAGATAGGAGCTCCGAGTATTGCCCCAATCTCGCCTATGAGTATTTCCTTGTTAAAATCTATCACTCTTTTGTTCAATTTCATCCTGTGCCTGATTCTGGTCCTTAATCTGAACTTGAAATTGTTCATTTTACATATAGCTTTCATTAATATATAAAGCCACCTACAGCCTATGTAAAATTGTCGGCGCCGCGCCGTCGCTCCTGCGCCTGCCGGTGGTCGCGACCCCACTGCTGCTGGCGGCGCTGCTGCTGCCGGCCGCCGCCGCGCTCTGGATCACGCTCGGCACTGCCCGGCTCTCGCCCGACGGCGCCACATCAGGAGCCGCAGCCGGCACAGGTGGATCGTGAGCGCCCTGCTCGCCATCCTGGTAGCCGACGTCGTGGCGCCGCAGGCGGAGCCCTTCGCCTCGCCCGTCACCTTCCTCGTCTCGGCGGTCGTTCTCGTGGCAGTCGTCGCTGCCTGCATCATCGCCGTCAGGAGCATCGCGCTGCGGCGCGACCGGCGCTCAAAGGCGGTCCAGGAGCCATCGACAGCGGAGGCGCCGGACTCCCCCGACGGCCCCGGGCGGTCCGAACCCCAGGAGGAGTCATGAGCGCACTCGTGTCCCACGCCGCCAGTCTCGCCGTGCTGGCGTACACCCGTCTGTTCGGCGACTCGGAGGGGCCACCGGTCGACAGGACGGGGCAGACGCTCGTGCTGATCATCGTAGGCATCGGCGTCGTCATCGTCGTGCTGCTGAGCGTCGCGGCGCTGCGCGGGCTGACGCGCTCGCGCCGCGCTCGCTGGAGCGAGCGCGAGTACGCGGCGAGGCACGGGGACGGACGGCGCCGGGGAGCCGCCGAGGCCGCCGGCGGCACGCCGCCGCAGAGCCTCCTGGACGAGTCATGACCGGCCTCTGCCGTCCTCTGGTCCGACGCCGCGCTGCTGGGCGACTCGGCGAAGCCGCCGCCCGACTACAACGCGCTCGTGATGCTGGTCGTCTTCCTCGTGATCGCGGCGGTCATCGCGGGCGTCGCCGTGCTGCTCTCGAAGATCGGGCGACGGTGAGCGGCCGTCGCAGGGTGGGCGCGGGTCTGCTGGGGTCGGTCGCGCTGCTGGGGGCCGCCGCGGGCTGCGTTCTCCGGCCAGTCGGCGCCGCCGCTCGCCCGCGCCGATGCGGTCCCTCCACGACACCGTCGCCGCCGCGGTCCGTCGCCGTCACCGTCGACCAGCAGCGCGGCGGCCTCGCCGGCGGCGGCAGCGTCATCCGGCGGCTCGTCGCCGACGACGGCGGCGCGTGACGGCCGGCGCAGTCGTGGTTATCGTGGCCGCCGTGGCCGTGGTCGGCTTGCGGCGGATCTCAGGCCGGCGTGCCGGACCTGAGGGCGGCCGAGCCGGCGCCGGCGGCGGTCGGGCGGCGAGGCCGGCGGCTGACCGTCGTCTGGGCATTCCTCGCGCCGCTGGCGCTCACCCTCGCGATCGAACTCCCGGTCGCGGCGGCGTCGGCCTCCGCGACCGGCGGTCGCTCCTCGCCGTGGCCTGCGTCAGCCTCGTCACCAACCCGGCCGCTCACCTGGACCGCTGGGCGCTGCTCCTCGGCAGGTGGACTGGTCGGCGAGTCCGCCGCCGGGGCTCTGGCGTTCCTGGTCCCGGCCGAGATCGTCGTCGTGCTCGTCGAGTGGAGGCTGCTGGTGTGGCGCTCGGGCGAGCTCGCGGCGGCTCCTGCTGGTCAGCGCGGTGATGAACGCGGCGTCGGCGCTGACCGGGATCCTCGTGTTCTGGGTGGCCTGACCGGTCACGGCGCTCCCGGCGCTCGAGGCCACGGCGCGCTGGGACCGCGCGCCGCAACGCCCGTAGCGCCAGCGGCACCACCGGCGCTGCGCCATCGCCGGGCAGACGACGCATTGCCGGGCTCCGGGCCGAGGCAGCCCGGCGTTCGCCTCCGTCACCGGGCCGTCGGCATCCCGCGGCCTCCCCACGGCGGCGACTCCGCCGGCAGCGCCTTCTCCGCCCGCCGCGCCACGCCGAGCAGCGGGACGCTTGATCCCCTGGACCAAGCCACCGACCAGCCAGGCGCGGGGATGGAGATCGCCTGCGACATCCAGCCGAGCCCGACCTGCCCTACCGTGGACCCGCCGTCGCCGAACAGCGCGTCCAGGGAGATGATGGTCGCACGCTGCTGCGACGGGATGCGCGCGTTCTTGAGCCAGCCCTGCTTGACCGGGATGGCGATGCCGAAGGCGATGGTCGAGACCAGGTACAGAGGGACCGCGACCCAGAAGTCCTGGATCAGCGCCGCGCCGATCACCGTCACCGTCGTGACCCCGGCGCACACCATGAGGATGAGACCGCGGTCGGCGCGCAGCGCTTGATGATCCGACCCACGAGCAGGTTGCCGAAGATCTGCGTCAGGCCGACCAGCGCGGCGATCACGCCCGTCACCCACACGAGGTCGCTGCCGAGCAGGTCGAGGAAGTACTTCTGCCACGAGTAGAAGCCGTACATGAAGAACACGCCCTGGACGAGAGAGGCAAACATGATGAAGCGCACGGTGCGGTCGCGCAGACCGTAGGTGACGCCGGCGGTGGCGATCTTGCGTGTCTCCGCGCCGAAGCTCCCCAGGGTGAGCGCGCGACCCTTGAACCCGAGGTCGCGCATCACCAGCAGCCCAAGGAGGAACGCGGGCACGAGCAACGCGGAGCGGACCACGTACGGCAGGCTCAGGTCGATCTGCCCGAGCAGGCCGCCGGCGAGCGTGCCCACGAGCATCGCCGCCGAGAACGACATGCCGCCCCACGCGAACACGCGCTCGCGCGTCCCGGCGTAACCGACGCGGTTCAGCGCGTCGACCAGCCACGCCTCCACGGCGCCCGTGTAGAAGGTGAACCCGAGACCCAGGAACACCGAGGCGACGGCGAAGACCCAGATCCCCAGGCGGTACTGGGCGGCGGCCACGTAGGCCAGCGTCGAGACGGTCAACGTGGCGAGCGACAGCATGAACGAGACCCTCCGGCCGAGCGTGTCGGCGACGACGCCCGTCGGCACCTGGAAGACGACGTCGCCGAAGGAGAACGCGGCGTTGACGAGGAACACCTCGAAGATGCTCAAGCCGGCGTGGAGAAGGAACAGCGTGTTCACGGCCCAGATGATCGCTGCGCGAGCGTGGTGGTGGCGGCGATGCCGTAGTACGTGCGGATGACGCGTCGGGACGTCATGCCCGCTTGTTCCCCGCCTCAGCCGGGGTGACGCACGACCCCGTCGCCCGCGCTACAGCGTCTGCGTGGGGAGGATCTTGACCAGCTCGTCCGACAGACGCGACTGCCAGATGCGCGCGCCAGGTTCGAACAGGTGGTGCATGTCCCAGTAGTTCCTGGTGGGGATGGCGACGGAGTTGGTGAAGTGCAGGTAGCGGACGCCGTAATTCTTGCTGTATCTGGACACCAGACCGTCGCAGCCGTTGCGGATGGAGAGGCGCGGCCGGTCGAGCCCGGTACCGACGACCTTCAGGTCGAGCGGCTGGTCGAGGAGCACCGGGCGCAGCCCCTTGGCCGCGCAGGCCTTGATGATGCGGGTGATGGCCGCGAAGTTGGCCGCGCGGTTGGCCTGGAACCCGGTCCAGCGGCGCTCCATCCAGCGCGGGACGAGCTCCTTCTTGCGCGAGCGAGAGCGGTGGGCGGCCGTCGTAGACATGCTGCTGCCACGCGCTGGGCTCCTGAGCGCCGACCGGCGGAGAGAGCACCGCGGGCGGCTTCTTGAGCGGCGGGCCGATGAAGCGGCTGATGCCGACGCCGATGAGCACGATGCCCTTGGGCTGGCCGTCGGGCGTCGTCGGGATCGCCCCGACAAGCTGCTCGTCCATGCCGAACGTCTGGTTGTGGCCGGCCAGCGTCCACGCTTGCGGGAGGACCTTCCCGGCCTTGGCGGCGCGGCTACCCAGGCCGGGTTGAGCTGTTCCTGCCGTAGTCCTTGGTGATGGACTCGCGCGTGATGGAGTCGCCGAGGTCGTAGACCATGGGGCCGGCCGGAGGCGGCGCCTGAGCCTGGAGGTACGTGACCAGCCGGAGGACCTCCCACTCGTGCTGCCAGTCGTCGACGGAGCCGCCCAAAGCCGGCGAGGCCGCAACGGGGGTCGCCGTGGGGAGCGCCCCCAGCAGCGCGACGGACAACACTACGACAGCGACCAGCGCGAGGGCGGCCAGCGTCAATAGCATGCGTGTACGCGTAGAAGTACTCCCGATGAACGTGCGGGCGCTCATGGCCACGTAGTGTAGCCGAAGGCGCGCCGGAAAGCGCGCCATTGACAGCCGGTCAGCCGAGGCGGCCGTCGCGCAGCACGATCGTCTGGTCGAAGTAGCGCCGGATCTCGGGGTTGTGCGTGACCATCACGATCGTGTTGCCGTCGCGGTGGAGCTCGGCGAAGAGGTCCATGATCTCGACCGTCGTCTCGCTGTCGAGCGCGCCGGTGGGCTCGTCGGCGAGGATGAGGGGCGGCTCGTTGACGAGCGCGCGGGCGATGGCCACGCGCTCCTGCTCGCCGCCGGAGAGCTTGCCGGGCAGGTGGCCGCCGCGGTCGGCGAGCCCCACGCGCTCGAGCACCTCGAGCGCGCGCTCGCGCTTGCCGGCGGCCGGCATCTTCTTGACCGCGAGCGGCAGCATCACGTTCTCGAGGGCCGTCAGGTACGGGACGAGGTTGAAGCTCTGGAAGACAAAGCCGAGGTACTCGCGGCGGAAGTCGGCGAGCTTCTCCGCCCAGCGCGTACAGGTCGATGCCGTCGATGGCGATGCTGCCCGTCACTCGGGTGGTCAGCCCTCGGAGAATGGAGAGGAACGTGCTCTTGCCCGAACCCGACTGCCCCATGACGCCGAGGAACGTGCCCTCGGGCACCACAAGGTCGAGGCCGCGGAGCGCGTACACCGGCGCGCCGTCACCCTCGAAGGTCTTCTCGAGGCCGCGCGCGTCGATGAAGCGCGCGGCCCGCTCGTCCTGCGCGGACCTCAGGCTGCGCGGTCAGCGCCAGCGGGTCGGGCCGGATCTCCTGGTCGGTCTCTTCCATGACGACGGCCATTCTCTCTCTCCTTCCAGCGGCTTGCGCGTCAGAGCGCACGGAGGGCCTCGGTGGGGTTCATGTTGCCGGCGTGGAGCGCCGGGTAGAGCGACGCCAGGCCACCGATAGCGACGGCGAGCACGACGGCGAGAGGCCGAGCAGCGGCGCCCACGCCACCTCGGCGCTGTGCGCGACCAGCGGCAGCACGACGGTGGTGACCGCCATGCCGGCCGCGTACCCGAGCACGCCGGCGAGGTGCTGGCGATGACGGCCTCGTTCAGGATCAGCCGCGTGATGTGCACGCGGCGGAAGCCGATGGCGCGGAACACACCGATCTTCCGCGTGCGCTCGCTGACCGAGCCCATGACGGTGAGGAACACGACCAGCGCCTCGATGGCGATGACGACGCCGACGATGGCGTAGGTGAACCGGCGGAACTGGTCGACGGCGTGCTGGCGGCTCTTGACGGCCTCCTGCAGGGCCGTGACCTTGGCCTGCGGCAGCGCGGCGCCGATCTCGCGGGCGATGCGGTCCACGGGGCGCCCGCGTACTGCGCCGCGATCTCGACCAGGGTGACCTTGCCGGGCTGCCCAGGATCTCCTGCGCCGCGCCGAGGTCGACGATCAGCAGACTGTCGTCCTGCGAGCCGGTCTCGCGCAGCACACCGGTAACGGTGAAGCGCCGGCCGGCGATGCGCACGTAGTCGCCGATGGTGAGTCCGAGCGCCTTCGACGCCGCGGCGCCGACGATGAGTCTCGTGGCCGTTGGTCGGCGCGTGCCCGCTCCCCACCGACCACCAGCGCTTGAGCTTGAAGTGCCGCTCCGGCTGCACGCCGAGCAGCAGGACGCGGCGGCCCTTGACCTGCACAGCGCCCACGAGTTCGGGCGCGACGACGGAGACATCCGCTCGGCTCGGTATGGCGTCGATGCGCGCGAGGTCGGCCTGCGAGAGGTACTGCCGGCCGACCGAGACGCCGCCGGCGGAGATGCCGCCGTAGCTCAGCGAGACGTCCTTGGCCTTGGGCTGCACCACGATGTTGGCGCCGTAGCTCTGCAGGTTGGCCCTGGTCTGGCCGGTCATCGACTGGGTGATGGAGATGAGCGCCACCACGGTGCCGACGCCGATGAGCAGGCCGGCGACCAGGAAGGCGGTGCGGCCCTTGCGCCGGCGCAGGTTGT
>CAVYJU010000015.1:0-30119 GCA_963768895.1 Candidatus Bathyarchaeota archaeon
AAAAAGCACTAAATCCGTTCTCTCAACATCATCATTAGAACATATTGTGATTCGGTAAGGGTGTCAGGACACTTTCTTAGATATAAACTGGGCAATTTTCTGAAAGTGAAGCTAGTTTTCAGTGCACACGCTGATTAGTTTAATTCAATTTTTCTCGGTTGTTATTTGGCTTCACTCTTCTTAGTTGTTATTAACTTTCGCCCTTCTTCTTGGTGTCTATATAGGTTTTCTTTTTCACTTTCTTTCTAATCGGGCAATTAAGTCGAATAGACGATTTGCACCTGCGGCAGTTTTTAACTAAACCTGCTCTTAATTGGCACATTTTCATTCATCTCTTTTCTCATGCTTATACTCATTGTTCGTATGTTTATACTAATGCTTTTTTTAGCTCAGTTTGTTATTTTTCCAATAGTTAAGCAATTAATTAAAATTAACTATTCACTATATTTGCCAAACTCAGATTGTAATTTGTCTCGGTGATTTGGCTTAGGCTTTTCTGGTTGCTCTATCTCACTACCCTATTCTTTACAGCCATAACCTTTATCCTCGACTTTTTCGTACTGAGGTTTCAACTGTTCACTTTACCTTTGCTCATAAATTCATTTAAAAATGTGTTATTGAGCAAACTACTGTCTAAATTAACAGCTAAAACCTTGCCCATTACTTTCTCTTCTATTTCTTTTGATTTAGTTCCCTTCTTTGGACTATCATGGCTCCATTTCTTTTCCTAACGTAACTTGCCACACATTTGTTTGAATGGTGCACTTTTTTAGGATCATAAGTTTCAAATACGATACCGCAGGGGCAGGTTCTAACGAGAACTTTATTACTTAATCTTTCAAAGTTTTCCATACCACTCTACCCAACAATATTTACATTCAAGAAACTTAAGAACAGCCTTATCCACATTGTTATACTCAACGATTAAAGATAATAAGTCCTTCTTTTCCTCTTCAGTATTCCATGTATGCTTTTTTCGATAGTTCTTCTCTGGAATGGTAAGTTTTATTCGTAGAATATGAGGTTTTGTTCCTCCAATATTACATGAAGCTTATGCACTGCGTCATAAACGTCTTGTTCTTTCTTCGCCCCGGTACAAACAAGGCTCCCGCTTGCGAATATCAGTATGACCACCTTAGGCTCGTCCATCCTGTAGATCAAGCCTGGAAACTGCTCCGGTTCATACATCGTTTTTGTAATCTTGGAAACTGTCTTCTCCAAATCTACTTGTCCGCCTAGACTTGCAGAAGCAACGATGTTAACAATCTTCAAATCTGGCTTGCTAACAATGATTATTCCGCCCATTTTCAGTTCCTTAACAACTTTCATGATTGCTCTGCGGGAGTCCTTTCCCGATTTTGCGCCAGTACAAATCATTTTGCCAGAACTAAAAATCAGCGTGGCTGTCTTCGGTCTCTTAAGCCTAAACACTAATCCGGGAAACCTGTCCGGACGATATTCTGCAGTTGGATAACTCTTCAAAACCGCGTTTAAGTCAACTTTCTGATTTAAAGTGGCCGAAGCAACAATGTTCTGAATCTTAATTATGGCTTTAGTCTTCGGCATTAAACATCTCGTCCTATAGTGTAGCGGATGCCTAAATACCCTTCACAGAAGCCTTACGTTGCCAGTAAAGGGAAGCTTCCCGTACGTTGCCTATTTTTCTCTGACACATAAAATTGGCTTGAAGAAGGCTTCTTAGGAGGATAAGCAAGCTTTAACAGCTATTTCCATTCTATAATAGCTTGAGCGAAGACGTCAAGCGACGAGACGGTCGCGTCAAAGAATATTTCATATCCATATTCATTCACCGCTATAGCATCATTAGCGTTTTATAATATATTTTTCGCCGTACTACCCTTTTAACTATTTTAGCATGAACAAATAAAGCATGGAAAAATGCAAACAATCATAGTTTCCATATATTTACCAGTCCTCTTCTTCCCAACTTTAAGAACAGTTGAAGGAATCGTTGGAAGACTTAGAAAAACAAGGCAAAAAACCTTAACTCATTTTCTTTGGTAGGAAGACTTAAAGAACAAGTCAACATAACGCTAAAGGAGAGAAAAAAAAATTGGAAAAATACAGTTATGACTTATTCACTCTTGACTTTTTCGTGGTTTTAGGTGAAAATATATGAAAGATTTTAAATGCCCAATATGTGGTGCTCCAACGGAAAAGGTTTGGGAAAATGCAATCAAAACAAGATACGGAATGAAATGCACGAAAGGCCACAAAAAAACAGGTGGCAAATCAGGTGATTCAATAGAGTACCCTACATTTCTTGTTCCAAGAGAAGAACTTGTCAAGTAAAGAATAGACGCTCTTTTAAGTGAAAAACATGTTACGGTCAGTTTCCTATCCAAAGTTGAAGAACAGATACCTTAACTATATCGAGAAGAATAGGAACTTTAAGAAGTTAGAACATGACGGACAGCTATAAAAAAGAAATTGGTGAATTAATAGCAAAAGAAAAAGTTCAGCGTGAAGTAATCAGTGAAAACCCGACTGCAAAACCGTCAAAATACAGAGTAGCATATATGGCAAAAGATGCCAAGTTTAGATGTATAAATGTAACTGGCAAGTGGCGCTGTCGAAAGGATTCGGACTTCTAAGGGGTTAAGTCTCTATGAACTTGAACCCGAAAATGGTCCAAAACCTTTGGTTATAAAGAATAGCTTCGTTTAACTGTTGGTGGATGAATGATTGGAATTAGTCAAATATTGGTGTTTGTCTAACTATTGTTCTCCTGGTTTTATCGGATTTCACGACTCATAGAACAGGAATAACTCAATCATTCAAACATTAACGTCCGAGTAACTGTTATTTACAATATTTTTGCCGTCAAAGTAACTCTGATCTCTCATCCAAATTAATGTCAAGCTAATGCCTTCTCATCAACCGGCAAAAAAACATTTAGTTCTAAGCCAAATAAAAGCCTATAATGACCAAGGAAAGCAACTAAGTTCCAACAACCTTTTCCGTACTTTTCAATGTTTCCGATACTTTCCTCGCGAAACTATTCGAACATAGTCGAATCCAACTGCAACCACAGCCGAAGCAAACCCTAAATCTTAAAAGCAACTCAAAACGCAATGAAAAAATTGCGTTAAAATTCTGCTTGCATTTTCGTGGACGCCTAGAAGTTTTTGTTGAATTATTAAGTGATTATTCGTATCTTGTTTTTTGTTATTATCACAAGTTTATTTTCTATTTCTTTCAAATTTATTTTGTCGTGCGCTGACTTCAAATTTTGGATTATATTGGCTGGCGTTGACGGAATTGCTTTTATGAGAATAACTGTTAGCGAGCCTTTTTCATGACGGTAGATTCGGGCGAATCCGTTGTCTAACGTTACTATTGCCATGTTGTTTTCTTTGGCATATTTTGCTATGACATAGTCTTTGGCGCCTTTAAGATAGATTTGTGAGACGTTTATTGTCTCAAAACCTTTTTTTGATAACCATTCCCTAACGTCAACTGGAATGTTTTCATCGATCAGAAACTTCCAATGGTGACAACCCTTTCAAATAGTAATTATTTCTTCGTCTTGAAGGCATTTAGAAGCATAAAGTAAGGCAGCTTTGATGTCTTCCTTCCTGAGCGTGGGGTATTGTCTAAGTACATCTTCTTCGGCTAGGCCGTTACCTAGAAGTTCAATTATCAAGTAAACAGGAATTCGAGTTCCTTTAATGACAGGTTTTCCAGACAGAACTTCTGGGTCTACAACTATTCTATCCATAACTTCTTCCATCCAAATCACTCAGGTACTTGACCAACAATAATACAAAGATACTTAATCGATATATTACAATTGCCGTCTGAGTAACTCTGATTGTACAGACGTTAACGCTTTGAGTAACTCCATTTCTTAGCATTTAAGCACAGACGTTTGCACTTCTTACTGCGTGCTCAAAGTGTTTAACAGGTCCTTAACTAATTCCAAGGCTTCAAAATGGAACCGAGATTTTTTTTGTGCGGTCTGTGCGATACGTTTTACGTTCCGCGCGATGAAATGACGCGCTATCTAAGTTTCTTGTGGAAAGTTTGATGAGTTTGAGCCATATCGGTAGCTTTGCTAAGAATGCCTCGGCACTCAACAAATTATCTTCATCAGCAAAGACAGCTGGGGCAGTATTGCCAAGTTAGAAGGTGGGAGTAGACTTTTCACGCAGGTATTTCAAACCTTGGCTTGGTTTAGTCAAGAAAGGTCTTCGTTATCAAGTAGCCACCAAGGTTAGCTCTCGTCATGCTATATCAAAGATGGCATTGTGATTTCAGAAATCACTCTGAGTACCGTTCCATTCTTGGAACAGTCTGTAGATAAACTGTTCCAACATTAGAACTATATGGCACTAGATAAATAGTTGTTATGGATAAGTAAAAAATCTTGTTAGCAAGCAGAGGGACACATCCATGAAAGCCATAACAATAACAGTCATAGTAATCGCCGTACTTGTTCTGGCAGCTGGCTTATGGTACACGCAAACGCACATGGCGCATTCCACGCAAACTCCATCACCGACACCAACAGCCCCGACTCCAACGACGGCAACTGCAACCCCGACTTTGACCGCCGCTCCAACACTTACGCCAACAACACCAGCCTCCACAGTCACAGGAAACCTTAGCATAAAAGGCGTAAATGCAAAACCCGGCAGCAACGACTGGGTTATACTCATCAATGGCACAGTCACAAACGATAGCCCCAACACCGCCTACGGCGTAGGACTACACGTGTTCTCAGAGGGTGACCCAGCCCTCTACCCCTTCGAAGAAACCGTAGACGTAACCGTACCCGCTGCTTCAGGCACATACAACGCAACAAACACTTATGGGCTATCCACAATACCTCCAAACCAAAGCATCCCAATAAACATTGAAATAATACCTCCAGCCGCTCTAGGCGAATGGAGAGTGACAGAAAATGCAGCTGTAACCGTAGTATGGTCAAACACGCCCACATAATCTGATTAGTGATGTTGCCGTTGTGCTAAGGCATCGAAAAACCGCTAACTTGAGTAAATAGAATTTCTGTTACCCAAACCAAGGATTATTTCCAGGATAAGCTCATTCTTGCTCTAATCCAGAACAAGCTATCAGTTAAGCTAAGGGTGAGAGACACCGGAGCTTGGTTTAGTACTGGGTCTCAATGGGTTTATCGATAAGCTACTTACCTAATGAGGAAAACAGAAGTTAAGGGGCGTTTTATTGGACGCCTTTGAATAGGTAGCTCATGTCTAGGGCCTTTGCGTTATCAGTAAGTTGTGAAAAATCCCCCGAAATTTTTCAAACTGCCTAATTTTTTTTCATTTATTAACCCTCTTTTCTTTTTTTAATAAAAAAAAAGAGAAAGTTTTTTTATGTTTAATGTTTAGGGTTGAACTGGTCCATTTGTGGCAGTTTCGCAGCAGGCACTAATTCATTATGCAGAAAAACCATCTTTGTAGTTATCGAGCCTTGTTGCCAGGGAATTACCCGTTTGCGCTGAGTCTTTGTAATATGAATCGGCTCCGTTGGCGATTGTGATATAACCTATTCTTTGAACAGTGACCGAAAGAGCATTTGGTTTTCTTGGAGGCCTTTCATTTATATTATTGCTCGTGGGCAGCATATTTTCAATGAGGCAAAAATCTTTTAAGAACAATAAACTGAGTAGATAATTATGAAGCCAGAAGAAGATAATTTCCGATTAAGTTACCCCCGCCTGGTTATTAATAAAATGCGAGTGGCAATATTTATCGTTGGATTGGCTATTGTTGCATTTAGTCTTTACTTGCTAATAAGCAACATTATTAGCATTAATATTTTTTTGGCCACTTTGTTCGTTCTATTCATAGTTTTTTTTGGAATCGCAGTATTGGTAGGACGCCATGAACAAAAACAAAAAACCCTGTAAAATAGTGACAAAGTGCAAATTCAAAGAAGCCAAACCCAGGAACAAAATTAAAATTCAAAAATAACCTTTCTTACCTTTTTCAACAGACTTAACTGGCAAGTGCTTTTTCCTCAATTCTCACTATCTGTAAGGCTTCAGATTCAAGAATTATTCTCTTCCAAAATTTTTCATAGGTCTTACACTATTTAGAAAACAGGTCTTAGATTGTAAAATAACAAGTTACTTCAATAATTTATCAAACACCTTATCAATGCGGGCTGAGTTGGCTTCGAAATATTCAATATTCTGTTTTCCCCTAGCCGTTAAACCTCAGAGCGCTCGGATGCCTAAGCAAACATGGTGATCCCGAGACAGTTTACACGGAACTCCTATCATGTATTAAGCAAGCAGTTGGAGTTCCCGACAAAAAAATAGGAACAAAGTGACGATCTCTAACACTCCGACGAGGTAGATGAGTGCATTGAGATGGAACAATATGAATCCAATGGGCTTAAGGAAGATGAGGCTACGGAAAGTAGTGTAGCAAAATAAAACTGGTGAAGTAAATGAACAAATTCGGTAAGAA
Organism: Candidatus Bathyarchaeota archaeon; assembly: GCA_963768895.1. Lineage (GTDB taxonomy): Archaea > Thermoproteota > Bathyarchaeia > Bathyarchaeales > Bathycorpusculaceae > Bathycorpusculum. The sequence continues at coordinate 6,465 of CAVYJU010000015.1, forward strand.
AGATTTGGAGAATCCGGAGTTTCGCAGATTCACAAGCGCTTCTGCCAAAAGTGTGGTAGACAAACGTTCAGGTGGACTTGCTGTGGAGAACACACTTTCCGAGTGAAAATCGGAATCTAACTTCAAGGATAAACTAATGACAAAATAATACAGATAAAATGTAACAGAGGATTTATTTTTCCAGGGAGTATTTTAATGCGTTTCAAACAGTGAGAGCTGCAAGCCCATTGAAAAACAACACCCAAAAAAAAGAAAAAAGGGTTCCCAATGAAAGACAACTGGAGTTACCAGATAAAGAAGCCATTTCCTGGTTCGCCCAGTCACGTTTGCTCCGAAAACGATGAACTTCGGAAGCATTATCTATGTTATCATCCATTGCCGTCTGAGTAACTCTGATCTCTCATCCAAATTAATGTCAAGCTAATGCCTTCTCATCATTCGGCAAAAAACATTAGTTCTAAGCTGAATAAAAGCCTATACATGTAATTCTTGTTGAATGCAAGGAACGCTTTTATTTTCGGTCTTAAATCTAATTAAGTGGTGTTTTATGATGGATTTTAAAGGTAGTCAAACAGAAAAAAACCTTTTAGCAGCGTTCGCAGGCGAATCACAAGCGCGAAATCGATATACATTCTTTGCCAGCGTCGCAAAAAAAGAAGGGTATGAGCAAATAGGTGCAATTTTCGAGGAAACATTAGCTAATGAAAAGGAACATGCAGAATTGTTCTTTAAGCATCTCAAAGGCGGAATGGTTGAAATCAAAGCCACGTACCCAGCAGGAGTTATCGGCTCAACGGTTGATAATCTTAAGGCTGCAGCTGCAGGTGAAAAACTGGAGTGGGGATCTCTTTACCCAGATTTTGGAGATGTAGCTCAACAAGAAGGTTTTCCAGAGGTAGCAGCGACATTTCGATATGGTTGCAAAAGTAGAAGCCTATCATGAGCGACGTTACAATAAACTGGTTGAAACTTTGGAGCAGGGTAAGGTTTTCAAAAAGGATCAGCCGATTAAGTGGAAGTGTAGAAACTGCGGTTTCGTCTTCGAAGGATTACAAGCGCCAGAAAAATGTCCAGTGTGTGCTCATCCAAAGGCTTACTTTGAAGTTTGGGTTGAAAACTACTAACCAACCCAATATTTTTTTCTATTTTTGTGGGCAAACATTCAAGAAACTATCTTGCTTTTCCATCTTTACAGAAGTAGTTTGTTGGTTTGCAAGTAGTGAGATGTTTCTCTTTGAAAACTTGACAATCATTGCAGAAACAAATCTTACTAAAATTAAGGTCTTTACAAGGTGCAACCCCGGTTGCGCAATAGGGACCGGGGACATCATCGACTTTAGGTAGCATCGATGCGATTTGTTCTTTTGTCATGCTCTTAATCAATTCAGGCGTTACAGCCTCAATAATTTTATTTCGAGTCATCTTCTTTGTACTTGAACAGCTACTATTAAATTGAACTGGACAAATTCCGCATCTGCACTTAATTAACGCTTCAAGAGAAAATTGAACCTTCTTATGTCGAGAACGATTTAAGAAACTCGAATTTCCACCTTGCTCTCTATTTTCTAAGGAGAAAAATTTTGTTAGTTTGCACAAATATTTAAAGCATTTGAAATTAATAAATTTTATCATATTTTTAATAAGACCTCTTTATCTAGCGTCACTTTGTCGCATGATAAAACTAAATAAATAACATAAACAGTCTTTTTTTGAATATCTGTTAGAAAATCCGCAATTTCTTTGAGTAATCCTTAAAAACTTAATTTCTTGGGTCAACTCCCGCCAAGTGACTTATTGCTTATTGTTTTCATTTATGGGAAATCAGGTGGGACAGTTTCTCACGGTTGATTCTTTGATAAGTGAGCCTCACGAATAAGTAAAAGATGAAAACAAAAGCTGTAATAAAGAAGCTTACTGGATACGGCTCAAAAAAAGAAACAAAAAGCCCCAACCAAGTTGCTATTAGCGAAATAATTACTGAAATAATTATAACCTGTCTCGGACGTTTTGCCAACAGTTGAGCGGTCGCAGCCGGCGTCACCATCAAGGAGAAAATTAGAAGAACACCAACTACTTGAACAGCAATTGACACAGCGACCGCCACAAGCAGCATAAAAATTATCCCGAGAAAAAGTACAGGCATTCCTTTTGCTTCTGCCACATCCTCATCAAGGGAAGCGAACAGGAGCGGTCGGTATACTATCGCCACAAAAGCCAGAATTATCAAACCCGCAATCAGCGTTACAAGTACGTCGGTGACACTGATGCCCAGTATTTCTCCAAACAAAATGGAGTATGCCTCGGTCGCATAACCTGTGTAGAGGCTGATAAACAATACACCTATACCCAGCATAAACGCGAGAACTGTTCCGATCTGCACATCACGCTGGGCGGCCTTCCTGCCTAGAGCAGCAATACCAAGTCCTCCAACGCTTGTGAATAGAAGAAGACCGAAAACTGGGCTAACTCCGAATAAAACAGCACCCGCTGCTCCGGAGAAACCTATATGGGAGAGTGCATGGGCTGCGAATGAAGAACGTCTTAAAACCACGAAATAACCGACGATGCCTGCGATAATTGCGACAATTGTTCCCGCCTCATAAGCATGCTGCATAAAGGCATATTGAAAAATTTGCTGAAGATCAATAATAGGATTGATGCTGAAAGTCATTCTGGTTGACACCCGTGGCAATCTTCAATGCCTACAATACCGATGTTGCCTCTAGAGTCTTGAAGAACCTCAACTTGAATTCCAAACAACTCTGAGAGGCACTCGGAGGTCAGGACCTCTTTTGGAGCCCCGGTCGCCACTTTACCATTAGCAATGTAGACCACTTTATCAAGATATGGCAAAAGAGGGTTGATATTGTGGGCTATTAGTAGGGCAGTAACGTTTCGTGATTGCACCACTCCATGTATTAGCTGCAACAATTCTCTCTCACGTCTCATGTCAAGATTCGAAAGCGGCTCATCAAGCAACAGAACGGAAGGATTGCTTACAAGCGCTTCGGCCAGAAATATCCTCTGAAGCTCTCCTCCTGACAAAGCACCTAAAGAACGATGAGCCAAGTCTGTTGCTCCCACAGCTTTTAGCGCCTCTATGGCGGCAATGCGATCGCTTTTGGAGAACAAACCTATTCCCCATTGTTTGCCTGAGAAACCCAGTCTCACCAGCTCAAGAGATTCAACATTTGTTTCACCGTCGAATACGTGACGCTGAGGTACGTAACCAATCTGAGGGTTTCCCCGCTTGGGTGCTTCATTGAATATCTTAATTGTGCCGCTGACAGGTTGCTGCAACCCAAGAAGCAAACGAAACAGAGTTGTCTTGCCCGCTCCGTTAGGACCAATAACAGCTACAAACTCACCCCGGTTGATAGTGAAATTTGCGTCTTGCCAAACTATGTTGCCGGGGTAACCAGCTGAAAGATTTTTGGAGGTAATTACCTCATACTGTGAGTCCATTATTACTTACCAAGTGCTTGTGCGTTAAGAGCGTTTTGGAGGGTAATTAACTCAGCATTCATCCAGTCTTGGAACGAGACATCTGGCGGCTGAATAGTTTCAGTCACTCCAACAATTGGTATTCCTTGTTGAGCAGCCAGCGCCTTGATACTCTCCGTTAGTGGGGTTACAGTTTGCTGGTTATAAACCAACACGGAAACAGATTTATTATCAAGAAGCTGCTGGAACTCTACAATGCTCTGAGCGGGCGGGTCGTTTCCTTCGGCAACAGCTTTCATAAATTCTTGAGGAGAGACAAGATCGAGACCAGTGGCGTTTGCCATATACTCAAAGATGGTTTCTGTTGACGCTACTTTGGTGCCTGCGAATTGTTGTTTTATCTCGGTTTCACGAGCATTGTATACTCCAAGTGACGCGTTCAATGCGGTGTACTGTTGAGTGTAGTATGCTGTGTTACTTGGATCTATGGAAACAAGGTCTTTGTACATTGCATTTACTGTATCATTTACGAAATAGGGACTGTACCACATATGAGCATTGGCACCATCTGGCTGGTTGACGAGATGTTGAACATTCAAGACCACTTGATTTGGAGTATTGCTTGCTGAAATAAGATGTAGCGCCCAGTCATCATATCCCTCTCCGTTTACAATTACTAGTTTAGCGTTTGCAATCGCTTGGGCATTAGCGGTATTGCTTTCGTATTCATGAGGGTCAGCATTAGGGTCTGAAACTATGCTCACCACACTGACATGTGTTCCGCCAAGCTGCGAAATTAGACTGCCCCAGAAATTTTCAGCGGCAACCACTTGTATCTTAGAATTTGGATTACTATTAGTGCCTGAAGGTGAATGATTTGAGAGATAGAAACCTGCTAAAGACTCCTGCCACAATAACGACAACTAAAACTATTGCAATAATCGCATACATGTTTTTTCGCATGACCATAACCCCTTCTTGTATGCAAATGCACCTAACATCTTATTAAGTTTTACTCATTTTTTAATAACCATGATGCATTACCTCTAATGTTAACAAAACTTCAAACAAATGCTCTAAAAACTTTCTTCAGCAAACAGAAAAATAGCCTTCTTATTGAACAATATCGCGGCAACATTTAAGTCTACAATCAAACAAATAAAGTCTCTATCAAAATTAACCAGAGGTGAACAATTGAGCATAATTAGCTTTTCATTGCCAAACGAATTGCTAGAAGAATTAGACACTGTACTTGGCGAAGATCGAAGTGCAAACCGATCTGAGGTAGTTCGTCAAGCAGTCCGCATGTATCTTACGCAATATAATGAACTGGGAAAAATCAAGGGAAACGTCATTGCAACAGTATCGGTTCTTTATGACAAGGCTGAAGAGAACCAAGAGTTATTCCGAATACAACATGAGTTTGACGATATGATAACCACATACCTACATTCTCACCTATCCGAGACAAGTTGCCTGGAAGTCATGGTTGTAAAAGGCTCTTCAGAACGGCTAAGATGCCTAATTGATGGGCTTAAAGCCAACAAGCCTGTTAAGCAAATAAAAGTGTCTGTTATGTCAATTAACGAAAAAGAACAGTAAAGGTTCAACAAGTTCACACTATATAATGGCTAGTTTTCTCAAAATTCTTAACAATTTCCATAACACGTTTAGGCGCATTGTATGGTCCAAGTGGAATATCTTTGAGCAGAACCCAAGGACTTTTACACGCCACTTCTGCAGCTATATGTTGTTCTCCAAAGCATTTCTTTGCAACTTCAATGACTTGGCGTCTGACTTCGACCTCGGAGAGTTCGCCCAGCGCATGCAAGTATTCGTGCAGCAAAAGATTGTAGATTAATGCGTTAACGGTTGGCTTGGATGTTACGGATGCCTCAACTATCTCGACCAGCGACCTGTTTAAGACGATGTTGTTTGTGCCAACCGGATAGTAGGCTCCTAGTTGCAGAGGCAAATCATCCAAAAACAGCATCATTGCATCTCTTTTTTTGCCCAAAGCAACCTGCGCTGTTTCCTTAACAATTTGCCAGACTTCAGCATAGTTCTTTGCGTTATCTAATCTGTCCCCGAACTGATTAAGTAATTTGGAGTTGTCGCTCAAAAAGCAAGTCACCTTCTAAAAAATGAATGAAGAAAACAGGTTTTTAAGGGTTGCACAAGTCTGCGTTGATAAAACAAAAAATTGATAAATGGGTGTGCTTTTGTGATAGACGTTAAGGTGAAAATTGAATGGCAAGCAATGTTGTCGTGAGAGACATAATGTCCAAAGATGTTAAAACAGTGAACAATAATACTACGGTTAAAGAAGTTATTGCTTTAATGACTAAATTTGATAAAGATGCAATCCTTGTTGAGCAAAGCGGAATACCAACCGGAATCATAACAGTCAAAGACGTCCTAGTAAGAGCAGTTGAACATGGCGTACCCCTAAGCACAATAATTGCAAGAATGGTCTACACAAACCCGCTAGTAACAATCGATGAGGAAGCAACAGTTGAAGAAGCAGCTAAACTGATGAAACACTGGAAAATAAAGCATTTACCAATTGTTGACAAAAAAGGTTGCCTCGTAGGCATGCTAAATGATCGAGACATAATTTACGCGGTTCCATCTTTAATGTCAACAATGGAAGAATTCTGCCGCACAAAATAAACAAAAACGATAAACATATTTTTCTATTTTATTTTTAATCAATCAAAATGTTTGCTTAGCGCGCTGTTTTTCCTAAAAAATATTTCATGCGTTGTCTAATAACGTCTAAAAATGTCCCAATCTGCGACCATTTCAAACCCTAAATTAAAAGTGCTCTAAAAGCAAACTGGAAAAAAATGCACACTGGCTTGTGGCATTGTCAGAAAGCATATTTCTTCGCGATATTTTGAGATGATTTGAGATGCCAGTTGCAGCTGAAGCAAACCCTAAACGACCAAAGCACTAAAACAAACAATTCAAATTAAAGCCGACCCGAATACGCAAAACTCATTATTCGCTACAAATGTCAAAAAATGTAAGAAAATGTCAAATTATGTCAAAAAATGTCAAAAAAAGTATCAACCTGCAACCAAAACAAGCCCTAAATCAAAAAAGCAACATAAAACAAAAAGGAAAAATTTTGAAGCGAAAAAAATAACTGACTATGGCTTTTGCTCTTTAGCCCATTCTTCCTTAACAAGCGCCGTAATACTATCCAAGTTCGGCTGCGCTGTAAGATCTGCTAAAGAGAAATTAAGTTCGTTTCTAATCAAAAGTGCAATTTCATTTGGTCTTAGCGGTTCTGGTCTTGTAGATTGATAAACTCTAAGCGCACGTATACAAAACTTTGCCATTACACAATTGAGTTCTTTCCTCAAGTCGCCCAGTTCATCTTTACTCTCTTTCATCTGCTTGCTAAAACCTTTTGAATCCCAATTTCCTTTTTCTTCCATTTTTTTCTCAATCCTTACCGTTTCATGTAAATCAAGCATTATAGCCTTTTCTAGTAATTGCCTTAAGACACTGCAACTTTTGGTTTTCCAAGTTTCTTGTTTACGCAAGCTTGAAGGAATCCAAAGTATTCAGGTGAAGGACGTCCAGGTCGGCTTTTGAATTCTCCATGAAACTGCGAAGCAAAGAAAAAGTAGTTCTTTGGATACTCCAGAGTTTCCATTCTTCTGCCATCGGAACTTTTGCCAGTAAAGCATAAACCATTGTTTTTGAGGGTTTCTAAGTAGTCTAAGTTAACTTCGAAGCGGTGGCGATGACGTTCGTAGATTTCTTCTTGCCCCCATAAATTGTAAGCAACTGTGCCTTTTTGTAAAATAATTTTGTGAGCACCCAAACGCATTGTTGCACCTTTAAGTTCTATTCCTCGTTGTTCAGGCATAAGATCAATTATTGGATACGGAGATTCAGGATTTATCTCGGTGCTGTTTGCATCTTTTAAGCCGCAAACGTTCCGAGCAAACTCGATAACTGCCAATTGGAAACCATAGCATATGCCTAAGAACGGAATGTCATTTTCTCGAGCAAACTTGGTGGCAGCAATTTTGCCTTCAGTTCCTCGAGGCCCAAAACCGTAGGGAACAAAAACGCCGTCGAAATTTGCAAGGTCTTTTATGCATTCAGGTTCATGCTCTAATTTTTCAGCTTCAAGATAGGATATGCAAACTTTGGCTTTGTTTGCTGCAGCTCCATGCCGAAGCGCCTCGGTCATACTTACATAGCTGTCTGTTAACCCAGCGTACTTGCCTACTAAAGCTATTTTGACTTCGTATTCTGGATTAACAGCGGCGTCCACATATTTTTTCCAGTCGCCAAAATCTTTAGAATCACATTTATAACCTAATCTTTGACAGATAAAGTCGCCCATACCCTGCTTATCCAAAATAAGAGGCACTTGATAAACGGAATCAGCATTAAAAGAGCAGAAAACAGCGCTTTCTGGAATAGTGCCAAACAATGCTATCTTTCGAAGGGCTTCAGCATCAATCATTTTGGGGCTCCTAGCGACTATAGTGTCAGGTTGAACACCGATGCGTCGCAGTTCGTTAACGCTGTGCTGCAATGGCTTTGTTTTCATTTCACTTGTAACATCTAAAATTGGAACCAAAGCCACATGAACATAAAGGGTATTTTCGTAACCTTCCTCAAGACGCATTTGACGTATAGCTTCTAGAAATGGTAAACCTTCAATGTCTCCAACTGTTCCGCCAACTTCGGTTAAAACTATATCAGCGCAAGATGATTTACCAACACTTTTTATTCGATTTTTTATTTCGTTGGTTACATGAGGAACAATTTGGACACAGCGACCTAAGAAGTCACCGCGTCTTTCTTTTTCAATTACAGACTTGTAAACCATGCCAGTTGTTAAGTTATTTTCTTGCTTGAGGCTTAAATCTAAAAAACGTTCATACCAGCCTAAGTCTAAATCGGTTTCCCCGCCATCATCAGTAACGAAAACTTCTCCATGCATATATGGATTCATGGTTCCTGCATCAACATTCACATATGGATCAATTTTAACAACCGTGGGTTTTAGCCCTCGGGCTTGAAGCATTTTACCGATGGAAGATGTTAATATGCCCTTTCCAACTGAACTCAATACGCCCCCCGTCACAAAAATATACTTAACCATGGTGTTCGCCGCAATATCCTACTCCTTTTGACCTTACGTCATATAACTCTTTTGTGTGCTCACCTGCAAAAATGTACAAATTGGAATGATTCCTTATGATCATTTAAACAGCTTACAAAAGCTTTGGATGCCTGCATGTGCAGTTTTCGGGTCAGAAAAATAAGATTTAGGCTGATAAGAACTAATATTTTTGGCAGAAATACTGCCGAATAAAGCAGCAAACCATAGGAAACGAATTTTATTAGAAAAATTTTAATTAAGAGGTCACTAAGTATCTTTTGTGGAGACAAAAAATGCCCAGAGCCTTTGTATTAATTAACGTTGAATCAGGAGCCGAACAAGAAGTTGTTAATGACTTAAAAAAGATCGAAGGCGTTGAAGAAGCATACTTTTCATATGGTGTTTATGACATAATTACCAAAATAAAAGCTGACTCAATGGAACGACTCAAGGATATGGTGACACAAAAAGTTAGAGCCATCGGCAGAGTGCGGTCCACGTTAACTTTGATACTGATGGAAGAATAACTGCAAGACTTGTAAGCAAGAAAAAATCTTGCTCTCTTTTTTGTTTAAAATGGGAAAAACATATTTAGTAATATAACCACATTTATTTCATTTCTTTTTCAATAAGCCCAAGGACTCCTCAAACAAATAAGATAAAAAGCCACTTTTCTTGTATACCCTTAAAAGTTCAACTGCCAAGAGTCTAAACGATGGCTGAAAAACTTATATGATTGCCGAAAAAACACCGATTCGCCTAAACGCTATTCTAGTAATCTTGATTTTAGGATTAGTAGCCTTCATCGTTTACATATACTTCTTCATCAATCCGATTCAAGTAATAGACATTCTTTTAAAAACAAATCTTGCATATTTTGCAGGAGCTTTTATAACCTATTCAATGTACACATTCTTTTCTGCACTAGTTTGGCGTAACTTGCTGAACAATTTGTCAGTAAAAATCAGCATTCGAAAAGCTCTTTTATTCACTTGGGTTGGATTATTCTTTGAAGCAACTGTTCCCCAACTTGGATGGTCTGGAGAAATATCCAAAACATACTTTCTAACCAAAGATTCAAATCAAGGCGTAGGAGAGATAACTGCTTCAGTTGTCGGACAGAAAATTTTCAATATAACAATTACAGTTGTTGCTTTAAGTCTTGGTTTAGGATTAGTTCTTGTTAGTTATCCATTGCCGTTTTTGGTAATTTTTTTAATTGCCCTTGTGTTAGCGCTTTCAATCGTATCCGTGCTGCTCATTTATTACGTAAGCTTTAAGCCGAAAACAACGGGAACTTTGCTAAACTGGGGAATAAAAATAATAACGTTTTTTAGACGAAAATGGAACCCTCAAAACTTTCGGACTAAAGCGGAACTGCTTTTAAGTAAATTCCATTTAAGCATCGAAAATTTGAAGGCCAAGCCCAAAGCGCTTGTTAAACCTATCTTTTACGCCATCACAAGTTTTATTTTTGAAATTTCAGTTATTTTTTTGACCTTTTTAGCCTTAGGCTATCCCGTTCCCATTGACAAGGTGCTTATTGTTTTTACTTTAACTGGAATACTCCAAACGGTTGGTTTGACATTTTTCGGATTTCCAGAAGTAATTATGAGTGTTTCTTTTACTGCGCTGGGAATTCCCGCAGTCCTTAGTATTTCTGTCACACTTTTAACAAGGGTTGTTTCTTTGTGGTTTCGACTTGTAGTTTCCTACTCTGCTTTGCAGTGGGCAGGGATTAAAATTATAAGAAAAAGGAAAAACACAAATCTTCTTTAAATTTTAATGTTTAACGTAGCGTTCATATGTTGACTCAAGCGGTAACTTGTTAGGTTTCTAGGAAACTTTTTAATGCACACTAAACTTATCAATTCTTAGAGAAGGATTGATATGCCCACAGCCTTTGTTTTAATAAATACTGAGATAGGTTCAGAATCAGATGTTCTAAAAGAACTCAAAAAAGTTGAAGGCGTAGAAGAAGCATCAGCTGTTTACGGAGTTTACGATATAGTTGCCAGAGTCAAGGCAGACACTATGGACAAGCTAAAAGAAATTGTAACATGGCGCATTCGACGGCTTGACAAAGTACGGTCAACGTTAACAATGATCGTTGTCGAAGAACGATAAGTTACTCAATTAATTCCCTTTCTTTTAACAATTTTTAGAGCATTCAATAATTGTCTTAAAAAATTCCTGTTTACTTACCGCTAGGTTGTGATTGACTAGATGCAACCACATAATTTTAAATTTTATATAATTAATTTAGACTCGGGTGCGTCTGGATCATCGAGAGCGTGAAAGAGGATTTGCAATTCCAAAATCATATGCCTGAACCTAGCCGCAGAATTGTTATAGTTCTAACAGTAACCAGATGCACTAAATTTTTTATCGCTTTGATGAAGAGGTTTGGATACCCAACAAAGCTTTTTTAGTTCCCGCGAACGAAAAAGATTATCCAAGCCTCTGAAAGCAGCTCAAAACAAAAATGATAATTTTAAGAAAGCCTATATTTCAATTTAGGCTAAACAACATTTTTTTACTCAACAGGGTATTCTCTATTTTGATTTGGAGAAGGCTGGCTTTGATTTCGCAACAGGTAATGCACGTTGGCTTAGATGATACAGACTCGACCAAAGGTGGCTGTACGACATATCTTGCAGCATTACTGATTGAAAAGCTTGATGAGTTCCGTGTCCATTTTATTGATTACCCCGGCCTCATTAGACTTAATCCTAATGTGCCTTGGAAAACAAGAGGCAACGGCGCTCTATGCCTAAGATTTAGGTATGATGAGAGGTTTGAAGAGGAAATAAAAGAAGCGGCCATTGCTTTATGGGAAGAAAACTCGGCCATCAAAGAAAAAGGCACTGATCCAGGAATAGTTTTTTTGAACGAAGAGAAAATTCCTGAGGAACTTAAAGTGTTTTCGAGGAAAACGGAGACAAGCATTGTTACACTAAAAGAGGCAATGGTTCTTGTCAAAAAACTGAAGGCAGAAGCGTTGGGCTTTAATTCTTGCAGAGGAATCATTGGCGCTTTGGCAGCCATCGGCGAAACTTTGGAGGGCGATTATACTTACGAGTTAATTGCTTATCGAGCAAAAGAAAATTGGGGTTTGAAGCGAAAGGTTGATGAAGAATCGATTTTTGAGATGGATAAGTGTTTGCAGCCCTTCACTTTTAACAATGTAGATTCAGAAACTCGCAGGGTGATTATTACTCCTCGTGGTCCAGACCCAATTTTGTTTGGTATAAGAGGGGAATCGGCGGAAACAGTAAGGAAGGCTTACGAACTTGTTAAACCACTTGAACCCGTCGAGCGCTGGGTTATTTTCCGCTCAAACCAAGGCACTGATGCCCATTTAAGACGTGTGGATGGATTAGATAAGATTGAGCCTTATAGTTCAGTTATTGTAAAAGGGGTTGTGTCAAAGCAGCCTTGGATAATTCCTTTGCGCCACGTATTCTTTGCAATTCGTGACGGTTCAACTGAAGTAGATTGCGCCGCCTATGAACCGACCGGTCACCTAAGAAAAATAGCGAGAGAACTTGTTGAGGGCGACAGCGTTGAAGTTTATGGAGCTGTTCACAAGGCAACATCATAGTAAGCCGTTAACGATTAATCTGGAAAAAATCAATATCTTGGAGCTTAAGCCGAAAACGCGAAAAGAGAATCCCACTTTGCCCTGCTTGTGAGAAACGGTTGAAATCTATGGGTAAAAACCAAGGGTTTCGCTGCGAAAAATGCGGCAAAAAATTTTCCAACTTGAAAAAGACAAGAATTTCTCGTTCCTAGAAGCCTGAAGATAGGGTTGCATGTTACTTCTACTAGGTCTCAGCGTCATCTTACTAAGCCATTAGTAAGGTATGGACAAGAGAAAAGCGGTAAGGTTAAACTTGGACTTATTAATGAATGGCGTTTTCCTTAGCGCTGCCCAAGCTTTTGGAATTTATCAATAAAATCGCGGCATGTTTTCTTGGATTGTTGATTTTCACTTATGCTGGTTCAAGTGAAACTTCAATAAAACAGGCCTTAAGATCAGGCAATGCTTGTTTCAATTCAACGACTACTAATCTTGGAACTTTTATGCGACCGTCGGGAAGCATTTTCGCCAAAAAGTCTTCGTTAAAACCTAAATTAAATATCCTTAGATTAACTTTGAGCATTTGGGAAGATTCAAGCTTGTAATACCATCTAACCACTTTAGGAACTTGAAAACGACTTTGATTTTGCAACTGCACTTTAAACTTAACTCTACGAGTTAACGGAAAAACGCACCTCTCCAGCAACCTTTTCTATACTTTTTTAGCCTATTTTAACCTTTTTCAACCTTTTCTGTACGAATCTAGCCGAATTTGTACGCAGCCTGCAACCGCAGCAAACCCTAAATCGAAAAAGCAATCTAAAACACAAAGAAAAAAAATTGCGGCAAAAAAAAGAAAAAGCAAACTGAAAGTCATTAATACCTTTAGCGAATAAACTGCTTTTTATGTCAAAATCATTTAAATCAATGAAAACCATAAACCCTCTTCCATATACAAACTAACTTGCAAGCAAAAAGAGGCAGAACGGTATGGTTGAGAAAACGTTTCCAGCAGAAGCTTATGCGCTTCCATTCTTTAAAGAGGAAGGTTTCATTAGGAAGCATTGTCCAAAATGCGGAGAGTACTATTGGACCCAGAATGCCAAGCAGGAGACTTGCGGTGAATCCAGTTCTGATGAATGCGGATACTACACTTTCATCAATAATCCCGCTACAAAAAGAAGCTTTAGTCTTTCTGAGATGAGAGAGGCATTTCTTAGTTTTTTCGAAAAAAACGGGCACACCCGCATAAAACCCTATCCGGTTGTTGCAAGATGGCGCAAAGACATTTACTTAACGCATGCAAGCATAATTGATTTTCAACCTTACGTCACTGAAGGCATTTCTCCGCCACCGGCAAATCCCCTGGTGATTTCTCAGCCATCAATCAGACTTACAGACATTTCAAATACTGGACCCACATTCGGCAGACACTTAACCATCTTTGAGATGGGTGGAGCTCACGCATTTAACTATCCAGACAAGGAAGTGTACTGGAAAGATGACACCGTTCGTTTCCACCACCGCTTCGCCACGGAGGCGCTTGGAATAAAGTCGGAAGAAGTCATTTACAAGGAAGGCGTGTGGATTGGAGGAGGCAACGCTGGTCCAGACGTAGAATGCATCTGCCGAGGCTTAGAGGTTGGCACATTGGTATTCATGCAATACAAGGTTGTCGATGACGAATTTGTCGAGTTGCCCATACGCACGGTAGATACTGGCTATGGTATTGACCGATTTGCCTGGATTAGTCAAGGAGTAACAAACGCATTCCAAGCGATTTACGGAAAAATGATCGACAAAATCTACAGCATGGCGGGCATAACTAACGTCGACAACGAGTTTTTAGCTCAGGGTAGCCAAGTACTCAGGTTTGGTCAGCGTTGACAAGAACGCGAACAGGATGGTTACTCGCAGACGGGTAGCTGAACTTTCAGGAATTGATGTAAAAACACTTGAAGAAGTGTTAGTTCCCATTGAGAATGCTTGGGCAGTGACTGACCACACTAAGACGTTGAGTTTCATCCTTTCCGAAGGCGTCGTCCCATCCAACATCCAAGAAGGATACTTAGCAAGGCTACTATTCCGAAGAGTGTATCGTTTAATGCGAACCCTAAACATGGATCCGGCAAAACTCTACGACATTGTAGACATGCAGGTTGATTACTGGTCAAAAGACTTTCCCCGCATAAAAGAAATGCAAAACGAAATAATTGAAATGCTTAAAGTTGAGGAAGAAAAGTTCAAAGACACACTTCAGCGCGGGGAAGGCCTAGTTAAACGCATAGCCAACGACCTGAAAGCAAACGGCTCAGGCAAACTACCCATGGACACATTAACAGAGCTGTACGATTCACATGGACTTCCACCTGAAATTGTCAAGCAATCAGCTGAAAAAGAAGGCGTTCAAGTTGAACTTCCTGAGAACTTTTATGCCTTAATTGCTAAACGGCACATGCAAGCAACTAAACCAGCGGAAGAGGAAGAGACTCAAGCTGAAAAAACGCTTCAGAAAATAGCTGAGCAATTACCTGCAACAGAGCAACTCTACTATGTTGACACTTACATGCGCGAGTTCGATGCTAAAGTAGTCAAAATAATCAATGACAAATATGTCGTGTTGGATAAGACTTGCTTTTACCCTGAAGGCGGAGGACAACCAGCAGACCACGGATCTCTAAATGCAGGAACATCAAAATTTGACGTGGTTGATACCCAAAAGATAGGCAAAGTCATAATACATAGAATGGCAACTTCGCCAACTTTCAAAGAAGGCGACATAGTTCACGGCATTTTAGACTGGGAACGACGTTATTCACTGATGAAAGCTCATACGGTTACCCACTTAATTAACGGCGCTGCGAGGCGAGTTTTAGGAGAACATGTTTGGCAGTCTGGAACCCAGAAGGGTTTAGAGACATCTCGACTGGATATTTCACATTACAAAAGGCTTAGCCAAGAAGAAGTTCACGAGATCGAGATGTTGGCTAATGGAGCGATAGCTGCTAACATGAAAGTTGACATAAAATGGTATCCTCGAAATGAGGCTGAAGCGCGTTATGGCTTTAGACTATACCAAGGCGGCGCAGTTCCAGGCAAAGACATCCGCGTAGTAAAGACAGGCGATTGGGACGTTGAAGCGTGTGCTGGAACCCACCTTGGAAGCACTTTAGAAGTTGCTTTTGTCAAAATTGTTTACACAGAACGCGTCCAAGACGGCGTTGAACGATTAGGCTACGCTGTTGGGTTAGAAGCGTTAAAAGCAGTGCAGAAGCAGGAAAGCCTTCTTTGGAAAGTCTCAGAAGCGTTAGCTGCCCCATTGGATAAACTTGACAAAACAGCTGAAAAAACCGTTAAAGAACTAAAAGACGCCAATATTGAGAAACGCAAGCTACTCAAGGAATTAACTATGAAGGAAAGCACAGTTAAGCCAACGAAAAATGATGAGGCAGCAAAAAAAGTAGATGGCATAGACTTTATCAAACGCGACTTCCGAGAAGTTATCGACATTAACCGAATGATACAAACCGCAAGCGAAATAATAAAACGTAATGAGGCAACCATAACGCTGTTTTATGGTTCTGACGGAAAAACTTGCAGAATCATGGTTATGGCTGGAGAATTGGCCGTGCAAAAAGGCATTAACGCAAACCTCATCATTAAAGAAGTTGCACCCATTTTTGGAGGGGGAGGCGGAGGCAGACCCAATTTTGCTCAAGGTGGCGGAACGAAACCTGATAAATTGTTAGACGCAGTGAAAGAGGCTGAAGAAACAGCTAAGAAACAACTAAAACGTTAGGTTTGAGGTACCTCTTTTTTAAGATGTTATTTAGATTGCCATGGGGTAGGACTTATCGACTTTACTTGTCATTCGATAAGTATTAGTGTTGGCTAAAGGGAAAGTAACGGTCAACCTAAAAGGGTGCACACAAAGTCTTAAGCGTATCTTCAACACTCAGAAGCTCAGCAGGCAACTCCAGAGAAGAAGTAGGACGCGGTGCTGTGTCTGATTGTCCTACTTCTTCTTTCAATAATCCAAGTCTACTAGTTGTTTAATTCATATGTGCTGTTACAATAATTTTTTCTCCTCTTCATGAGTTTTTCGTTTGTCAAGCTAACTTCTTTCAAAAAACCAAACACCTTCAATATTTTAATCCAACAAAAACGTAATGTCATTTTATTCGTTTCTTGTCTGGTTTAAAGAAGAGTTTTGTCATTGCTTGCAATGTTGGTATTTCTTCGGAGGAATCAATTTCAGAAAAGTATCATCGACAGGTAACTGTTGCAGGCTCAAAAACAATTATTTTCACCGTCAAACATATTTACGAGTTCTTTAACCTATTTTTCTCTTAAATTGCGCAGAATATACATTGCGAAAAATCAAGAAAAATTCAATGTATCTAATGCCAAACTCTGTTTGGGCTGACTGAAAAAGCATGAAGAACAAAAAGACAATATTTGCATTAGGAGCCGTAGTAATGATAATGGTATCATACATGGCTGCTTTTCAAATAATTAATGCACAATTTATTGAACTACCGCATAAATTAGTTCGAGTCGCATGCGTCGGTGATAGCATCACCCAGGCAAGTGGGTACCCGGCTAAGCTTCAATTGCTGCTTGGCACTAATTATTTCGTGGGAAACTTTGGAGTTAGCGGCTCCACGGTGTCACTTAATTCTACGAGACCATATATGAACCAGAGTGCATTCCAAAAAGCTGAAGATTTCAAACCAAATGTTGTCGTAATTATGCTGGGAACTAATGACGCTCGAACAGATTTAAGTCAATATAACAAAACTTTTGAAGCAACATATGATCAACTGGTTTCGTCTTTCCAAAATCTTGAAAGTAATCCTCAAATCTTCGTAGTCGACTCACCACCAATATTTACCAATAACCCAGACTACAACAACACGTATCTTGTCAACAATGTCATTGCGCAGATTGACAACGTGGCAAATAATCTTAGTTTACCTGCGGTTGACATCTACGATGCTTTTACTAATCATTCAGACTACTTCATGGATGGTATCCATCCCAACATTGAAGGAACAGCACTTATCGCCTCCGAAGTGGATAACGCGATAATTTCTCAAGAACCTGCAATTCCGTGATTCATGGATTAAGTTTTCTTAGACTCAATCCTCTCCTTGATCAAGTCACCTAGGGCATTGTCCATCTAAAACAGCCTGTTCTCTGCATTTAGCTTCAATTTGGACATTAATGCAAAGTATTATTAACAAATGATGCTGATTGAACCTATTTGGAGATTAAAGGGACCGAAATTGCACCCAGAGAACAGGGATATTCCCATTCCTGTAGATCTTATCCGTACAGTAGCTATAGTTTTAGTTATTTTACTTCATGCCGCGATAGAGCCGAACCTAACTGTTGACTTCATGTCTCCTCAAGGAGTGCAGTTATGGTGGACATCACATGCTTACGAGTCATTCTCAATCACATGCGTACCATTATTCATCATGTTGACGGGTGCATTACTGCTTAACCCAAGCAAAGTAGAGGAACCCATCAGAGTTTTCTTTCAGAAACGATGGAACCGAATAGGCATACCAATCATCTTCTGGGCAGTGGCCTATTTTGCATGGCGTTTCCTCGTTAACGGAGAAGCATTTAGCCTAAACGCCATTTTCCAAGGCCTACTTGCCGGACCCTATTATCATTTCTGGTTTCTATATCTTCTAATTGGTTTATACCTTCTTACCCCAATCATACGAGTAATCACAGCCCACGCAGATTTCAGAATTATAAAGTATTTCTTAGCTCTTTGGTTTATAGGTACTGGCATATTACCTCTTCTTACCTTGTATTCAAAAATTAGCCCACAAACATTATGGTTTCAAGAAACTGTTTTTATCCTAACTGGCATGATAGGCTATTTCATTTTAGGTGCTTACGTTACTACAGTGAAGCTGCGCACCTCATTTCTCTACTTGAGTCTGGTTTTAAGTTCAGTTTTGACAGTAATTGGAACTTACATTTTAATTGGTTCGATAGGAGAAAAATATAGTCAATTCTTTCTTGACGCATCAAGCGTAAGTGTGATAATCGGTTCAGTTGCTTTATTCCTTATATTAACATCCATTTCCAGACAAACGGTTGAAAATCGTTTCCCAAAAGGCAACCGAGTGTTTAAGTTGATTAGCCAAAATGTTTTGCCAATTTATTTGTTCCACATTATGGTGCTTGAAACGCTTCAAAAGGGATATTTGGGCTTTAAAATAAGCGTAACTACGATTAACCCAATAATAGAAATCCCATTAGTCACGTTAGTAACTCTGCTCATCTGTCTCGCAATTATTGTTCCACTAAAAAAGATCCCTAAAGTGAAACGTCTAATCGGCTGAAAACTTGCTTTCTGCATAATTTGTTAGCAAAGAGGTTTTGAATACTTCCTAAATACTTGTTGGCTCCAAATTCTTTTTAAGGAAGAAAAATTTTTCTGTAAGAGTGTAAGATTGATTTTAAGCAACGAGGATTTGCCGATTATGGTTGAAGATCAAAAAGAGCAGTCTATTGACAACTTAGGACAGCTTCTGGATAGCGAGAGAAAACGGTCAGAAGATTATTTGAATAGACTAAAGTATTTACAGGCCGACCTTGAAAACTTCAAGAACCGATCAGAAAGAGAAGCAGAACAAGTAAAAAATTACTGCATCGAACGTCTAGTCACAGAATTATTAGATGTTGTAGACGAGTTGGAGTTAGCGGTCAAAAACGGCGAGATCTCAACCTCACCCGAATCTCTGATAGAAGGCGTAGAAATGACGCTTAAGAAACTCAGAAAGGTTCTTGAGCAAGAAGGAGTATCTCCAATAGATAACCCAGAAGGTAAGATTTTTGACCCCTCAAAGCATAATGCAATCGCCGTTGTAGAGCAAGTCGATATTGCTGATGGCACAGTACTCGAGGAAATAAGGAAAGGGTACGTTATGAGGGGCAAAGTCATTAGACCTACAATCGTCAAAGTATCAATTAAACCAAAAAATCAAAGTGACCAAACGGAGGAAAAAAATAAATGAGCAATCAAAAAACAAACCAAAAAGTATTAGGAATAGACTTGGGAACAACCAATTCAGCGGCTGCTATCTATGAAGGCGGACACGCTACGGTTATTCCAAGTGCAGAAGGCCCAACTATGGCGGGAAAAATGTTCCCATCAGTTGTTGCCTTCACAAAAGACGGACAACTTTTAGTAGGCGAACCAGCGAAACGCCAAGCCGCCACCAACCCAGAAGGAACAATTTTTGAAATAAAACGTAAAATGGGAACCGATTATAAAGTCAACATTTATGGCAAAGAGTACAGTCCACAGCAGATTTCAGCATTCATTCTTCAAAAGATAAAGAAAGATGCTGAAACCTACCTAGGAGGCACAATCAATAAAGCTGTGATCACTGTCCCAGCACACTTCAACGACAATCAACGCCAAGCCACAAAAGACGCTGGAGAAATCGCAGGCTTCCAAGTCATGCGAATAATCAACGAACCAACTGCAGCATGCCTAGCTTACGGAATAGACAAGTTACAGCAGGAAATGAAAATCCTTATTTTTAGCTTCGGCGGCGGCACACATGATGTTACAGTAATGGATTTTGGAAAAGGAGTCTTCCAAGTGCTTAGTACAAGTGGCGACACCCAACTAGGGGGAACAGATATTGACAAAGCAGTCATGGACTACATCTTAGGCGAGTTCAAACGCCAAACGGGAATAGATATCTCCAGTGACAGAATGGCTATGCCCAGGCTAAAAGATGCGGCGGAAAAAGCAAAAATAGAATTATCTACGCTAATGAGTACAGATATTGACTTGCCATTTTTAACTGCAGACGCCTCAGGACCCAAACATCTACATCTTACGCTAACCAGAACAAAACTGGAATCTTTAGCACAACCAATCGTGCAGCGAACACAACCTACTCTGCTTAAAGCTCTCGAAGATGCAAAACTAACCCCACAAGGAATCGATAAAATCATCTTAATTGGCGGCATGACCAGAATGCCTCTTGTGCAAAGGTTTGTTGAGCAAATCTTGGGCAAAACCCCTGAACGTGGTATAGACCCTATGGAAAGTGTTGCCATCGGTGCAGCAATCCAAGGAGGAGTAGTATCGGGCGAAGTCACCGACCTACTATTACTTGACGTAACACCATTAACCCTTGGTTTAGAAACTATGGGCGGCGTAATGACTAAAGTCATGGACAAGAACACTACGATTCCAACTAAGAGAAGCCAAATCTTCACTACCGCAGCAGACTTCCAAACAGCAGTTACCATTCATGTGCTTCAAGGTGAACGCGCAATGGCAGGTGACAACGTTTCTCTTGGAACGTTTAATCTCGTGGATTTACCACCAGCACCAAGAGGCGTTCCACAAATAGAAGTAACATTTGACATCGACGCCAACGGAATATTGAACGTAACAGCTAAAGATTTAGGCACAGGAAAAGAATCAAAAATACGCATAACCGCATCCACTAAACTATCAAAAGAAGAAAAAGAACGCCTGATCAAAGACGCTGACCAATATGCAGAACAAGATAAAAAGAAAAGAGAAGAAGCGGAAACCCGTAACAACGCTGACAGCCTCGTCTATACTGCTGAGCGTACCAAGACGGACCTTGCAGGTAAAATTTCACAGGAAGAAGTCGCCAAAATCGACGCAGCTGTAACAGACCTCAAGAATGCATTGGCAAGCAATGATATGACACAGGTCAAGACAAAATCTGACTTACTCCAAAAAGTTCTGCAAGAAGTCGGAACGAAAGTGTATCAGCAAGCAGCCTCAGAATATGCTAAGCAACAAGGACAGCAGCCCGGTCAGGGACCAGAAACTGGAGCCGGACCTCAACCACCTCCAAGTGGCGGTCCTCAAGGTCCAGGTCCAGAAGGCTCTGGTGAAGAAAAAGTGGTTGATTCAGAGGATTACAAGGTAAAGTAACCTCTTCTTCCATTTTCATCATTTTTTTCAGCTCAATTCTTATTTTAGTTCCAAATTCATTTAGAATAGGTAAACTTAAAAAACTTGATTTTTAGAGCTTTCGCTTGTATTGATTGATAAATAAAAAAAAGAAAAAGGGTATTTTTGAGTTTATGGTCGCTTTCTAACTAATAGTACTATTGCTGTACCGACTATGGCTATTGCAATTATTATGGCGATTGCTGATGCTAGAACGTAAGTATCGGTCATTGAAGCCACTGGTGCTGGGGTTGGTGTCGGTGTTGCTTGAGGACTTTGTATATTCATGGCTGTAACTGCATTTGATGGCCAGTAACCGTTTGTTCCGGCGAATGTAGCGTAAATCGTGTAATCACCTGGAACGTTAGGAGTTGCCCAAGAGTAGTGGTATAAGCCTTCTCCGTTGGTTGTAGCAGAACCGATGTGGATGTAGTTGCCGTTTGGATCAAGAGCGTCTATTGATACTGGAACGCCTGTGAAATTGGTTGGATATGGTTTCTGTTGGTAGACGTAGCCCATCCAATCCTTCATGATCGCGTCCGATGCAACTGGTACTCCGTTTGGAAAGTCAGCCGCTTGCTGGTTTTGTTTTGTGCCTGCCGAAATGTCCATCACTGTCCCCTGTACAACTACTTTTTCGCCTGCTGTGATTTGTGTGAGCGGTGCTTGTACTGTGGTAGCGCTGGGTCCTCTGCCTATGCTGTAAATATTGTTGTCAAGGCCATTCATATTTGTGGTGAAGCCATCCGCGGTAGCCCATTGAGTGCCGGGGCTGGACCATTCGCTTGGGTAACCTGAAAGCCGCCATATTTCTGTTCCGTCAGTGGCGTTAATAGCAGTGAATGTGCAGCCTTTGTAAAGTGGGTTGGGTATTGTGTGCTCATTAGTAGCAAGGTATACTACTCCGTTAGCTATTTGTTGTATGAAGGTTGGATAATCACCGTAGAAAACGGTCAAGCCTGCGTTAGTACTATTGCCTGAGCCGCCGTTACCGTAGGTCCACAATAGTTTTCCAGTTAAATCGTTAAACGCGTAGCATACGCCTGAAAATCCACTGGTGTACATGTTGCCGTAGGCGAGTACACTTAGCATCGTGTTGCCGACACCATAGTAGTCGAAAGCATTTTGAGTTGGAGTTGGACCCCAAAGAAGCGATCCGTCGTTTAGACTGTATCCTACCCAATTGAGACTTTCCTCATAATTGAAGGTGAAAACACGGGTCTGCCAGTCGACTGCGCCAAAAGCCATAGTGATGTTACCTGCCGGAGGGTCATAATTCTTCATCCAAAGTATCGAACCAATTGCGCCTCTAGATGCGTTTAGGTTGACAGCGAACATTGTGTATTGAAGTTGTGGGTAGCCGATGCTGTTTCCTTTGTATCCAGTAGGTAGAGAGCCGTTTCTACAGAGCATTACATCGCCAGTGTTAGCTGCAACTATTGTTACAGGATTTGTTCCTCCTGCTGCAAAGACTCCTACAGCGGTTCCTTGTTCAACTGCCGGTATCGTTTGTCCGGTGTTAACGTTATAACCGGCCTGCAAAGGCATGGTGTTTAGCCATGGTACTGAAACGTTCCAGTCGTAAGTAGTGGTGCCCTGACCTGCAACAGCGCCTGCTATACCAGTAATCATTCCTCCAAGAGTGGTAGAGTTGATAGGGATGTTTGCATTGACATTGATTGTAGAACCATATGGAACTGAGACGGGGACTCCATTTGGAAGGGTACCTGAACCAGGAGTATTTGGATTGATTGGAATATTTGAAATGACGACTAGGTTGCTTGCGTTTATAGGTGATGGGTTAAAACTTCCACCACCAGTGTATGGATTTACATCGTATTGCCATAGTTTGGACGAGTTCCACTGAGCCAAATACCATTGTGGATTCGCAGAAGTACCAGCGTTAGCAAAGACATACCTTAACTGTTCACCGGTTGGACCTGCTACTGCCGCGTGTGTAAGACCTACAGCTGACTGACCAGCTACTAGCTGACCCGTTTGAGGTGCAAAGCCTGGAACATTAGTTACGTTGAACATTGGGTCTCCTGTGTATGCGTCATACAACAACCAAGTCGTTGGCAAGCCGGTAGTACCGCCATATAATTGTGCAACTAGTATCGGTGGAAAAGTTCCGTGTTGGTCGCCATTCCAAAGGTTGTATATGTAGCCGAATGATAGTGGTGCTACGTCAGTGCGGGACCAGAGAACTTGTCCTGTGCGAAGATCAATGCAGTCGGTTGGTCCTGCGCTGGGGCCTGTGAATGATACCACTTCAGTGTAGAAGATGTATCCGTTTATTATTATTGGATTGACATATCTTGGCTCGTATGAACTGCCCTCGAAATACATGACTCCTTGAACAGCGCCGTTTGGATTAGTGCTACCTGCGACAAAGGGGTTTCCTCCGACAACTCCTCCAAATTGAAGTGGTCTTGTCCACATAACGTGAGAAGTTAGAGGCCCTATGGCATCTCCTCGGAACAATGAGGAGCTAGTGTAGCCTGCTAAAAG
>CAVYJU010000016.1:0-129018 GCA_963768895.1 Candidatus Bathyarchaeota archaeon
AATCTTTATTATGGTATCAAACCGTTTTAAAATGACATTCAAGGGGACTCTGGATGGAAAAAAGACACTAAGCTTGAAAAAGGAAAGGCAGAAGCTTACCAATCGCGCGAAAATTGGCCACCATACACTTATCGAGATTACCCAGACATTAAACCTCAAATGTACGAAGCATTCATGAAGTTCTTGAACACAGAAAATACATCAGGCAGATTGATGGAACTTCAACCTTGGATTTCTGTTTGCGATTCAAAATGCGCCTTTTGCTATTTTCCCACGACCGCAACAAGCAAAGTGAAGATTGAACCCTATCTTGACTTGCTAAAGAAAGAGCTTGGAATGTACGCCAAAACCAAATATGTTAAGACAAGCATGTTTGACGAAATAGTTTTGGGCGGTGGAACCCCAAGTGTATTGGAAGCTGAGCAGATGATTGACCTCATAGACTTCTGCAAAGCAAACTTCAACATAAACAAAGAATACTTCATCAAAGTAACTGGTTCCTCAAAGACATTGGCGCTTAAGAAAATTAACAAACTAGCAGAATATGGAGTTTATCAAATGGACATGGGCGCACAAACATTTGATGACAAGCTAAGGAAAAATCTTTGTTTACCAGACAGCGCCGCAGACGTTGAAAAAGCCATTAGACACGCAAGGAAACTGGATTTGTGTGTTTGTGTGGATCTTATGTATAATCTTCCAGGTCAAACAATGGAAAGCTGGATTAGTACGCTAAAGAAAGCGATTGAACTTGACGTGGAGATTGACGCTTACTCGTTACATGTGGATCCAGGCACGATGCTTGAAAAAATGATTAAGACCGGAGTTTCTCCGCCGACAGGAGACGCGGAATATGAGAAGCAAATGTACTTAACAGCTTACAAAATGTTGACCAGCGCTGGCTACAAGGCAGTAGGTCACGATCGCTACAGCCGAGTGGAATGGCACATGCGAGAAAACTGCCTTAACGGCTGGCCATGGGGAGGCATTTTAACAACTGGCGCTGGATGCTTCATGGGATACCTGCAGCGATTTTCATATTCTAATCTTGAAAACATAAACGATTATATGGCAACAGTAAAGGCTGGAAAACTACCTATAAGCAAGCTTTCTGAATCTACAATTGAAGACATGATGAGGCGAACAATGACTCGGTTATACTTACGGTTGCCAGTTAGTAAAGCAGAATTTAATGCAAAAATTCGGCACTACTCCAGAGAAGGTCTTTCCAAAGCAACTTCAAAAACTAATAGACAAAGGATTAATTGAAATTGACGACAAAGAGGTAAGAATAACTAAGTTAGGCGAAATTTGGAAAGGCAACATTGCTTGGGAATTCGCACCCAACCAAGTCTAATCCTCTTTTGTTAGATTATTGTGTGCCTTTTTATTAAGCCGCTTCAGTGCAAAATCGAAAATGACCCTTCTGAATTTAACAGTTTGAAATCCATGGAAGAGCGTCTAGTTATACCGCAGGTGTATGCTTCATGCAGCACAAAACGGATACTCCAAGGGTATCATTGTATTTGTTAACAAAAAACATAAAACAAAATGCTTTACTCAACACGAAAGGAAAAACCCTATAGACAAATCGTCAAAGAGCGAATTATAATTTCATAAAATTAAAAAAGAAAAGAGAGAGGGAATTTATTAGTGCCTCTGTGGCTGAATGCCGTACCAGGTCATTACTTTAGCAAGAATAGGAACTATTACTCCTAAAGCAATGCTTGGAATGAAGGCTAACACGAATCCATACACTCCAGCAATATCCTAGCGATGTGTCTGCCCAAAGTCCATGATTCATTGTCTGCGCCGGCGCAAGTGAAACAGTGTAGTTGAGGTAAGCTTGGATTACTGCAGTTATCACTGCAGCTGTCATGCCTGCTCCTAGCATTCGTTTGAAATTCGTTGATCCGTTGTTCAATGCTCCAGCCATGTAGCCAATGACAATAGCGTTAACGAGGTATCCTAGCATGCTCATGTCGCCGAAAAAGTTGTAACGGTGGATTCGAACCTGCATAGTATCCGTTGTAAAGTCCTGCGCTAGCTACGTAATACATGCCTCCCATGATGAAGCCTGCTGCACCACCAGCCCATTTATTCCACAGTAAACCTAGAACCAGTGGGATACCGAGAACGATCATTTGAGCAAAGCCAGAGGTTAGAATGACAGCAATTGTATTAGTAGCTCCGAGTATGTGGTAAGTTCCGCTGACGTTGACATAGATTGCCAAGAAGAAAATCAATAGTACTAGAATGATTGGTATGATTATGCCGTTGAATATGTCAGCCAGTTTAAATTTTGGTGTTTCCAATTTTTATCCCTTGAATTATTTACATAGTGGCATGTTAATAAGCTTAATGCTTGAAAGCTTGATTCAAAAGTGTTCAGCTCAAAAATATTTTTTGTAGAAAACTAAACATATGAAAAATCATCCATTGAGTTTTAGTAAAAAAAAATAAAAGAAAAGAGTATGGAAATTGGTTTTTGTTGCTTATGCGTTTTCTTCTGCGCGTTTCTTTTTGAGTATGGCTAATTTTGCAACTTCTTCTTTCTTTACTTCGCCTTTGTCTAAGTCAAGGTTCTCAAGTAGTTTTGCGCCAACATCTGACCGAACTATTACTGTTGAGCGTCCGTCTTCGCTGCCGACTGAACCGACTGATATGTCTGCGTATTTTGCCGGGAAGTCAGGACAAATCGAGCATCCGTTGTCTACAGCTGCGCTTAATTCTTTTACTGGCACTGAACTTTCTTTTCCGTCGACGACAACAATGAATTTGCCTTTGCGAATCTGTGTTTTCTCTGCCTTGTCTAAGTCAACGTTTAGTAATCTCTGTATTTCTTCTTTGAGTTTTACGTAGTCGAAGTCTTCGAAGCAGAATAAGCCTATCATTGTTAATTCTAGGTCTGGGCAGTCGCTTAACATGACTTGTTGTATTCTTCTTGCAGCCCTGATTTCGCATGGTGTGCCGACAATTGCTATTTTTCGTTTACCTTTTTCTATTAATTCGCCTAGCTTTGACATTATTCGAACTCTAACGTATTTAGTACCGCTTGCTTTAACAATATCTTCTACGGTTTCGGCAACGTATGCTTCGGGTAAGTAACCTTTGCGTCTTCTGACTACGATTGCTGCTTCAAACAAGCCTTTCTGCATACCTGAAACCAGCAAAGCCGTTGCTACTCCGCCGTCTTGTCCGCTATAGGAACTCTTTGCTGAAAACATTTCTTTATAAACGCCGATGTTTTCGTCTGATGTTCCGCTGAGGAATGTCTGCTCGATTATTTGTTCATCTTCTTGGTTCAATGGAAAGTTGAGTACAGTGCTTTTGAGGTCAATTCTTGCTGGGCAAACGAAGTTACAGCCTCCGCAACCTGCACAGAAGTCTGCATCAAGTTTCATAAGCTCGGTTATGTTGTTCTTGTCACGTGCCTGTTTAATCAATATTGGACTTAGCCTGTTGCAGCATGCTCGCATGCAAGCTCCACATCTTATGCAAGCAGTAGTTTTGACTTTTTCGAAAACTTTGCCTTTGGGAAGTTTTGGTTCTTTGCCGCCTTCTTGGGGCTTAAGTTTTCCGACTTTGTCAAGTATTGGCGTTGTGAAGTTCATTATGATAAGCGCAACGATTGAACCTCCAAAGAAGCTAGCATAAGTTTGTAGCAGCACGGTTATGATGGCTAAGCCTGCACCGAATATTACCTGTCCCATATAGGTCAAAGGCGTGGTCGCCGGATCTGTTGCCATAAAGAACGCCAAGAATATTGAGCTACCAATGAAAAGTTCAAACATTAACCTAAGAGCTGGATCTCCACCATACGCAACAGTCAGTAGTAAAGACATTATCACTGTTACACCAATGTAAGCGGCAGTAATTCTCCATTTAATGTATCTGCGAGCAATAACAAATAATGCAATTCCCACAACTATTACTGCTAAAGCAGAAGCACCACCAGTCCAACCATGGAATTTGTCTAGGAACAACGTCTGGAAAACAGCGGAAGCACCATACAAAGGCTGTGTACCTTTACTTATTGGACCAGGGTTGCTGAAGCAGAGTTGCATCCAATTACCGAAAGATGTGGCACCATTATAATTAAGATGTGTTGCAAGCGTCGGAATATTGTTTGTGTGGTCTTTTGGAACAAAAACTGCATATAAGAATGGAAGCAGAACCAAAATTTTTGCCATCGCAGCTGGGTTAACGTATTTTCTGCCTGCCAAGCCTTGAAGTTTTTTGAACAGCACTAAGCCAATCAGAGATATCAACGCAACGTAGACGAAACAATTCGGCCCTGCTAATGGCAACATCGATTCTTCAACCGATGCCATTGCTGGAACACCTAGGGAGTATGAGAGAGCAACAATTAAGCCGAAAACTGCAGAAGACATTGTATTCAGTGGGCTATCTGACGTTGTTTTGTAGAGTAACGCATCAAGCCCTACAGCTATTCCGACAGCAATGATACAATTTAAAGCAACTGTAAGTCCTAAGTTCATGAATGCCTTGTGAGTAACAGTATCAATCGGAGTTACATTTGACCAAAGAACAGCAGAGACAATTGCAAGAATCAAGAGGGCAATAAATGTATAAGTCATTAGTTTGTCTTTTGTCATCGTTGAGTATTCTTTTAGTTTAGACATTTTCAATTAATCTCCTTAATTATGCACTCAATTTAGGACTGGTTAGTTTTATAAGACTTTCTCAAAACCTAATGTATGTTACATATTTAGTATAGAACATATAGCAACATCCGAGTTTTGATGTAGATCGATTCACAAGTATTTTGCCGTTCAATTATTCAATTGTGAATAACTAGTAAATAATAGTGGCTTTAGCAAAGCTAATACGGGTTAATTACCAAACAGTCAATCACAAGAGAACATCAAAAATGACAAAGGACAATAACGAGGAACTTGAAGGAACCACATTAAACGTATTTTTATACGTTGTAAAAAAGGGCAAACCAATCGGCCCGAGAGATGTCATGAAAGCGTTAAGCCTAAGCAGCCCCAGCGTAGCTTACAGGCACTTGCAGAAACTTGATGACCTTGGCTATATACAAAAAAACGATTATGGTGAATATATAGCAAAAAAGAAAGCACATGTAAGAGGATACTTCTGGCTCGGTCGCCGCTTGCTACCAACTATGTGGCGATACTCCCTTGTTTTCTTAGCTATCTTAGTTATTGAACTATTCGTTTTAATAATACATTTTGCTCATGAAACATACGAGTTTAAAATTTTCTTTTTATTGTTGCTGCTAATAACTGGGTTGGCACTCAGCGTTTTCACAATTGAAGGGATACTGCAGAAAAAACGTAAACAAAAGAACAAAGCCTGAATAAATTCATTCAAGATTTATTTACCATTAATAATCTTAAGCGATAATAACCAGCAATGCCTCCATAACCGTTTTCCTTTTGTTGATAAAAAGCAGAAAATCGGTTTTTAGGAGCAAGTTTTATATCGCAACGGCGAATTTACTTTCACTCGGGTAAATTTAATGGCTCCAAATAAACCACCGTTGTACATGGTAGTTTGGCGGTGTACAAGAAATTGCGTCGGTAATTGCATGTACTGCAGTTACACCAAAGAGTACGCCAAAGACCAAGAATTAAGCACCAAAGACGCCAAAAAAATGGTCGACGAAATTCACAATTTTGGCGCAGAATGGTTCGGCATTAGCGGTGGAGAACCACTTGTTCGAAATGATGTTTTTGATGTTATCGCTTACGCTGAAAAAGAATATGGCATGAAGGTTAGCCTCATCACAAGCGGTTTCGCATGGGATGAAGAACGATTCGAAAAATTACACAAATACGAAGTCCATACAGCCATCAGCATTGATGGAAACGAGGAATCAAATGAGATCATTAGACGCAAAGGCAGTTATGCTAAAGCATTAAACGCCATGAAGAAACTTGGCAGCGTAGGATTACTAGACTGTTTAGTCACTACTATGACTAAATACAATATTAAGCATATGGCACATCCAGCAGCGCTTGCCGAAGAATACAAAGCACGAATGATTGTCTACCACAACCTCGTCCCAGTCGGCAGAGCAGGAAGCAACATGCCTGACTTAGCGCCCACACCTGAGCAATACGAGGAAGCATTCAATGAAATCTATGACATTCAACGCAAGTTATACGGCAAAGTAAAAGTCAACGTTTACGCGCCCTTCTACGCACGCATCGTCCGCCAAAAAAACCCAGTAGACTTCTGGGACTGGTACCATGAAGGTTATCTTGGCAGATGCACCATCGGCGGCAATTACATCGGTATCACCGAAAACGGAGACTACCGAAGCTGCGGCTTTCATGAAGGATACCGCATAGGCAATGTCAAAGACAAGCACTTATCCACCGCATGGGACGAACTACAACACAGCGAATTGCACCTAAAACTTCGCGACAAAAGCAATATCAAGGGCAGATGCGGAGTTTGCGAGTACCGGGAAATATGCGGCGGATGCCGAACACGCGCTGAATACTACACAGGCGACCTCTTTGAATCAGATCCAGCATGCAACTACATACCCAAAGTACTGCAGGAAGACCCCAAAACACTTGAAACAATGCGTAGACAAGCCGACGCATTGAAAAAACAATAAACATTACTTTTCTTTCAAGTTTTATTCATTTCAAATAGAAATCAAAAAATTTTGTTTTCAGGTTTGCGTTTGGTTATAACTACTTAGAATTTTGAAAATGTCATATCGATCGTTTGAGTAGATTAGTTGAAGAAATTTGCAGCGAGCTATTTTAGTATCAAGTTGGTTTTTGTCGTAAACTATGAACCCAATGTTATTTTCGGCGATATAATTCTTATAATCCCTTGTTGACACCGTAAATTCGCTTGGTTTATAATCGAAGAGGTTTTTCAGTCCATTTGTCTGCAAAGTCGGAAAATTATTTTTCGAAAGAGCAAGAACCTGATATTGCCTTGAGACTGTCTGATTGGCATTGACTTCATCGAATTGATATTGGAATCTTACTGCATCTATTTGTTTGTTTCCTAAAGCACCGATATTTCCCCAGTCAGGCAACTCCGTGAAGTTAAAGGCGTACGCAAGCTGATTTTTGTCGTCGTAAAGTCCAATGTAACTATCCATTGAATTAGAATTTGTAAATGTAGCTACCGCCCATTGTGCTCCAACGGGACCACCAACAGTTTTTGAAGACACATCCCATGGATTAACCCAATTCATAAATTGAGGTATCTGAACCTTATCAAAGTCAAATTGCAGATCAAAATTAGTTGTCAAATATAGCGTCATATTGGATACGTTGCTTTGCAAGGGGGTTATTGCCCAAGATATATTTGTTGCATAACTGTCATTTTGCACCAGCATTGACTGTGCCACGGCTAAATAGCTGTTGGAATAAATGAAGGTAATATTTTTGGCGTAGTTTTGGTCATCAAAAGATATAGCCTTGCTCAAATCTGCGAGAGCGAATGTGTAATTCGAGCCGTTTTGGGTAAACGATACAAAATCTCCAGCAATAGAGGAGAAAGAAACTCTATACCAGACATCATTTATTGAAACATAGTTTTCATCTACAATGTCGCCTTTTGCCTGGTAAGCTCTAATC
The DNA here is from genome assembly GCA_963768895.1 of Candidatus Bathyarchaeota archaeon. Lineage (GTDB taxonomy): Archaea > Thermoproteota > Bathyarchaeia > Bathyarchaeales > Bathycorpusculaceae > Bathycorpusculum. Next base: position 7,602 of record CAVYJU010000016.1, read on the forward strand.
AAATTTTGGGGATCCTGAATTTCATAAGAAAGACTCAAGACAGATTCGGCAATTTCGTTTCTTTGTACAACTGGATCAGTTTGAGCAATAACGTTTTTATCAGAAAAAGTTGAAAACCAAAAACCAGGAATTTTTGTAACAACAACTGTCGAGTTATTTGGATAATTTTGCCCTAGCCAAACTCCTGCGTCAAACGCTTTTATGTCAGTTGACGAGTAAAAAACGCTGGCTTCCATGATTTTTCCATATACCGTATTTGAGCGAAAAACAATCAATAAACACATCAATATGACAAGGGATATAGTAATTATCTTTAAAGAATTTTTATGTAGACTCGATTTGTTTTTGGCATAGTATGACGTGAATTTTTCTTGCATGAAAACTAGCAGAAACAGATGCGAAAATGGCCATTGGAACAATCAAATAGTAAGTGAACCATTGAAATGGCATAAAGAAACCAAAAAGGTAGGATTCAGCGAAAAAAAGAGGAACGAAGAAAACAAGAATTAATGTTAAATAATAAATCATCTTTTTTTGGGTTTTCAAAATATGATAGGATATAAAAATGCCTGCTAAAGCAAAGAAAAATATGAAGCCGAAATTAACCATAAAAGAATTAAAGCTAACTGCTGGAATCTGGTAAGCATAGGTTTTGACTGCAAAAAACACATATTCAATAACAAGACCAATATAGCCAATCATAGCTTTAAAATAATACAAGAGGAACGCTATTCCTCCTCCCAAGATTAACGCAATTACTACTTTAAGGTTAGCACCTTTAGATTTTATCAGCATGTAAAGCAAAATTGGAGGCATTATGAATATAGCAAGGAATGCGGCAAGCTGATGCGATAAAACAAGAGCAAAAGCTGCAAGAAAAGTGACAACAAGGTAACCCATATGCTCTACTGCTAAAGTTGAGTAAAGAAATACTAATAGCATAAATGCTATCGCAAGAACGGTTGTGTAGCCGCCAAACGCGTTAACCTCGTACATAGGAAAACACATCAACAACAAAACAACGGCTACAGCGCCAACTTTTTTATTAAAAAATCTTGTTGCAATCAAATAGACGGAAAGAAACAGAAGCCAATCAACTATTACTGCTAAAGCTTTTACTAAAAAAATTAGTTGCCCAATGCCAGTTGCACCGCTAAAGGAAATGAACATTGCAAGCACAATTTCGTAGAGTGGAGGGGTCCAGCCAAGGTTACTTAAAGGTATTTTTCCTGTTTGCAGGAAGATTTGGGCTTTTTCCAAATGTACGGCAGGATCATTTCCTAAGACTACGCCGTTCATTGATATGAGAGTGTAGAATATTGCGAGAATTAGCACTGAGAAAACAGTGATAAATGCGATTTCAATTTGTTGCTCTTTTGTCAATTTACCCATCAAGACTGATAGCTAACTCCCAGCGATATTGATGTTCGCTTTAACCTTAAAGATGGCTATTTCACTATTAATAAATACAAGGCTAAATCGGGGGTCACTGGCAAATTTGGGGTTTAACTCAAAATCTCTGTTAACAACATAAGAAACTGAGTATTGCTGTAAGGCCGCTTGGTAATCAAACGTGTACCATAGAAGGAGGATTTGTTTGTTGTTCTTGTGGGTTTTGCTGATGGGCCATTAATGTTTGGTTGAGCACTTCTGGGTCACCTATATCTTGGTCAGAGACAGGGTAGAGTCCAACAAGAATTTGGATTTCTGCCTTAGATTTCCCTTGTAAATTATATGACAATTCAGTAATACAGGGGTATTGTTTGTTGTAATTGTGAATTTGCGGCTGGTTTTCTGTAAAAATAAGTTGACCGACTTCTTTCGCGCCAGAATCTAACATTGCAACGGTTTCAGCGTTTGGCTGTAAGAAAGTACCTTCAGAGTTTAGCACGAAGTTAACCCAGTCTAACGAAATATTTTGCTGAAATACTTTGGAGTACTATTGTCATGTTTGCAAATTGGACACCTTTTGTGACCGTTAATATTTCTGAATACGTAAAGTCGCTGTTTGCTTTGTTAACAATAATCGATGGGCTATCTGTTTGTGCGCCGACTAGTTGCATGCTGGTTACGGGAATTTGGGTTATGTTAGTGGATTGAATAGTTCCAGCATTTTGCGAAAGCACAGTGATTTCGCTGTTGTTAAATTGGAAGAACGAGTAACGGGAAATATGTCCAGTTAAGATCAGCTAAAAACATAGGGTTATGTCGCCCAATGTATCCGCCATCTTCTCTAACCTGAATATACCCGTTGTCAATCATGTAAGTCTGTATCTAGAACATTTTTAGCAAATTTGGCTGGTTCAAACTCGCGTGCAAGCGTTAGATACTGAGGATCCACCGCACTCAAAGTTGGTCTTTGAGCAAAACCGCCAAACCACCATCCGTAAAGCGCGTCAGAAACAAACACTGAGTTAGCTGGCGTGTTTTGCTTAGCCCATTGAATTGCTTGGTAGCCAGGATTATCCATAACTTGGTAGAAACTCTGGTCTGTAGATGCCTTGCCAAGGAGTTATGAAAATTGGAAAGGCGAAGAAGCATATGAGCACTATGACCACTACGAAGGTAGCATAAAGCGTCTTGCGGGTTATATGGCTTAAAACCTTATCTAGCCTCTTGTACGTATTCTTTGCTGATTTCTGACACTTTGCTGGATAAAGCACGGTAATTATCTATTATGTTTGCAAAGAAAAAGGAGCCGCGTTCGATGAACATACCGATAAGTATCAATACAGGTAAAACAAGGAAGTAAAGAAACCGATTGTAATCTATATAGAGCCCAAATAGGAAACCCTGAGTTAGGACCGTGGGAATTAGCAACCACATAAAAAGCAAAAAAGCTGGAAGCGAAAGAAATCGTCCTCTGTATTCTTTTGATAAGAAAAAGAACAAAAACGTACAGGCGAAAAGCGGCAATATTAAGGTAAGAGGAAGCACCCTTGTTGATAGGAGTGCTGAGTTGATGGCAGAGATACTCTACGAATGACGAGTTAGCACTCAAATATGCCGGAACAGCATTTACCAGAAAAGGTGCAACGAGAACAGCGCCAAGAACAAGTGGAAGCAGCCAATAGAAGACGTGTTTTCTTGATGTGCCAAACGTTTTTGGAGAAATCATCACAAACAATACTGTTGCAACTGTTGTTGCTACAAATACAGCTGCACTCAAAGAGTGCGTTAAGTATATTGACCCTACTAAAATAGAGGTTGAAACAAGAAAAGGAGCCAACGTGAATCGGTCTTTTTGAAGGTACAAATAGAAGGTTACAGGAATTAGAAGCAAAGTTATTACGTTTGGGTAGCCTCCCCAGAGAAGTATTTCCATGTCGGGCCGTGAGACTGCAACTAGAAAGGCGACGATTAAGGCCCCTGATTCTATCCATACGCTTTTTGTTATTAAGTAGGCGCAGAGGACAATAAGCGATGAGAATAATGCAGCAATCACGGCTTGGGCTATATAATCGGGCATTCCAGTCATCATGATTATTCCTGAAGCGAAAATGTGGTATCCTGGAAAAGTCAAAGATAAACCACCGCCCATCTGATAATTATTCCATAGAAAATTTGTGTTGCCTGATTGAGTAATTGAGTTAATGACAGCTATTGTGCAATCCAATATCAGCGCCAGGCGGATATGAAGCCCATAAGCATCAGAATCATACGGTAGGCGAAATGCAAAAACAAAAATTAGAAGTAGCAAGATATGCTTTCTAGTTGCTCTTGAACATTTGCGCCCCTCCCTTCTCTATTTTACGCTTTACGATTGCTGAAATTATTAGTCAAACTTTAAATATGAAATTCGAGTATAAAAAGCCCAGAGTAACAAACAAAGGAAAAAGGTGTTTAAATGTCATGGCTTAAATCTATGATGGAAAAAGAGCCTCCAGAACCAGAGAATCCACTAGGCGTTATCGTAATAGGAAACATTGAACCAGACATGCATGACACAGCAAAAGAAGCAGTCAGAAGGTCACTAAAACGTGCAGGATTCAAAACAATTGACGTTGGCAAAAGCGTAGCCCCACAAGTCTTCGTTGATAAAGCAAAAGAAAACAATGCAAACATTATCGCAATTTCAGTAAACACAGTACCTGCAAAAAACAATCTTGCAAAACTTGACGAATTATTGAAAGCAGCCGGATTAAAAGGCAAAATCGCAATAATCATGGGTGGCGCTGCAGTTAAAAAAGAAGATGCTGACGCACTTGGTGCACTCTTTGGCAAAAACAAGGAAGAGGCCCCAGAATTAGCAAAGAAAGCAATGGGCAAGAAATAAATCCATCAGACGTGGAAAAATGTCCTTTAAATTCAATACAAAACAAAATATATACACTATTGGAAGAGCGAAAGTCGGCGGTCAACCAGGAGAATTACCTACTTTTCTGATTGGCTCCATTTTTTGGCTAGGCCAAAAAATGGTTAAAGATGCAAACAAAGGCATTTTTGATGCAGCCGAAGCAGAAAAAATAATCAACACAATGCAAACTCAAAGTGACATTACAGGTGTACAGTTTGCTTTTGACATTGTCGGAACAACTGAATTAGCATTTGAGAAATACATTGATTTCGTTGCAAAACACAGTGATGCACCATTGATGCTCGATGCGATGAGCCCAAAGACACGTATGGCAGCAGCTGACTTGGCAAAGAAGATGGGTCTTTCAGATAGATGCCTCTACAACTCAGTCTACAAAGGCGTCACCGACGTAGAATTAGCAAAACTCAAAGAAAGCGGAATCAAAATGTCCATAGTTCTTGCTGACGATCCAAAAGATACCACTCTCGAAGGTAAAATGAAAGTCATCGAAGAAGCATTAGCATTAGCTGACAAAGCAGGAATCACAAAGCCTCTAATTGATACGGCAATCCCCGCATTTGCTCCAGACATGGGCACTGCAGTAAGAACCATACCCATAATGAAAGAGAAGTATGGTCACCCAGTAGGCTTAGGCAGCGGAAACGTTGTTACAACCATGGGTTGGGTAAAAGCAAACTTCGCCAAAGAATTCCGCCCCGGATGCAGAACTGCAACAAACGCAATCATGCAAGTAGCAGGCGCAAACTGGCTAATGATTGGTCCAGCAGAACAGGCAGAATGGGTATTCCCAGCAGTCGCAGTAACTGACACCTACATTGCTTCAGCCGCAGGCGACCTTGGAACAAGACCAGTAGATGAAACTCACCCAATCTATAAGGCCTTCATGTAAACTTCCTTCCTTTATTTTTTATTGTTTTAGTCTTTTTGAAGTGCTAAAAACTGAAACCACTTAAATGGTTTGAAATTATCTTTGCTTTCACTGTTTTAACGTTGATTGTAACCTATTTTATTCCAAGCGATTCATTGCTTGTTGTTTTTCGTTACTTTTTTGCTTTTGTTTTCGTCTCTTTCTTGCCAGGGTATTGTTTGATTAACATCTTGTTTACGGGCAAAAGTAGACTTGACTTCATTGAGCAATTAGTTTTATCGGTTGCTTTGAGTTTTGGCTTAGATGGACTTGTAGGCTTATTCTTAGGGCTCTCGCCCATCGGTATTAATTTTACTTCAATTACAGTTTCGCTTAGTGCGGTAGTACTGATTTTTGCTGTAGTTGCCTTAATAAGAAAATTAAGAGAGCCTAATGTGCAAAGCCCTGAGCAAGTAAGCCCCTGAAGTTTTTACTGCTGATTTGCCGTACGTTCCGCCTTTACGCATCATATGAAAAACGTATCCTGGTCGCAGGTAAAATTGCTGATAGGCTTTGTAGCGGATTTCTGCAAGTTTTTCCATGCTTAACTGTGGGGTTTCAAAAGTTGGTCCTGCGGTGTCGTATTTGTCAAAGTCGGTGACTCGTAGCCACCCGTTTTTAACGACTTGCTCGTACATGGGTGTTCCAGGATATGGTGTTGCAACGTAGAATCCGACGTCATCGGGGTTTAGTTGCTTTACGAATCGGATGGTTTCTTTCGCTGTTTGTTCTGTTTCCCCTGGAAAACCAAGCACAACGTTGGCAATCGTCATTAATCCCACTTCCTGTGCTGTTTTGTAGGCCAAGCGTGTTTGATCTAGTTTTATTTTCTTGTTCATTTTCCCTAGCATGGCTTCTGAACCTGATTCCACGCCTAGCCAAACCGCTATGCATCCTGCATCATGCATAGTTTTAAGCAGTTCCCGATCAACCATGTCTACTCGTGTTCCACAATCCCAAGTCATGTTCAATTTTCGGGCATGAAGTTCCTCACAGATTTTTAGTACCCGATCGCGGTTTACTGTGAAGGCATCATCATAAAAAGTAACTTGATCAATTCCATATTTGTCATGGATAAGTTGCATTTCATCGACAACATTTTTTGGGCTTCTCCACCGATATCCTCTCCCAAACATTCGAACAGTGCTACAGAAGTCACACCAATAAACACAACCTCGACTGGTGATAAGTGGAAAAAGAATTTTGCCCATGCGTTTTAGAGAATCAAGGGGAAGAAGATCATGTGCTGGAAAAGGCAAGGCGTCTAAGTCCTGGATGAACAATCGGTCCTCAGTACGCATTATTGATGCCATCTTTATTGCGGAAGGTTACACCCAAAACATCTGTTAAGCTACTTTTGCTTTGAAGTTTGTTAAGTAATTCTATAAAAGTGATTTCGCCTTCTCTACGTACGACTACATCTAGGCTTGGATACTCTTTGAGTGCGTTTTCATCCCAGAATGTTCCGTGGCTTCCGCCAAGCATTGTTACGGCTTGTGGATGTACATCTTTGGCGATGTTGATTAGTTGCATCGCTGACTTGTAGAGCAATGTTGTAGCTGTTACCCCTATGATATCTGGGTTTACTTGACTAATTCTGCTTCTGAAGGATTCGTAGGTGAGTTTTTCGGCTTGACAATCGATAACATTTACATCATGTCCTTCTTTTTGAGCTACGGCTCCAAGGTAAGCTAAGCCAAGAGGGATGAAGGGTGGATGTGAATGCACATTTGGCGGATAAGGTGGATTGATAAGAGTAATTTTCACTTGTGGTTCGGCCTTCGGTAGTGAGTGGTTAGACGTTAAGACGCATTATATAGTTTTCTAAATAGGATGGCAAAAAGCCGAGAAGGTAGCTTAAGGAGGATGAAAATCTTATAGGGTCTGACGCTGAAGCCTAGTCAAATAGCAATCTTTGGAAATATTTGTAAAAGACAAGAAATATTCAAATTGTTCTGATTTAAACAAGAAAATCAAAAAAATTAAAGAAAGGAAAATCCTATGCTTTTAGCATCTTTTCCCATTGGTTGAAGAGTTCTAGGACTTCGTCGCCGTTGTGGTCTTTGAGGAACTCGCGTGTTTCTTTGTCTGCAACAGCGTTCTTTTGGAATTCCCGAATGTAGTCGGCTTTCTCTGCTAGGAATATTATGCCGTCGACTCCTTGTCTTGCAACACGGGTAGCAACAGTCATGACTTGTTTTGTCGGTGCCACTGTGTCCCATGTTTCGTTTGGACCGCGGACATAGAAGTTCACGTAGACGGGTTTCTTTAGGAAGCTTTTGTACCCTCTTGCTATTGTTTCCCAATACCAGGGGGTTGGGTATGCTTTGCTGAACATTGGTATGACAAAGTAGTCAGCGTATTGTGCCATGGCTTCAAAGTCGTATCCGAAGCGTTCCTTGCCCAATAATGGGTCAGGAAGACAGTTTACGAAGAGTGGTTTGCCTGAGACTACTTCTTTAACTTCTGCTAGGAAGTCAGTTACTGTTTTTGCACGCCATGCAACCCAGCTTAAGCCGCTTTTACTTTGTTGCTCTATGCATCTTGGGCAGGTGCAGAAACCTTGGTCTGCAAAGTGTTGACTGCTAATGCTGATGCCCGGAGTAGCTTTGGCCGATTCAGCTATGATTTTCAAGTTATATTCTCGGGCTTCTGGATTAGTCATGCATACTACATCCCAGCGTAGATTATAGCGTTTGTTAGTGCGGAGTGCTGGACCAAATGAGCTTACAGAGACCCAATCTGGGCGTTTAGCCGCCATGAAATTGTCTCCGAAGCATGCTATGTTAGTGTACATTTTTGGGTTGGGTTTTCCAACAATTCCTGACTCTGATTTTAGACGATAGAAGTTGTAATCGACGCCTTCAACAGGCTCAGGTTGATAAAGAAATACGCCGAATTTCAAGTTTGATACACCATTTTATCTCTTGTTTTACAAGCGAATAAATTTGCAAGTTATTTAAGTCTTTTTGGTGAATTCTTGCACCATACGGTAAGTGTTGAAAACCAAAACTACAAAATTAATCGAATAAAAAACAATTCTGAGCTATTACTTTTTAGGTAAACTGCTAGCAACTGATTAACAGAAACTATTGCTCTATAATGGGAATACAAGGGGCAAGTGAGACAAATTCAATGCCAAAACCGTTGCAAATTTCTTTTGTTATTGTTTTGAATAAGCTTCTTGCACGATACTGATTAATGCATGCTTTACATACGGGGGCAAATCAACTAAATCAGAACCCGACGGTTTAGAGGAATTACTTCTTAAGGGTGCAAGGTTATCAAAGTATTTAGTTACCCTTTCTGGATCTCCAAGCTCAGCAGACAATAAGTTCTTCTTGTAATCATCATCCATTTTAGCCGCCGCCAATAAAAGGGCTGAAGCAGCAGGCATTTCTTTCAGAATAGCCTCTAAACCCTTGGCATCAATAGTTAAGCCTTCGATTTTGGATACTTCAGCAGCTAGCTTTTCAACAGGAAGATGCCTCTCTTTTAACCTATCCATTACAGTTCGGTTTTTCCAAAAAGGCTCTTGCTTAACTAGGGCTTCAGCCACGGCTTTTCTGGTGCAGTACCCGACCAACTTGCCTAGTTTTGATGCGGGACCACCGTAACTAATTGTTTTGCCCTGATTAGTTGAGATTATAGTTACGCTGTCTGTTATTGAACCAGTTGCAGAATCACCTGTATAGAGACTTCTAATGTCAAAATCTCTCAGCGCGGCTGATTTAGCTTCAGTAGCAGTGATTATAGAAGCTACCATGCAGCTTTCCGCAGGCTTGCCATCAATTAAAACAATAATGTTTATTGTTCCACCTGAGATTTCTGCGACATCCATTTCTTCACCTGATGATTCGCCATGTTTACAACCGGCAGTTGCTGCAACGCTGACTGAAAAATTATCAGTTTTCTTAGTTACTAAGCTGTAGTTATTTATTTTTGCAGCCGTAACCATTGCAAGATAATCTTTTGTAAATCCAAGCTTTGCTGCAGATGAGGTAATGAGTTGGAGCGGGTCAAGGTGCAAGGAACGGTCATTATACCCTTCCGGCACGCCTACATTGAGGACAGCTTTAATCTGATTGGCCCCGCCATTATAAAATGCTGAACTTAAAGACTTTAAAGTATTATCACAAATCACGGCTAGCACATTGTCTTTTATTACAAGTTTGACGCCGTCGGCAAGGTTAAACTCTTCCACAGGCAAGTCACTCAAGTTGCAACTATTTTTTTGGTTTGTTTTGATTCAGTGTGATCGCTTTGGTCGGGCAGAGGTTTACGCATACGCCACACATGGTACATTCTACAACATCGACAACTTGAGGTTTCCTATTCTTTCCTTCTTCCAATGCACCTTGCGGACAAACGCCTATACAAATCTGGCCTGTACAAGGAGCACATTTAGCGGCATCAATAGTAATTGGGGATTTCTGCTGTTTGCCCATTAGAATCAACAGTTAAATCAGCGCCAAGAATATATTGTTTGCGCGCATCAAATTAGAGACATGAAAATAGGTTTAGTTACCTACAAACCCGAAAAAGTCGAGGGTTATGATCTTCACGTCTACTACTCCAAATGGGCGGATGGTCAAAGTTTTCCAGCTGCGAAAGACATGCAAAACGATGTGACTGTTTTTTGTGATGCAAAAGCCATCAGAGAAGACCCAAGCTTAGCTGCGGTCTCAAACAGCGGCCCAGCATTACGGCGTAACAGGCGTTCTAACTTGCCCTTTGACTTTGTCTGTCCAACTCATCCTCAATACAGAGCAAAAGTATTAGACTACATAGAAAGCCTAAGCAAAGAAGAAATTGTGGGTGTAACCCTTAACCTCTATCATTTTCCTGACCAAGAGTTCTGTGTTTGCCCTCGTTGCAAAGGACTCCAGAAGCAGAGTGGGTTAAACTGGACAGATTGGAGAGCTCGAACAATAACAAAATTTGTATTGGAGACAAAGGAGCGTGTGAAGGGAACCTTTGCGGTGGAAATGTATCCTGACCCAGTGCTTGCTAAAGAAAGATTCGGGATAGACTTCGACGCGTTAGCCGAACTTGTAGATTACTTCCACGTGCCTCTCTCCTCAAGAGATTACTTTACTAATTACTGGGTAGATATGTTGGCAAGAGACTTTGCTGCGTTACTAAAGAAACCTGTTGTAGTAGAGTTAAGTGCTGAAATGCCAACTGATGAGAAGCTAAATGCTCTGCTAAAAACGGTAGCTTATGTTTCGAGGCACAATTTGGATGCAGTTTTGCTTTTAGTGCATGACTCCGAAAATGCTAAACAAGTCTGCAGGTTTGCCGTGCAAAATAGTGAATTTCGAGATTGGCTCAATAAGTATAAGTTTAAGGAAATGAGCCGAATCGTTGATTCGTGGGCTAAGATTTACTGATTTTTTTTCGATATTCTCTTAGTCGCGTCATGTCAAGGTCCCTGGTTAAAATTGAATCTTCAGGTGCATCCGTTACTTCTCCAAGTATGCCCCATGGAGCAATGATTGCGCTTCTTCCTCCTCTCATACTTGAACATACGTTTCCAACCTTAAGCACAAACAAGCCGTAATCTGAAGCGATCTTTTGAGTTAACGGGTGACCGCTAACAATTGGATGAGTGCCCATTGCAGCTACAGGAAGAGAAATTATCTCTGCTCCCAAGTTGGCGGTGCGTTTTACGAGGTCAGGATCAAAAGAGTCTGCACACACTAGAAGCCCAATTTTCCCAATTTCTGTATTAATTACAATGGGTTGGGTTCCTCGGGCAACCCCAGCGTTTATTTCCGCGGCTATGGGGTTTATTTTTTTGTATTTGGCTAAGAAGAGCACCGTTTTTCCACAGTGTATTTGTATTGTAATATTTGCCTTCATCTTCTTCAAGCACTGAACCGCCTAGAAGGTAAATATCGTCGAGTTCTAAAGACATTTTTTTAAGAAAATCCAATGTCTTTTCGCAGGTTTCTTGTGAGATTTTTTGTGCGTCAGTGAAGTCTCCCATGCAGTTGGGTACTGTGAAGTATTCTGGGAGAGCAATTAGATCTGGTCTTTGTTTGGCAGCTTTTTGTATTGCTGATTTGGCGGCTTTTATGTTGCCTTCTATTGAATTTCGTATTTTCATGTGTAGTATGCATGTTTTCAATGTGGATTCCTGATGTGTTAGGGCTGTTTATTGATTTTCAGTTTTGTGCTTTTAAATGTGCTGTTTTTGATGCAGCATAATTCGTCTGTTCAGTATTTTGTTAACTTTCAACACATTTGTTTACTATTTTTTTGCTTTTGTTTGCATACAAATAAGGCTTAAATACTGGTTGAAAGACAAACAATGTATTGCGAGGGAAAAAATGACACTAAATCCATCAGAATACACCAAACTCTTGCCCGAAGTAAGAACCTTAGTTAATAAAGTTGTTAAACAAAACATGGCAGACGGCTTTTTGTTTTCAGCAGGAACAGACACACAAATAATTGCATACGAAGCAGTTAAGTACAAACCAGACATTCCATGCTTAACCCTAGCTTTCAAACATGGAAAACCCAAAGACACCGAATACGTAAAGAAAATGGTTGAACTTCTACATCTAAAACAAGAAACCTACGAGTTCGGCAAAGAAGACTTATACAAATTTTACCCCAAAGTTGTAGAAGCACTCAAAAAATTTGACCCCATGGAAATCAGAAACAGCCTACCAGTTTACATAGGCTTAACCCTCTTCAAACCAAAAGGAATAAAAAGCGTATTTACAGGCGACGCACTTGACGAACTATTTGGTTACCCGTGGCAATTCCACTTAACAGAGGCTGAATTTGAAAAGAAGCAGCAAGAAATGTGGGCAGAAATGGGCTTCTCATCTGTCCCAATGGCTGAATCTCTTGGAATGACTATTAAATCGCCCTACAGGGACCCATTGTTCATGGATTGGGCAATGAAACTTCCAATCAAATTCAAGATAAACATGTACAACGGCGTAAAATACAGCAAATGGATAATGCGCAAAGCCTACGAAGATGTAATACCTAAAGACATAATTTGGAGACCAAAAGCGCCACTAGAACAGGGAACCGGAACAGAAAGCCTCAGAACATACTTCAACGACTTGGTTACTGACAAAGACTTTGAAGACAAAAAGAAAGCAATCAAAGCAGAAGACGATGTGGAAATCCAAGACAAAGAACAACTGCTCTACTACGAAGTATTCCGCAAAAAATTCGGCAAACCAAAAGATGTCTTTCCCAAGGTCGAAGGCGGCGTACTCTGCCCCAAATGCAAGAGCTACATAAAGACAAAGATACAGTTCTGCAAAACCTGCGGAGCATACCCAATCTAATCTTTCTTTTTATTTTTTTGGAATCTAAGAGTCCTGTAACAGTAAATCGCCAGAATTTATTTTGTTCAAAACTGTTTTAATAATTCTCTTTAAAGTCTATAAATGACCGCAGAATTTCAGTGCAATTTTTTTTCTTTGTGTTTTAAGTTGCTTTTTTGAAACAAAGCTTGAATCCTTTGCAGGTTGTGTGCTAGAATGTGTGTATTTGTGCTATAATGTGCTGACATGTGCGGGAATGTGCGTTTTTGTGTGGAAATGTGAAAGAAAGGACGAACCAAGTCTTGAAGGCTACGCTTTGGAGGTTTGGCATTGAACCAGCATAAAAAATTCAAAGACAAAGCCACTTTCCGTAGCCCCTACTGCAAAATCATCTTGGCTGCCCATCGGCCTCTATTAACTTTAAGAGTTCATCTTTAGCTTTCAGAAGCTTCATCTTTGGGTTTTCTTTGGCTTTGGCTCTTGCAGTTAAATGAACCTCAATATGAGGTCTATTTTCCACACCCATAGAATGAGCTCCCGTGGAAACATGAGATTTAATATAAACACCCTCATTAGCCTCCATAACCTTGACGATTAACGGAGCCAAATACGACTCCGCTACGTTGTCCAAAAACATACTTTCCTCGACAAAAACTCTATCACCCACAGCTTGACTGAGCAACGGCGATATTGAATCCATAAAAATCGCTTCCATCTCTAAAGGCACACCTGGCAACGCAAACAAGACTGTACCTCCAATATCCGCTCTCACTCCAGGCGCCGATCCGATGGGGTTGCAAATTGGCTCAGCCTTATCTGGCAACATCGCCATTTTCACTCTAGCCGGATTCATTTCAACCGTTGTTTGAAGGTGCCTTTTTTTGGCATATTCTTCACATTTTTCCTTTACCATGGCTAACGCCTTTGGGTTGATTTCTAACTTGCATCTCAACGCTTTCGCTATACCCTCTAAAGTTTTGTCATCAAAAGTTGGGCCTAACCCCCCAGTAACAATTATGAATTGAGGCTTTCGACGGATGACTTCGCAAACGACGCTAGCTATTTCATCAACAATATCTTGAACAACAGTAATGCGGTTCACATTTGCCCCCAAAATAGTCGCTTGTCTTCCAAGCCAATGCGCATTTGTGTTAAGAGTTTTGCCTATAAGCAACTCGTTGCCAACACAGATAATTTCTACATCTATAGTCATAACGCTTCGCGTCTTCCTAATAGTGGCTAATAAGAATGGATGTTTTCTTTTATACCGTTTCCTTATTTGTCGGTCAAGGGCATGTTCGAACGTCTGCTTTATTGATAACTTTTTTAGCTTGTTAAAAATTCATCAATTTAAGTAAAGTCAAGACTAACCAAAAGGTTCTTTTCTTTTTAGTTCGACCTTATTTCTTGCTTAGATACCATTTGAGGTATTCTTTTTTGCGGTTCTGTTTAGTTTCTTCTTCAGTTTCGTAGGCTGGTCTGTTTTTGTCGTGCAAATCATTGAGTTCTTGCCCTGTACATGACAAGCCACAGCTTTTGCAGACATAATGCTTAGTCAATGAAATATATTGAATTTCTCCACCGCATTCAGGACAGTAATTTACCATTTTTCTTGTTCTCTCCTGATCAATTTTAGTATAAATCGATACCGCAGAGATATTAGTCTTCGCATAGGTTTGAATTATTTTAATCCAAAAAAGTTGTTATTTTTTAAACATGAGCGTAAACTTTGTCGCTGCTGTATTTTCCAGTGTCCATTTCCTCTTCGATTTCTTTTAGAAGCAAAATACGCTTAAACGTTGGCGGATGAGTGGCAAACAAACTGTTCATTTGAACCCATGTGCTTTTGGATTCTTTCTCCATTGCTAACTCCAGCTCGCGCTCGTCTAATACGCCGTCATGGTCCAAATCATATTCATCTTTATGCTCCATTATATGCTGAACTTCCAGTTTCGCCGCAGCTGGGTCTTCAATGTAGAATGCCCTTGCTCCCTCGGGGGCTTTGGGCGAAAGTGACAAGCCATAGGTAATTTTGGCTAATGCACTTTCTAGTTCTCTCGGGTTACCCGTAACATAAGCAGAGTATGCATCGGCATAGTGCTCTCGAAGACGGCTAAGCCTCATGACAATCAAGAACGTTAAAATGTATATAATAAAAGCGATCACGCCAATAGCAATTAAGGCGGCACCTGAATTATCTTTACTATTTCTTCCACGGCCACCACCGCTGAAAGCTCCAGCATACAACGTTGCTTGCGCTATGAAATATGCGATTAGTGGCAAAGCTGAAAGCACAGTCATAACAATGTAATCTTTGTGTTTGACATGTCCTAACTCGTGAGCTATTACACCTTTTATTTCATCTTCATTTAACTGCTTAAGCAAGCCCTCATGTACCGCTAATGTTGCGTTGCTTGTACTTCTGCCAAACGTAAATGCGTTAGGCGTATTATTTGGAACAGTCGCTAACCTGGGCATGGGTAAGCCGCTTTTCTGGGCTATTTCTTTAACTGTTTTTTCAAGCCAAGGATTTTCACCTGGCTTAAGATAATGCAGATGTGTTGACGCAGCAACAATGGCTGGTCCTACTGCCCATTGGAACAGGATGAAAAGTGCTGAACCGCCTAAAGCAACAGCTAATCCAATGAAAATATCCAATTGAAGGAAAAAAACGATTGCAAACACAAGAAGGGCAAAAATAAAGGCTGACAAGAAAATTGAAAAAGCCATTGCAAATTTTAATTGCGAAAGACTAGCCAACTATAATCACCCTCTCGTTATTTTTCAAACAAATATTACAATAAGGAATTAAGTCTTTCCCAAAATTATGGCAATTTCCAATTTGCTGAATCTCTGATTGCATCAATTAAATCCGCACATAAATTTTTTCTTTGTGTTTCAAGTTGCTTTTTTGATTTGGGGTTTGGGTTGGTTGCAGGTTGATACTTTTTTTGACATTTTTTGACATAAATTGACATTATTTGACATTTGAACGAATCTAAGATCTTTAATCAAAAAGATAAGTCAGTAAAAATCTTTTTTTTTCCGAACGAAATTTTTAGGTTTGTTTTAGATTGCTTTTTTGATTTAAAGCTTAATTTGTTTGCAGACAGTGTCCATGGCTGTCCCCAAATTGGCCCTAACTGTCCCCATTTGTCTCCAACTGTCCCAAAAAGGCATGGCTGCAAATTTTCCATTACTGAATAATGTCGTTAGTTAATAGAAGCCGACGCAATTTAAACAGCTTATTTCGAACTATTTTTTTCTTTTAGAGCTTTAAACATTTTTGAGTTTAGTAAGAGTCTGCAGAAGTCTTAAAGTTAAAAGTCAAAAAAAGTCTTAAGGAACCCAAAAAAAATAAAGAAGTTCTTATCAACTAAAAATTTTGATGGCTGAGACACAAAAAATAATATTGGGAAAAACTATGCTTTTTTGGCTGTTTCCATTTCTTTCCTGAGCAGTTCTGCTTTGTCAGTCTTTTCCCAGGTGAATTCTGGTTCTTCTCTTCCGAAGTGTCCGAAGACTGCTGTTTTCTTGTAGATTGGTCTTAGCAGGTCTAGTTGGTCAATGATTGCTTTTGGTCTCATGTCAAAGTGTTTTTCACCAACTCAAGGATTTGCGAATCGGGCAGTTTTCCAGTTTCATAAGTATTCACTAGCACAGAGATTGGTTGAGCAACTCCGATTGCATAGGAGATTTGAATTTCACATTGATCCGCCAAGCCAGAAGCAACAATGTTTTTGGCGATGTATCTTGCCATGTAGCATCCTGATCGGTCTACTTTTGATGGGTCTTTGCCGCTGAAGCATCCGCCGCCGTGGCTTCCAACTCCGCCATATGTGTCAACGATGATTTTTCTTCCGGTTAATCCTGAATCTGCAAGTGTTCCGCCAATTACGAATCTGCCTGTTCCGTTAATAACGTATTTAATGTCTTCAGCAAGCATGTTAGCGGGTATTACGTTTTTGATAACTTTTTCAATAATTTCTTTCTTTAAGGTTGCGTCGTCCATTGTTCCATTATTTTGTGCAGCAATAACGACGGTTTTCACACATTTCGGCTTGCCATTCTCGTATTCGACGGTGACTTGAGATTTGCAGTCAGGACGTAGGCAGGGTATAAGTTTTGTTTTCCTGCATTCAGCTAACCGCTTAACAAGTTTATGCGACAGCATAATTGGCAGCGGCATAAGCTCTTTTGTCTCATTTGATGCATAGCCGAAAACCATTCCTTGGTCGCCAGCGCCTTGCTCGTGACATTCTGATTCGTTGACTCCCATTGCAATGTCTGGCGATTGTGCAGTTAGTGAAACAAGTATTCCGCATGTTTCCCAGTCTAACCCATCTTTTGCATTGTCGAATCCGATTTCTTTTAGGGTTTGGCGGACAATCTTTGGAATGTCAATGTATGTGCAAGTAGTTATTTGTCCGGTAATCATTACTGTTCCTTGCATGACGAGCGTTTCGCAGTCAACTCGTGCTTTAGGATCATGTGTGAATATTGCGTCTAAAACGCTGTCGGATATTTGGTCTGATACTTTGTCTGGGTGACCTTCTCCGACTGACTCAGAAGTAAACAAGTATTTTCCGTTTCTTTTCATACGAATCTTTTCCACACTTTTGTAAATAAGAACATAAGTAACTTGCCATTTTTCTTAAAAGGCTTTCTGAAATACAGAAGCTAATTAACGGGTTAATAACTGCTAACTCTTGCCTGAATGTTCAATCTAATGTTTTTTCCTTCTTGCATGAATTTATTTGATGAGTTTATTTGGAATAAACCAAATATTTTGCCCTTAAATTTCCTACGTGGACCAGAGTTGGCGTAGAACCAAAAGGGTAATGCGATTATTGAGATTTCAGTTATCGCTTACAAAGACTAAAAATTAGCCTTTGGCAAGTTATAAAAACCTAGCCGACTTTAAGTTAGAGTAGTGCGAAATATGGTTGCGTCACTAAAAAAGTTCATTCAAGAAATTGCTGGAAAAAAAGCTCCGGGACCATCCACCACTTTCACTGTATTCCATATTTTCTATGCTTTGGAACTTCTATCTCAAGAACCCATAGGTAGAAACAAGTTAGCCAAGAAACTCAATGTTGGCGATGGCGCAGTACGAACCATAATCTGCAGACTCAAAGACTCGGAGTTAATTGAAACCTCAAAAGAAGGTTGTAACCTAACGGAAAAAGGCTTGGAAGTTTGGGGGCAATTTGAAAAAGTTTTCCCAAAAAGGATTGAAATAGGAAAATCCGAATTAATTCAATCTGATTTTGTGTTTGCGTTTCTAGTTAAGAGCTGCGGACAGAAAGTTCAGTCTGGGATTGATCAGAGGGATGCCGCTATCATCGCTGGGGCACGAAAAGCCTTAGTAATCGTTTCTAAAGAGGGTCATTTGCGTATTGAGTCAGTCAGCGATTGCATAGAGAAGCAGTATCCAGTTGCTGCAAACCAGATTTTAAAAGAGCTGGCTCCTGAGGATAATGATGTTATTATTGTGTCTGGTGGCGATTCTGCTTTGAAAGCCAAACGTGGAGCGTTTGCCGCCAGTTGGTCATTGATCGGAGTTTAAGATTTTAAGCTTTGTAGTTAAGCAGGAAAATGTGCAAATTTGAACAGTTTGTTTCATGTTGCTTTTTTGGTTTAGGGTTTGATTTGTCGGCAGGTTGCGTCAAGAAAAGTCAAAGAAAGTTAAAATAAGTCGAAAAAAAGTCTGAAAAAGTCAAAAATAGTTTACGCTGTAGCTGTTAAGTTGTGTATCCTACATGTCTCGAGTTAAGTTCTCAGTTTCATCAGCAATCAAATCAGCAGCCATAATCAAAGCACCATTAGGCCCCAAACCATACTTCTCCATAATATCTCCAACATCAACATAATTACGCACATCAACATCTGGCGAGTAAGGCAACTTAAGCGCTCCAGGATCCAAATTGACCACAGCAACGTCTTGCTTTGACATTTTTTCCGTGACTATACCAATATGAAAAGCAAGTTAAAGTTTAAATAATCTCAAAGCAAGGGATAGGCAAACGAACAGAGGTTAAACAAATTGGCTCAACCAAAACTCCTATCATCGCGAAGAAACAAAAAATACATCGCTATAGCAGTGGTGATAATAGTAGGTTTGGCTGTTGCATTAATAGCTGGATGGGAACTAAATAATCGGTCAAATACTCAAAGTCCATCGTCAACTACACCTCTGCCGTTTCAATTAACTCTGGCTAATTTTAATTCTACAGTCGGTGATGATCCGCTTATTCAACAATACGTAGTTTTGCAAGTAAGCACGCACGGTATTAATGGGAACAAAGTTTATTGTACGGGGTCCATGACTTTGAATACTACTGAATATACACTTCACGGATATGCTTTAGATTTGCTTGTCACTAGCAATAGTCATAGCAGCCCCTATGCAGTAGATGTTCAACTTATAGGATTCGGCACTTCCATCACCATTCCAACAAATGGCTATAGCATAATTAATTATACAAGTGTGCAAGTTCCAACGTTAGGCAGTGGAACAAATGTCTATCATTTCTCACTTGAAACCCCATGTTCCCCCTTATCGTAAATACCCAAAAGAGGTATTCTTAGTAAAAGCGATTAAAACTGTTTAAACATTTCAAGTTGTGTATTTTTCGCCTTCATTCAAAATCCGTTCAAGAGTAGTGTTAATGTTAGTCATACCCTCATTTGTTTTAGAGGAAAGCGGCATTAGCAAAAATTGCATACCAAGCTTATTGATGGCTTGCATCATGTTTCTACTGAAGAGTCGTTTTGTTCCTTCAAGTTTTTCTTCAATTGCATCTTCAAGAGCTCTAGTGTTTGCTGACCAAGTTGCAAGTGCCTCAACATCCTTTTTTGGAAGTAAATCAGTTTTTGAGAGAACGTGAAGTTGCGGCTGGAAAAAGCGATTATAAACTGCAGCTGCGAGAAACATGTTTGAAACATAGTTAAGTGGGTTAATCGAAAAGACCGCGTCAAAAAGGTAAATTAACGCTTTAGGCTCCCTCGTCAACTCATTAACAATGTAGGGTCCACTAGCTCTGAAGGCAAACAACTCCATTTGCCCAGGAGTATCCACCAAAACAAAATCAGCATGAGCCTCCTCAATATCACGAGTTAAGTTCTCAATTTCATCAGCAATCAAATCAGCAGCCATAATCAAAGCACCATTAGGCCCCAAACCATACTTCTCCATAATATCTCCAACATCAACATAATTACGCACATCAACATCTGGCGAGTAAGGCAACTTAAGCGCTCCAGGATCCAAATTGACCACAGCAACGTCTTGTTTCGACATTTTTAGCCATTCACTAAACGCGGCAGTAAAAAGAGATTTGCCAGAACCAGCAGTTCCAATAACAAATGTAAGGGGCACCTTTCTTGTCTCCGTGCTACGAGTAAATCATCCTAAAAGTAATAACCTTTGCCTTTTGCCGTGAATGCTAGATGAATTGCCATTTAATATGAAAGTTAAGTTTTTTATGGGTTTATGTATAGTTCGGTGTCTGCTACATATTTTTGGCTGTTTCCCATCTTGGGTGGATGCTGTCCCCGGTTATGAATGGAATACATCCGATTGACGTAGCGCATGTTCCTCCGCTTCCGTAGCCTCCCCATGGACCTGACTCATATGACCACAGGACTGTAAAGTCGATTTTAACCTGTACCCATCCGTTGCTGCCTCAGTTAACTACGTCTTGAAAGTGCGAGGTAGGATAGTTGGGGTAGGTTTGAGGTCCGTCTGGAGTTGATATTTCACATAGTCTACCAATGTAGCCGTAGAGGTCTATGCCTATGACTGCTCCGCAGTTCTGGTTTGTGTCTCCTATTGTGCTTGTGGTTGTGTAGAGCAATGCGGTGTATACGATGTGGTCGCTTGGATATATGGTTAGGTATTTGCCGTTTAGTTCTCTGTCTCCGTAGGTTCCGCCGTTGCCAGACAGAAAAGCTTTTAATTGTATTTAAGTTGTTCAATTCATGATTCTTAAATGATTAATGATAATGAAATTAAGAAATTACTGGAGCAAAGCAAAATAGAGTATATGAATTATTTGAAGGAAGGCGAAGAAGACGCTTTGGCTGAAGCTGGAGAACTCCTCTGGGATTGCTTTAGAGCCAACATTTCTCAAGCCACTAACACAAAAATCGACAACATTAACGCGCTTATGGCATCCGTAGCTAAAATGGGAGAACCCTTCACCCAGCTGTTTTACCATTGCTACCATTTTCACTCTTGGTACTCAGGCGGTGGGAAACCAAATAATTTTGAAGCAGAGAAAAAAATCTATATAGAATCATTCAAATCTGTTGAAAAAATATTGAAAAATAAAAGAAATAGCCACAGAACTAAAAAACAACTTGAAAATGCTGCTGAGGCAATTTGAAAAATCAGCACACCAGACTTTTGGGAGCCTGATTCTTAGTATGTTCTTATCAAACCTTGAACTCTTGTTTTTATATAATTAAATCACAGAACTGCTCACTATTTTTGGTAAAGTAATGAAATTCAAGAAAATCCATTCTAAAGCAAGAAAGAATTGTACGCACAGTCAACTTACTTAAATGTTGTACGCATTAATCTTTGATAGATATAGATGAAGTAGATTGCTGTGAAAGCCGTTAGTGTCATTTCAATCACGCGTATTGATGGACTTGATTCAACTGCCTTGAAATACCCTTGCATGAGTATATTTGAGAATACGAGAATTTGGAGAAAGATTGCTCCACCAAGACAGCTTAAACCTAAAGTGTGAATGACTAAACTGATTCTGTGGTTTAGCTTTGGGTCGATAGTCATAGATTATCGCAAATAAATCAACACAGTATTAAGACTTAATATTTATGAATGAAAAAACAGAATCAACAATAACTATCAACAAATAGTTAACTTAACCGAACATTCCTTTAATATAATTAGCAGTAACTTCATTTTCAGGCTGCTCAAAAAGAGTTTTTGTATTGTTATATTCAACAAGTTCACCAACATACATAAAAGCTGTAAAATCAGAAACTCTCAGCGCTTGTTGCAAGTTATGCGTAACAATTATCACAGTATATTTTTCTTTAAGAATTCGCACTAGCGACTCAATTTTTGCTGTAGCGGCAGGATCTAAAGCGCTGCAAGGTTCATCCATAAGGATTAGCTCTGGCTCTGCGGCTAGTGCTCGGGCGATACAAAGCCTTTGCTGCTGCCCTCCTGAGAGAGCTAAAGCACTTTCGTGTAATCGGTCTTTGACTTCATCCCACAACGCTGCACCTTTTAGACTATTCTCGACAAGTTCTTTGAGTTTTTCGCCTTTAGCTGTGCTATGAATCTTCGGACCGAAAGAAACGTTTTCAAATATCGATTTCGGAAATGGATTAGCCTTTTGAAACACCATTCCTATTCTTCTTCTTAAATCGTACACATTACTTCCGCTACCATAAACGTCTTGACCATCAAAGAATATCTCTCCAGAAGTCTTGCAGCCAATTATCAGATCATTCATCCGATTAATTGACCGCAAAAGTGTTGATTTGCCGCATCCTGATGGACCCATAATTGCAGTTACTTTGTTTTCTATAACCTCAAAATCTACATCTTTTAGTACGTGGTTGTTTTTGAACCAGAGATTAAATTTTTTTGTTTGGACCTTTCCCAATTTATTTTCTCTCCGCGATTAAAAGGCAGAGGTTTTAAACAGCTCTTCTTCGTTCTCAAATTGGTTTTTTAATGACAAAGCTGTTGTTCTCCGTGGAAAATCAAGGAGAACCTAGGGATCTTTAGTTATATTTGTTTCCACAATAGCGCTTATAGACTATGATTAAATACATAATTTATTTAGATAAGCAATTTATTACGTAACCCACCTGAGAACATATATTTATTGACGGTTCGAGGAGAAGGGTAGTCTTTGTGGCAGGCTAGACAAGATGGGGAAACAAGGAAAGTGCAGCTTACAGGTGGCTCAACTTATATCATATCGCTTCCTAAGAATTGGATAACTCAAAATCAAGTAAAAAAAGGGAGTTTCATAAAACTTAGGGAAGCAGAGGGGGGATTATTAACAATTTTTCCGCCTGCCACTAAGATTGAGAAAAGGCAAGACGAGGCCATCATCAAAGTAGCCTCGAAGGATGAACCTGAGATTTTGACAAGAAAGGTGGTTTCGGCATATCTAGCTGGTTATAATTCAATTTATATTAAATCTGATAAGGGATTGTTGTCTACAAAACAAAGACACGACTTGAAATCTTTTGTTCGCCGCATGCTTGTAGGCACGGAAATAGTAACAGACACTTCAGCTCAGTTAATCTTGCAGGTTCTATTAAGCTACCCTGAATTAACTGTTCAAAGTGCTTTGAGAAGAATGAGCATAATTACAGCTACCATGCATAAAGATGCCATACTGGGTCTAATCGCGAATGATAATACGTTAACAAAAGAGATAATATTAACCGATAATGAAGTGGATCGATTCGACCTCTATGTAACTCGGCAACTAAGAACAGCCATTTTGAATCCGCGTATCACCAAAGAAATAGGTCTTATTAATAGCAGGGATTGCTTAGGTTATCGCCTAGTTACTAAATCTGTTGAGAGAACTGCAGATCATGCTGTCAAAATAGCGCAAAATGCATTGGCACTTAAGCATGAGCTTAACGAGAATGAAAAAGTGAAAATCGAAAATATGAGCAACATTGCTATAAACATGTTCGAAAAATCGATGGAATCCCTCTTTAGGCAAGAGTATCTCACAGCAGAAAATATCTTAGGAAGCAGTAAACAAATTGTTGACTTGGAAAAGGATGCTATCTTGTCTTCAGAGAAAGATAGTGAAGATACTGCAACTTTGCGTTTGATTATTGAAAGCATAAGGAGAACTGCCGAATACGCATGCGACATAGCCCAAATTGTTCTTAACTTAACTGTTGATTCAATTCTTACGTGAGTAAATTGTCATTTATCAAGAATTATCTAAGCAAAATCAAAGATTACATAATTAACATTAAGAATAATTACTTTGACAACCATAGGCTAGTAACTGACATATTAACCAAACTAATCATCACCTTTGGTGTTGTTCTCATTGTGGGTGGACTTTATTTAATGATGACAGATCCATCCTCTTCATCTCAAATGGTTCAAACTAAAACAGCAATCCAATCAACCGTTTCAATTGTCAATTGGGTGCCAGGGATTCCTTTTTACGTTGGCGACATGGCGAATTGTAGTGCAACAACAATTGGTTTAGTTTCTTGGATGATGGGAGTAGATCTTCTGATAGTTGGCTTGGGTCTCTGGACAAGGAATAAATTTGCTCGGTTAATTGCAGTAATTATTTTTCTTGTTGCTGCCAGTTTTCAATTCCTTGAGTTTATTTTAATTGGTTTCCTTGGTTCTCCGTCTTCACTTTTCAATCTATTTGTTGATATAATATTTACCTATTTCTTGCTAACAAGATTTGAAAAACTGCAATTGCCTAAAAAAATTATTTAAGAATTGGATAGGTCATTTTTTTGCCATCCTATGCTAAGTTCGATGATTTAGCTAACCAGTAAAGCTGTCATTCATCAATGGATCAGGTTATTGTTGTAGGTTACGTAGTAGTACACAAATAGTGTCAAGTCATTGAAGTTAATTCTAGAGTCATGGTTATAATCTATCGCTTGAGTGTAAATTTGATTCGAAAAGTAATAGTCAATATAATCGCTGACAAATATTGTTAAGTCCTCGAAGTTAACCTTGAAATCTCCGTTTAGATCACCAAGGTATGTTATTCCTGCGATGCCTAAATTTGAAGTGTTATTGTTTATGTTGCCAGTTAATGTATAGTTTCCTATTGCTAAGTTGGTTGTGGGTATTTCGCATGTTATAAGTGCAGTGTCATTAGTTACATTGATTGTATTGTTGTAGACAAGGCTTTGGTTAGCGTAAATTTCTATGTTGTTTACTCCATTTTGTACTGTTACATTAATTGGTAACGGACAACCAATTTGAGTGAATGTGTAATTTAGCGGATTAATGTTAGTGGTTATGTCAGTTGGATAATACATTCTATTACTTGGCAATCCTCCAATGTAGTTTGCGCTTACAATCGAGTTCCAGTCTTGCGAAAAAGTAAGGTTCCATATGCCTGTTTTTTCAAAATTCCAGTTTACTGGTGTTGAACCATAGAGAAATGTCAGGTTGCCGCTTTCTGAAATTGGAATTTTAATCGAGTTCGTATCAAAATCTATGGCATACAGGTCTTTGTCAATGATATTGTAAGTGTATTCATAATGTAGTTCCTCTAAGGGCACTGCGAGCTTGGCCGTTGTTTCAATTAGGCCAATATTCATTAAGAGGTTTGCAGCAAGGGCGGAGGCTGAGGAACTTGGGGGGGAGTCTGAATGGATTTTGTATAATCCAGTTGATGGATCATATAATCCTGCGTTTGGGTTACTTAATAGATTCCATGCAGGTATGTTTGCTATATTATTATTGACTATACCATATGCAGTGCCATTTAGAAGCTGTTGAATTTCTGTTTGCTCTGGGAAGGACAAAAGAGGATATGTGCCTATAATTGATTGCCAAGCTGTTTCAGCATTTTCAAGTCGTCTTTGAGGATTTGAATTAGCATGCTGAATTACGTAATCGAGCCATTGTGGGCTATTCCAGAGGTTTACTAAGTACCGGTTGTTAATATCGGTGAGTAGATTCTCGACATTTGGTATACTCGAGTTATAGTCATATAGTTTCCAAATTATTTGTTCAAATGAGCCAGCTTCACACTCATATAGGCCACCGGCAGAGGTATACCCGTAATATTGCCCGTTCCAGTAATTCGTGTTCTCGAAATTCCAAAGGTCTTCGGCTCTGGTTAGCGCTTGGGTGATTCCGATTTTGTAGAATTCGAGGTACACATCGAGTGATTGACCTGTTTCGTCGTAGTATCGACCTGAATAAGTAGATGCAGTGTTATCTCCGTATATCCAGAGAGGAGGTTTTCCAGAGGAAGATTGGCTATACTCCACTGCTGAATCATAGCTATTGTAGGCAAGTGTCATGTTCCACTTGTATTGTTCATATTGGTATTTGTTTGCCCAATAGTAGCCATATATTAGGTAACGGTCATACACAAGAAAACAAGGATTATTGTTGAGATCAGTTGCTTCAGCGGGTAAACCGTTAGCCATCAAGTTTGCACCATTTAAGGCACGTTCAATCGTTGTTTCATTCGCGACGTTATATTTGTCGATGACCGCATACCAGTACATTATTGTATTCCAGTTAGATGTAGGTAACGAATCTATCATGCCTTGGAAGGTTGAGATGTTTACTTTGCCAAAATTAAGGCCCATGTAGGCAGAATCTAGATCAGAGGTAAAATTAATGCTGTTTACGAGATTTTTGAGAGTAACAGCTAAAGTTGGATTAGTCAAGTCTGAAGACACAAAATGCATTGATCCAATAAAGCTTAGGATAAGTAATGTTGCTAAACCTATTCCCATTCTTTTCTTTTTGATTCTTAGACGCCTTCTCGGAGACTGATATTTTATTTTCTTTTCTCTCAATGTGTGTGTTGATAATCGATGTAAGCGATAATGTAGATCACTAAGTCTTGGAAGTTTATTTGTCCGTCATGATTGAAATCGCATGTTGGGTCGTAAGTGTTAGTTTTGCCAAAATTTTGATATGCGTTAACGAAGTAGAGGATGTCAGCCATACTCACAAATCCGTCGTGATTAAGGTCTAGCCATGATGATGGTTGGGAAGTACTGTTGACAGCTAATTGGGCAGTACCCGTTATCCCAGTGGTAGTTCCCGTGACTATCCAGCTGCCTGGGTTCAAAGAATTGTATATGTTTCCTGTCCAGTTACCTCCAGCTTTAGCGTTGACCTGCCATAACACAGAGTTCGTTACATCCCACAGGTTGCCGCTGAAATCAGAAGCGGTTGCAGCATAAGCTTGGCTAGGAACTCGCATTAACAGATGTGTTAGATGGGCTTATTGTGACGTTAACGATTGAACCATGATTAACGGTCAAAGATGCAGTGTCTGATAAAGAGGAAAGCGTCCCTGTCACTATCCAGTTTCCTGCTGTGTCAGAAATGTAAACGTTATTTGACCATAAACCTCCAGCACTGGGATCAGTTGTCCAAATTGTAGAACCAGTGGCATCCCATGAGTTTCCATTGGAATCGAAAGCTGTTGTTGTGAATGTCTGATTGGAACTCGATGATATTATTTGCAATTTTGGTGAGATTGCAATGCTATTGGCTGATCCGTGGTTTACATTTAGAGTTGTTGTGTCTGAAAGAGTAGCAACGTTTGCGGTTACCGTCCATACGCCTGCTTTGTCGGCGGTATATGCATTTTGTGTCCAGACCTCGCCTGAGTTCGATGCAGTGCTAAACGTTGCAGAATCGGTAATGTCCCATGTATTGTTAAAACTGTCGAGAGCCGTTACTGAATAAATTTCGATGTTGCCAGCCACGATAGAGGCATTATCTGGGGTAACTTCAATGCTTGCTGCTGCGTTGTGGCTTACTGTAATGTATATTGATTTTGATAAATTATCAAAAGCACCTGTAACGTTCCATATTCCTGATAGGTCAGAAGTATAAGTGTTGGCCGACCAAGAGCCGCCTGCACCGTCATCGATCGTCCAATTTGTTGAACTCGTAACGTCCCATGTGTTTCCTTCAGTATCAGATGCTGTGGCGTTGAAAGATTGTGGAGAACCAGCTACAATAGATGATGAGGGTGGACCTATTATAATACTATCTGCTGACCCATGATTTACTATCAAAGATGAAGTGCTAGTTATCCCTTGATAGGTACCTGTAACTGTCCATGTTCCTGCGTAGTTTGAAGTGTAAGTATTGTTTGCCCATGTACCTCCTGCAGCGTTATCTATACTCCAGTTTGTTGAACTAGTGACGTCCCAGTTATTGCCATTTGAATCGTAAGCTGTTGCGGTATATTTTTGAGTTGAACCAGCCGTTATTGTAGTTGAGCTGGGGTTTATTTTCATGTTAAGAACAGAGCCGTGGCTAACAGTTAAGGTAGATGTATCGTAAAGGCTTCCAACTGTTGCAGTTACTATCCAGTTGCCAGTTTCGCCTGATGTATAGGTTCTTCCATTCCAGGAACCTCCTGCAATTGCTGTTACATTCCAGCTTGCAGAATTACTTACATCCCATTGGTTCCCAAATTGGTCGGATGCTGTTGAGGTAAATGCTTCGTTTGACCCAGCAACTAATATTAAAGTTTTTGGAGAGACAGTTATGTTGATGGCTGTTGAATGAATCACTGTTAAGTAGGCGTAGTCAGAAATACCTAAGTAGTTGCCGGTGATGGTCCAGCTTCCTGTAAAGGCAGAATTATAATTATTGTTTAGCCAAGAGCCACCTGCGCTAGAGTTGCAGTTCCATGAAGTTGCACTGGTAACGTCCCATATGTTACCATAAGTGTCAGATGCAGTGGCATTATAAGGCTGACTTGAACCAGCGATTATGGAAGCAGATTCTGGACCTACATTTATAGCAATTGGAGACGAGTGGGTTACAGTTAGATAACCAGTGTCGGTTGAGCCTAAGCTTTTTGCTGTTACTATCCATGTTCCCGCATTGCAAGATGTATAGATATTGCTGGATAGTGAACCGCTTGCTTGTGGATCAACTTGGAAGGTTGCTGAACTTGTTGAGTCCCAGCTGTTTCCAAAATTGTCGAAAGCTGTTGTGGTAAAGGTCTGTGTAGAACCAGCAATGATGTTTGACGTTTTTGGTTTCAATGTTATTGAAGCAGCTGATCCATGATTTACAGTTAATGATGCTGTGTCAGATAGATTGTTGTAGGTTCCTGTTACAAGCCATATATTGGCTTTTGCCGAGGTGTAAGTACTGCCGGTCCATGACCCTTCTGCCCCATTCGATATGCTCCAAGTGGATAAACTTGAGACATCCCAGTTATTTCCATAATTGTCATATGCTGTGGCGGCAAAGGGTTCTGAAGAACCAGCTGCCAAGCTTGAGGTTTTTGGAGATACAGAAATACCAATTGGTAAACCATTAGTGACTGTTAAAAGACATGTACTAGATAATTGCCCAGTCTTTCCTGTCACTGTCCAGGTTCCAGCTTTTGCAGAAGTGTAAATATATGTGGACCATGATCCCCCTGCACTAGACGATATGGTCCAAGTTGTTGAGTTTGAAACATCCCACGTGTTACCAAAATTATCTGCCGCAGTCGTTGAATAAGATACAGTTGAACCAGCAGTAACCAAACCCGCAGTTGAACTTATGCCAATTTTTACTGGTGCCCCGTTATTCACAGTTGCCGAAGCCGTTCCAGAGATTCCTCTGTATGTTCCTGTTACAACCCAAGTGCCTGATAACGCTGAAGTATAAGTGTTATTTGACCAAGAGCCGCCAGCGCCTAGAGCAATACTCCAAACCGTTGAAGCTGTAACATCCCATTTATTCCCGTAGATGTCTGAGGCAGTTGCACTAAAAACTAAAGAAGAACCCGCATTTAGCGTTGCAGTTTTGGGATATATTGTGACAGTAAAAACAGAGGTGTAGCCTACTGTTAAGGATGCGGTGTTAGAGACTCCTCCCGAACTACCCGAAACTGCCCAAATTCCCACTTTTGATGAAGTATATATATTGGAAGCCCATGAGCCACCGGCACCTGAATCAATGCTCCATGTTGTTACGTTGGTAGCATCCCACGTGTTGCCATAAAAGTCAGATGCTGAAGCGGTAAAAGTTTGTGAAGAACCAGCCGATATAGTAGCAGAGGCTGGAGACAATACAATGCTTATTGGTGAAGAATGAGTGACGTTTAAGGATGCCTGAGCAGATAAAGTCCCGAAGTTGCCAGTGATTGTCCAGATTCCTGATTTTGCAGAAGTATAGACACTACCAGACCATGAACCTCCAGCTGCTGAAGAAATACTCCAAGTTGTTGAGCCAGTAACATTCCAAGAGTTACCATAATTGTCATAGGCCATATCCGTGCAAGTCGTCTTGCCTCCTGCGCTAACAATTGTTGAACTGGGGATTATGGTAATGCTGATAGCGGACGCTGGGTTAACAGTTAAAAGCACTGAATTGTAAAAATTTGAGCAGCTGCCTGTTACAGTCCAGGTTCCGCTATTTGCTGAGGAGTATTTGTTGCTTGACCAAGAGCCTCCGGCGCCGGTTGTTATTGACCATATTGTTAACGCTGTTACGTCCCACGAGTTGCCATAATAGTCTTTTGCAGTTGATGCGTAAGTTTGTGAATTCCCCGCTGCAACAGTCGCTGTCGTTGGGGAAACAACAATAGTTGACTCGGCTGTATGATTAACTGTAATAGTACCTGTCGTTGTTGATATTGTCCCATCAGTGATTGTTATTGTTTGTGAACCAGCAGTAACTAAATTAAAACCTGAAAAAGTATGTATACCCTTGTCTCCCTTTGAGCCAATAGTGAAGCTGTATTTGCAATTAAGAGTGTATGGCAAAGTAGATTTTGGATCTGTCGAAGTGAAATAAATACAGCCTTTGTACTTTGTTGCGACTTGGCCGTTTGAATCATAAACGGTTACGACTATGCCACTGATGCTTTGTCCAGCAGTCACTGTTGTCGGTGCACCAGCGATTACAAAGTAATTTGACAAAGTGGCATTATTAACAATCTGTCCAACTGGAGCAACTAAAGTTGACGCTTCCGTGTGAACGCTAGAAAGCAATATAATGAATGTTAACAAAATAGCTAATAGAGCATTTCCAATGGCTAGCCTTCTCATATTTACCTTCTCCTTTAGGATGAGCTGTCGAAAAAACTATTTACCGATTGTGTCAGTAATTACCATAGTCTACTTAGAAGTTGAATAATACTCAATATGCACAATATATGCAAAATAATCATAAAAATATGACTTAAACGAAAAAATTGGAAGCTTTAAATTCGCTTTTTTTAAATCCGAAAGTTTGGGGTTATGCAGTGTAAGCCGCGACGAATAGTTTTAGATCAGTGAAGTTTATTCTCCCGTCGTTATTCAAGTCACACAAAGGGTCTACTTTTCCGTTGTTAAGGCCATTATTATTAGCAACGATGTAGGCGTTAACCAGATAAACAATGTCTTTAAAGTTAACGACTCCGTCGTGGTTGAAGTCACCTACAGGAAATAGAGTTAATGTGACAGTCTTACTGCTCGGCAAGTTGTTTGTGTCTCCACTGTAGCTTGCCGTGATGTTTACTACTGAAGGTTTTGTGTCAATATATGATACAACTAAAACTCCAGCTATCATTGGGCTTGAAGTAACGTTAAATAAACCTGTTGAACTGTTAGAGCTCCAGGTAACCACACCGGATGGAGTTGATCCTGTTATAGTTGCAATGAAAGTTATTGATAAATTGGCGTTGGAAGGATTTGGAGAAAATGAAATGGAAATGTTTGATGCTACGGCTGCTGAAGCGTTGTATCCTTTGAATCCCACGCATAACATGCTTGCGACAAAAATTAGGAAAAAGGTAATTGATATTATTTTTTTATTCATTTTGATTCTCCGATGTATGAAGAGTGGTGATAGTCTATTTGATACTTTTCGCTATAGAAAACATTTGGAGCCATATTTTCCAGTTCAACTATTTAGTTGTTATTTTGCTATAAGGTACCAATAGTTTTTGTCTGAAATCTAAGGAAGAATTTGGAAGGTTGCTACAGTTTCAGGCGCTAACGGAGCTTCTTGAGTGTTTGACGAATTTGCTAATACACACAAATAAGCTGTTGCTTGTCCTGTAAATGCCCAAGACGGAATAGTTAAGGCGGAATCGATAACGGTGATGTTCTCCAATTGTTTAGTGGCGCTAATAGCAGATGACCCAATTGGAATTCCCGCCTGATCAAAAACTGTTATAGTTAGATCTGACCATGGGGTGGGACAATTTGCGTTATTTACTGCTAAAACGATCGGAAGTGTTCCTTGTCTATGGACACTATCAGGTATTTGAACGCCGTAAATAGCGCTTAAGTAGTTAAAATTGAAAAAAGTCGTGTCATTTACCGTACCACTAGTACTATTCGTAGATGCGGTAATAGACCATATTCCAAAACGTGTTGAAGGCGAGTTTGGATCGGGAGAAGGTAACCGAAATTGAGTGGTTGCAACTCCACTCTGATTCGTGATTCCCTCTCTGACAACGTAGTTTGATCCGTTTGCATTTTGCACAGTGAATATGACGTTTTGGTTTGGAAGCAAGATGTTTTGGTTTTTGACTGAAGCATAAATTTGCACAGTTTGCAATGGTCCGTATTGGCTACTATTGGCTCCTAGACCAACGCCGCCATTGTCGGTTAACACGTCAATTTGAGTATCTTGAGGGTTTGAATAGACGTCGATAGATGCGGTTGCGCTATCCGTAGGATTAAAGTTAGGATCAGAGGGTGGGTTAGGATCTGTGGCGGTAACAATCAGTATTATTCTAAATGGTCCTATAATAGAGGTATTGAATTGTGGAGTTATGCCGTTGAGAGAAAGAAAGGTTGTTCCATTTTGAAACTCGACTCTCCAAACGTAGTTAGTTATTGGGCAAGTAGTTGAGCCGTTTACTGTATCAAAACCTGGCTGCGATGAGCTCGCATCTAGTTTTATTGTAGAACCTAGTTTTAGATATGATCCATCTGCGGGAGTAAAAATAGCTTTTGGACCATGGGCACTTGGATTAGGTGATGGAGTGGTTACGACAATATTTGTAAATGTTGCATTTGAGATGGTTACTGGAATCTTCGCGCTATTTCCGCTTGAATCTATGTTGTCAAATTCTGAGTCGGTTATGTTTATTTGACAAGTTCCTGCCTTTGCAACGCTAAAGGTGATATCTGTCAAGTTACCGCTTCCAGTGGCGCCGTTATTTGATAAGATCAAACAACTTAGACTTGCAAGGACACCGAGCGTATTATTGGGGGCAACCGGCACGAAAACTGTTGAACCAGCAGTCTTGAGAAAAGGATCTTCTTTGGGAGTTCCTTGCATTTGTAATATCGAAGGGTCCCATTGTAATCCCAATGTCCAACCCCAGAGGTTTGTCACTCCGTTAATTTGAAGTGTAATAGTGAATGTATTCCCTACACTTATTCCTGTGATACTTGATGGATTAAAGCTGACCACTGGTGCTTGGCTTGCATGACTTAGATAAATATAAGGTGCAGAGGAACAGAGGATAATCAGTAAAGCTGCAATTATTATTCTTCTTTGCTTCATTATGTTGATCCTCCCCTCACTTGTTATGACACCCTAAGAAAGTATTTGGAAAGTGGCATTTCTTTCAGGACAATATGGTAATCCAGTGTTTGTGGGAGTATTTGTTAGCACGTTAACGTAGACTGTTGCAGTTCCTACAAAGGCCCATGAGGGGATAGTTAGCGTTGCTGAAACTGATGTGCTGCTCGAGATACTATTCGGATTAGTTATGAACGTGGCTACTGGAACACTATTTGAATCATATACTGTGATCGTTGTTGTCACAGATAGAGTTGTGTTGTCTGTGTCTATGATTGGTACGGTTATTGTCATTTGAGAGTTTCTATGAACACTTGCGGGTAATGTTATGTTATTGCTTAAAGTTACTAGGTAATTGTAGTCAAATGTGACTGTATCGGTTACCACGACCTGTGAAACCTCCACTGAAGCAACGATAGACCAAACTCCAAAATCTGTAGTCCCGTTATTGAACCATGGAGTTCGATATTCCATGTAAGCGTATCCCGTTGAATTCGTAAGTGCAGTTCGAACGGCAATAACAGCCCCGCTGGGGTCAAGTACTGTGAAGATAACGTTTTTGTTACCCACTGGGGCTCCTCCGTAGGTTACGTATGCATAAGCCTGAACTAATTCTTGTGGAGCATATGGACCGCTTTTAACGTCTTGTCCAATGCCGCCTTTGTTTGTGAACACATCAATTTGTGTGAGTTGCTGCGCTGATATTACATCTATCAAAACGCTAGAGTACGATGTGTTTACATAAGTTGGATTGGGATTGGGATTAGTGTCCGCTGCTGTTACTATTAGAGTTATGTTGAGGTACCCGAGGTAACTCGTTGAAAACGTTATTGCTGGACCGCTGTAAGCTCCGCATATTGACCCGTTTTGGTACTGTATTAGCCATGCATAATTCGTAATTGGACAAGATTGTGAATCGGTGCCTGCAGTTGAGGCGCTTCCGTCAAGGATTATTGGTTGGTTGACTTGATAGGTCGTTCCTGGATTATTAATTGTGGCGGTTGGACTGTGAATAGTGCCCATTAGAATTGGAGTTGGGGTAGGTGTTGGAGTTGGTGTAGGGGTTGGCGTGCCAGGCGTTGTTGGAGTCGGCGTTGGCGAAGATGAACCGTAGACGGCATTCACTGCATTAGCAGTAACATCATGACTATTGCCGAGGCTGTCAGGATATGATAAGTAAGCAATTCCAACGTCACTTGGCTGAAGTCCAATGTTGCTTGAACCTGTAGCAAGTACTTTGAATGTAATTGTACTTAAAACCCCTGAACCTGTTGAGCTTGCACTGGGGTTTCCAGTATTTACAATGATTGCATTAACTGTAATTTGACCTGAATTGGTTTTCAGACCTGTAACTATACTAGTTACTGAGCCTCCATCACCACCAGTTAGAAATCCAGCTGGGTCTAAAACAGTCGAAACGCTCAACACTGTTGGATCCCATGTCAACATATAACTGTATCCGTTTATTCCCTGAGTAACGCTTCCTGTGTTATCCACTCGAACATCTACCTTGAATGTGCCACCGACAGCAACAGTGGGAAGTTGGGTTGTAGAAGTGGTACCTGAAAGCACAACGCTAATTATAGGAGTAGTTGCGTCTGCACTAATCATATGAACTGTCATAGAAAGAACAGAAATTCCGATAATAATGATTAGTAGCGCGCAAACTAAGGTTTTATGTTTCATTTATTCCACCTATGATGACGAGTAAAGCCCGCTTGAAAATTGCGGACTTATTGTTAACCTGCTAAAGCTCTCTCCTTGGGGAAGGTAATTGGTCTTGTGCTTTTTAACTTTAACAAAATAATTTATATATACAGCTATAGTTTTTCTAAATCTTATATAGCTTACAAATTTCTTGCCTTCATTGACATAGAACGGTAGCTACCTATTTTGATAGAAATATTGGATATCAGAAAATTATTGCTTATTTGATTGGTTTTTGTCTGATTGGAAAAAAAGGTTAAGAAGAAAGTTCTATTCTTTTTGATGTTTGTTTTTTTTGGCCATAAGCAGGGTTGTCATCGTAACGGCGATAATTAGAAATGCGATTATGAGAGTTATTGGAAATTCTGGTGCCACATCCGAAGGTTTTGGAGTTGGTGAACTGCTCGATTGAGTAGGTGTTGTGGTGGCAGAAGTGGAAGGTGACGATGTCGTAGAGGTTGCAGTCGGGGTTGGTGAAGGGTTATTTGTAAGGTTTGATGAGCTTCCCACTACAACGTTCGCGTTGACTACGTTGAGAGGAATCGACGCTTGTGTTGCGTCTTCAATTGTTGGTTGGTTTAATATGATTTGTGAAGTTCCCGTAGCTAGCACCTTGAAGGTCATTGTTGCAATCACGCCAGTGCCACTAACAGTGGCGTTTGCAAGCATCACGTCGCTAGTCTCGTTAATTATACCTTGTTTAGCATAATAGTCCGCGTTTGCAGACATATATTGTGACACGAACACTGTTTGTTGCCCTGATGTCTGGAGGAATGGCCCCTCGGTAAGATTTGTCAGACTCAAGATTGTTGGGTCAAATTTTATGTATGTAATATCCCAGACCCAAAGATTTTGCACGTTGCTTATTGTAATGTTGACTTGAATTGTGTCTCCGACGTGTGCTGATGGAAACTGCTGAGTAGCGGAATCAACACTCAAAGTTGGAGTTACGCTTGCATTGGATAAGCTGATTGTAAAAAGGCTTGCAATGGTTATCGCCGTGAGAAACAAGACTAAAGCTATTTTCTTCATGCTGGATTTCTCTCCCTGTCAGTTGTATTGTTTTGTATGAAATTATTCAGGTTATCGAAAATAGTATATTTAGTTGTTTGTTATCTATATAGAAAATGTTTTAGTATGGGTTTCAGGGGGTTTCAACAAGTTCGTTTTCGTAGCCAAATGGTTGAGCCTGCAAAAACAGTAATTGTGACCATTGTTAGTATCGCTAGTATAGGTGCCGGTAAACCTGTGGGTTGAAGGCTGTTGTTTGGAGTTGGAGTTACCACTGGAGTAGGGTTAGAGCCTGGATCTGGAGTCGCTGCAGAAGTTGGGGTCGGAGTTGAGCCAGAACTTGAGATCGGTGTTGGACTAGTTGACGATGTGCCTGACCCAACAGTGATTGGAACAGTGGCAGTTGCATTGAGACCAGTTGCGTCAAAAACTGTTAATGTTACATTATAAATTACATCGACTTGGGCAGTCGTATGATAAGCATAGGTTATTGTTGCATTGTTACCTGTTCCAATATGGTCTCCCATATCCCAAAGATACCGTTGAATTGTTCCATTGTTTGGTTCATAGCTATCTGAACCATTAAAGGTTATTTGTTGTCCAAGTGTCGCTTTTTGTCCTGAAGTAAAGCCTTCTATTACAATTTTTGCAACAGGTTTAGAGCTGCTTTGAACCGTTATTAGTACTGTTGAATTACTGCTACCATTTGAGTCTGAAAGAGTTAAGGTGATATTGTATATTCCTGGAGTGTTGAAAGTATAGGTTGCTGTCTTGCCTGTTACAGTTTTTGCTGTTCCATCTGTAAAAGACCATGTATACGTTGGGCTAGAACCTGTAGTAATTGAACTTGAACCATCCAAATTGACTACGGAGCCCTGGGTGACAATCTGGTTTGACCCGGCATTAGCTGCAGGTGCTCCGCCTTCAACAAAAGAAACTGCTGCGGTTGCAGTAGTTGACGCTGGAGTGATATCAATTCCGAGCGGGTGGTTAACTTGATCTGGAGTATATCCTACAAGTACTATATTATTTATGGATATGGTAGTTGATGCACTTTTGCCAATCACTTGGAAGCTTAGAGTAGCTAAAACCCCACTTCCATTTACCCCAGTTGCCGCCGTTATTACGTCTGTAATGTCAGAGACTGAGCCATTGTGGGGTTGCAACGCAATATAGGTGGTTGAAATAGAACCTGACTGTGTCATGAAATCTCCTTCAATCGGCGTGCTTGTCATACTAAGGATTGTTGGATCCCAGTTTATGTTGGCGTCCCATTGGAAAAGACTTTGAACGTTCGATATGACAATGTTTATTGTGAAATTTTGGTTTAGTTGGGTCACAGTTGTTTGAGAAGGTGTAAGAGTAACTGCTGGTGGGGATTGAGCTTTTGCTTCGTTTGTAAATACAATGAAAAGTGAAGCTATGAAAAAGACTATCAAAAGAAATGCGAAGGTCTTTCTCATTTTGATTATGTGCTCCAGTATATTATGTAGTCATGCACGAAAGTCTGTAAGTCAGCGAAATTAATTTTCCCATCATTGTTCAGATCGATAAGCGGGTTGAATACGCCAGTATTAAAGTAAGCAATGTAGTCTGACACAAAAGTGGTTAGGTCTCTAAAGTTCACTGCACCATCACTGTTTAAGTCTCCTAGTTGTGCTACTTTAAAGGTTGTACTTGCTGCGCCTGGAATTCCTAGATAGTTGCTTGTGGTGTAAACAGTGTATGTGCCGACAGCCGCATCTTTGGGTATTATATAGGAGAAGTTGTAGTCGCCGTTCGCACTTTGAAGAATGCCAGGTGTTCCCGAAAATGCTGGACCACCAGTTATCGTAAATTGGAACGTTTGTTCTAAACCATATGGGATTCCGCCTTTGCTCGGCCAATCAGAGAATACATTGAGATAGGCAGTTGCTGTTCCATAATGTGCCGTCGAGTCAATATTGAAGTTTGTTCGTACGAAAGAGGATGAATATGGACCTATATTTAATATCTGATAAGTTAGAGCTATTGGAACGTTATTGCTATCGTATACGTTCATCGTAACTAACATCGAAACAAGTGTGGCTGCATTGTTTATAACATGAACATAGTAGTATGGAACTACTCCATTGTCGGCGGTTGGCATAGCCACACTTGTTTGTAAGTTGCCAGAAATATCGCATAAATATGCTGAATCAATGTTCGCCGTTATGCTATTAGGTATTGACGTACCAGTTCTCATTGTTCGCACTACCGTCGACGCTCTAGACGGATCTTGAATTTCCAGACCTACCAAACCATCACTTGGATACAGATGATACGCATAATTGTAATAGTCCAATGATCCATTAATTGTTAACGAGGAATACCGATCATATGTATTACTA
This sequence comes from Candidatus Bathyarchaeota archaeon, assembly GCA_963768895.1. Classification (GTDB taxonomy): domain Archaea; phylum Thermoproteota; class Bathyarchaeia; order Bathyarchaeales; family Bathycorpusculaceae; genus Bathycorpusculum. Next base: position 45,457 of record CAVYJU010000016.1, read on the forward strand.
CTTGTAACAGCTGTTGTCACTGTCAGTATTGGAGTAGCCTTGACGAATGTAATAGACGCCGAAATTAATAGTAAACAACAAAGAAAAGATATTATTAGTTTTCTCATTTTGAACGCTCCCTTCTGCGTACCATTTGTTAGCAAGACATTTTAGCCTATCCAAAATATTGTATTGAGAAATAGATAATTCTATATAGAAAATTAAACAAATCAACCTCAAAATTTGAACTAAGTTTGAATGCAGAGAAGTGTAATCGCATATTTACAATAGTATGATTATTAATGTATCCAGAAAAAACTTGCACAAAACAGTGTGAGATCGATTAACAATCAAATGTTAAATCAAAATATTTTCCTAATTACCGTTTCTAACTTCATAAGAAAAGTCGCTAAAGTTGTTGCTATGGATTTATTGTGAAATATTGGTCACTTTCGGGACAGTAGGGAAGGGCATTCTGAGACGGAACTGTGGGGTCTCCATTAAATAGGTTCACATGTAAAGTTGCAGTGCCGTAGTAAGAATATTTAGGTATTGTTAATGTTATTTGTTGGTTGCTTCCACCGTTAGGAAAGGCTATTCCAAATGTCTCGCTTGAAATTATGGGGATATTATAGTTGTCTGTGACGGTCCAGCTCATAAAGTAGTTTTGAGGTATAAAGGAGTTGCATTGAATCGTAACTGAGAAACTTGTTTGTTGACCTCTTGCAGTTTGAGCGGGATGAGTGATCGAAAAAATTGTCAGAATGTAATTGTATTGGAATGTAAAGCAGTCGCTAACCCTTATTTGAGCTATGTCAACAAAGGCCGTAACAGTGTAGTTGCCAAATGGCATATTAGCTACATTGTATTTTGGCAAACGGTATGAGGCGAATGCGTAGCCGTAACTATTGGTGTAAGACACGAAAGTAGATAAGACAGCAGCTGGGTCGTTTTGAGGTGTTACAAGGAATGTTACAAGCTCATTAGAAACCGGAGCACCGTTATTTATAAGAAATGTTTGAAGGTTCATTAATTCGTCAGGAGCGAAAGTATCGACATAGGAGACTGTTGAATTAGTGTTGTAGATTCCTTGACTAGTGGGAAACTTGATCGGAGTTGTTGTGTTTGTTGGATTGGTGTTAACTATGTAGAGGTCGATTTGAGCCCCTGCACTTGTAAGTTGTTGGTATGCAGGGTCAAACTCCATTGTTGAACTATTGGTGTTGTAATATTTTGGGTCACTTGGATTTGATGCTGTAGAGATTGTTAGGGTGATTAGGAATGGACTTGCTGGGTTTGGTGTTATGAATGTTATTGAACTGCCGCTATGGGGTATGGTAAATCCCAATGGTCCGCTAACGCCCCATGTATATTGAGTTATCGGAATGTTTGGTTCGATAGGATTTGGGATTATGTCAAATCCAGGTAACGAACTGTATGCGTCTAAAGTTATTGTTGCTCCTGGGAGATAGCTTGTTGACGCAGCTTGATTACGAATTACTGCAATGGGTGCTCGGGGTTGGGGTGGTGGAACGCTTATGTATTGGGCATTGTTAAGAATAACTGGCTGTGAATTGCCAAAGTTATCCATTAACGTTGGATCACCTGCAGTTATGTTAATGTAACTGTTTCCGTAACTCGCTACCTCAAAAGTTAGTAAGCACAGGCTGCCAGATGCTTTGGTAGTAGTTACGTTTGAGAGGTAAATGTCGCTGATTCCTTGCGGGATGCTTCCACGAAGATTATCGATTGGAAAAGAGCTTGCGGGATTGTCAATTAGACCTGCGACAAATACGGTTGGGCTTCCATCATAGAGTCCGCCAATATCGGTTAGATAGTCTCCTTGAGCTAATGTTATTAATTGAAGAACTGTTGGATCCCAGTTAATTCCAATATTCCACGCCCATATTGGTTCGGCTATTAGATTGCTCATGTTGACTTCAACAGTGAAGAAACTGCCAACAGGATCTGAACCTGGAGGGAATTGGATAGTTGAGTTGTTTGTTCCAAGCTGATATACATTTATTGAAGTGAATAATTGATTGTATGAAGCGTCTACAATTTGGGTGTTTGTCACCTCGTGACTGACGCCATTGCCGTCCAGATATGTCAGATAAGCAATATTCGGATTTGTTAAAACAATGGCGAGATTAGTTGATCCAAGACTTAATACTTGGAACGTAACTGTAGCAACAACGCCGGAACTGCCATTAGCAGCGCAGGCCAATGGGTTGTTCACGTCGTGAGTTATTAGGCCGAATGTTACGGTTCCAATTGTGTTGTCGGGTGGAATATCATTAGCATTTGATTGGCTTGGCAAGTAATTCCCATCAGCCGCATTAATGCATTTTAGGATTGTGGAATTCCAAGTTAATGTGAAGCTAACTGAGTTAACGCCTTGAATATTGCTGCCAGTATTGTCAACCCGAACATCTGCACTAAATGTGGAACCAATCTGTAAAATAGGCAATTGTGTTACGTTAGTAGTTCCTGATTGAACTACTCTAAGAGTCGGAACCGCGCTAGAAGCTTTAATAAATTGCGCGGGAAAACAGAAAACTAACATAAGGAAAATGAAAAACAGCGGCCAAAACGATTTTTCAAATTTCATGATATTTCCATCTTCCTTTCTTGAGTAGAAAGCACATGTTATTTTAAGCTGTAAGATTATTTACTCTCTATCCAAGAAGTATTATTCCATAAAAGTTATTTTACTCTAACCGAACTATTTTATATATGGCAATATAGCCCTCTTAGGTACTCATTATTTTTTGGATTTTTCAGAAAATAGTTAGAAAAGACTTTAACCACTGCCCCTTTAAATTAGCTTTTCTTGTTATGAAAACTGACAAAATCAATATTCTTGGCATGAACAAAATTTGAAGTGTTCAAGCTTAAAATAAAAATATATTTTTTCAATATACCAATTTTGAAATACTTGAATCTCTAATTCGTTAATCAAAATGCCTTAAGAATAGCTAATCTTCACAAAAAATTATTCAAAAAAAGAAAAGTTAGGGATTGTTTTATTTTTTTCTTTTAGATTTAGCTTACGGTTATGCTAAATGGTTGGTCGAATTCTGGACAGAATGGCAATGCTTGATTTGCTGGATTGCTTGGGTCTGCATTGAATACGTTTATGTGTACTGTTGAAGGTCCACAGAACGAGAATGCTGGTACAAACATCATGACTGTTATGTTGGTTTGTGAGCTTGCTGCTGGAATAGTTTGACCTGCGACTTCACCTGAGAATACTGGGACATTGGCGTTATCAGTTATTGTGTAGGTTATGGTGTAGGTTTGAGCTTGTAGTGATGTGTTATTTAGTCCGACTGTCAAAGCTGCATAGTGATTTCTTGGTACATTTAGTGCCATGCTTGCTGCGTTAATGTTTACAATATAGTTGTATTGGAACGTGAAGCTGTCTTGTTCTCGATTTTGTGCGACATCTACGAAAGAGGTTACTTGGTAGTTTCCGAAGGGCATTATGCTGCTGTTATAGTTCGGCAAGCGGTAAGATGCATAAGCATATCCGTTACTATTTGTGTATGCTACAAATGTTGCAACATTAGTTCCGTTAGCGAAGTTCACTTGGAATGTAACTAGTTTGTCTGCTACTGGCGCGAAGTTCCATGTGACATATGAAGCTACGTTCATTAGTTCCTGAGGTGCAAAACTGTCAACTGTATCATTATATGTTCCTTGGCCTGTTGGAGATTTATATGGATTAGTTGTGTTGAAAGGTCCGGTGTTGGTAATATATACATCTAATTGGGCACCTGGATTACTTGGACTGAATGTTATTGTAACAGGTTTACTTACGCTTACGTAATTTGGATCTGCTGAGTTAGGTGCTGTTGCAACTGTCAAGTTAATGCTGAAGGGTTGAGTTGGTGGGTTGGGTGCTACGAAAGATATTGTGCTGGTACTTGCGGGGAATGTTATTCCTGTTGGTGCTGATCCAGATACCAAAGTCCAAGTGTATTGTGTAATTGGTTGGTTCGGTGTCATTGGGTTCGGAATGACATCAAATCCTGGTGTTGAGTTCGAAGATAAGGTTATAGGTTGAGCTCCCGTATATTGTAGGGTTCCAGTAATAAGAGCTATACTTGCAACTGGTGCTCGGGCTGCTGGTGGCGGCAAGGTAACGTATTGTGCACTGTTTAGGGTTACTGCTTGACTGTCTCCTAGGTTGTCGATTAAGGTTGGAATGCCTGCGGTCAAGTGTTATGCTGCTGTTGGCATAGTTTATGACTTCAAAGGTTAGGTTGCATAGTGTTCCGGATAGGGCTGTTGTTGTTGTGTTTGCAAGGTATACGTCGCTGATTCCTTGTTGGATTGTTCCTGCATTGTTGTCTATGTGGCCTACAACGAATAATGTTGCTGCTCCATCAAATAGACCTGTGTTTGGGCTAAGGTAGGTTCCTTCAGTATACCGTGAGTAGTTGGAGTACTGCTGGATTCCAGTTTACGCCTATGTTCCATCCCCATATTGGTTCTTGTTTGCATTGGTTATGTTAACGGATACTGTGAAGGTGCTGCCGATTGGGTTTGTGCCTGTTGGGAATTGAATTACGGAGTTGCTTGTACCAAGTTGATATGCGGCTGATTGAGGTGGCTAGTAGGTTGTATATTGCATTTTCTGGATTTGCAGTTACGTCGTGGCTTGCGCCTGCGGACGTCAGGGTACGATAAGTATGCAATTCCAGTGTCGCTGGGTTGGAAGTTAAGGTTGCTTTGTCCTGAGCTCAATCACTTTGAATGTAATTGTTGATGCTATACCGGGTGTGTTTGCGTTTTCGTTTGGTGCGCCTGATGGTACGATAATTGAACTTCGGTGAAGATGCCGCTGTCTTGTTAGTTACGATTGCTGTTACGTCAGCTAGCTGCATCACCCCAGAATGATGTTTGCTTTGTGGATAAGCAGGATATTTTTAGGACTGCTGCGTTGTAGGTTAAACTGTAGCTTAGACCGTTAATGCCTGGGCTGACAGCGCCAATGTTGTCTACTCGGATGTCAACTGTGAAAGTTGAACCGACTGCAACACCTGAAATCATAGTTGTACCCGTAGCGCCTGCGGCGCCTATAGGTACAACGCTGATAATAGGTGTTGTATCAGCTTTAACGTACGGCATAGCTGCCATGAGCATTGGCATGACCATAAAAAGGGCCAATGCCAAGGCTATTACTGATTTTGTTTTAAATATTTTTGTGTTTCATGTTTTTTTTCTCCTTTCAATAATCATAAAAAAAAGGAAAGATTTAGTGGATGAAGGTGTTGAAGTATGCTATGTAGGTTGATACGAATGCTTTGAGGTCGTTGAAGTTGATTTTGCCGTTTGCGTCAAAGTCTGCATATGGGTTGTATGTGTTTTGGTTGTAGTATGCGATGTATGCTGAGACGAAGTAGGTTAGGTCTCTGAAGTTCACTTTGCCGTCTGGGATGGATTGAGTTTGGCCTGATAATGGTGTGTAGGGTGACTAAGTTTGAGTCAATTAGTTGTCCGCCTGCCATGTCTGCACGGTCAATCTCGATGTAGTTGTTGTCTGCGACAAAGTCACCTTGTTTTGTCTGTGCCAGTGGTGTTTGTTTCTTTCATGTATGCAATCCAAACGCCTGTCGCTAAGTGTGGGCCAGTGCTTGGGATTGGTGCCTGGTGTAACTTCCCATAGCCATCTCCATGCGCCGTATTGAGCGGTTGCTGATGGGCCTTTAACGCCTGAGAATGCCCAGATAACGTTAGGTTGTAGTTGGTGCTGCTGCTGTTCCCCATTGGAAGACTGAGTATCCTGTGTATGCCTGGGTTGGTGTTAGGTGTTGGATATGATTTGTGTAGCCCCATGTGCCTGAGGCTGATCGCCATAGTAGCTGATCAGTGGTGATGTTGTTTTGCCTGATGGTGGAGCTGCAACGTTGAATTGGATGTTAAGGCCGATCATGTTACCGTAGCTTTGTAGGTAGCCTAAGGATATGAAGCCGATGTAGTCTGACTGTGGTTGGCAGTTGTCCTGTGCTAACTGTGTTGTATACGTCGATGTTTTCTGTGCATAAGTGTATGGTGCCATGTTTTCTGATGTGTCAGCAGTGCTTGGCGCCTGATTTGTGTATGAAATTAAGGCCGTTAGGTACTGCGAAGTAGTTGTTGAAGCAGTCGAATGTTCCTGAGGTTGGGTCTCTTGACTGCGCGTTGAATTGGTTCTGTTAATGCATTGGGCTGTTAACGCTGCGGTTGAGAGTTCCATAGGCAGTGAAGAAGCGCCCCAAGTGGTGAAAATGGAGTGGTGATCCGTACCGTTTCCTACGAATGTTTGCGAGTGGAGCTGGTGTCTGCGAAGAGATGTGCGACTTGTAGTGTGGTAAGGCTTGTTGGGAACCTGTCATGTCTGGACTAACAACGATTGCGACGCTGTCAACGCCGACTGCCCAAGCTGCAAGTTTTGCATGCCTGCGGTTCCGAATTCGCCAGTGCTTGGTGGTCTTGACATTTCGCCGACATCAGCTTTCACCTGCAATTCTGTGGACTGCTGGAATGGCTGTTCCGCTGCCTAGGTCGCTAAACTGACTTGGCCAATGTTTAGAGCAGCTGGAGTTCCCCAAGCTGAGTTTAGTGAAACAAGGTTATTCCAGTATCCTGCAAAATTACCTCTTGCAGAGTCTAGTTCTTCTTGTGCGATTGGACCGACTGTGCTTGAACCTGCTGACTGTCAACTGGTTAGGTGTATTCAATGCATTGGTTGGGTATGTTAATGCGTGTGCCAACATTGATGTTGCTACAGAAAATGCGAGTAATGCTAGGTACTAAAGCTGAAACTATATACTTCATTTTTTTGTTCAATTTAATTTCTCCTTTCTCAAATTTAGTCTTACGAACGATTTCTCGTTCAAATCATAATTCTAAGGTGAGCGCTTATCTAGGTTACCGACGTATTTTACGGGTAACAATTTAGTCTATAGCTTATGAAAGCGCAAAAATTGTAAAATCGGTATTTCTAATTAGACTATCAAAAATAAATAGAAAACAATTATCTCTCCAGTCGTTGACTTTTTAACTGGTGGAGAAGGGAAACAGGGGTACTAATGAGCAAGGCACTAGAAGGAGAAACTAGTCAAATCTGGCTTATTTATTTGTGCAACTTTTTCAATAATTTTCGTTTTTGCCATAATTTTCTATATGCTTTACCTAGGTAGCTCCGAATTAATGAACAGAGTTTCTACACGGTTTTGAATATACCCTCAACATGTACGCGACCCTATATGTAGCCTTAGGTGGAACCATAATTGCAGTAATTGTTGGGCTTCCATGCGCAATATACATGGCAGAATTTTTTGATATGAGAATAAGAAATGTCATAAAAACATCTTTAGAAGTGTTAGATGGCTTTCCATCAATAGTCATCGGAGTAGTAGGTTGGGAACTTTTGTCCAACCCATACAGGCACCTTATTCATTCCATCATTTTTTAGTGACTTTAGGAATGATTGGAAGTGGGTCCGTTTTATTTGGTTGTATTATTTTGGCAATAATGTCATTTCCCAGTAATTGCAACCATATCAGAAGACGCCTTAAGAGTCGGTTCCTCAAGATTTGAGAGAAGCATCTCTCGGAATTGGCGCAACAAAATGGCAAACTACGACAAAAGTTTTAGTACCGTATGCGTCGTCTAACATTCTTGCATCAGTTCTACTGGCACTCGCAGCCGCAATGGGTGAAACAGTGGCGTTGACCTGGATTCTGGGCGGCGGATTTCATCGTGCAATTTTTTGTCGAATCCGCTTAATCCATTACATCCGGCTGCAACTCTTACTATGCAAATAAATCAGAACTTCGTGGGATTGAACGAAGCGGAGGAGATGCTTCTTTAGGCCTCAGCCTTTACGCTGCTTCATTTATGCTTTTTATTATGATAGGAGCAATAAATATTGCAATAAGAATTTTCTTAGCAAACCGAAACAAGGGGATGACTAAGTGAGAAAAATGAATTTAAAGTCATGGAGTGGCCAATTATTCAACTTCTTTAAGAAAAAGAAAAAAGAGAACCTGCTGACTGGAAGCCTTCTTTTTGTTTCCGCTTTCATTGCCTTATTACCAGGAATTATTCTATTTTGATTAATGGCTTTTCAAGTTTAGAATTTTCGATATACACTATTGATGAATTCATTTCAATCGGTGTGTTTTCCCTGCTGTTGATGTTGCCTAGCCTTATTCTTTTTTGCATAGCATATCTGCTTTGGGAAGGACATTCATTAGGCTGGAAATTAGCATTAGGAACTTGTGGAGTATCAATAATATTGGCAATCGTTAATCCTTCAAATGCGATCTTTGCACTTCCATTGGCATTCTTTGAGCGGCATAGCCGGCAACATTTGAAATACTCAAGTAAACAAAAGAATCGGACAGCGAAAAAAAGACTCTCCTATAACTATTGAAAATGTAGTAAAAATTGGCTTAAGCCTTTCTGCAGTAATTTGCGTGGGCGTATTGGTGTCTATGATGATATTTGTAATTGTTATGGCGTCACCATTCTTGTCAACGAGTCTGTTCACTTCTATGACTCTCAATGAAAATAACATTCAAAGAATATGTTATGGGTTACCGGCGATTGGTTCAATCGGAGGAGTACTTTCCAACGTTATTGGATCATTGCTTATAGTTGTTTTTTGCGAAATTGTCGCTGTTCCGGTTGGAATCGGTGCAGCAATATACCTTGCTGAATACGCTGGCCAAAACAGAATAACAAGCACTATCCGTTTTTTCATAGAGACTTTAGCTGGGGCACCCTCGGTTATTATAGGAATAATTGGGTTTGCCATTTTCACCACAACTTTGCATTGGGGCTTCTCTTTGTACTCAGGCGGAATATGCATTGTCATTTATGGCTCTCCCATGGAACATCGAATATCTGAAGAAGCTTTAAAGTCAGTGCCTAAATCTTATAGGGAAGGCTCTTTTGCGCTTGGAGCTACTCAATGGCAAACAGCAAGACTGGTAACACTTTATGCAGCATTGCCTAATGTAATTACAGGAATTCTTTTAGGAATTGGAGTGGCTCTTGGAGAAACTTTAGTTTTGCAAATGAATTATTCAGGAGAATTGTTAACGGGTTTACCCAGTCCATGGTGGCACATTTTTAATTTTCATCAGCAACTTCCATCTTTAACAACTTTTATTCTTAGAGAACCAGGTGGCCTTTATACAGCTGGAGGGTTTCTTCTGCCCGGCGGAACCAGCAAAAATGTAATCTTCCTATCGTATAGTCTATCTCTAGCCGTTGCAGCAGTCCTAATTCTTATATACCTTGTATTATGCATTGGGGCGTTGCTATTAAGAAATTACCTCCGCAAGAGAATGACAGGAAACTAACAAAAAAGGGAAACAAACATGACTTATCAAAAAAGAGGAAGCGAGAAGCAACCAATTGGTTAACATAGTGCTAATCTTAATTGTCACGTTAACTATTAATCAAACATTCCAAGTAATCAATGCACAAAGCACTTCAACAAACAACCAGTGGGCAATAGCTCTTTTTGTTCAAAATGGTCAAAACCTTACAAACACAAACAGCAGTTTTGCGCCATTTGATCAAGTTCAGCTATATGCAAATGTAACGTTTGGGAACGCGAGTCAACCAGACATTTTAGTTAGTTTTAACGTAACAGGACCAATAAATTCACCTAACATAAATAAAATAACTAGGATTGAAACGACCAACGCTAGCGGCATAGCGGGTTTCACTTTCCGTCTCCCGATCGAAAGCAATAACGAAAGTTTAGGGACGGGCATTTGGCAAGCGTCTGCTACAATTCAAACAACTAATGGCTTGCTGCAGAAAACCGCTGACTTCAACTCTCAATGGAATTGCGAAATCACATCGATTAATATTTTAAATTCAAAAGATGAAAACCAAACCTCATTTCAACCTGGCGACACCGTTACAGCCCTTTTATCAATCAATAGCATTCAACCTCTACCTGCAAACATTTCCTTCAGCGTCACTGACTCTGCAGGTAATGTAATAGGTCAAACGCGGATCCAAAAACTCTTGGGGAACTCAAGCGCTCAAGACGATGGACGTTTTATCTTCCCTGTTCCAAATAGCACTGCTTTGGGTGTAGCAACAATAAATGCGGCGGTTTACTCAGGCACATACCAAAATGTCGATATTCCAATAGCTCAAAGCAAAACAGGTCAATTTACAATAGTCAGCAACGGAAGCGGAGGATCCGCGCCAACTCCTACACCTAACACAAGTCCTAATCCAATTCCTACCCCAATTGAAAACTCTGTAAGCCTCTTCTCATGGCTATTAGTGTCAACAGGATTTTTCACATTCACATTATTACTTGCGTTCCTAAAGAGGAAAACGATTGCTGGAATTAACACGCAAGTTCCAAAGATGCCGATTACGACATTAACAACCGAATCTCAGCAATCTATTGAATCGTTGCCACCAAAAGAATCCTCTCAGGAAACTGCAACAATAATAACCGTTCCTACACCAAAAATAGCGCCAGAAAAAACAATTCAAGCTACCAAAATTGAGGAACTGCCAAGTATATATGAAACTTTAGGAATAACTCAGCCTAACTTGACAGACGACACCAGAAACTGAAACAACTTCGTCTCAACAACCAAAACAAGCAATAGTGGAACAGCTGACAAGAATCTCCAGTATCGGTCGCAGAGTCCAAATAATAGAAGCGGAACTTAAATTAGAAAAAGAACAGCTTGCGACAGAGATTCAAGGCCTAAACAAAACACTTGAAGAACAAGAAAGAGCAGTGAAGAATTACTTCGACACTATAAGGCAAGAAATAGCTAAGTTAGCGCCAAATACAAGTAATGATGAGCCTCTGCAAAAAAATAAAGCGGACGAAAAACCAAACGGTAAAGATACAAACTAAACACCTCCTATCATTGCTTGATAAATAACTATTGCTTTAACCAATTTCCATGAACCGCGCAGATAAAGTTGGATTTGGGACTAAGTTAGCCTTTTTTAGTCACCTAAGAAGTAGAAAGGTTTTTTCAAAATTAGTTTCTTATACCATTTTAACTAATCGTTTGAGAGTATGTAATATAGTCTTTGACAAAAACTTCTAGATCCGTGAAGTTAATTCGGCCATCATGATTCAAGTCATAAGCCTGACTAAAAATATGGTTCTGATTGAAATCAATGTAGCTTATCACAAAGTCTTCCAGATCACGAAAATTAACCTTCCAGTCATGGTTATAATCTATTGGATAGTACACGGCCAGTTGAGAAGTTCCAAGTAAATTTGAGTCTTTATCTATAGCGGTTACTGTCCAGTTTCCTATATTTTGAGAAGTATAGTTGTTGGCAGTCCATATACCAGCGGCTCCAGGATCTATATTAAAACTGGCAGAATTAGTTAAATCCCATGGATTTTCATAAGAATCATAAGCCGTTGCATTATAAGCTTGTGAGCAACCTGCTGTCAGATTTACTGAATCTGGGGAGACATCGATACTATTGATTGGTCCATGAATAACAGTTAAGACTGCAGTATCTGAAGCACCATCTAATGTCGCCGTCACCATCCAAGTTCCGGCTTTAGCACATTCATAAACGTTACCAGTCCACGAGCCGCCTGCGGCAGAATTTATTATGAAAAAAGTTGTGTTGGTTGAATCCCAATTATTGCCGTAAGCATCGGTTCCTGAAGAATTAAAAAGCTGACTTAAGCCAGCGGTCAAAGTAACATTTTTAGGATAAATAGCCAAGTTGACAGCTGAATTATGATCAACAAACAATAAGGCCGTGTCACCAAAATCCCCGTAAACTGATGTTACATTCCAAATTCCCGATTTAGCACAAGTATATGTATTACCAATCAACGACCCTCCAGCGGCGGAATCAATACTTAAATTAGATGAGTTTGTAATATCCCAACCATTTCTAAAAATGTCATATGCATACGTGGTGAAGTTTTGGCTTTGTCCTGCAAGAAGTACTGAGCCTTGAGGTGATAGTGCAATTGAGGCTGCTGAACCGTGGTTAACATTTAGCAGGCTTGTACTGTTTAAGCTTCCCAGCGATGCTATGACATTCCAATTGCCAGCTTTTGCAGATGAATAAGTGTTTCCTGTCCAGAAGCCTTCTGCATTGTTGCTTGTGCTCCAATTTACCCAAGAGGTTATATCTACACTATTGTGAGCGGCGTCAAAAGTCGTTGCAGTGTAACTGATTGAGTCGCCGGCAATAACCAAAGCAGTTGATGGTGCTATTATTATAGTTGAAAAATCGTATATGTAAAAACTCGCCATTTGAAAACAAACAGGTCCTAATGAAGTGTCTTCAAGAACGATCGTTGCGTTTGCGATTCCTACGTACGCGTAATTTGGTAGCTGATCACTGAACACTTGTATAGTCTTTGTCTCGCCAGGATTTAATGAAAATATTGGTGACGTCACTTGGCCAATTGGCATGTTAACGCTATCAACCATGCTTACAATTAATTGACCTGAAGCAATGGATGATCCGGTATTGGTTACTGCAATGTTGAATCCGACGACGTCAACGCCTCTGTGAAAGAAAAAAGTGCTTTGATTATTATCGAGTGCTGTTTGAACGTATGTGATCTTTATGACTGAAGAATCCGCATAGGCTATTAAACAATAAGGCGAAAAACCAAATAATGATAAGATAAGTAACAAAATGGCGAGTATTTTGAGTTTTCTATATGTCAATGAAGCCATATGTATCTAAGCCATAATTCTAGCTATTTGGCTTGATTTCGACTTAAATATTATTTCTTCGTATATTATATACAACTCTTACCCAAACATAGATCCCCATTTGGTTTAAGTGCACTATTGATTTTTCTTTCAAGGCTTTAGAAGTCAATAGATTACGCAAAATAAATAATCATGTAGCACATAAGCTATTTTTCCTAAGAAAGCGTATTATTCGAACAACAATGAAGGTTTTTTGATCAGAAAATTAATCAGAAATTTGTGGTCGAGCCATTTCATTTTGATTTGACAGCCTTCTTTTTCACAAATTTTAGGCAAGAAAAACGAAAGGCATCAAAATTCTTGTTTTTTATCATCCGCTTTGATTTATTATTACGGTGGCATTTGGTGAGGTTGTCTGGTTTCCATAGGTGACCGAATATTGCAAAACGAAGGGTTCATTTATTATTTGGGCGGGATTTGGATGTAAGGTTGGATCGCCGAATTGAAATACAACATATCCTGTTATGTTTGCATTGTCTAGCAATATCTCTGTTTGGGGCAAAGTTGAAGGATACGTATAATGATCTGATGTGCGTGAACCATTGTACATAAATAAAGGTGGATAGAGAATTGGCTGATATTTCTTGTTGTTAATAACTGTTGTAAATCCATTGCTTCCCGCTATGTTGACTTGCGAATAATGATGATTAATTATTGTTACATTTAGCACTAGATATGTGTAATTATACGAGGTGTCAGAGTTAATGTTTGTGCTGTAAAACCAGCCTACTGTTTTGTAATTCACTTCAACGTATTGGCCGTTTGAAGGGTTTGACAGTGGAGTGTTGGAGGGGCTGGGGATCGGGTTTGTATTTTGTGTCTGACCGGTCGACAAAGGAATTAACCATCTGAACTGCGAAAACCAAAAGAAACGCTACAAGTGCGATTCCTGCTACTATCACTACTTTTGATCCCTTTTTCATTTACTTCAGTCCCGGCAAGTTGACCAAACGTTATGGATTTATGTATAGTTCGGTGTTGGTCACATATATTTTTCCTGTTTCTTGGCTGGAGTGTGCTGAGTCGGCGCATATCCATGGAATGAAAGCTATCGGTGCAGCATATGTTCCTCCAGCACCATACGCGCCCCAAGGATCAGCCATATACTGCCCCTGCACCACAAAGTTAATTGAAACTTGCACCCACCGGTAACTTCCCCAAGGAACCACATCTTGTAAGTGTGTGCTTGGATAGCTCGGGTACGTTGTTGTCCCCTCCGGAGTTGATACTTCACAGAGTCTGCCTTGTGAACCGTAGAGATCAATGCCCAATACCGCTCCACTATGTTGATTTGTGTCGCCTATACTGCTTGCATCTGTCCAGAGCCATGCTTTGTAGACAATGTGGTCGCCCGGATGGATGGATATGTAGAAACCATCTAATTCCGCTGACGCCGGACCAGCATACCATTGCGATACAAGTGCTGGATTGTTGAACATTGCAATTGCTGTCTGACCTCCTTGACTAACAGGATAAGTATAGTATTGGCCTGCATCCGCACTCCCAACACTCCAGCTCATACCTGAATTTTGTGAACTCCAGAAACCAGGCATTGTCGCTATGTTGGAAGCATTCGAAATAGGTTGCAATGGCTGAGAGGTGGGCAAGGAAACGGAAGTAACTACCGACAAAGGAACAGAACTTGAAAGGCTCTGAGAGGCCGCGAATAATTCTGTAAACAACTTTAAATCTTGGAAATTAATGTTGCTGTCAGAATTTAAGTCGTAGGTGGCGTTATATTGGCCATTTTGATTAAAATTAACGTAAGCGTTTACAAATAATAAAAGGTCAAGAAAGTTGACTTTGCCATCGCGATTAAAATCTGCTGCAGAGTAAATTGTTATCGTGAGGTTGTATTGCTTGGTGTGTTATTTGCGTCTCCACTGTAACTTGCGGTGATTGTTTCATTGCCAGGAAGTGTCTCGTTGAAAGCCACTCTTGAAGTTCCAGAGATTACGGTTGTTTTGGTTGAGTTAAAAATGCCTGTTGTGCTATTTGTTACCCAATTTATGATGCCAGTTGGGTTATTACCGAGAATTGTAGCGTTCAGTTCGATCCAGGAATTGGCAATTGCTGGGTGAGGAGAATAAGTTAGGGTTGTGCTGCTATTTTGAAGCGCAAGAGCTGAGGGAGCTAAGTTTGTAAATAAGGCAGAGAGCCCTATGACTGCAATCAATAATAGTACTCGAATTGTTGTTTTAGTCAATCGCATCGTTTCTTGCTCCTAATCAGGATGCTTCCAGAATTTCTCTGGTTGTAGCCGCCATTGACTTGTATGCTAGGGTATTTGACTGCTTTCGCTATAGAAAACATTGACCTAAATATTTCTACAATCAAGTCTATTTAGGCAGTTAATCATTTTCGAGAAAGATCCATGACAATTTCAAGCTAAGCCATCGATGATTAATCACACAATAAACAGGCAAATACTCAATTAAACTCAAAAAGGCAAGCTATCATTGATGCTGTCTATATAGTTATTAGAATTTACTAAGGTATCTCTTAATTGGTTCAAAGTAATATTTATTTTGAGGGAAGCGTGAACATGCAAAAAACAGAAGATTCAATAACTTTCTGTTGCCCAGGATGCAAAGAAGCCTTCGAATTTGACCCAATTGGTGAATACGAATTGGTGCTATGCCCTGTTTGCGGAACTGAATTCATGACTGTCAAAAAAGGCCAAATGCTGATTCTTGAACATTTTGAATTTAGCCCAAATGAAAGCGTCCCTTGTTTTGAGTTAAAATGAGGTGAATATGGTTGAAAGTTAAATGTTTAGGGTGCGCAAAAAAATTTGATGTTCTTCCAGAAATATTCGCGAACTATGAAATAGTATTCTGTCCGATCTGCGGATTAGACCACCAAGTCATCAAAGAAACAAGCCATACAACGGTAATTCCAATGCCAATAAACGATGCACTCAATATCCACTCTTCAGTTATTCATGTGTCCCTTCCAAACGCCTAAGAGCTTGAGAGTAAAAATTGCAGTAGCACCAAGTTTTTAACTGCAAAAGTCTAATCTGACTTATGAAAGAAATAGAAGCAAAAATTCTAGAAGTCAACAGACCAAAAATTGAAAAAACACTTACAAGTTTGGGTGCAAAAAAAATCTTTGACGGAGACATCCAAACCTTCTTTTTCGACTCCAAAGAACACACAATAATCAAATCAAAAGACGTATTACGCTTAAGAAAAGAAAACAACAAAACTGAATTAACATATAAAAAAGTTCTTTTTACCGAAACATCAAAAGATGCAGAAGAATACTCGGTTGAAATCTCCGATTTTGACACAATGAAAACTATCTTAGAGAACCTAGGGTTGTTCGTCATTGAAAGCATGGAGAAACACAGGGTTAGTTACGTGCTCGATCAAGCGCGATTTGATATCGATTGTTACTATGGCGATTTTGCGTTTATTCCTGAGTTTTTAGAAATAGAAGCTGAAAACTCTGATTCCATACATAAATACGCGGGATTTTTAGGGTTCAAACCTGAAGATTGCTTGCCATGGTCAACACAAGACATTATCCAATATTACTCTTCTAAAAAAGAAAAAAAACTTAGTTAATTTAGGGTTCTTTATTATGCAGTTTTTTAAGCCGACTCAGCGCCTGTGTGGTTAGAACTTGCGCTAGTGCTGGGTTCTGTTGGCTTTGTAGAAATCGCAACTTTTGCGGGAACGGTTGATTTTGGAGAGGCAGGCTTTACAGCTTTAGCTTTTTTTGGTGGAGCTGGTTTTTCAGCTTTTGCAACCTTACCGGAGACAGTTGTAGTGGATTTTTTCTTTTCTTTTCCAACTTTTTGAACTTTCTCTATTTTCTTCTTTGAAGCATTCCACATGGGAACTTTTCCGTGTTCTTTTACATATTTGTCTAAGAGTTCTCTTTGCATTGCTTTTGGTTTGTCACAGGATATCCAGCTTATTGCAGTTTTTTCAATGTAACCGTCGCTTAGGATTGCATTGATTTTCTTTGTGTTTTTTCCGCCGTAGCCAGCTAGGTATCCTCCCAGAATTTTTTTGGCAGGTTTTTTGGATCGGCCAATGTATAGTATGTCACTTTCCGCTTTTCCTGTAAGAGATGTATCTATTAATGCTAAAACACTGCTGCTATCAGAAGGTATGCTTGAGATTGAGACAGTTTTTAATGAGCAAGGTTGCGAGAAACCCATTTCTTTTAATGTTAAAGAATTCATACTTAATCACACTTCCTTTTAATTTTAAAGAATCATGTATATGCTAAAATCTTTGAGCAAAATATAACTCTTGCTATAACAGACTTTATCAAATTAAATATATAGAAATATATATTGCTATATAATCTATTTTGGAAGCACTTAATCCTCTTTATGTCGTTCTATACAACAGGAGAAAAATAAAATATGGCAACAAAAAAAATGCCTCTGTTCGAATTCGAGAATTACGCTTGTCGAAAACCAAAAACGGTGGATAGCAACGAGTTTCCTGGGAAGCGCACCCGCTGATCACAAAATTACTGTTTCTAAAAAGAAAATATTTCTGTAAATCCAACGATAAGAAAGTAAAACTAATTATCTCTGCTCAATCATAAATCTATCAGAAAACCCTCTGGACGAAATAGCTATGTTAGAACAAAAAACTGATCCTGATGGCAATGTTGCCTTAAGCGAGAAAAAACTCTTAGATAACCCAAGCTTTTACATAAACAGAGAACTTAGTTGGATCAGATTCAATGCGCGCGTTCTTGAGGAAGCGCTCGATCGGTGGCATCCTTTGCTGGAAAGAGTGAAGTTCATTGCAATCTGCGGCAGCAACCTCGACGAGTTTTTCATGACACGAGTTCCTCGGCTTATAAAAAAAATCAAATCAGGATCTAACGAGAAATCAATGAATGGAATGAGCGCTATTGAACAAATTGAAGCAACAAGAAATGAAATAATTCCACTTATAAAAAATCATGCAGAATGCTGGAGGGAGGAAATTCTCCCAGCTCTTGCTAAAGAGAGAATCTTTATTTGGAAATTTACCGAATTAGGAGAAAAAGACAAAGAAAACCTGCGCAATTTTCTAAAACAAAGCATTCTTCCCAACATCAAAACTCCACGAGAAGGCTTTGATGGCGGAGTACTAGAGAATTTGCACATTACACTGTACGTTACAGGCTTTGCTAATCAAGATTCATTCTTTTTGGTTGACGTCCCAACCGAAACATTTGGAAGATTGATAAGAATCCCGACAAGCAGCAGGCAACTCACTCTTGAAGGAGAAGCAACCGTACATTACAACTACGTGTTCTTAGAAGATTTGATGGAAAGTAATTTACAATTATTTTTCCCAAATGAAAAAAATCTTTCATGTTGCAAGTTTAGGATAACAAGAAATGGAGAAATTAATATTATGATGGATGAGTCTGCTGACTTTCTTAACTCCGTCAAAAAGAGTCTATCCACAAGAAAAGCTGGGTTCCCAAGCAGACTAGAGTTCGAACGTAAGGTTCCTGAAATAGTAAGGGAAAAAGTAGCCACAGCATTAGGAGTACCTGAATACTTAATCTACGAGTTTGATGGACCACTAGGTCTCGTAGATCTTTGGCAATTGCTTAAAGTAAATCGCCCTAACCTAAAAGACAAAAGTTTCTTGCCATGTTTTTCGCCTCTTTTGTCTCCTGAAAAAGACATGTTCAAAACCATAGCCAGACAAGACTTTGTTTTATATCACCCCTACGACAGCTTTGAAGTAATCATTGACCTGCTAAAAGAAGCAGCAAAGGATCCAAGCGTTTTCGAAATTTGCATAACAATGTATCGAATGGATCATAATTCACCAGTTGTGGATGCGTTGATTGAGGCTGCCGAAAGAGGCAAAAAAGTTACAGCAATAGTTGAATTAAAAGCAAAATTCGACGAAGAAAACAACATTACCCTAGTTTCAAAACTAAGACAAGGCGGAGTAAACACAGTTTATAATTTTCCCAACTTTAAGGTCCACGCAAAATTATGCCTAATTATCAAAAAAGAAAAAGATCAAATTATCAGATTCAGTCACATTGGATCAGGAAACTATAACGCCGTCACCGCAAAAATTTACGGCGATATAGGTTATTTAACAGCAAACCCTGAAGTCGGAGCAGAACTTGAGGAACTTTTCAACATAATAATTAATGGACTTCAGGAAAAAGAATTTAACCATTTGCTTGTAGCCCCAAAAACGCTAAAAAAGGAAATTCTCAAACGAATAGATGAAGAAATAGCTTTTCATCAGCAAACTGGTAATGGCTATTTAGCTTTTAAATTAAATAATCTTGAAGAAACAGAGATTATTCAAGCCCTCTACAAGGCTTCCATGGCTGGAATTAAAATCGACCTCAATGTCCGAGGTTTATGCTGTTTGAGACCTGGAATTAAAGGAATAAGTGACAACATTTCTGTGATTTCCATTGTAGGGCGTTTTCTTGAGCATGCCAGGATCTATTATTTCCGAGACGGTGCAGACCATGATGTACTTATTGGAAGTTCGGACATGATGTTTAGAAATCTAAACGAAAGAATTGAAGTTCTCATGTCAGTTCCAGATCCATACCTCAAAAAAGCAATCTTGGAAGATATGTTAAAAATCCATCTTCTGGATAACGTTAAGGCAAGAAGACTCTTGCCAGATGGGACGTACGAGAGAGTTACACCCAAACCAGGAGAAAAAGCCATCAACTCGCAAGCTTGGCTCATCCAGAATAGAGGTGTATGGAATGAACGACCCAATCAATAAGCAAGGCTGTGAAGTTGACCCAAGTTTTTGCAAATTCGGCTCTGAAACCATCCTAAATCTTCTCAGCACATTCGAAAATCAGATAGATGGAGTAATAGATAACAAGGATCCTGAATTTGTCCACAAAACACGCGTCGTATCTCGCCGACTTAGAGCGGCATTACCTGTCTTCAGAACCTGCTTTGCTAGAAAAGAATACAAAAAATGGATTAGTGAAATTAAAAAAGTTACTCGCCTATTAGCTGACTCAAGAGATCTTGATGTACAAATAATGTTCATCCAACAATACATCGAAAAACTTACTTCCTTAACTGACAAAGAAAGCCTCGACATATTACTGCAAAATCACAAAGCCCGCAGAAGCAATATTCAACCTAGCCTTGTTAACGGAATGCAGAAGCTAAAGGCATCAAACACTTTAGAAGAAATTATTACCACTTGTCATCGATCTATTTCTTCACAGTCAAATTCAACATTTAACCAGACAATTATTCTAGAAAAAGCGCAATGGAACATAGCGTTGGGGTTACAAAATTTTCTAAATATGGAAGTATATGTGCATAAAGAAAATGAAAAACAAAAACATCATGAAATGAGAATATTCGCAAAAAAGCTCCGCTATACAATGGAAATTTTTGCTCCGATGTACAAAAACAAACTCTCAAAAGAAATAGACAACATAAAAAAATATCAAGATATTTTGGGAGAAATGCATGATTGCGATGTCTGGATAGACTACTTGCCAAAATTCATTGAGGAAACCAAAACCTCAATGACTGACCCAAAGAACCAAGCAGACTTCGAACAAGCACTTTTAAACTTTCAAACTTTTATAAAAGACGAAAAGAAAAAACACTATTCACTATTTGAGCTTCAATGGGAAGATAATAAAAAAGAGGACTTTTTCCCTCAATTGAGAGAGACAACAAAGACAGAATTGATTCAAGCTGAGGAGAAAACTATGAGAATTATTGTTGATTCAAATGTTAAAATTGCAGTTTTGTCAGATATTCACGCAAACATTAATGCTTTGGAAACGGTTGTTCGTGATGCAGAAGAACGAGGCGCCAGTCTTTTTGTTAATGCTGGAGATTCAATTGGTTTCGGTCCTTGCCCCAATAAAGTTGTCGAATGGATATGTGAAAAAAATATCCTAAGCATTTTGGGTAACTACGACGTTGAGGTTATCGAGGGGAAAACTAAAGATAAAAGTCAAAAGAACATCGCTTACAGATTTGCTAAAAAAGAGCTATCAAAATCGAACGTAAACTACTTTAATTCTCTTCCAAGGGAACGGAGGCTCGAAGTTGCAGGCAAAAATCTACTCATAACTCATGGAAGCCCTGAATCTATGGAAGAACACATTTACAGTGATACTCCAATTGAAAGACTAAAAACCCTAGCAGAAACCGCCAAAGCAGAGATAATAATTGTGGGTCACTCTCATGAACAATTCTGGAGGCAAGTAAACGGAGTCTCGTTTGTTAATCCGGGAAGCGTCGGAAGACCTGGAGATGGAAACCCTCAAACGGCTTATGCAATATTAAGTTTTAATCCGTTTAAAGTTGAATTGTTCAGGCTGGACTACGATGTCACGGCTGCGGCAGAAGCGCTTAGAAAAAAGCGGTTGCCTCAAAGCTTCGCCCAGATGCTTCTACAAGGTGTATCTTTGGATACAATAAATAAAGAAGACGAGGAGAAAAAAGAAAGTCTAATCCACAATTGCAGAGAAATCGTTAAGGACTGTAGGAGCTTTGCTCTTAAATATTGGAAGGATACCGAACACAGCTCGCAGGTTACTGAACTTTCTTTGCGGTTCTTTGATTGTTTAGCCAGCAGTCATAGGTTGGGCAGTCGGGAGAGATGCTTGCTTGAATGTGCTGCAATACTTCATGATATAGGTTTGTCCAAAGGCAGGGGAGGACATAATAAAGAAAGCGCCAATTTAATTCTCAATGATACACAATTGCAATTTGCTTCAAAAGATAGGCAAATTGTAGCAAACATCGCTCGATACCACCGAAAAGGTTTGCCAAAACGAAAACATTACAACATTAGCTCATTGGACCCGGTAACCATAAATCAAATAAAGATATTGGCAAGCCTGCTTCGGATAGCAGATGGCTTAGACTACACGCACCAATCGATAGTAAAGAGATTGAACATCAGAGAAGACACAAATTGCATAATTGTAGAATACGAATCAGAGAATAAGTCAATCTTAGAAGAGCAGGCGTTTAATAGGAAAAAAGATTTGTTTGAAAAAGTTTTCGCAAAAACATTGGTGCTGATATGGAAACAACAATCATAAAAAATTCTTCTCGTGTCGTCGGCTTCGTTGACATCGGGACAAACGCAATACGCCTCTTAGTTGTCAGAATGAATCCTAATTTCTCTTACACAATCGTAAGCCAAGAAAAAGAAGTAATTAGACTCGGTGAGGAAGAATTCAAAGATCATATTCTTAAACCAGATGCAATGGAACGGGCAATCTTTGTGTGCGGAAAATTCCTTGAATTAGCCAAAACTTACGGTGCTACAGAGATGATAGCTGTTGGAACCTCAGCAATTCGTGAAGCAAAAAATAGAGCTGAATTTCTCAAAAAACTGTTCAACGAGACAGGACTCAAAGTAAACGTTATTACGGGAGAAGAAGAAGCACGACTAATCTGTCTAGGTGTTTCAAGCGGAATAGATATCGGCGAAGAAAAAGTTCTTTTTATGGATTTAGGCGGCGGCAGTACAGAAATCTGCATCGGGAACCAATTTGACTGTTTTTACGTAAGTAGCCTAAAGTTAGGTGCAATTAGACTAACAACTCAGTTTATCGGTGAAGGTTGGACTAGACCTGTAGACTTCAGCACATACCTCCAAATAAAAAATTATGCAGCCAGCAAAATGAGAGCAGCGAAAGCGAAAGTCCAAGAGTACGGTGTTAGATTGGCCTGGGGATCATCTGGCACTGTCATAAACTTGGCAGAAATTGCAAACAAATTATTCAAGAAGACTGGAAACGGAAACGGCGGCCTTTCACTGTCAAGGAAGAACTTGAAAAAGCTGGCGCCTATTCTTTGCTCTCTGTCGCTTGAAGAAAGAAAAAAACTGCCAGCCATAAACCCTGATCGCGCAGATATTTTGATCGCTGGAGCAGCCATAATGGATGCGCTCATGGATGAATTAGGCTTGGGAGAAATAAAAATTAGTCATAGAGAACTTCGAGATGGACTTCTTGTTGATTATCTATCAAATTTTGAAGGCTTCCGAGAACTTCAAAAGACACCCATGAGAAATAGGAGTGTTTTACATTTAGGCAGATCCTGCAACTTTGATGAGAAACATTCTGAATCCGTTGCTTCATTGGCACTTCAGCTCTTTGACAGCGCAAAACAAATTGGTCTGCATCATTTGGGTGAAAACGAAAGAGAACTTTTGAAATATTCTTCAACCTTACATGATGTCGGTGATTTTCTTTCTTTTAACAATCATCATCTTCATTCTCACTACATCATCTGCAATGCTGAACTTCTTGGTTTTGACCCTCAAGAAATTCAAATAATGGCAAATATCGCACGTTTTCACAGGAAAAAATTACCTTCAAGAAAAGCTATGAAAGCGACAGGAATGGAGGAAAAAACCAAGGAATGTGTTGCCATTCTTTCAACATTTCTAAGATTTGCAGAAAAACTTGACCGTAGCCATAGTGGACTAGTTAAAAAAGCTGAATTTATTAGAGAGGACAAAGATCGAATTTTGCTAGAGTTTTATTCAGACTCAGACTGCAGTTTCGAAGAATGGAGCGTCATTCAAAATAGGCAAGCATTCTACGAAGCCTTCGGAAAGCAACTAGATGTGCACTGTGAAGTTACACCCAGCACATAAGACTCTTATTCTTTTTCCAACTCAGCCTTCGCGTTCTTTAAAGCTTCACTTTGCTCTTTGCTTAAAACAGGATATTTTAGGTCAAGCTTCTCAATTTGCGACACTATGATTTCGGAGATTAATGCATGAGAAACCCATTTCTTGTCAGCAGGAATAATATACCAAGGCGCCCACTCCGTGCTCGTATTGTTAAACACATCTTCATACGCTTGCACATAATCATTCCATTTTGACCGCTCAGAAAGGTCGAAAAGCGAGAATTTCCATTCTTTGTCAGGAGTTTCAAGCCGTTTAAGTAAACGTTCTTTCTGCTCTTCTTTTGAAAGATGGAGAAAGAATTTCAGAATTACTGTACCATTTCGGACAAGATGGCGTTCGAACATATTTATGTCCTCGTATCGTTGATCCCAAAACTTTTTTCCCTCTAACTCCTGCGGAAGCTTCTGCTTCTCAAAAACTTCAGGGCGAACCTTAACAATTAGAACGTCTTCATAGTATGATCGATTAAAAATTCCTATTTTTCCTCTCTCAGGCAAAACTTTTGTTTGGCGCCAAAGAAAATCGTGATCTAACTCTTCTTCCGAAGGCGTTTTAAAACTATTAACTTGGCAACCTTGAGGATTAACCCCAGACATTACATGTTGAATGGTACCATCTTTTCCTGCAGCATCCATCCCTTGTAAAATAATTAGCATAGAGTAACTATCGCTCGCCCAAAGCAACTCCTGCATTTCAATCAATTTCTGCCTATTAGCCTCAAGAATGACTGCAGCTTCGTCTTTTATCGTCTTTTTGTCTTCCTTACCTTCTTTTTCTTTAG
Source organism: Candidatus Bathyarchaeota archaeon (assembly GCA_963768895.1). GTDB lineage: Archaea > Thermoproteota > Bathyarchaeia > Bathyarchaeales > Bathycorpusculaceae > Bathycorpusculum. The sequence goes on from CAVYJU010000016.1 coordinate 69,636, forward strand.
CCCATTTAGGAATCCAAGCTGGATCATAATCGTCTAAACTTATTTTTTTGCCAACAGGCACCTTAAAATCTTCTGCATCGGTTTGCATGCCAAAACATCCTTATTTACTGTAAGTTACAGTGCTTAATAACGACTACTGCGCCTTCAACAGACACTAACATATTATTTAATTTCTCTAACAAATAACGAACTAAAGTCGTTTGTTATTTATTCTAAATTACATAAGTTTCTTGAATTGTTACTAGACCGTTGTCTCCAACGATTCTCTTTATGTTTGGAAGAAGGGGCTCTATTTTTGATTGTTCATCAATCACTTCAATTATTAAGGGCATGTTAACTGTTACACCTTCGAGCTTCAGCGTTGACTTGCCTCTTTTACCAAAACCATCAACGCCGGTCCACACGGTAGCTCCACTGACACCGGCATTTATTAACAAATCAATGACTAAGACTCTCCAGACGCTTACCGCCAACCTCATCATTCTTCTTAATCCGAATTATGACACTCCACATTTTTATTCGCATTAAAGGATCCTCGCCATTAGCTCGTTACCTAAAACTTTTCCACCTACAAGAGCACCGAGAGATAATCCCACGTTGGCTAGTATGTTTAGTATTACAAGGATAAAGCGGTTGCCATCCATCAAGTTGCTGGTTTCAAGCGCAAACGAAGACATGGTTGTGAATGCTCCACAAAATCCGGTAGCTATTAGCAATGTGTAGTTTGAGTTTAAGTTTAAGGCGATTGCTAAGACTGAAAATAATCCAAGTATGAAGCTGCCAATTATGTTGACAGCTAAAACGTTGACCGGTAGTCCCCCGATGGTCTGGGGGGAAGCAACCATTATGTAGCGTAGAAAGGCTCCGATTACTGCGCCAACCGCTAAGAGTACGAATTCAATCATTTTCATATTTACCTACCTGATTTCTATTGGGTAGGCATTATCAGCATCCAAAAAGGAGCGGTTCTGACTGGTTAGTCAAGGCTAATGCCATAGCCAGATTTTCTTTTCAAAAAACAAGCCAGAAACTATTATACCTATTGGCTTTTGAAAGAAGATTTTTGCGTTTCCGAAACCTAAAATAAGCTGGCAACAAAATTATAGCCGTTTGAGGTTTACAAAGTGTCATCTATCATCGAAGACCTCATCGCGAGAAAAATTTTCAACAATCGAGGAGAAGAAACGATTGAGGTTGATGTAATTACTAATGGTGGCTTTGGTAGAGCATCTGCTCCAGCGGGAAAAAGCCGGGGAAAAGCTGAAGTTATTTATTACCCGCAAGGCGGAGTTGAGGCAGCTATTAAGAAAGTGGATGATTTGATTGCTCCTGAACTTGCCGGGTTAAACTCTGATTATCAAGAAGAAATAGACAGCACTCTTCATGAATTAGATGGCACCACTGATTTCAAAAACATTGGCGGAAACACCGCGTGTGCTATTTCTCTTGCCAATGCTGAAGCTGCAGCAAACTCTCATGGGTTTCTCTTATTCCAATTCATGGGAGGAAACGCCGCAACAACCCTGCCTTATCCTCTGGGCAATTGTTTAAGCGGTGGTCAGCATGCAAGGGGTAAAGCGCCAGACATTCAAGAGTACTTAGCCTTGCCGCATGGGGCTGAAAGTTTTATTGAAGCTCAAACAGCAAATACGCAAATCCACAAAAAAATTGGTGATGCTTTAAAAAAGAAAAGCAGCCAATTTAACGGCGGAAAAAGTGACGAAGGTGCATGGATTGCCAATGTCGACACTATTGACGCGTTCGAAGTCATGGCAAAAGTATGTGAAGAAGTTGGCAACGAAGTTGATTTCGAATGTGGCTTTGGAATTGATGTTGCTGCTTCCTCTCTTTGGAAGCCTAAAGATGAAAAGTACGTTTACGAGAACGAGGGCAAGAAACGTGATACAGCCGAACAACTAGAGTTTATGTTGGAAACAATTGAGAAATATCATCTTGCATACGTCGAAGATCCTTTCCATGAAGAAGATTATGAAAGCTTTGCTGAATTAACCCGCAAAGCCAAAAACTGCTTAATATGTGGCGATGATTTATTTACAACGAATACTGAAAGGTTAAATAATGGAATCAAGATTAACGCTGGAAACGCTATCATAATAAAAGTCAACCAGATAGGCACCCTGTCGGATGCAGCACTGACAATACAAACTGCACAGCGGCATGGTTACGACCCAGTTGTGTCCCATCGTTCAGGTGATACATGCGATTGGCACATTGCTCATTTGGCTGTGGCTTACAACTGCCCTTTAATTAAAACAGGCGTAGTTGAAGGCGCACGCATAGCCAAACTTAATGAGCTAATAAGAATTGAGCATTTCCTTGGAAACAGAGCCAAAATGGCTGATTTGAAAATACGCTAATAGAGAAAGTGAAAAAATGTCTGAAGACGAAAATAAAGAGATTCAACCAGAAGAAGACCAAGTAGAAAACTCAGAGGAACCATTTGAAGAGGTTCAAGAAGAGCAACCAGTAGCACAAGAAGAAGAAAAGAGTCAAGAAGCCCAACCTACAGAGGAGCTTTTGCTGCCAAGAGACACATTGTTGTCTGCAGGTATTCATATCGGAACACGAATGAAAACATTAGACATGGAACCCTTCATCTACCGAGTAAGACCAGACGGATTATTCGTACTTGACGTTAAGAAAACAGACGACCGAATAAGAGTCACAGCAAAATTTCTCTCACGTTATGAGCACGCAAAAGTAGCAGTTGCCGCAACAAGACTTTATGCTCAAGAACCAATTAAGAAATTCTGCCAATTAACAGGTGCAACACCATTAGTTGGACGCTTCATACCAGGACAATTATCTAATCCACAGTATCCAGGCAGAATTGACCCTGAAGTCATAGTTGTTTCTGACCCAAGAGCAGATGCACAAGCAGTCAAAGAAGCCTCAAAAGTCGGTATTCCAATCGTAGCGTTATGCAGCACAGATAACGAATTTGCCGGCGTTGACCTTGTTATTCCAACAAACAACAAGGGCAGAAGAGCTTTGGCAGTCATATTCTGGTTACTAGCGAGACAAGTTCTCCGCGAAAGAGGCGAATTAGGACCAGACAGGGATCCACCAGCAACAATAGACGACTTTGAAGCAAAAGTCACTCGGGAAGAGGAGGAGGAACCCTAACCCGTTGCCGACGATTCGGCGTCCAAATGTCGCTGGCCAATTTTATGAAGCCGACGCCGAAGCGCTCAGGGCACAAATTAAAAATTGTTTTCTCCATGAACTTGGTCCAAAAAAGCTTCCCACTGTGAACCTGCACAGTCATCCAAGAAACATTGTGGGTATGATTTGTCCACATGCAGGGTACATGTATTCGGGTCCTGTGGCAGCATCTGCTTTTTATGAGTTAGCGTTAGATGGCAAACCAGACACTGTAGTGCTTTTAGGTCCCAATCACACTGGGTACGGAAGCGCTTTGAGCCTCATGTCTGAAGGAGTTTGGAAAACACCACTAGGCGATGTAGAAATCGACGCTGTAACAGCAAATGAAATTCTGCATGAAACGAGCATCATTGATGTTGACGAGCTTGCACATCGTTATGAACATTCTCTTGAGGTTCAATTGCCTTTTCTTCAATTCCTTTATGGCAACACATTCAAGATTGTGCCAATTTGTTTTCTAATGCAGGACTATGATAGTGCTGTTGAGGTTGGAAGAGCACTTGAAGAAGCTTTAGACGCCAAAAACACTGTAGTTATTGCTTCCTCAGATATGACACATTATGAATCTGCAAAAAATGCAGCTAAAAAAGATCAAGCAGCACTTAAGGCAGTAACAGATATGGATGCAAAAGGCTTCTATGAAACTGTTGAAAAACAAAACATTACTGCATGTGGTTACGCGCCAATAACAGCCCTAGTCACCTACGCAAGCGGTGTCTGCGCAAAAGCTACATTGCTAAATTATCATAACAGCGGCGACATCACGGGCGACCATTCAAGCGTGGTTGGGTATGCAGCAGTAACCTTCAAGAAACAACCTTAGATGGAGTCCCATCGTGAAAGGGCTATTTGCCTCTTCTTTTCTTCTTTTAGTTCATGTATCTCTTTGAACAACGATAGTGCTTCATTAAATTTTAAGTCGTAAATTCTAAGGGTATCTTCCATTTCGTTGGACCATTTGAGAAGATGAGGATAGTAAGGTTTTGTTGTATGTTCATTTCCTGCTGAGTGGTCAAACCAGAATTCTTGATATGAGTCCGCGCTGCCTTTTACAGTGACATGAAAGTTAAATTCTTCAAGAATTAAGCCCAAATGTCCTAATGCGTGTCTTACTGCACAGTCAATGATTTCGGGATATTTATCGGCAACCTGGATATATTGATCAATCGCCGTTTGAAAATCAGGTTGTTGATGCCACCATAATTTGGGATCGCCCAATTCAGTTTTTACTGTTTTTTCTGTTTCTCTAACCAAGTTATTTACTTTAGTTTTCATGATTGCAATTTTTTCTTCGCTTAAACTTAAAGTGATTTCAGGAAATTTAATAGCGTATTTTTTTGCTGTTTTGCTATACCAATCAGCGGCGAAGATCACTGTTTCTTTTATAAATTCATTTTTGAGTTCTTCCATACTTGAGAGGAGAAGCGAAAGAACAGCTTCTTTTTTCTGAATTATTTTATCTATTTCTTCACTCACAGCTGGAACCATTCCCTATTTACTATAGTTTTTCCTTTTTCTATATTTCTTAACATGATAAAAAAACTTTTGCAAACTTGCTTAGAAGAAAGAGTATACAGTGCTTCCTCCAATTGTCCTTCTCCTTCTAATTTCAATTTGCAAATAGCCTTAAAGTATTTTCACAAGTAGAACAAGACACTCGGGTCAACTTAGCGGTTGTTATATCAGAGTGCAACAACATTATTTTATATTCTCTCAAATCATAAGCAAATCACGGAAAAAGAATCATTAGGGTAGCCATCGAGTTAGGTGGTTTGGCTGCTAACTTTGGATAAGGAATCTTGCCCACCATACTTCTCTTCCTTGTCTCTGTTAGCCTTGGCTTGACCTTCCTAACCTAAATTTTTCCCCTAACTAAAAACATTGAAATATTATTTACCTAAAAACGATCACAAACGAATGTTTTTATTTCCATGGTGCAATAACTTCCATTCAAGGTGTAAAGTTAAATGGGCAAAGGATCAGGCTACGGAAAAGTGATCTTATTCGGAGAACACTTTGTCGTCCATGGCTTACCGGGAGTCGTTTCAGCAATTGATTCAACAACCGACGCTGAAGCAAAAAAAGGCATCAAAGGATTACAAATTAAAGATGAAAGAAAAACCGCTAAAGGCTACAGCGAAGAAAAACGTCTTCAACAAATTGAATCAATCGAGAGAATGCTAAAAGCTATGGGTATTGACCCTAAAATCGACTTGGACATTTGGATCGGCGGAACCCTGCCAGGTTTTAGCGGTTTAGGCGCTTCCGCAGCAAGTAGCGTTGCAATTGCACGCGCTATTGCTCAAGAGCTTAACATGCAAATTCCTGATGAGAAAATTAATCAAATCGCATATGAAGCAGAGAAAGCATATGCGGGCAACCCTTCAGGAATTGATAACACCGCTGCAACTTACGGCGGTTTAATGTGGTTTAAAAAAGATTTAGCTGGCGGACCAGACAAGATAGAAAAACTACACTTACGCAGGCCAATCGAAATTGTTATTGGCAGCACCGGCAAAGTCGCTAACACCAAAGCCATGGTTGAAGGTGTGGCTGACCGCAAAAAGAAAAATCCTCAGAAATACGACCCTATCTTCAAACAGGCCGAAAACGTGGCAGTGGCTGGACGTAGGGCACTTGAGAATTATGATCTTAAGAAAATTGGCGATCTTATGAATGAAAACCATCGTCTACTTCAAGAAATCGGTGTATCTAGCAGGGAACTTGATTCTTTAGTTGATTTAGCGAGGAAACAAGGTGCTTTTGGCGCAAAACTTACAGGCGGAGGCGGCGGTGGATGCATGGTAGCGCTAACACCTGGGAAAGAATTGCAAGGCAAAGTTCTAAGTGCCATTAAGTTTTTGGGATTTGAAGTCCTTAGCACAAAGATTGGAATGGAAAAATACTAAGGTTGATGCAGAGTGGGATTTAGAAACTTTATTGAAGTATTGGACAAAAAAGGCGATTTAACAAGAATAACAAAGCCTGTTTCCACCGAGTTTGAGATTGCAGGAATAATTGATGCACTAGGAGAGAAACCAGTTTACTTTGAGAAAATAAAAGAATCAAGTTATCCTGTTGTCGCAGGTCTTGTTTCCTCTAAAGATTTAATCGCAAATTCACTCGGAATAAGCAAGGATCAATTGCTGCCAATACTTTCCGACGCTATTCAGCAACCTGTGCCTCCACAGGTAATTTCAAAAGGCAGTTGCCAAGAAGTCGTGGAAACCAATGTTGATTTAACTAAACTCCCAATAATGCACTATACCGAAAAGGACGGGGGAAAATACATCGCCTCAGCAGTCACCATCATCAAAGACCCAGAGTTTGGCAGAAACATGTGCTTTCACCGTCTAATGTTTAGGGACAAAAACCACTTCGTTGCGCGAATCGTTGAAGACCGAGGAACTGACACGGCTCTCAAAAAAGCCGGCGGCGAACTCGACATAGCCATCTGCTTAGGCAACTCCACTGCCGTACTGCTTTCAGCTGCAACATCTCTACCTAAAGGAATTGATGAATTGGGAATGGCTAATGCACTAGAAAAAACGGAGCTTGTTAAGTGCAAAACTATTGATTTGGAAGTTCCAGCGGAATGCGAGTTCGTGCTTGAAGGACGCATTACCAAGGAAAAAGCAACTGAAGGACCTTTTTTAGACTTAACTGGGGTAGTTGACCGCGTACGTCAGCAACCAATCGTGGAAATCAAATGTATTACCCACCGAAAGAACCCAATCTATCAAACTATTCTTGCAGGCAAAAACGAACACAAATTTCTCATGGGTATGCCAAAAGAACCCACAATTTACAATGAAGTTAACAAAGTTTGTCAATGCAAAGACGTGTACATCACCCCCGGCGGATGCAGTTGGCTCCATGCTGTTATCCAGATTAAAAAGCAAAACGGTGATGATGGCAAAAAAGCGATTTTCGCCGCTTTTGAAGGACACAAATCGCTCAAGCACTGTGTTGTAGTTGATGAAGACATTAACATATATGACCCACATGATGTAGAATGGGCTATCGCCACAAGGTTCCAAGCTGATAAGAATGCAGTTATTCTTTCTAATCAGCCTGGTTCTTCGCTTGATCCATCAGGCGACTTGACCGAGGGCAAGAAAGCGACTACCGCCAAAGCAGGTTTAGACGCAACTGCACCTCTTGTAACAACGGGTAAGGGCTTCAAAAAAGAACAATACGTTAAAGTGGATTTAGGCAAATACCTGTGATGAAATATGCAGTTAACTAAGCAAGAACAGAAAATGCTGGAGGGTGATGAAGGCTACGCTGTCCAGAAAAGCATGGAAATCCTCACCGCTCTTGGTGAGATTTACGGTGCAAAAAGCCTAATTAAAGTGGGCAGCGTCCAAGTCGCAGGCGTATCCTACCATAATCTAGGCGACGCAGGGTTAGAGTTCCTTAACGAGTTAGCCAAAGACGGCAGAGTAAAAGTGTTAACCACCCTAAACCCTGCAGGCATGGATCTAGAAAATTGGCAAGAATTGGGAATTAGCCCAGAGTTTGCTGAAAAACAAAACCTTGTAATCGATGCCTTCGAACGCATGGGCATACTTGTCAGTTGCACCTGCACACCCTACTTGATTGGTAATTTACCTCTTTATGGAGAACACCTCGCTTGGTCTGAAAGCTCAGCTGTCACTTTTGCGAACTCTGTGATAGGGGCAAAAACTAATCGCGAAGGCGGCCCATCCGCATTAGCAGCGGCATTCGTGGGAAAAACACCTTGCTACGGATTGCATTTGGATGAAAACAGAGTTCCCGACGTTCACGTGCAAGTAAACGCTGAAATAACCAAGCTTTCAGATTGGGGAGCATTGGGTTATGCGATTGGCAAAAAGGCAGAAAACAAAATTTCTTACATTACAGGGATAAAATCGGTTGATCTTGATGAGCTCAAGTCTTTCTGTGCGTCTGTTGTTACTTACGGTGCAAAACCACTTTTCTATATGAAAGGCGTAACTCCTGGAGCTGAATTGCAGACTCAACCGAAAGAGACAGTGATAGTCGAGCAAGCTGATATTATGAATGCATATGATGCCATCAACGACTTTGTAACAGACATTGAGTTAGTGTGCGTTGGTTGCCCTCATTGTTCGGTCAATGAAATCGCGAAGGTGGCAGAATTGTTGAAAGGGAAAAAAGTTGCTGAAGGCACGGAATTTTGGGTTGCCACTTCACGGACGGCCAAACAACTTGCTGACAAACGCGGCTACACTAAAATCATTGAAGCATCTGGGGCCAAATTCGCTTGCGACACATGTATGGCAGTAGCACCGTTAAAAGGCAGGTTCAAATCTCTTGCAACGACTTCGGCGAAAGGGTGCTTTTATTCAAGACAGAATAACATGAAAACTAAAATGGGTAGTATTGAAGATTGCGTCCAAGCTGCGGTGACTGGAAAATGGAACAGCTAAAGGGCAGATTAATTTCGAAAGGCAAAGGCGAAGGCCAAGCCCTCGTCACTATACAGCCCATATCATTCTACGGTGGAGTAGATCCAAATACAGGAATTGTAATAGAAAAAGGACATGAATTGCAAGGGCAAAGCGTCAAAGACAAAATCCTCGTGTTCCCAACGGGGAAAGGCTCAACCGTAGGCTCATACACGCTCTATCGCATGAAGAAAAATGGCATGGCCCCTGCAGGTATGATAAACAAAGAATGTGAAACCGTTGTTGCCGTCGGAGCCATAATTAGCGAAATCCCATGCGTTGACAAAATTGACATCTCAAAAATCAAAACAGGCACCAAAATCATCATTGAAAATGGTATTATCAAGATCTATTAGTTTCTTTTCTTAGTTTTTGTTTCACACAAAGCTTTGCCCCTATTCCATTCTCGGTAATGCTTTTCAATAAGTGCTCTAATATCAAATGTAAAGGTGCATAGAACTTGAACGACGCGAAACCAATAATCCTGAAAATCGGCGGTTCAGCCATCACAGACAAAGCAGAACCATTAGCCGCAAAAACAGAAATAATAAACCGTTTAGCAGAAGAAATAAAGCGGGCAGATCTTGATAACCTGATAATTGTACATGGAGGCGGCAGCTTTGGCCATCCAACCGCAGCAAAGTACGGAATAAAAGAAGGCTACAAAGAAGACCCTACTCAAAAACTTGGCTTTGCAGAAACTCATCATGTAATGACTGTACTAAACGGGCTAGTTATGGACGCGCTTATTTGGCATGAAGTCCCAGCCCTAAGCATCGCACCATCATCTTGCATAATAACTGAAAATGGGAAAATCAAATCTTTTGACGAAACTGTAATAAAAGCAATGCAGAAAATGACATTCACCCCCGTCATGTATGGTGACGCAGTCTTAGATGATAAATTGGGGTTTACAATACTTTCAGGTGACCAATTAGTTTCTTACTTAGCGATCAAATACAAAGCCTCAAAAATAGTTCTTGGAGTTGACACAGACGGATTATACGATTCCGACCCCAAAACAAACCCGACCGCGAAAGCATACAAGCACCTAACGTTAGCGGAATTAAAGCAGATTCAGCCTAAAATCGGCAAAGCAGCAAACACAGATGTCACCGGAGGCATGGCAGGCAAAATCGCTGAACTTATTCCAGCAATTGAGCAAGGAGTACGAGTTACAATTACCGGAGCTACGAAAGGACTATCTATTTACCGGGCCTTAACGGACCAAAGTGTACTTGGAACTGAAATAGAGAAGGCGTAAGATGGCTGAGGACACTGGCAAACGTAAAGGTGACCATATCAGAATTTGTTTGGCCAATAAAGCTCAAGCCAAGAATGCGACTGCGGGCTTTGAAGATATCCAACTTATTCATCGAGCTTTGCCAGAGGTTAACAAGAAAAAAATAGATCTATCCACTACTTTTTTAGGCAAAAAATTTTCGGCGCCCATTATTGTCGGTGCCATGACTGGAGGAACAGCGCAAGCAATCAAAATAAATGCATCAATCGCCGAAGCCGTGGAAAACCTTGGTTTAGGGATGGGTGTTGGAAGCCAAAGAGCAGCGATCGAAAAAAAAGAACTGGAAAAAACCTATTCGGTTGCACGCAAGAAAGCCCCACATGCCTTCTTAATCGCAAACATTGGCGGCGTTCAATTAGTCCATGGATACGGATTGAAGGAAGTTAAGAAAGTTGTTGAAATGATAGATGCCGACGCAGTGGCGATACATTTGAATGCTTTGCAAGAAGCTGTCCAACCTGAGGGACAAACTAATTTTGAAGGCGTTTTGGCAAAAATTAGTGAAATAGTCGGTGCACTTGATACGCCAGTGATAGTTAAAGAGACGGGATCAGGAATCTCCGCGGAAGATGCGAAAGCGCTTGAAACGGCAGGGGTTAAAGCCATCGATATTGGTGGAGTAGGCGGAACAAGCTTCGCAGCCGTTGAATACTTCAGGTCAAATGAAAAAGAAGAAGAGATAGAACATTTTTTAGGGAAGACCTTCTGGGATTGGGGTATAACAACTGCAGTTAGCCTTATCGAGACAGCGCAAACAGTAAAATTGCCTATAATTGCTTCAGGGGGCGTGAGAAGCGGTACTGATATAGCTAAAACTTTGGGGCTTAACGCATGTTTAGCAAGCATTTCTCAGCCAATTCTTCAAACTGCAGTTAATGGCACAAAAGAAACTGAGAATAAGCTTTCATGTTTAATTGAGGAACTGCGAAACGTTATGTTTCTTGTAGGTGTAGAAAAAATAGGTGATTTATCAAAAACACCGATGGTAATTACTGGTAAAACTGCACAGTGGCTTCAGGCCAGAGGATTTAACTTAGAAAAATACGCTAAAAGAGGAGCGCAATAAAAAGTGGATATTGAAAGGTTTCTTGAAGAAAAAGCGCCCTTAATTGACAAAACAATTGAAAAATACATTCCAAGAAAATTCAGCAAAAACGCGGTTCTTTTCAAAATTAACCCTCCTATTTTCAGTTACAATCTAGAACCACTCAATAAAGCAATAGCTGACCCCATTTGGGACATGCTAGACCGAGGTGGAAAAAGGTGGCGGCCAGTCCTATTCCTGCTTATATGCGAAGCACTTGGCAAAAAAGCGGATTGCTACTTGGACTTCTCAATTATCCCAGAAGTTATACACAACGGAACATTAGTAATTGATGACATTGAAGATTCCTCAGAAATGCGACGAGGCAAACCCTGTACATATAAAATTTTTGAAACAGACATCGCTGTTAACGCTGGAAACGCAATGTACTATCTGCCCCTCCTGCCCCTGATGGAGCAAAGAACAAAGCTTACACCAGAGACGCAAAGGGATGTATACGAGGTTTACCTGCAAGAAATGATTAATCTCAGCATGGGACAAGCGATGGATATTGCATGGCACCGAGGCATAGCCAATGCAGATGAGTTGGAAGAGGGAGATTACCTGCAGATGTGTGCTTACAAAACTGGAACACTTGCTCGAATGGCAGCAAAAATAGCGGCTGTTCTAGCAGGCGCAAACAAGCCACTAGTCGAAAACCTTGGGCGTTTTGCCGAAAGCATCGGCGTTGCCTTCCAAATGCAAGACGACATATTGGATTTAACGGGTGAAGAGTTTGCAAAAAAGAAAGGCGGTGTCGGACAAGATATTACCGAAGGCAAAAGAAGTTTAATAGTTATTTATACGCTAAAAAAAGCCAAAACTAACGAAAAAAAACGTCTAATTGAAATTCTTAACATGCACACTTCCGATCAAGCCCTTCGCGATGAAGCAATAGCATTAATGCAAAAATACAACGCTTTCGAATATGTTAAACGCACTGCGGAACGGATGGTTGCAGAAAGTTGGAAAGATACCGAAAAACTTTTGCCAACTCCTGACGCCAAGGAAAAACTAAAAGAGTTCTCTGAATTCTTGATTAAAAGAAACAGGTAATGTTTCAGCGAGCGTAAAGAATTTGGCACTTGAAAACGATAATGATCTTAGAGAACAGATTCGAAAAGCTGCTCTGCTAAATGCAGTTTCGCATGATGGCAAAGCTCAAGCAGGCGCCATGGTCGGCAAAATTCTTGGCGAAAGACAAGACCTAAGATCCAAGATAAAAGAGCTCTCAATCATAATTAACTCAGTTGTAAATGAAGTTAACAGCCTCAAATTGGCAGAGCAGAAGGCAATTGTTGAGGAAAAATGGCCTGAAACTCAAAAGAAAGAGAAAATAGAAGAAAAAAAGCTGCCCCCACTTCCTAATGCTGATAAGTACGCTCAGATTGTGACCCGTTTTTCTCCCAACCCTGATTGTGTTCTGCATCTGGGTTCAGCAAGAGCAATTCTGTTAAGCCATGAATACGCCCGCATGTACAAAGGCAAATTTATTTTGCGATTTGAAGATACTGATCCTAAAATCAAAAAACCATCTTTAGAATTTTATGAAAGCATTAAGCAAGATCTAAAATGGCTAGGCTGCAAAGTTGACGAAGAATATATCCAAAGCGACCGATTATTAATTTACTATGAGTATACGGAGCGCCTAATTGGAGATGGTAATGCATACGTTTGTGAGTGCACGCCTGAAGAATTTAGGAAAAAAATTGTAGCAAAACAAGCTTGTCCATGCAGAAACCTGTCGGCTGTCGAGAATTTAGAACGTTGGCACCGTATGTTAAACGGTGGCTATACAGAAGGCCAAGCTGTGGTCCGTGTAAAGACAGACTTAGAAAATCCAAACCCTGCAGTTCGTGATTGGCCAGCGCTTAGAATCATTGATACAAAAAAGTATCCTCATCCACGGGTAGGAAGCAAATACAGTGTTTGGCCTCTCTACAATTTGGCTGCGGGCATAGACGACCATCTGATGGGAATGACTCATATCATCCGCGGAAAAGAACACTACACTAACATGGTTCGCCAAAAATATATGTACAAATACTTGGGTTGGGAATACCCTGAAGCCATACATTATGGTAGGTTAAAAATCACTGGAGCTTTCCTGAGTAAATCTAAGATTGTTCAGGGCGTAAAAGAAGGCATATACACAGGCTTTGATGATCCACGGCTTGGCACGTTCTTAGCACTTAGGAAACGTGGTATAACACCAGAAGCCATCAAAAAAATGATTATTGATGTTGGAATAAAATCAAATGATGTTACATTAAGCTGGGAAAACCTGTTTTCTTACAACCGCAAAATCCTTGACTGCCACAAGTCACAGATACTTCTTCGTGCCCAAGCCTGTTGAGCTTAACGTTTTGGAAGTGCCGAAAATCTTCCATCCAAAACTTCCTATGCATCCTGAGAAACCTGAGCAAGGCTTCAGAGAATACACTGTGTCGCCTCACGGGAATGAGAAAGCAGTAACTTTCTGGATTTCAAAGAAAGATGCAGAAGCTATGAAAACGGGCGATGTCATTAGGCTCATGGAAATTTTTAACGTCAAGATCGAAAGTAAAATAGGTAATTCAGAAACCGCAACTTTTCTCAGCGAATCCTATGAGGATGTCAGAAAAATTAAAGCTCCGCTCATCCAATGGATACCTAAAAACGAGGAGTTCCCATGCCAAATAGTCATGCCAGACGCGATAATTATTGAAGGTTTTGCTGAAAGCGCTTGCAAAAAGTTAAAGCCAGACGCAATAATACAGTTTGAACGCTTCGGATTCACAAGGATAGACGAAGTAAACCAAAAACTCGTAGGTTATTACGCCCACAAATAAATGGTGAAACAACGTGAAAAAACTCGATAAAGCAATAATTTGGCCCGTATACTTTGACTCTTCAAAAACCAGAAAAAAGGGTCGACGAGTATCAAAAAATTTAGCAGTGCAATCCCCAAAAATCACGGAGCTCAAAGAAGCAACTGACAAGTTAGGATTGAAGAATGAGATTAAACTTGAAGCTCATTTCCCCAAAATGCCCTGGGCAAAGACTGGAATGTTGCTTGTTGAAAAGAAAGAAGCAAAAGAAAAGATAATTCAAAAGATAGCAAAACAATTAATGAAAATTAAAAACCAGCAACAGCCGACAAAATACTAAATAAATTTTTAGCTTTTCTCTTTGCCTGCAATCAAGACTGCGTTGATTACGCCATCACTGCCTGGGCGACTTGTAACTTTTGCTTGACCCAGAGTGGTTTCGATTTCTGCGCCTTTGGTTATAACGCCTCTTCTGTTAAAATCAACGTTCGCACCGTTTTTCACTACACGTGTGATTTCAGTTTTTTGTGTCTTGCCGGTTTTTGGGTCGGTTACTGAAGCGAATTTGTCGGTTAAAACTTTAACTTTGCTTATACCGCCTAAGCCTCTTGTGCTTTTTCTTTTTGGTTCGCCAAGTACTGTTTCCGCTGCATATCCGCCTACCTCATATTTTTTCTTTGACCTGTAAGCTCTTTTTTTGCCGCCTGAGAGTTTTCTTTTGTACATACTGCTATGGAAAGACATAATCTACATTCCTTTTTATGGATACTTAATTCGAGTAGTCACTAAAACGGTTAATTTCCATATAAACGTATCCATCTTAAGAAAGCTTCTTTGCCAAAAAATGTTTCTTGTTACTTTTCTGCCTCATCTTTTAAGGCATCACCAAAAATCTTCTTCAAGTTTTTTTTCATCTCAGTGATATCATTCGGCAGCCCGAAATAGTCAGCGAAGTCACTAGTCGTTTTCAACGCCATTGAACGTCCGCTTTTTTCGGCCTGAATTAAACGCCTTTCTTTTAGCTCCTTTATATGACCATATGCATGCTGTCCCCTAACATCAATTACCCTTTTCTGGGAAATTGGCTGCCTAAGGGCAATATAAGAAAGCGTTTTTAACGGTCCAGAAGAGAGCAATGGACGATTCACAAGTTTTTGGATCAAATGAGTAAATTCTGCTTTAACCTGAAGTACGAAGCGTTCATCTTTTAAAGCTAAAATCTCCAGTGCTGTATTTCTTGCATTATACTCTTGAATAAGAGTGTTAGCAAACTTCATGGCTTTCTTTTTTGAGCGACTGCCGATGACTTGGCACAGCTCATTAACATCTAGTGGACGACCAGCAACAAATAATGCTGCTTCCATAAGTGCGATGCAGTGGGCTTTTCGCTCGTTATCCTGCGCTTGCTCTGCTTCAGGGGTTAAATCAACTGGTTGTTGTTTCGGCTTTTCCAACGTTTAGTTTCCCCACTGCAATGTATAATTCTTCAGTTTCTTCATTTTGCCATAGACTTACCATGCCATCCTGAGCTAAAAACAAGAGATAAATAAACATTCTTAACGCTTCAATTCTAGATGAGCCTTTCGTTAACGTTGAAAAATCTATTATTCCTGAGCCTTTCACTTTTTCGCATAAGATGGCGTATAGCTGATCAACCTGCAATTCGAGTTCAGCAATAAACCTATCAAACTGTGGCAGCAAATCTGTGACAGATGGAAGAACAGGATGCTGCTCAACCGTGTGATTTAAATGAAGAAGTTTTTCACCCTTTAGCACTTCATCTAAGACTTCAAGCAAATGCTGAATAGTTGTAGAAGTTAACTCGTGACGAAGTGGCAAGAATAGAGGTGGAGGAACAAAGTCCTGTGGACCTTTAGGCGGCAGCACTGGAGGCTCTTGCAAAGTAAGCAACAGTTTGGACTTCATTAAGTAAATAAGTGCCGAAGAATCCAATGCGACACCTGAGGCGCGGAAATCTAC
Source organism: Candidatus Bathyarchaeota archaeon (assembly GCA_963768895.1). Lineage (GTDB taxonomy): Archaea > Thermoproteota > Bathyarchaeia > Bathyarchaeales > Bathycorpusculaceae > Bathycorpusculum. The sequence continues at coordinate 85,452 of CAVYJU010000016.1, forward strand.
TTTTTCTGTTCGATCCATTTCAGTAAGAAATGACTGCAACAGGTAAGCTATATTGACGTTCCAAGGAGTAAGCTTCTCAAGCTTGCTAATTTCAAATAGAATGTTCCATGGCGGGCGAAGATAGAAGGGTCTTCGAAGTGGGGTTGTCGATGCAGAAGCCATTTAAGCTGCAACCTCCGCGGGGAACTTTGCTGTAACCACATTTGAGACCCCATTTCGTTCATAGACACCATAGACTTTTTGTGCTTTGTTAACCATTTCAGGCCGCAGACTGATTACAACAAACTGCATTTTTGCAGCTTCTTCAAGCAGCACTTCAGCAAGCTTAGCCGTATGGTATGCGTCTAAGTGCGCATCAACCTCGTCGAGAATGTAGAAGGATGCAGGAGTGAATTCTTTTAATGAGAAAATAAAGCTCACAGCTGAAACTGATCGTTCACCACCACTCGCCCCGCTAACAACAATTGAGGGTTTGTTTGGGAACTGCACAATCATATCTATACCGCCAGCAAAAGGCTCATCTGGGTTTTCAAGCTTAAGCGTAGCTTCTCCACCCCCGGTCAGTTTGGAAAAGTAAGTTTTGAGTCCAATATTGATTTTTTCGAAGGCGGTCATGAAAACTTTACGTTTTTTAGATTCGATCTCATCCATGAACTGAACGATAGCTTGCTTTTCCTTTTCCAGCTCGTTCAAACGCACCGACAATTCTCTATACCTAGAAATCTGCTCAGAATAATGAGAAAGCGCTAGCTGGTTTATGGCGCCAATTCTTTCTATTTCAAATTGCATCATGCGGATAGTTGTTTCTGCATCTTCAACCTGTTTTTGATTTGTTTCAAATGGCTGTTCGTAACCGAATTGGCGAAGTTGATATTGGAGTTGCTGAAGACGAAGTTGACTAGTTTCCATGCTTAGTTGAAGTTGGTTTAGTAGCCTCTCTGCCTGCTCATACTCCGAATCGAGTAAACGTAAGTCAGCATCAATACTATCTATTTGCGAAGTGAATTTTTTGGATTCTTCGCGTGCAGAAAAGACTGCTTTTGAGAGTTCAACTCGGTTTTTGTCTAACTCGTCGAGCTCTCTCTTAATTGTCTCTCGTTCTTGAATTGCCTCAGCAACTTCTTTTTCCAGTTTTTTCTGTTGTTGCTCAACTTTAACTATCTGAATTTTGATGTTTTTGTAACCATTTCGCAGAACTCGGTCAAATTGAGATTGGTAAGTTGAAATTTCTGTTTGAGTTGACCCTGATTTCTGGCGTAGATTGTTTATTTCCTCTCCAAGTTTTTCACGTTGAACTTCAAGTTCTTGAATGTGCACAACATCAGTTTTCAATCTTAAATTAACAATATCAGCATGCAATCTCTGATCTTCTTTTCTGATAGAATTCCGTTCATTCATGTACATGCTCATGCGACCCTTGTAAGCAGCTGCTTCACGCTCAAGTTTGCCACCGTACTTTTCAGTATGCCGAATATTGAATTGCGTTCTCTTAACGCTTCTTTTAATTCTAACTATTTCCCTGTCTAAAGTTGCGATGGATTCTGTTAAACGGGTGATTTCGATTTTGCTTCGTTCAATTTCTTCCTCGATACTAGTTATGTCTGTTCCTCTTTGAGTGAGATGTGTTTGAAGAGCTTTGACCGCTTCATCTAAGCTTTTCAAAGCATTCTCGCTTGGAATAATCGTGGAGAAATCGATTGGCGCACGGTAATAGCCGCTTTCGAAAGCACCTGGCTCATACAAATCGCCGTTAACAGTAACTGCTCTGTAGCCTTCGTTCGAAAGAGCAAACGCTGTTCTATCGTCTGAAACAACTACGGTGTCTCCGAAAACATAGTTCACCGCTAAATCATACTTGCTTTCAAACTTCATGAAGCTTGAAAGTGCACCAACTACGCCATCTCGGCTGGGCGTGGTTTTGTTTTTAACATTGATGGCTCCCTGCAGACGGGATTATTTTGATTCTGCCTAGCTTCATACGCCTAAGCGTCTCGGCACAAGTGAAACGCTGTTTCAATGTTTGAAACAACTAAAGCATCAAGCCAACCAGTTGCCGCCGCCTCTGTGGCTTTCTTATAATTTTTATCTATTTTTATTAATTCGCGCAATCTACCTTGAATTCCAACTATTGCACCGACATTACCCATTTCCTCAATACTTCTCAGGGCTTTTTCTTCAGCCGCTATGGTTGCTGCAAGGTCTCGTTGAGTAGCAAATTCTATTACAGCATCTTTAGCTGAACTGGCTATTTTTTCGGCTTCACTTATTTCTCTTTCAACAGTTTCTTTTTGGATCTTTTTGCGTTCAATGATGTGTTCTAGATTTTTAAATTGAGCTTTCTGATCCTTCTGAACTTGTTCAAGTTCCGACAATGACTTTTCAATTTCAGCTATGTTTGTCTGGAATTTTTCTTTTCGGACTGCTAAGTTTTTGAGTCTTCCAGTGCAGAGGCGCAGAGCTGATTTATCTTTTGTGTATTCTGACCTTAAATAAGCAAGCCGTTTAACGTGGTTTTCAATTTCTGCTTGCTTTAAACGAATTTGCTGATTGTTATCGCCTAGTCCACCCCAAAGCTCAGCAGTTTGTTTTGCCAAAGCTTCATGTTCCAGCCCTTTTTGCTCTATTTGATCCTTGATTTTACAATATTCACTTCGAAACACACGAATTTTTAAACGATTTTCTCGTATTTCCTTTCTAAGATTTTCTTGCTGAGCAATGTTGTTTTCTCTTACGCGTCGCAGACTTTCAAAGCTGCCTTGCCCTGAATTAATTCTTGTCGCCAATTCAGTTAGTTTAGATTTTAAATCACCGATCGTTATTTGAACTTTAAGAACTTCCGATCCGCCTGCCTCAAGGTTTTCGCCGCTGAGTTTTCTCCAGTCAGCTTCAATTTCATGCCGTTTTGATCTGCGCAGATCTCGTTGTTCTTTTAATTTATCAACTCTGGCTTTTACTTTTTCAGTTTGACCAGTTGCTTCATTTATTCTAAGGTTTATTTGTGTTATCTCGCTTGAGATTTTTATTGCTTGGAACTTTCTGGTTTCACTTTGAATGAAATTGTATCGCAAGAGTTGGTTGCGTTCACGCTCTAAATCATCTAAGCGTTTTTGTACTTCGTCTATTCTGCCCATGGCTGTTCGAATTGAAATGTCAGCTGCTCGAAGTTTTTCTTCAGCTTCAGCCTTTTCCGCATCATATTGCCCGATTCCAACAAGGTCTTCAATAATTCTTCGACGTTCAATAGAAGTAAGATCGGTTAACCGAGTTAACGTGCCCTGAGGGATAATGTTTTGGCTCATACTGCTGATTGAGCTCATTGATAGTGTTTCTGTAATATAGGCTCTTGACATTCTTCTACCGTTTAGCCGGTAAACGCTCTGGCCGTTTCGAAAAACTTCCCGTGAAATAGTGACTGTTGTTGTGTCAACTGGCATTGTTCCATCTGTATTATCAAATTGTATGACAACTTTTGCCATTTTTGCTTTTTCTTGCCCAGCTTTTTCTGAGCCATGAAATATTAGTTGAGCTGCATTTTCAGCACGTAGTCTTCTCGTGCTCAGTTCGCCAAGTGAGAAAAGCACTGCATCCATAATGTTGGATTTTCCGCTTCCATTGGGACCAGTTACTGCCGTGAACCCTTTGTCCAAGTTTATTTTGATGGTCTGTGGTCCAAAAGACTTGAATCCCTTTAACTCAATTCTTTTTATGTAGGGCATTTAGTCTTTATCCTCACGGAAGCAATTATCATTATTTTAACATCTCATCAACATACGTATAAAAGCTTATAGCGTTTCTTCTGCCTTTATACGTTAGCAGATGAGAAGGCAAAATCAAAAGTGTTTGAAAACTTGGCAGTTGTAGAAATGCAAAGTAAATGCGATAACATCTCTTCATCAGATTAAGGATTACCAATTGTGTTTTTTGCAAACCAATCTGTTTTAGCTGGTTTTTTAGTTAATCGTAAACTAATACTCAAAACTTGATGAATAGGGAAATTTAAGAGTAAGTACTTAATGATTCAATTGACAAGACAACGTTTGATTCTAATCTAATTAAGTAAAGCCAAATTCAAACTACCAAACAATCGTCGATTTTGAATAAAGAGGTTACATTTTCTTAATTATTCGCCCAAACTAAGCAAATCATGAGTTCAATTCAGATGCCTTTTGTGGGTTTCATGAATTCACGAAAAATTGTCCTGAAAATCCTGTATCCATCTTTGAATGTGTGAAGATTAGATTCCCCACTTCGTCGTCTTAACTCAACACTTGGAACTTCTTTTACTATTAGACCCCCATTTATGGCCTTTATGATGATTTCAGTCTCAATCTCAAAATTCTGTGACTCCACAATAGGAGCTAAATTTTCTATCGCTCGTTTGTTAAGGATAATAAAACCGTAACAAAGATCTGTAAAGTTGGTTGACCAAAGAGCATTAACCGCTGTTACCATGAGTTTGTTGCCCAATCGTCGAAGCGCACTCATATCCTGCGTATACCCTCCTTTTAAAAAGCGAGAACCTTTTACGATGTCAGCTCCAGATTCTAGGCTTTTGATTAATGCAGGTACCTCTTCAGGAGACATTGAACCGTCAGCATCCATAAGGATAATGGCGTCAGCATTTAGATAATTATTATTTAGAACCTGCTTAATAGCGGCGCCTTTCCCTTTGGTCTCCTGCAAAATGACCTTAGCACCGTTATTTGTAGCTTCCTCAACCGTGCAATCTTCAGATCTTCCATCAATTACTAAAATATTGTCAAACCCAAGGCTTTTCAAACCATCAAGAATAACCCCTATGTTTTTTTCTTCATTTAGGGTAGGGATGACAATTCCAACATTCAAAAATGTGCTAGGCAGTTTCTTTGGTAAATTTGGTAAATTCACACAATTTCCTGTCTGAATTGTGCTATAAATACTGCTATTTTGCTGCATCATTTCTTTTTCCTTATCCAATTCTATCATATGAAATGTATTACGAAATGCGATATAAAACCAAGGTTCCTAAACCAAAACAATCCAGAACTCGATATATTACCCCTTCGCAAACATTACACGATCTCTACTTATGAATGATTTCCAGCAGTTTTAAGTGTGTGTGACTGCCATATCACAGCTACAAGATGACATATTATGATCGATGTTTTCATAGATAGATCTTATTTCTAATTACGAAAAGTCATTTTGAGCAAACAGGAAGACGAAACTAAAAATTACGCTTGATAATAAATTGTTGCTGTTCGTCAAAGCAAAAATACATTATGAGGCTGTTAACTGCACGAAACTACCAATTTAGGCGGGAAGTTAACTTTGACTCGTTACCGCACTTTAAGGAGTTTAGTTTTGCTCATGAAACTTACACAAACTCCCACAAGAGATTACTCCTTTGATCCAAGATTGCGCAATTAATGCGTGCCCATGCGAGAGTTGGATGTACCCCATCAAGAGACCAGAAACACGGATTCTTTGCACTCGCAGCTTTTGCAAATATATCGTTCAGAGGGATTAGAACAGTTCTGAATCGTTTTGAGAGTTCTCTAACAAATTCTATTTTTGGAGTTAAGTTACACATTGTTTCTTCATAGTTTTGGTTTGATGGAAGTAGGAAAGGCTCAAGCAAAACTATTTGGATTTCTGGATTGCGCCTGGTTTGCTCCAATATGTATTCGTAGTCTGATTGAAAGCTTTCCAGAGGAGTTGGTTCTCTCCAGAAAGGTTTTCCAAGAGCATCGTTGATACCAATTAGAATTGAGACAATGTTAGGTTCTAAATCCAAACAATCTCTTTTCCACCTATTTCTTAAATCTCGAATTCGGTTACCACTTATTCCGCGATTAATAAATCTGACCCCGATCTCTGGGCGCGCTGCCGAAATCCATGCGGCAGTCATCACTACATAACCGTCTCCCAATGCTTCATAATTATTGCGTTCTCTTCCAGCATCGGAAATGCTATCTCCCTGAAACAAAATCGTAACGCCAGATTTTAGATTCATTTTCGCTTCGTCCAATACTGATTATTAAAGTTGTTTTCCTTTAATCGTTTTAGTTTTCTTGTTTTCTTTTCTTACTAAAATAAAGTTTTGCCGTTGATTTGAAGTGAATTAGGGAACAGATGCAACGGTAATAGCTTCTTGTATCTCTTTGCTCTCATACACGTTAAATTCAGGAATTAATAGGTAATATAATGCAGAAAATTAATATCTGACGCATGTACATGGACTTCGGTAACATTGGTGAGTTAAATGAGTTTTGGACCAAAAATCTTTAGCGGCGTTCAAGAAGTGTTGTTTTTAGCCTTGATGCTTGTGGCTGTTTTTGCGACTTTTCTACGCCAACATAGATTTCACATATAAGATAGGGATGGCGGCTATAGTGGTTGTAGTAATTTTTCTAATTACTTTAGCAACTCAAATGCTAAGGTTGCAAAAAGAAACTAAGCAAGCTGCTGCCTAAGCGCTTATTCTTTTTCACTTTCACTACACCCTCCCCTATTCTACAAGGTTGTTTCTTCAATGTATTAAAAAGGGTAAGAAACGTACCTCCTCTTTGTCTTGAACAGGAAGAACGAAGAGAATGCAAAATTTAATCGTTAAACCTACATTGGCTCAACCTTTATTGTCTTTAAACATGACAGGTGTAGACGAACTTTTCCCAGGATTTGCACCGGGCGACTTCGCCGTACTTTATGGATCACCATCCATTATTTCGTCAACTTCTTTACTATGCGTCCGAGCACAGTTGCCAACGCAACTTGGCGGTTTAGGAAGCAATGTTGTTTTTGTTGATGGTGGAAACACGTTTAGACTCTATAAAATCGCCCGTTTAGCCCAACTTCACGACTTAAACCCAAAACAAGTGCTTGGACGCATCTTTATTTCAAGAGCTTTTACCGCTTACCAGTTAACTTCTCTTATACTGGATAAATTGGAAGAAACCGTACAAAAATATAATGCCAAACTCGTAGTTATTTCCGACATAGCAGGGTACTTTTTAGGCGACGATGTTCCTCATGAAGAAGCTGTAAGAGTTTACAGTCAAATTATCGGTTACCTTTCCAGCTTCGCAAGAAAACATCACATAATCATAATTGCTACTTATCTGCCTTGCTCAGAAAACAATAGAAACAATTTACTTCAAGACATAACTTGCTCAAAAGCAAACACAGTATTAGCCTTTAGCAAAACAGCTTATACACGAGAAGTAAGCTTAGAGAAGCATCCTTCTTTCGTTTTAGGCACAGCTGAACTACCATCTGACAACTTGACCCTAACCGAATTCATGGGAGGGTCTTGTCCGACACAGACATTTATACAGAAAGCGCTTATGTAGCAATCTAAGAACTAAAACTCTTGCAAAAGCTTATCAAAAAGGTCCTTACTTTTAGCAATTTCGTCCATGCTGCTTGTATGTACCAACTCTAGAGTTATTGGACCATTATATCCGAAGTCATGTAGCTTGCCCAGAAATGAGGTTAATTCTTTTTTTGGTTCTATGAATGGCTTATGCGCTTTGTCTGCCATGTGAACGTTGCAGACACGCCGCCCATACTTCTCTATCAGGTTGTCTGTTTGTCTTGTTTCCAGCGCATGACATAAATCAAAAGTTATTCCTATACTGCTGTCACCTATAACTCCAAGAACTTCTTCCAACTGCTCCACGTTCTTGCCAAACCCCGTAGACGTATAAGAGAGGTTCTCCAATGCCAACTTTATGCCCAGTTTTTTCGCAAACGGCTTGATTTCGTCGTTAAAAATTTCATCCAGGCACCTTTCTCTGACATTCCGAGGCAACTTCTTTGAAACGTTCGAGTGTACAGTCATAAGTGGTGCATTCAGGGCAACAGCGCACTCAAGTGAGATTTTACCGTAATAAACGGCCTGGTGAATTTCGATAGGGTCTTTTATATGTAGACTTGCTGAGTGTAGCGTTAAACAATTTAGTCCAGAAGCTACCAAAGCTTTCTTTTCACGATAAACATCCGTATCGTGCTCTTTCTTTACCGCCTTCATGTTAAACTCAACGTTCTCAAAACCAAGCTGTTTAACAGTTTCGAAATTTTCTTTTATGCCTAGCTTACTAAAGAGTCCGTTAGACAGGCTTAATTTCAATTTTTCAGACCTACGCATCAGTTTTTCTTTATACGCATTAAATGTATAACTATTTCTTGCCCAAATTATTTTCTGTTTCAACGCAGATAGGAATTTACACTCAAACAATTATGGATTTTGAATGATTCAACTTTTTCTTTTTTCAATCTATTTCTTCTTCTTTCTGAAGCAATAATTGAATATTACTTTATTTCTTTTCTAATTCGGGTTAAATTATGAAAAAAACATATATAGTTCATTTGCCAAACTTAACTTAATGGCTGATAAGCTCTGGAGAAAATTCACGATTAATAACCGTGTTTTGCATTCTTTTCTCCTAAAGACTGTTCCAGAGCCTCAGCCAATCCTTCTTTATTAAAGAAAATCAGAACATTAGTTACAATTTTGCGCAATGGTTATTTTTCACAATTTTTCATATATAATTGCTGCGTACAAATGGTAGAAATAAAAGTTCGTTTCTTCACAAGTCTAAGAGAAATCGTAAACAAAAGAGAAGAGACTCTTTGTTTTTCAGAAGACGAGAATGTTACAGTTGACTTGGTCCTTAAAACCCTCTCAAAAAAGTATGGCAATCCCTTCACGGAATATGTTTACAACAGCAAAACTGAGCAACCCAAAAACTTCCTTCAGTTCCTTGTAAATGGAAACGCTACCTCAACATTAAGAGGGCTAGAAACTGAGCTTAGAAATGGTGATGTCTTAGCTATTCTTCCGCCAGTAGGCGGAGGATAAATAACTCGCTATCAGTTTCGTCCCAAGTATGCATTTGACAAACATGAGCTGTCAGCGAACGCGGATAACCTTTACATAACGCCCGCCCAGAAAGGAATCTTCTTTCGCATAAGATTGATATATTCTTTAAGCACTTCTTGCTCCTCAGCGGTTAAATCGTCTGCATGCACTTTTTGCAATGCTTGCGCATCCTTCTCAGGCACTTTAACAAACAACACATCCCTTTCAAACACGTGTCTGCCCGCAATCGGTTTATCCATCGAAATCGCTACTTCCATTCCAACCTTCGCTTCAGGCACTGCTTTACCTTGATCTTGGATCTGGTCAATTTCACCTAAATCACTTCCGTCTTCAGCACGAATAAGCCCATATTTTGGCTTTAATCGTCCTCCCAGCACTTCGACACCAACAACTAATGGCTTAGCTCGGTGGAAAATACAGTTAGGCAAAACTCTAAGTTTTCCGGGTTTCACAAGTGCTTCAAATTCTGCTTCACTCTTGGTTTCACGCTTGTTTTTTGCCCACTGGATATAGGCCTCGATCAAATTGTAGATGATGGGTTGATTAAAAATTGGGACACCGTTAGCGTTTGCTTCTTCCTGTGCGTCAGGCAATGTTTTAACTCCAAACGCTAAAATCGCTGCAAGTAACGGCTCTCGCGTCTTCACCACGGAAGCCTCAATCACATCGCGCTTACTGATATCGCCAACATCAGCAATGCGCACTTGCACATTGTTGGCTTTCAAAATTTCAGCCATCGCTTCCAGTGACCCCAGCGTGTCAGCCTTAACTATAACGCCTTCAATTTCTTTCGCAATTCTGATTCTGCCTATCTCCTCGGTTATAAGGTTAGCATATTTTGCAGGATCTTCGCCTAAAGGCACAGCAAATAATGGTGCCCCAGCCAAAGCACCCTCCAAACCAGGGGCTACAATTTTAACACCTGCACTGGCAAAAACACAATCTACAGAAGTAAACTTGTCCCTTGGATCCCTCATCTCATCTAAAGGTTTAGGAACTAAAAGTGCTCGAACACGAACCGAGATTGGCCCATTTCTCCCGCCAACAACTATCAAATCATCTTTATGCAGTGTTCCATCATAAACAATGGCATTTAACGTTAAACCTAAACCAGGCTCTTCTTTAACTTCCAACACTGAACCTTTAGCAGCACCCTCGGTGGTCTGCAAACGTTTGGTAAGAAACTGCTGAGTTAACCCAACCAAAACCATAACTAGTTCCGATAAGCCTTCCCCAGTTTTCGCGCTAGTCGGTACCAAAGCAACGTTTACAGTGAAATCCCGAATGTGGTCAAATCGATCAGTTTTAAAACCTAAACGGGAAAAATCACCCATAACAGCGTATAAGCGGTTATCCAATGCTTCGCGAACAAAACTTGACTGCGACGCATAAGACTTCAAAAAAGGCGTTCCCTGCTGAGATTTCCAACCGGGAATTCGATCAATCTTGTTCACTGCAACGATAAATGGTGTTTTGCGGGCTTTCAAAATTTCTATACACTCAAAAGTCTGAGCTTCAAAACCTCTCAAAACATCCACAACGAGAATCGCAATATCGGCAACACTTCCGCCTCTACGCCGAAGATTAGTGAACGCTTCATGCCCAGGCGTGTCAACAATTAGTAACCCCGGGATTTCGATGCCAGTTTTAAAGTTTGAAAGATATGGCCCGATAAGCTGCTTTAATGTTTCAACAGGAAAGAAGCTTGCACCGATGTGTTGGGTCATGCCACCTGCTTCACGCGCTTGTACACTAGTTTTTCTCAATTCATCAAGTAGAGAGGTTTTTCCAGCATCTACATGTCCTAATACGCAAACTATTGGTTGACGGGTAGGCATGTCTAATCATTCCAAACAAATTAATCTATGAAACCCTAATGGTTTTTTAGTTAATAAATGATAGTGGAACCATTCTTTATTTCATTTTATTTCCTTAACAAGAATTTGATCGCTAATTAACAAAATGCAAGTTAAAGAAAAGAAAAAATTGTTTATTCAGGCGCTTTAACTAAAAGCAAAAACAATCCGATAATAATCATGACTATGCTTATTACGCCAAAGAACCAGCTGAATGCGCCTAGCTGCGTGGAACTTGTACTTGTAGCGGTGAAGTAAAGCATTATTCCGCCGATAATCAACAGTATTACTCCAAAGAATTTTTCCATTAGCGATACCCAGAATGTGTCGCCTTCTTCACTCATTTTTTCGCCCTTCTCTCCGTGTTATTGGCTACAATAAACATGATGGGTTATTTTAAATTATTTGTTGTTTACAAGATTCTGTTCAGGGTATTTGGACTTTGAGGGTTTCTAGCTCTTGCTTTGAATAAACCCTTTGAAAGACCTGATTGCTTAGCATTTGCAGGAAACAATTAAGTTTCGCAATATCAAAAGTATAAAAAACTAATTGTTTCTAAAAAGAGAAGCTAAAATTGAAAAAGAAAAATTAAGAAATTTGGTTTATTTACTCTTCTCCGCCGGGCATTCCGCCGGGTCCACCTGGACCGCCTGGGCCGCCTTTTGGTGACTTGCTCGTTATTACGTCGTCTATGCGTAGTATCATGGCTGCTGATTCTGCTGCTGATTTGATAGCTTGTTCTTTGACAACTATTGGTTCTATGACTCCGTTTTCAATGCTGTCTTGTAGTTTACCAGTGAAGACGTTGATGCCTATGTTTTTGCCTTCTGCAGTATCGTGTCTTGAGCGTAGTTCGACGAGGATATCTATAGGTTCGAGACCAGCGTTTTCTGCTAATGCTCTTGGAATTACTTCGACTGCGTCCGCAAATGCTTCAACGGCTAGTTGTTCTCTTCCACCGACTTTTGTTGCGTACTTGCGAAGCTCTTTAGCTATTTCGATTTCAACTGCTCCGCCGCCTGCGACGATTTTGTTGTTCTCGATTACGTCTGAGACAACTGAGAGTGAGTCGATCATGGCTCTTTCTGCTTCGTCAACCATGCGTTCTAAGCCTGCGCGGATGAGTATAGCCACGCTGTGTGGATCTTTACATTTTTCGACAAATATCATTTTGTCGTCGCCAATTTTGCGTTCTTCCACTAAGCCTGCCATACCGAGGTCTGCATGCTTTAAGGTCGTCTAAGTCGCTGCTTATTCTTGCGCCTGTTGCTCTTGCGAGTTTCTCCATGTCTGATTCTTTCACGCGTCGAGCTGCCATTATGCCTTCTTTAGCTAAGAAGTGTTGAACCATGTCATCTATGCCTTTTTGGCAGAAAACTACGTCGGCTTTTGATGCTTTGATTTTTGTGACCATTTTCTGCATCATGTCGTTTTCTTGGTCTAGAAATGCTTTCATTTGTGATGGGTCTTTTATGCGAATTTCAGCTGTAATTTCAGTTTTTTCTATTTCGAGCGCCGAGTCAAGCAGGGCGATTTTTGCGTTCTCTTTCTTTTTCGGCATGCCTGGGTTGACTACTTCTTTGTCGATTATTATGCCTTGGATAAGTTCTGTTTCCAGGAGGCTTTTGCCTGTTTTCTTGATGAGTTGGATGTTGTCTATGTCTGCTATGGTTTTGTCGCCGCGTTGTTCCGCGATTTGTTTGACTGCGTCGATGGAAATTTCTGCCAGGTGATCTTTTGCTCCGCCTACGGATTTGCTACTCATGGATGTTAATGCTACTTTGAGGAGTGTTTTGCGATCATTTACGTCTAATGGAACAGCTATTTTGTTTATGGCTTCGATTGCTTTTTGTGATGCTTTTCGGTAACCGCTGACTAAGATTATCGGGTGGATGTTTTGGTCTAGGAGTTCTTCTGCTTTCTTGAGCAGCTCGCTTGCTAGAACTACTGCTGTTGTAGTTCCGTCGCCGACCATGTCGTCTTGTGTTTTTGCGATTTCAACCATCATTTTTGCCGCTGGGTGTTCAACGTCTATTTCTTTTAGAATTGTTGCGCCGTCGTTTGTAATTGTTATGTCGCCTAGGCTGTCGATGAGCATCTTGTCCATGCCTCTTGGACCTAAGGTAGTTTTGAGTACTTCACCGATTACTCGTGCGGCCATAATGTTGTTTCTTTGGGCTTCTTTGCCTCTACTCCGGGTTGTTCCTTCTTTAAGAATCAGGACTGGCTGTCCTGAACCTGTTGTTGTTAAATACGCCATATTGTTATCCCTACTTTAATAGAACTTTATTTAATTCGGAAATAAGCAAAAAAGGCAACGGAAATATAAACTTTTACCCTGCAAAACAGGCTGGTTCATCTTATTCTGTTCAGAAGTTGTTGAGGTTTTTGTCTAGCTGACTAAAGTAGTACCTTTATTCTTGCTGTTAAAATCAGTTAACAAAAATGACTCACAATCTTACTTCCGTAGCTTAATAATTTAGTTGTTGCAAAGACTTTTTAGATTGAAGATAACCCATCTTCTAATGTGACTGACATGAGCGACAGTTTCCTAATTGAAGCCAACGATTTCATAATGCAAAAGAAAATTCTTTCCGCAAAAGAACACTACGACTTCATCGACCTTAAAGGCAATAAGATGGGCGAAGCAGACGGCAACTTCGTTCAGGTTCCGCCCAAATTCACCGTTTTGGATACTCACGGGTTGGAATTTATGCATCTCCAGGGTAAGACGTTCTCACTGCACAGGGAGTTTACTTTTTATGGCTCAAGCGGCGAAGAACTCGGCACAATAAAGCGCAAAATCGTTAAGCTAGTTGGCGAAGAATTCTGGATAGAAAAAAGCGGTCAAGAGTTCATGCGAATCTACGGAGATTTTACCGAACATGAATATCAAATGGAGATCAATGGAACATCAGCTAGCCAGTATCCATAGGAAATGGGTATCTCTAAGAGATCAACTTGGAGTATCAATAACAGGAGACGTCGACCACCGAATAGTCATCGGAGCAGTAATTGTAATAGAACATGTGGAAGTTACAGAAAGGCAATCTTCTTCAGGTTCTTGGAACCCAAACATTAGATTCTAGATCAAATCTACTATTTTTTCCGTAGGTTGCATTGAAGTACTTTGGGGCATATTAGACATTCGTCCATCGTCAGAATTTGTTGTCCTGGCTGCAGAAGCCCACTGAAGATGGCACATTTTGCAGGAGAATCCAAAACTGTTGAGTACTCGGTTGGTTTTATCTCTAAGATTTTCTCCTTGTCCATTATTAGGTTGAGTTTGGACATGCAGTAGGGACAGGCGTAGTGTGTTTGCCTTGGAAGGACTGAGGTATCGGTTATAACGGTAGGTTTGTCGAATATTTTTTCGCATCCTTTGTATGGGCATTTAAGTTTATCTTCGTGTTGGTGTCCGAAAATCTGCATGTCAATCACCTACCTTTATGTAATTATCATCGAGTATAGTAATATTTAATAAAGATTTCCAACTCACCTGCATAATCGCTCACCTGCACAACACAACTACACGCATAAACGCATCTAAAAGGCGTCAATTCCAACAATTGTAAACTCAAAAAGCAATTTTCTATGATTAATTTACAAAATAGAAAGAGTTAGATCGTTATTCATTCAACTTTTCATAATAATTATGAACAAGTCTCAAACACCCTTATATCGCTTAGCGAGTAAGTAATATCAAAAATAAGTGGTGGAAAAAATGGAAAAAACATCCCCAAAAAAAACAACTCCAAAAGAAACCGTGTACTTCCCACACGTATAGGAGAGAAAAATGATAGCGGAAACAAGTCATACCTTTAGCCGTGTTATACACAAGCTCGTTGATGGCAGCCTTCATATATTACAACACAAAATATCGAAAATTCATAAAAAAAGCAGCCTAACCAAAACAAAAAATGGAGATGACAAAAAACAGAACAAAAAATAGTAAATCATGACCTTTGAAAACCAAATCCCACATTTCTCCAAAAAATCCCCTTTGTTGTGTCAAAAATCTGTTTCTTGAAGAAAGTACAAAATCCTTAAATAGAAAAAAAATAAGCCAGAAATTAGTCACATATTTCCACTCAAGAGAACGCAAATAATAATTTCAAGGGTATCCTCAAAGATAACTCTTCCTTTTGCAATTCACAAGAACTATGAAACTTGAGCAAGTAAATGGAGCCTCGAGCGGGCTTTGATCCCGCGGCCTGCTGCTTACGAGGCAGCCGCTCTACCAGGCTGAGCCATCGGGGCATCGCATTTGCTAATGAGTGAAACCCAAGTTTTTAAGGTTTTCAGGTAAAGTTGTCTTTCAAGATTTAAAGGCAACAACCATTTGGATTATCTTGTGACCCTGAGAAGGAGCTGAGAAAACCAAAGAAATTTTCTCCATACCATTTAAGCGTCAATTTTAAAAGTCTTAACCAACCTTATATTTTTTGACTATGTTTTAGTTGAAAGAGAATAAATTTATGGGTAACGACAAAACTGGAAGTGGTGGCTATTCAAGCGAAAAAAGCACAGATCTAGGCGAGCGAAAAATAATTGAAATTCTAGCCAACAACTTGGAAACCATGCCTAATTTGCCCGTTCCTTTTGGAGATGACGTTTCCGCAATTAATTTGGACCAAAAACAAGTTGCAGTATTAAAAACTGATATGTTAGTTGGCAAAACCGATATTCCCAGAAAAATGAGTCTTTGGCAAGCAGCTCGGAAAGCAATTGTTATGAACGTAAGCGACTTCGCATCAAAAGGTGTCCAGCCTAAAGCTGCTCTTGTAGCATTAGGCTTGCCAAGAGAATTCATGCGTAAAGACATCGAAGAAATCGCAAGAGGATTAAACGCAGGAGCAAGGGAATATGGCTCATACATTATAGGCGGCGACACAAGTGAAACTTCAGATCTCATCATTTCAATTTCGCTTTTGGGAACAGCTGAAAAAGAAGTCTTAATGTTACGTAATGGAGCTAAGCCAGGCGATATTTTGGCAGTTACAGGTTTCTTTGGCAAATCCGCGTCTGGTCTACGCTTGCTTAAAGACAACTGCTCAATATCTCCAAACCTCAACGAAGTGCTGCTAAACGCAGTTTGTATGCCTAAAGCCAGACTCAAAGAGGGATTAGCACTTAGCCACTCAGGCGCAGTCTCAGCTTCTATCGATTCAAGTGACGGTTTAGCATGGAGTCTATATGAGATTGGGAAAATGAGTGAGTGTCGGTTTTATCGTTAATAGCATTCCTGTTGCAGACGAAGTTAGACGATTTGCCGAGTTCAACCATCTTGACCCTTTAGAACTTGCACTTTACGGCGGGGAAGAATACGAACTGGTAGTCACTGTAAAGCCAAAAGTGTGGGTTAACGCTGAGACCGCAGTGGAAGCAGTTGGCGGATGCCTTCTACCTATCGGAAAAGTCACAAGGGATAAAGAGATGGTTCTTGGATGTTAACGGAAAGAAACATACTATTGCCGCTCGAGGCTGGGAACATTTCAAAAGCGAGACTTAACTTTGCAGTCAAGCAGGTAATTGATTATTGTTATGCATGAGGCAGCCAAGTAAGGTTGTTTGCCTAAACTAATTTTTTCGCCGTACCGAAGAGCGAAAGTTTCAGCTTTCTTGGGCAACCCCACATGATCCCCTAGAACAAAAACTGCATTTTCCACAAGTTCTATCTCAGCAACGTCCTTTCCGCCCTCTTCCAAAACATAAACCTTGCGTCTTTGGGCTCTGTTTTGAGTAGCGCTTCAAAGCTTGACTTGTCCATACAAATGCCTGGATGGGATTTGCCAGCAATTACTTTCCGAAGAATTTGCAGCCACGTATCCGTATCAGTCCTCACGTCAAAGACTGAACTGCCGTCGATTTCGTATGTGTCTTGGTGGATTTGGAGGGCCATTCAACACAGCGTGGAAAGTCACATCTCTGCGAATGCCGTGAGAAAGAAAAAGGCTAGTGACTATACATTCATATACTATATCTAATCTTCCAGCATCATGAAGATTGTCAAATAACGCGTTGGTTTTTCCTAGACGAGAGAACACAATGAATTCGCGTGTCAAATTCTTCACTGCTAAATCTATTGGTTGTTTCTTTAATGTGCTTTCCTGCAAAATTAAAATCAAACGGCAAGTCTAAAAATTTAAGCTTTACTTGTCCAAGTTACAATAAAATTCTTTTTATTATCCAAGCATGATTTGCGTCTTTTTCCATTAAAACGCTTATTTTATTTTCTCCCACACTAAGACATAGGACTTTAACGTCTTTGCCTTCAATTATGGCAGTCTCTGTCTCACCTAGATTTAGTTGGTCTGTGATGTTTTGGCAAGACTCATGAATTTCAGAAGTAAGGAGAGCATATTCGCTAATCTTATCTGGTTCACTTAAGTCTACAATAGCTGAACTGTTACTTCTAATAATATATCCTATGACGCCCTTTAGTTTACGTATTTCCTCTAAACTCGCACTTAGGCTTCGCGAAAGCAGAATTCTCTTCACCAACTGATCAATGCCGCGACCTCACTTGTGACTGAAACTTCATCTCGGCTGGGGCTTGTTTTTTGCTTCACATTTTATCTCTCCTAAGACTGGGTAATTACCGGTTTAACGATTACAAGTTTACCTTTGCTAGTTTGTAGAGATTGAAGGATTTTTTCTGGAATTTGTATTATACCTTTAGCGCTGATATCTGCGTCTTTTACAGCTTTGAACTTGCATGTAGTCGATTTGCCCTCTAAGGTTTCTATGTGTATCTGTGTGATTTGAGTGTCGCCATATAGATCGCTCCATTTTTCAATTACCCCACTATCAACCCGCACGGTATCAGATGATACTAGTAAGCCTCCGATTTTCTCCACCATAAACTGAGTTAATTGTGGTTGTGGAAGAGGCGGATCAGAACTAAAAGTTACTGGCACCTCAGTGACTAATTCATTAGACGTCGATTCTTGAAGTGATAGAACCTGTTCTTCAATCTGTTCCGGTTCAGGCTCGACATTTTGGAGCACCTCGTTTTCTGAGATCTCGGAATCGACTTCGATCCATTAGTGTCATAACGGCTGGAATAACAACACTTGTTAGGCTGGAAACGATTTTTACATCCGCTAAACGTGAAGAAACAGTTGCTAGGTAACGATTATTTGTCGATGTAATGTTCAGTTGGCTATCTGCACCTTGAATGCTCAGAGTTCTCAATGCCGCCAATGATGTCAGCTTTACTAGACAAGTTGAGAAAAACAGCGGCTAGTTTTTTGCTTTGTTCTTCCTTCGTAGAGTCGTCGCAAGCAATTATTTCGCCATTTGTTTTGAAAATAAAAGTTTCTTTAATTTCTGGACTTATGTTTTTGAATTCAGCTATGATTATTTGCAGTGGATTAGAGTAAGCTTGGGTCATTTTTTCCTCCTTTCATATTGCTTATCAGGTTATTTTGAATAGTATGCGTTCTGGAATGCCCTCGTCTTCTAAAACAAGGTATCTGAGGCCTTCTGTGTCTCCGAGTTGATCGAGCCATTTCAATGCTTCACGAACTTTTTGCAAAATCAAAAGCCGTTCCTGATGACTGCGCACAACGGATTCTATAGCGGTTAATTCGTGGAATGCGTTTGCATCTAAGATGATGTTTAAGTGTGCCTACTGTTACTTCACTTGGGTTTTCGCTGTTGGGTTTTTTGCCGGCAAGCTTCATGACGACTTCGCGGACTTTTTTTGATTTTTCCGCCAAGTTTCGGATTTCATCTAAGCGACGCAAATATTCGCCTAGTACGCTTTTGGTTTCTGATAATTCTTTGTCTAAGGCTTCGGCAATTGCCTGTGCTGAATTGTATTCTCTTATTTGTGTTACCATGATTTTTTTACTCCTTAAATTTGATATAAGAAAAGGAAAATTGGGTGAATGCTTGCTTCACCTTACCCTCCGAATTTTCTATGTTAAAGATTGACAGCTTATGGGCTGTATGTTGCGGTATATGAGATTTGAGTGCCTTTTCCAGTGACCATTTTGATTGCGTACGATGAACCTGCGCTTAGAGTGTTAAGTGGCATAGTAAGAATTATGTTGCCTGACTGACCTTTTGGAATCGTGTACGATAATAGTCCGATTGCTGCCGTATTGTTAGTATCTGTTGCGGAAGCTCCGTTGATATATGCGTTAGTTGAGATTGTTATTGGATTGGTGCCTGAATTCTGGACTAGAACGGTGAATGTATCAACTGCTCCGCCTGGTGTGAATTGTACGTTTGTTATTGATGCTTGTTCTGCGCTTCCCATGAGTCCGATGGTCATTCCTCCCATCCATGCTGCGACGACGACGCTGACGGCTACTGTGACGGCGATTAGTATGATTGATGCGACTACTGGGCTGAGGGCTTTTGCGTTTTTCTTAAATTTTCTAATGTAATTCATTTTTGTTTTTCAACTCTTGTTATTTCATTGAATCATATTTTGTAGAATCTAACCTAATAAATATTATGACTTAATACACCATATTATTGTTATGTACAACAAAAATACATTTCAAAAAATTAAAGAAAAGAAAAGATAAAAACAGAATCGCTTAAGTGCTAATTTCGTCGAAAAGCCCGAGAAGAAGATTAGCTAATTTCTCGCCAAATTCAGTTTTGACATAATACTTCTTGAGCGGATCAATTCGTTCGCTCTTAGCTAAACCCAGCGATTCAATCTCAATCATTCTTGCCCTAAAAGTTCCGTCGCTTAACGTGAGCTTATTTTTATGCATGAAATCCTTAGCGTCCTTCCATTTACCTCTTCCAGCGTGTAGCAGCAACAAGCAATCAATAGCATGGTCTTTTTCCAGCATAGCTTTAATAGTCGATAGCTTTGGGTCCGTTAGCACATGCTTAATTTTTTCTTCTTCCATATTTTTCACCATCTTGATACACTCCTTTCTATTTTATAATCAAAAATCCGTCTGAGGCTTTTAAACCAATATTACGAATTGCGAAACATATCTGCAGACGCCTTCCTCCCGACATCAAATAATGAAATAATAACTGATCCCCTTTATAAATAATACCAAACTAGCCCAAAAAAGATTAGAGCTTCAACCATTATAACTGCTAAAGATAGAATTGGAATCATTAACGATGCCAAAACTTTTAAAATTAAATGCATCTCAATTTCATCTTAGTCCAAAGATCCAAATTTAGGAAAACACTTAACAAACTAAAGTCAAATTATGATCCTTTACGAAAAGTAGCGTTAAGAGGGAAAGAAATGGCTGATAACACCAACATTCAATATGAAGTCGCCAACATGGAACCAAATATACGCCATGCTTTTTTGCCAAGCTCAAAAAATCCAAGCCCACGGCTACAAACCAGACATTATAGTAGGCATTGCACGAGGTGGCATAGTTCCAGCACGAATTCTATCTGATCTCATAGAAACAAAAGAGTTTACCACAATCCAAATCGAACATTACCAAGGAATCAACCAAACAAAAGAACAGCCACTTCTAAAACAATGCATAAACATGCTACTGACGGACAAAAAAGTCCTTTTAGTAGACGACGTCTCTGATAGAGGAAACAGCCTACAGCTTGCAAAAAACCACCTAAAACAAAATGGCGCAAAAGAAATCAAAATTGCCACATTATACGCTAAACCCACTTCAACAATTATACCAGATTACTATGAAAAACAAACAAGCAACTGGATAGTTTTTCCATGGGACATTAAAGAAACTGTTAGAAAAATAATTGAAAAACATCAGGACAAAAGTGCAATCGAAAAAGAAATCGCAAAACTTGTAAAAGCAGGCATGCCAAAACAATTAACTAAAGAATTTCTTAGAAACATGCAGTAGGAATCACTAAATGCTATATTACCTAAACGAATACAGCAAATTTGCGGAGATAACAGGGTACAGAAACATAGCGTTCGCTAAAGCAGAAGAATTCCTAAAAACCAATCGGAAAGAAACTGAGCAAGTTGTAGATGTTCAATTTTTCGACGCAGAATTAATCGCCACCCAAGAGCACTTGTATTTCGCAGCAATAAATGCGTTGCAAGCTTTCCAAAACAAAACAAACATTTCTAAAAGTCTAGCAATGGAAACAATTCTTTACGCTTCAGGACAGCGGCAAATAAAGAAAGCAATCCAACGTTGCGGCATAAAACCAGAAACCAAAAACATGGCAGCAGTTATAATCGGTGAAAACCAAGCCCAGCTCCAAACTGTGCTTCAAGCGGTGACCAAATGCGTTGGAGCGGATCCGGACGAACAGGTTCTTGATATGACAGAAACCAAGAAAGTCAAAATCAAAAAAGCATTTCAAATTACTGATGAAGAAATTAAAACAATAATGAAAAATGATGATGTTGAAAAAGCTATAATTAGCCTGGTTATTGAGCGAATAGCATTGCTATCGACTCAGCTTTAGAGCATTTTTTCTTTAATTACAGCCAACATATCGTTTGGTTTTAACAACGATAGACCGGTTAAAGCTCCGAGAACTTCGATAAGCAAGATTTTGTCTGGATTTTCAAGGTCGGCTTTGCGCTTTATATCGCCTGCAGCTGCTTCAATAATGTCTTTCGAATGAAGAGGGGTAAAACGTTTTTCAACTGTAACCCTGAAAGTTTCCAGTTCGCCGATTCTTGAGGCTAATTCTTCAGTTGCGCGCTTTATTTCTGCCAAATCTGTAGGTACAACCTTTTCAATGGGTAAAATTCTCAGGGCGTAGCGGAACTCATAAGGACGCTCTATTAGAATACTGCGCAATTTCTCTATAGCAACAATTGGGTCTAAGGCAGTTTTTCCAACGATTAAACCTCTGACTTTGGTTTTGCTGGTTTCCGCTTGGTCATCGCCAAGCTGTTCTTTTAGCAGGTAGAGCAGTTCGTTGCACATTGGACGCTCGTTTCCCCGCGAAGTGGTTGCTACAAGGTTAAAGTCATTAATCATACATGGTTCGCTCAGAAGGAAAGAAACATGCAGGTTATTTTGCTTTTACATTGAAAATTGCAAAGAAATCAATTCCTTGTATTTTGGGTCAGCGTTATTTGACGATTTCTCACAGCTTAGGGCTCGAAGCCGTCGCCTCACATCATCCCAAGATGAGAAAACGTTTTTGGGAAATTTATCTATTGTGATACTGGCCGATTAACGATTGGTGTTTAGTTTTTAGATTCTTAAGAAGAAAAGAATGGTCGGGTTGTTTAGTTAGTTTTTACTGCACTAGCTGATTTACGAAGTCTGATGCTCGCGTGTTGAGGTCTTCTTTGTCTCCGATTTTAACAACTATAGCATTTGATAAAGAACCTGTGTTTGAGAGAGCTGGTACTGAGCTTTTTATCATGTTTATGTCACTTTGCGAGGTTGCGCCTTGGCCACTTCCGAATACGCCGACCTTGGTTCCAGAATCAGGTTTCAAGTTACTTAAACAGTCTTTAACTGAATTGGTGGGTGAGCCGGCGTAGATTGGTCCTCCAACGACAACGATGCTGTAACCTGAGGTTTTAGCTGCGGCTGAGCTTTTTATGCCAGCCAACGTAACGATATAGCTTTGGGCTTGCAGGTCACTGGCAACTTTGTCCGCGACACCTTTTGCGGTTCCTGACAATCCTGGGTCATAAATGACTAAGGCTTTTCCAATTGAAGACCCGATTGGAGTAAGAGTTTGCGATCCAGTTGCTGTATAGGCAGCCACATCTAGAAATATTATTGCAGCAAAAGCAACAAATATGACTATTAAAACAGCTAATACGACTAGAATTATTTTGAATATTTTTCTCATTTCCCAACTCTTCTCGATTGGAAGCGTTATGTTGTTAGGTTTTATATAAAAATTCTGCCTCAGGACACTGCAAGAGTAAGGACTCAAAAGGTTTAGTAGAAAAATCGCGCTCAAAAGATATGTTTTTTCCAAAATTCACCTTCAGGATTAACGACAGTTGTCGAATCTAAATGTTTTAAACTTCCGTAACGATAGGTAGCATAAAGCGTTTTTATGTGAGGTGAAAAAAGACATGATATTCGAAGAAGAAGATGAATGGGAAGAAGGCGAAGACGAAGAGTGGGAAGAAGAAGAATGGTAAGTTCAATGCCGAAGTAAATTTTTTATATTTTTCTTTTAAGTGAAAATTTTCTGCCTATTTTGAGACTTCTTTTTGAGTCAATGAAAAAATCTTCAGTTCACAATGTTTTCTTAGCGCTGAGGTTTGGAACCCATACAGTTGCCCTCAGCTTTTCCATTACTGGGCCGATTGTTTAGAGAAGAACAACACCCGGTGCTACGCGCAACTGTTGTTGTTCTTCTCTGGTAGAAGAAGTAGGACAGTCGCGCTCAGCACCGCGTCCTACTTCTACTTGTAAAGCTTCTAATTGAAAGAAGGAGAAGGACAATCGGACACAGCACTGAGCCTCCTTCTTCTCTCGAGTTATTTGTGAAAGAAGAAGAAGTGTGCCCCTGCGAAGTTCTTCTTCTTCTTTCTTAGAGCACCCAAAATGTGATAAAACTAATCTGGCTGGTTTAAATTTATAACTGACATGTTAACTTCATTACTGGACGTTTAGCTATGACACGAATCGCTGTACTTAATGAAGATAAATGCAAAGTCAAAAAATGCAATTCACTCTGCGTTAGCTTCTGCCCTATGGTAAGAAGCCGAGTAGAAGCCATCAAAGTCGAAGGAAACAAAGCAGTCATTGCCGAAACACTTTGCAGCGGCTGCGGCATCTGTGTAAAAAAGTGCCCCTTCAAAGCTATCAGCATCGTTAACCTTCCTGACGAGTTAGAAAAGGATTGTAGCCACCGTTTCAGTGCAAACAGCTTCAAGCTTTTCCGTTTACCGATGCCCTCGCCAGGCACGGTGCTTGGTTTGCTTGGTCAAAACGGCATTGGCAAAACAACCACGCTTAAGGTGTTTTCAGGCGAAATCAAACCAAACCTTGGCAAATACGATGACCCGCCAGATTGGCCAGAAATAATTCAGTATTATCGTGGTTCAAGCCTTCAAGATTACTTCCAAAAGATGAGTGAGAAAAAACTCAAGGTCAGCAGCAAACCCCAGTATGTAGACAAAATTCCTAAAGCGATCACTGGGAAAGTCGGTGATTTGCTAGAAAAGGTTGATGAAAGAAAACAGCTTGATGCTCTTGCTGAAGAGTTTGAACTCAAAAAGATTTGGGATAGACCTTTAGATGTTCTGAGCGGTGGAGAACTTCAACGGGTTGCTGTTGCGGCGGCGCTTAGCCGTGAGGCTGATGTTTACCTTTTTGATGAGCCGTCAAGCTACTTGGATGTGAAGCAAAGGCTTGTAGTTGCAAAAACGATCCGCGGTCTCAAAGAACAGCAAAAAACCATAATTGTAGCGGAACATGACTTAGCCATTATTGATTACCTTTCAGATCAAATTTGCCTATTCTACGGGGAACCAGGCGTTTACGGTGTCGTATCACATGTACATGGTGTCAGAACAGGGATTAACATTTACTTGCAAGGCTACATTCCAGACGAGAACATAATGTTCCGTAAAGAATCCATCGTTTTTCACGAGAAACCGCCAACTGCAGGCACCAACCTAGGCGATGCACTTCTTAAATGGAATAGCATGAAGAAAACCTTCAAAGGTTTCGAATTATCCGTTGAGCCAGGTGAGATTTTACGCGGTGAAATCATTGGTATTCTTGGACCTAACGGCATCGGAAAAACGACGTTTGTAAAAATTCTTGCAGGACTTGAAGAGACTGATGATAAACAAAAACTTGGAGAGTTAACTGTCAGCTACAAACCCCAGTACATTGCACCAGACTACGCAGGCACAGTAGCGGAACTTCTAATGAGTGTAGCCAAAGAAAACTTTACTTCTAGTTGGTACAAAACCGAAATTGCCCAACCTTTAAGGCTTCAGGTTCTAATGGACAGAAATGTGATGGAACTATCCGGTGGTGAACTGCAAAAAGTTGCAATTGCTGCATGCCTCAGCCGAAAAACTGATTTGTTCCTTCTTGACGAACCGAGTGCGTATTTGGATGTTGAAGAACGTCTCAACATGGCTAAAACACTGCGACGAGTAGTTGAAGCACATGGCATACCAGCGTTTGTAGTTGAACATGACGTAGTGACGCAAGATTTCATCGCAGATCGATTGATGGTTTTCAATGGAGAACCAGGTGTAAGTGGCTTAGCTAATCCCCCAACAAGTTTAAGAAAAGGAATGAACACGTTCCTCAAAGAAATGAACATTACCTTCCGCAGAGATCCAACGACAATGCGACCCAGAGTGAACAAGGAAGCCTCACAAATGGACATGTTCCAGAAGGGAATCGGCGAATATTACTATACAAAAACGACAAAGCCAGAACCAGCCCCCAAAAAATAATTCATGAATATTTTGCTGCCTAACCTTAATAATTATACACATTTGAAGCAAAAGTTACCATTTCCCAAGCAATTTCTCACTTTCGTAAATCGGGGTTTTCAGTATGAAGTGCAGTTAACTTAAAGAACAAGCAGCAAATATACTAAGCAAACTGAAAAATAAGATCGGAATAAGTGGGTAGGCAACAAGTGGCTCAAGCAACCTTTGAAGAAATTAGCGCATCAGACTTTTTCTATAGAAACCGAGACATTGCAGGCTTAACAAATCCTTCACGCGCCATCTTTGTTGCTATTCGAGAAATTGTTGAAAACTCCTTGGATGCTGCAGAGAGTCAAAGGATTCCGCCAGAAATCTATGTTAGGTTATCTTATGAAGGAGAAGCAACAAAAGAAACCCAAATTTACAAACTTCGTGTAGAAGATAATGGGAGCGGAATTCAACCTAGATTTATTCCTTCTGCTTTTGGCCAAGTTCTCTATGGCAGTAAATACAAACTCAAACAGACGAGAGGTACATTCGGTTTAGGAGGAAAAATGGCTGTTCTCTACGGGCAAGTTACCACTCATCAGCCAGTCTACGTTACTTCGTCTACGGGACAAGAAAAAATTTATAGTTTTAAATTAATGATTGATATCCAAAGAAATCGGCCAATAATTCTTGATCGCAAAGTTTTGATCAACAAAGAAAATTGGCGAGGAACTATTGTAGAGTTTACTCTTGAAGGTGACTATCTTAGGGCAATGCCCAAGATTTTAGAATATTTTAAGCAGACCGCCATGGTTAATCCTTACGCGAATTTGACATTTGTTGACCCCAAAGGAAGGCTCTACAAGTTTACACGGGCCACAACAGAAATGCCTGAACCGCCAACTGAAATATCACCACATCCCTACGGCGTAGACGTAGAGCTTTTACAGCGGCTTATTCAAATTACAACTTACAATAACATGTCGGATTTTCTCAAGGGACATTTTCACCGAGTTGGAGAAATCACAGCCCAAAAATTCTTGGAGTTCAGCCAGCTAAGCCCAAGCAAGAATCCAAAGAAACTTTCACATGAAGAAATTGTTCGATTAATGCAGAATTTAAAGAAATACAAGGATTTCTTGCCGCCAGACGCCAGTTGCCTCTCACCTTTAGGCGAGGATTTGCTCAGGACAGGTGTCATGAAAGAGTTGAATCCTGAGTATCTTGTTGTTCATCAACGCAAACCATCAACGTATGCAGGTCATCCTTTCACTATTGAAATGGCAATCGCCTATGGTGGTGGAGTGCCAAAACGGGGCACCTTCGTAATCTATCGCTTTGCCAACAAAATCCCCTTATTGTACGATGAAGCAAGCGATGTTTCCTACCGAGTTATCTCCGCTATGAATTGGAGACGCTACAAAGTGGCACCTGACATGCCAATTGCAATAGTCGTTCACATCTGCAGCACAAAAGTGCCATACAAAACGGTTGGAAAAGAATTCATTGCTGATCGCCCCGAAGTACGCCGTGAAGAGGCAAATGCCTTGCGTGAGGTAGCTCGTCAACTTCAGCATTTCCTGTCACGTCAAGAACATGTGCACATGGAAAAGAAACGTCTGGGCATTTTCAGCAAGTACCTGCCTAAAATTGCGCAGTTCTCAGCAACATTGGCTGGGGAAAAACGCATACCAGATATTGACAAACTTTTGAAGAGTGTACAGAAATATGGCGCAGAAGAAAGCTAAGATACTTGAACGTCAAAACGAAGTAATCAACGGTCTTCATGAATTCGGCAGCAAAATCTACAGTCAGCTAGATCAAGGCGTTTTTCCAACTATTGAAATGCCAAGCCGCGGCACAGACAACATCGCTTATGACCCAACCCTACGACAATACATTTTAGGCGAGAGAAACGTTAGCCGAAGCGCTAGAAACATCCGCCACATTAAGCCTTTCACTCAGCTTGCTTGGGCAGCGATGTTTAGCAATGAACTAACAACCCAACGCAAAACTAGCACGTTAAGAGATGTTTACTACTCAGCGCAAGCCTACGAAATGACCTTTACAGACCAACAGGAATCAAACAACATTATCACTGATCTAGAAACATTAACAGGTTTTGCCAGAGAAGACTTTCATATTTTCCCAGAAGAACGAAGCGCAATTTTTGGCGATTTAGATATCGGCTACACTGTTCCCGGTTATGAAGGAAAAACGTTGAATTTAACCAGTCACCCAGACGGCGTGTTGATTGGTCCAGCCTTAACTTCATCTGAGTTAATTAACACAAGAGCCGACAAAGTCATTGCCATAGAGAAAGGCGCTCTCTTTACAAGATTCATCGAAGAAAACGTACATAACAAACATCACTCTTTGCTAATTTCGTGCGGTGGACAAGCCCCAAGACAAACCCGCAGTTTCATCCGACGCCTACATGACGAGTTGAATTTGCCAGTTTACATTTTGACTGATGGTGATCCATGGGGAATGCACATTGCACAAGTTATCATTTCAGGTTCAGCCAACGCAGCACACCTAAGAGAACTAAATACTCCTGATGCGGTTTGGAGCGGAGTGTGGGCAAGCGACATAATTGAATACAAACTGCCAACCGACCCCTTAGACGAAGTCGACATCAAACGACTATACGAGTTGGCGAAAGACCCAAGATACCAAAATGATCCGATCTGGCAAAAAGAAATCAAACTATTCCTAAAAATAAAAAGAAAGGCTGAACAGGAAGCTTTCAGCAGATACGGATTAACATACATAGTAGACGAATACTTACCTACGAAATTAAAGAATTAAAAAAACTTGTTTGCCATTATTAGGTTACTTAATTTTTGAATCTAAAAGGAAATGATCACATCAGAAGTAATACTTCGTAGCTCATCGTGAATTCCTAATTTAGGTAAAAGAAATTTATTTTGAAGCTGGAAGTTCAATTTCTATCAATTTTCAGTTTGAATACAGCTTGCAATGAGCTTGGATTAACGAAAGTTGCGATTTTGCAGCTTTTTGCTTTAAGATTTGTGAACTAATTGAACGTGTTATCGGGAATTGAATTGAACTTTCGCTATGAGAAAAAATAATCTTGATTGTTGTAAGGGGTTCAGCTTAGAATCAGTAAGTGGATTTGAGTTGTTTTTGAAGGATACTGTTAAATTTGCAGCGTGCTCTTGATGTTTTGGAAAAATCTCAAGGTCAAAAAGGTTGGAGCAAATGCATCAAGTGTGGCTTGAAGGACTTCGAGATAAAGCTAGTAGCGGTTTTCCGCCTGCGGCATAATAGATTTTTCTTTGATTGTTAAATTTTTGTTTTTGTCCGCATTCTGGGCAAAACTTTGCTGTGGCTATTATTCGAGTTTGGCATTTTGGACAAATTTTCAGCAGTAACGGTTGATGGAGTGGTGTCCCGCATATATTGCAGTAGTTAGAGAAAGCAGGCACTTGTGATCTACAATTTGGACAATTAATGTATTGAGTGTAATTTGGAACAGGCAACATAATAAAAGCTGAAAGAATACTTCAACACCAAATTGAATAGTGGTGCTTCTTGCTTTTTTCTCTTTTCATGTTTGCTATCTGCAAACGTTAATTTATTTTTTAGTCCAGCTTTTTCGCATTAAGGGAAAGACAAAACACTTATGCCTTTGATGCACAATACTAAATGTTAATTATGTTTAAAGCGAGGAAGATGCACTTTTAGCCCAAAAAAACGAGCCCCAAGAAATGCCAAAAACAGAGGCAGAGGAATAGATTACCCCTTTGAAATTGGAGACGAATACGAAGTGGATGTTGTAGATATGAGCCCAAATGGAGAAGGAATAGCAAAAATCAAAGGTTTTCCTGTCTTTATTGGCAACGCAAAAGCTAACGAACATGTAAAAGTGAGAATCACAAAAATAGTCAGCGGTTGTGCAGACGCCGAAATAATTCCTCAGTAGAATACAAAGATCGAAAAATCATTTCTAAAAATAACCCTTTTTTGGGAAATTGGTGCGGTCACCGGGATTTGAACCCGGGTCGTCAGCTTGGGAAGCTGATGTCCTACCGAACTAGACTACGACCGCAAATACTACTTGTCATGCGCAGTTGTTATTGCATAGGGATTGTTCATTTGATATAGAAACTTTGCTATCTAACAATCAATTGATTTAGAGGAGTTTATTTTAGAATTTTTTTTCCGTCGACCTTGTATCCGCTGTCAGTCAGTTCCCGTATTAGGGCAAGTTTCCAGCTGTCACGGTCGTCGAATGCTGTGAATTTTATTCCTTCAAAGTCAAGGGGGATTTCAAAGCTTGCAGTGTTCTCTGAAGAATACAAGTACGTTGCCTTTTCCGAGCTCGCCTAGCAGGAAGCCAAGTAGGAAGATAACATCTTGACGAGGCTTTAGCCTGCTTTTTGTGAATGGATCAGCTCTGGCGTAAACATAATCATCAGGCGACAGCAAAACTATGGCAAATTTCACGTCATTGTAGTCCGAGAAATTTTCTATTATTTTTCTGCCATGAAGAGGTTCTTCATGAATTATCACAGGAGATCAACGAAAGTTTGGTCAAAGACCCGGTAAGAGCCTGTTTCATTGCATCATCAGTGCCGGAAACAAGGAAAATTCTGCGCAGCGTATTTTCCAAAGGAAACTTCTACCGATTGAGTGGATACAGTTGGTCTCTCAGGTGTCTCTAAAAATTTTTCTGTGCAGAGGTAGGCACCTTTGACTTTGCCTTTGACAATACTTTCGATCAGATATTTTTTGTCTTTGACGGCTACAATGCTTTCTTGGTTAGGCAGCTTTAGTTTATCGGCTGTTTCATACGACCAGAAGAGTACAACTTTAGATGCTTTAATGGGACTGAGGAGTCTACCCGCGAACCAGAAGGGTTGGTTGGCATTGAAAGGTGTGGCGAATGTTCGATTAAGTTCCTCTTGGGAAATGTTGAAGCGAACTCCAGACTTGTCTGGCTCAGCATATTCTAAGTAGATATGATATTTGGGAATGGGCAAACTAATCAATGGTAATCAACGCTCGGAGCACAAAAACGTTACCCATTAAAAGTTACACAAAGAAACAATTCAGGGATTTTAGAAGAAACAAAATCGTTATGAGATAGTAACTTAATCATTTAGCGTGCAAGGAGAAACTTGTCTATGCCCAAAAATTTTACTTATACTGATGCAGGCGTGAACCGAAAACAACGCGTCGAATCAAAAAAAGCCCTAAAAAACCTGCAAGAAACATACAAGCACAGCCTTTACGGCGGCATCATGCATTTACCTTACGGCAACATTTTTCCAATCGCAGAAAACTTGTTTTTGGACCTTGAAATCGAAGGAGTAGGCACCAAAGTTCTCTTAGCACAATTAGCCCAGAAATATGACACTATAGGCATTGATGCAGTTGCTATGGTTGTTAACGATGTAATTCGATCAGGAGCTAAGCCACTTGCTATCGCTGACAATATACATGCACAAGAAAGCAACCCATTGCTTGTAAAGGAGTGGCTGAAAGGAATTATTCAAGGCGCAGCTGAATCTGAATGCCCAGTTACTAACGGAGAAACAGGCGACGTAGCTGAAATAATCAAAGGGTTAACTGAAAACGTTGGGTTTGACATGGTTGTTGCCGCGGTAGGGCAAGTGGAGAGGAAAGAAATAATCACTGGCGAAGGGATCAAGCCAGGCGATCCGATAATAGGCTTACCTAGCAGTGGATTACATAGTAACGGCATAACTATGGCAAGAAAAATTCTCTTTAAACAATGGGGAGGAAAATACTTACCCAACGATAAGCCAGCGGGTATCGATAGAGAAATAGTTCTTGAAGCGTTAGAACCCACCAAAATCTACGTTAAACCCTTACTAAAACTAGCTAGCGAAGTAAAAGTCAAAGCAGCTGTACATATAACGGGCGACGCTTACATGAAATTCAATAATCTTGCCAATGTATCGCCTGGAATAGGTTTCGAATTCAACAATTTTAAACCTCAACCGATTTTCGGTTTGATTCAAAAAACAGCAGCTGACCTCGGCTTTACGGTTACAGATGAGGAAATGTTCAAGACTTTTAACATGGGCTGGGGTTTTGGCATAATCGTAGATAAAACAGAGATCGATGAAGCCATGAGCACGCTTGCCAAAGACAACATAAAGCCAGAGATAATAGGAAAAGTAACAGACAAACAAATCTGTAGAAATAAAGTACCAAAACAAAAAATTAGTTTTAACCTAAAGTTTTGCATTTTTTATGGCGAAAGTCTTTAAATCCTTAATCTGGATTTAAGGATTTCATGAAATACCAAGCCAAAATAGAGGTCAGCTTAAAACCGGGTCACAGCAATCCTGAAGGGGAAACAACAGCTCATTTGCTAAAAGAACTCGGATACAAAGTGGAAACAGTGGATGTCAGCAAAGTCTACACCGTCGCTCTTGAGGCATCTTCAGTTAAGGAAGCCAAATTAAAAGCGGAAGAAATGAGCAAACGCCTTTTAGCAAACCCAACCAAAGACAATTACACAATAAGTGTTGAATAAAAATGAACGCTAACCTCTACATCCAACGCAAAGCAGACTATTTACTTTACGAAGCTAATTTAGCAAAAGCCAGCGACCAAGAACTCATCGAAATCAGCAATGAATTAGCTTTAGGCTTAAGCTTAGATGAAATGAGAAGCATCCAAGCTTATTTCTTGAAAGAAGGCGAGAAACCCAACCGACTTGGAGCTACAAACCTTCAGTCAAACATGGTCGGAGCACTGCTACCACAAAACATTCAAAGGAAAAATCCAACTCGACGGCAAAGAAATCGACAGCCTATTCAAAACCTACATTGCAAAAGCAACAAAAGAAATTAGAGCTCCGTGGTGTTTTAGCGTATTTGAAGATAATGCAGGCATCGTAAAATTTGATTTGGGCTTTGGAATTGCAGCTAAAGTTGAAACGCACAATCACCCATCAGCGGTGGAACCTTTCGGCGGTGCAGCAACAGGTGTGGGTGGCGTCATACGAGATATCCTTGGTGTGTGGGCTGATCCAATCGCTTGCACAGATGTTTTAGGCTTCGGACCACTAGATTATGATTACAACAAGCTTCCCGCTGGCATCAAACATCCAAAATACGTTTACATGGGCGTAACTGCAGGCATCAGCGCTTACGGGAACAACATGGGCATCCCAACCGTTAACGGAGCAATATACTTTGACGAAAGCTACACAGGCAACGTGACTGTGTACTGCGGATGCATTGGATTACTCCCATTAAACAAATTTACAAAAAACGCTAAACCAGAACACATAATTGTCATTGCAGGAGGCAAAACAGGACGCGACGGTATTCACGGCGTAACCTTTGCCTCAGCCGAATTAACCGAGAAATCAGAAGAAATCTCCCGCCCAGCAGTCCAAATTGCCGACCCAATTGAGGAAGAAAAAGTGAAGCGCGCAATAATTGCAATTCGCGATCTACAGCTGGCGTCGGCGACCACCGATCTGGGAGGAGGAGGCTTATCATCAGCCGTCGGCGAAACTGGCGAAAGATTTGATTGCGGAGTAACCGTTGATCTCGGCAAGATTCCGTTAAAGTATCAGGGTTTAGCGCCATGGGAAATTTACATTTCAGAATCCCAAGAAAGAATGCTCATAACCGTCCCCCCAGAAAATTTGGAAAGAGTTATGGAAGTTTTCGAAAAAGAAGACGTGAAAGCAACTGCAATTGGCAAACTAACAACAGAGCGAAGATTGCAACTGAATTTTAACGGCGAAACAGTTGCGGATATAGATATGTCATTTCTGTTTACCCCATGCAAAAGCATGAAAATTGCAACCCTCGAAAAGCAAATCTTCACTGAACCTCAGTTTCCTGAGCCATTAAATCTAACAGAAACTCTTATGCAACTTCTTTCTGCGCCTAACATTGCGAGCAAAGAAAGCGTCATACGCACCTACGATCATGAAGTAAAAGGAAACACCACACTCAAACCACTTCAAGGAGAATACGCTGGACCAAACGATGCCGCAGTTCTAAAGCCACTGGATGATTCTTGGAAAGGCCTAACGATTTCATGCGGTATGAATCCTAATTATGGAAAAATTGATGCTTACTGGATGGCAGCTTCCGCAATAGATGAAGCAGTCCGCAACAACATTGCCGTGGGCGGAAGAAGAATTGCTCTTCTGGACAATTTCACCTGGGGAAACCCAGAGAAACCAGAACGCCTCGGCTCACTACTAAAAGCATGTGAAGCCTGCTACGACTTCTCAACTGCATTTAGAACACCGTTTATCTCTGGAAAAGACAGCCTCTACAACGAGTCCCCACTCGGCCCAGTTACACCAACACTTCTAATAACTGCAATAGGCGTAATTCCAAACATACAATCAACCATCTCGATGGATCTGAAAGCTCCTGGCAACATAATCTACATTATAGGCGAAACCTTCAACGAACTTGGTGGTTCAGAATATTACAAACTCAAAGGTTACCTAGGAGCAAATGTGCCAAAAGTCAAAGGAGCAAAAGCCAAACGCACATTCAAAGCAGTAACCAAAGCCATAGATTTAGGCTTAATCAAATCATGTCACGACCTCTCAGAAGGAGGATTAGCAGTGACGGCAGCGGAGATGGCGTTTGCAGGCGGCTACGGCTTAGAACTTGACTTATCCAAAGTTCCAGGCAAGGATTTGAATAGAAATGACTTTGCCTTATTCTCGGAGTCGAATAGCCGATTCCTTCTAGAAGTAGCAGCAGAAGACAAACAAGATTTTGAAGACCTGATGAAAGGCAAAATGTGTGTTCAAATCGGGAAAGTATCCAAGGAAGAGAAACTGCTTATTCATGGATTAAACCAAAAAATAGTTGTTGATGCTTCCCTTGCTGAGTTACGGCACTGCTGGAAGAAAACCTTAAGCGGAGAATCTTAGAATGAACCAAGAAGAAATCAAAGTCTGCGTTATGCGTGTTGGCGGAACCAACTGCGATGCAGAAACCCAAAGGGCATTTCTGGAATTAGGGGTTCAAGCAGAAACTCTGCATGTTAACGAACTTATCAAACGCAAAAACCTTCTGGATTATCAGGTGTCTGGTTTTTCCAGGCGGTTTCTCTTTTGGCGATTATGTGCGTTCAGGCGTGATTTTTGCAAGGCATCTTTCAGCCAAATTGGGCAAAGAAATGGAAACTTTCATTGACGAAGGCAGACCAATTTTGGGAATTTGCAATGGTTTCCAAATAATGGTTGAGTACGGTTTGCTTCCAGGCTTAGAAGGCGTAAGCACATACCCAGAAGCCACATTGACCAATAACGAGCCAGCAGGTTTCAAGTGCAAATGGATTTACCTCAAACAAGAAAATAAAGGAAAATGCATTTTCACAAACAAAATTCCAGTGAGCAAAGTGCTCAAAATGCCAATTGCCCACGGAGAAGGCAGACTTTTGTTTCCCAAAGAGAAAGAGAAGGAAATGTTGACAAAACTCATAGACAATGACATGGTTGTTTTCCGATACTGCGACAAAAACGGCAACATTGCAGAAGGCAAGTATCCAGCCAATCCAAACGGCTCCACCTACGACATTGCAGGTATATGCAACAGGGAAGGAAACATTTTTGGTTTAATGCCTCATCCAGAAAGAGCAATGTATTGGTGGCAACAACCAGATTGGACACGCCAGCAGCAAATGCTGCAGTATGGCGATGGAAAACTAATCTTCCAAAGCATAATTGATAATTTAATAAAGAAATGCTAAATCCTTAGCATAGGGCAAGCCTGCACGGGCACCCATCGCCGTAACGCTTCTGGAAGCCACGAAATTCCCAATCTGCCCACATTCAAAGAGGCTTTTCTTGTTGATTAAGCCGTAGAGAAAGCCAGCACAGAAAGCATCGCCAGCACCAGTTGTATCCACAACTTTAACTTTGAAAGGTTCTACTCTTAGCTGTTCTTCGCCGTCAGTAACGTAACAGCCTTTATCTCCAAGTTTAACTGCGACAATTTTAACGCCCAACATCAATCATTAAATCGGCACCTTTACGGTAATCAGTTTCTCCAGTTAAAAGTTCAAGTTCAACAGCGTTAGGCATCAAAACATAAGAGCTCCGAATAATCGGTTCTATGGCTGTAAAACCCTTTTGCGCATAAACTGAACCAGGGTCAAAACTAATTTTTACATTGTTAGGCAAAGCAGCTAAGAGTTTTTTCTGAGCACGAAGAGATTTTTCGCCAACAAAAGAGGAGTAATGGACAAATTTTGTTTGAGAAAGATAACTATAATCTATTTCGCGGGGTTCAATTGTGTCGTTGACACCTGAATTAATGTATAGGGCTCTTGCACCTTTCTTGTCTACGAAACCCATTACTGAGCCGCTTTTGCCCTTTTTTGCCTGAATGATTGCCGCTTGTGTCGACGCCTTCATTTGTTGAAACAGTCAATTTGCAGTTTGCCTTCTCGGTCGTCAGCTACTTTTCCTATAAACCCGGTTTTGCAGCCGAGCCTTGCCAACGCAACTATGGTATTTGCGGCTGAGCCACCGCAGGCTTCAGTGTAATCTTCAACGAAGCTTTCCTCTTCTGCTTTTGCGAGTCTATCAACTTTGAAAAGCACATCAACGTTAAGCGCGCCAAAACCGACAACATCAAATTTAGTCATGAAAACAACTCCATTAACTGGAATCTTGTATTCGCCTAGTTTGCCGCCATAGTTGCCAGCGGAAACTTTGACAACGCCATCAATGTCTAAAACGGCTTCGATTCCAGCTTTTGTTGCTTGTTTAACGGCTTGTAAAGAGATGCCGTCATAGACTATTTCGGCTATGTAGCCTACGCCTTCGGGAACACGGGATTCTTTGCCTAACCGCTTCTTAAGAGATGGACAATAGAGATGATTGGTTGTTGGGCCAATTTTGGGAAAATGGGTTTCTGGCTTGGAGCCTGCAGAGCACACATCAAACGGAGTAACTACACCCTCAACGAGGTGGATTGCGGCTAAGGCTTTTTCTCCTGCTTGCTTTAGGGCTTGTTTTGTTTTGCACATTATCCAAAAGTTTCCGCCCATAACACCGCTGACATAACCAAGATAATGCTCAATAATAAAGTCAGGAACCATTAATGGAACAACGATAACTTCTCTACCATAGCGTTTTTCGACCCATTCGTAAGCCGTCGCCGCAGTGCCCAACAGTCTCCATCATATCTATTTTACCTTCAGCACTTGGACAAAGCATCATAGACAGCAGTGAAAGGCTTAACCAAGATATCTTGCCGAATGCGGTAGGAAAGCTCGGTTTCAAATTTTTTGAGTGATTGCTCAAAGGTTTTGTTTGGGTTTATTTCTCCCCAGAACTGCAAGATTGCGCCGTTGCGTTTGTCGGGTGTTTCTTTTGGGGTGAGGTACTTTTCTACTCCGCCCTCTGTTCTGCCGATTACAACGGATGGCGTGGCTGTTGAATCTTCAGCTGCTTTACGCAAAGTCTCTTCATCGTCTGCCGTAACTATTACCCGGCAAAAAATGCCTGTAAACGCTTCCGCAAACGTATCCTCAATTAGCGCTTTACCCAATTATCCAAGTCTCCCAACGGCTACTCCGCGAACTTTTTTCCTAAATTCGCTGCTTTCTTTTATGAGCGATTCCATATTTTGGGCTGTTACTATTTGAGCTTTAGGCAAACCATTAGGATATACACTTGAAAGCTGTTTAAGCAAAGCGGCATCCACTTCACTATATTCTAGTGCTGGAAAACCCCAAGACTGCAGAGCATTGATTGCTACTTCTTTTCCGAATTTACAGAACAACTCAGCAATAACTGCCGTTACAAGGTTGCTTTCTGAGAGAACTGCCACTTCTGCATTCTTAACTGCATAGCGGTTTCCGTTAAAAGATACTGTTAAGCCGCCGTTGTCGCGAACCAGTTTGAATGCTTCAACATCCGTTATGCTATCGCCCACATACATCACATCAGCTAAGTCTGCATCCAACCGCTTTACAACATCGCGAATTGCTTCAGCTTTCTGTTCCCCACCAACAGTTACCACATCAACGAGAAATTTGCCAACAAACATCTTAGGGATTTCGCTCCAGAAAATCTCGTCCAAACGCTGAATAATAGTCTTGGTCACTTGGCGAAAAATCTTTAATGGTTTTTGCTGTTGGGGGAATTTCAATTAAGTGCATTTGCGCGATTTCTTGGGCTGTTTCTTTTAGGTGTTCTTTTTCTTGTGGGGTGATTGCACATTTGTCGAGGCTAACTTTGGTGCAGTACGTGTGTTTGTATGGGAACTCGGTTGCTTTGCAGAGGGCTTTGATGTAGTGTTCGTAGCTGGTGCTGACGATAAAGGCTTCAGCAATGGCTTGTACATGGTGCAGGGTGTTTCTGCTGTTAGCGATTAAAACAATGTTGTTCTCCGAGAACTCGTTCATCTGTTTGTCAGTTATGCCGTATGCTTTAAAGAAAGGTAAAATAAGCTTCAAAGTGCTACCGGCAGAATATCCAGGTTTCCGTAGATTGTCTGCTAAAACATCATCGTACTTGCTGATGTTAGCGAAAAGTTTGTCGCCATTTGGAATAAAATTTGACGCTAATTCAAATGCATTATCGTTTTTTGAGATGGGTCCTTCGCAGTCAGATATGAAGATGCGCTTCACGTTTTATGCCTCAAATTCTCCATGTGACTAACCGCTTTGGCAATGTGTTGCTTTGTAGCAATGTCTGTTCGGTTCCATAGGCCGCCGCCTGTGATTGCTTTAGCGCCTTCCTGGCTGATTTGTCGTGCTTCCTCAATGGTAGCGCCAATTCCTAAAACTCCAACGGCACGGGATTTCAAAGCATAGTTTTTGCCCTCTTTGATTTCCATTGAGCCAGGGTAGACTCTGATTTTGTTTCCATATTTTTTGGTTAATGCATAAGCTTTTGAGAGGTCAACTGGCGAGTTAAGAGCCATTTGTTCAACCTGGTTTGGAAATAAATCTGCGTAGCCACCGTAATCCGGCGGAACTTTGTAAGTTAAAACAGAAGAAGCCTTCTCCAACTCAACAATCCCCAAGTTTCCTTCAATCATTCTGAAACATAAATCAACAAAGTCACCTTTGATTAAGGCAAGAAGATTGATTATTTCTGGGTCACCAGGACGACTGTTGTTCTCAAGAACTTTAATTCCTTTACCAGTATGCATGAAACGCAAGGTAGAGTGGCACACCTCTGAGTGCAGAGTCATCTTCGATTTTGTAGCTCCAACCCGTGAAAATCTTATTAGCCAACAAAAGCTCTTCTTCGCGTTCAGTGGCGGTTAAGAATGGTAATTTGTCGCCAGAGTCTTTGTAAGAACCCATTCCTCCTGTGTTGGGGCCTTTGTCCTCGTCGAAGGCGCGCTTGTAGTCACGAGTATCTGGAAGTGGCGATAAGTGTTTGCCATCGCAGAAAGCCATGAAACTTGATTCTTCACCATCAATTTTTTCTTCTATAATAACTGAGCCATACTGAAAGTTAGACATGAAATGCTCAAAAAGTTGTTCCCGATT
The DNA here is from genome assembly GCA_963768895.1 of Candidatus Bathyarchaeota archaeon. GTDB lineage: Archaea > Thermoproteota > Bathyarchaeia > Bathyarchaeales > Bathycorpusculaceae > Bathycorpusculum. The sequence continues at coordinate 123,991 of CAVYJU010000016.1, forward strand.
TTCAAAATGGTCTCCCCAGACACCAACACCTTTGCCCAGCGCAGGCTTATCTGGCTTAACCACAGCTTGGTTATCTAATTCATCTAGCCAACGGTTAACGTCTGTTTTAACGTCTGAACCCTCTTTGTAATCGACTGGATTAAAAACTTTGAAGCGTGGATTTGCTTCTGGCGCGATTTCATCAAAAAGCACTCGCTGCTCTACCTTACTTACTTCGATAGCGTACTGTTGCTTTGGACAAATAACAGGTATGCCTGTGCGTTTTTCTACTTGATCGCGGATGCCTTCTATAATTGGTTTTTCCGAACCAACTAACCCAAAACTTATTTTGTCTTTGTTTGCTTGTGCGAATTTACAGATTTCTTCAACATCTAGGTTTGGTATGACAACATGTTTGGTGGCTTTTTCTGCATTGAAGGGGTTTCGTTGTTTGTCGGCAATGTAGAGTTCCACTTGATATTTTTTGCTTTGTAGAAGTGCGTCAACCATAGCGACTTCTCTTGCACCATAAGAAACAACTAGCACACCTATTTTTTCCATTAGAGACACACCTTTGCGCTAAGAGAAAGTAGAAGGGTCACTTAATTTGTTTTGCGACCGCAGTTATGGCTGCACTTCTTCAGACTCATAAATTCTTTGTGTTTCTTGGTATCCATTCAAAAATCTTTGTTTCATTACATCAGCCATTTTTTGTGCACATGGCGTCGGGTACTCTCCATTGATGCAAGCTAAGCAGAGTTGATCTTTTGTTTGGTCTGTTGCTTTCACTAATGCTTCAATGGATTGATAGCAAACGCCGTCTGCACCTATGATTTTAGCTATTCCTTCTGGATCATGTCTTGAACCGACAAGTTGCCCATAAGTTGACATATCGATTCCGTATAAGCATGGACCAATAATTCGTGGAAAAGTAACAAATACATATACTTTTTTTGCGCCTGCCTTCCGCAATTTGTCAATTATTACTTTTGTTGTATCTCCTCTAACGATGCTGTCTTCAGTCACGATAACTCGTTTTCCATCAACTTTGGAGCCTAAAATGTTAATTTTTTTATCTATAGTGGAAAAGCGCTCGACGTTTAGTAGAATGAAAGCTCGTTCTGTAACATAGCGGTGCCGTCTTGATGCGCGTTCCCATCTTAAACCAGATGCTTCGTGGACACCCATCGCTGAGTCATCGCCGGTTTCAGGCACCGAGAGAATAATGTCGCTTTCCTTCACAACCTCTGGATTTTCTTTTACTATGTTTCTTCCGAAATCTTCTCGGATTTCATAAACATATTTGCCGTTGAACCTTGAATCAGGCCTTGCAAAATATGCATATTCGAAAGCGCAGAAAGCTGGACGAGGATTCTGAATAATTTGGATCCGTTTAAAACCATCTTTTGAAACAGTTACAAGTTCACCTGGTTTTAATTCAAAATCCCTCACAAAACTGTTCATGTCTAAGCCTACAGTTTCAGAAGAAAAAGCGAAAGTTTTAGCAACAGGGTCATGCCCAGCGCACAATGGTTTTATTCCGTGCGGATCTTTAAAAGCAAAAAAGTCACCCTCTCCAGTTATTCCTGTTACGGAAAATGCACCGTCTAAACTTTCCATAACAACCTTAGCTGCAGACGGAAGGTCTTTGCCTTGTTTTAGGGCTAAAAGCATTTTGTTACATACTATGTCTGAATCGCAGCTGTAGGTAAAGTCTGGAAAGTTTTGGTACATTTCTTTTTTGAGAGGCAGGGTGTTTACGATATTGCCGTTAAATGAAAGAGCAAGTTTTATGCCATTTACTGAAGCGACAACTGGTTGTGTGCCCTGAACTATTGAGACATCATCACATTTGCCTGAGGTCGTATATCGAACGTTGCCAATACCTATTGATCCTGGAAGACGCCCGAACCATTCTTTTATGGCATCATTTTTCACTTTAGGAACTAAATCTAGATTTTTGTATGTAAAAAATTCTTTATCATTGTAAGTTAGAAAACCGTGCGATTGGTGTCCTCGATGGTTTTGAGCGCGTAACCCCCAGTAAACATATGGAAAAACAGGTTGATTCTCATAGTTTATAGCGCCAAAGATACCACAGCCCATTTGGTCCCTTCCCGCGAGAATATCAATAACTCGCAGAAGGGGTTTATCAGCTTTATGTACATATTTTAGCTAAAACAATGGGATTTTTGACATAATACATCTTAAACTGCAAGAAGAGATTTTTGCTCAATTTACCAAATGCCACGCTTGACTTATTTGCGCAAAAACCAAAAACTCTTCTCTTAATATTCGATATTTCTGTGAGCAAATTTTGTTGCTTAGTGTTTTGGGTTGCATTCTCAATTTGGGGTTTGCTATGTTTGCAGGTTGCGTCCCTCTGCGTCTTTCCGCGTTCTTTTGCGTCTTTTGGCGACTTTCTGCGTCTTTCTACGACCCCTGCCGACTTTGCCGACGCTTTCAATTGTTAATGTGTTTAGGAAATTATTCTGATTCGTGTAATTGTATGCGCCAATTCATTTTGTCTTCTTTCTAGAGAGTGACTTCACTTTCCACAAGTTTAGACGCGTAAAGGAGCGCTGCTTTAACGTCTTCTTCTTTCAGCCTGGGATATTCTTTGAGTATTTCTTTAGTTGTCAATCCGTTAGCTACAAGCCCAACGATAAGGTAGACTGGAATGCGGGTTCCTCTAATAACTGGCTTTCCAACGAGAATATCAGCATCAACAGTTATCCTATCAAGCAACTCTTCCATGTTTACTTACACCCTGCAAGTACTTACACCTATAAGTAAAAGAACATTATGCCAAAAAAGATACTGGGGGATCTCGCTGCTGTCGCGTGGTCCAACAAGGACTTTCCAGCCACTGACTTCCTCGATTACGCCGCTAATGCGCTTGCTTTACTTTGAAACTTACGTCCAGTAACTTATGCCCTATAAGTAAGAAGCATTTCCTAAAACTCACAGTAAGAATATTTTTCTAAAAATATTGAAAAAAATTAAAAAAATAAGAAAGAAGTATGGCTTAGGTTCATTTCTAACTGAGATACCTGCTATCTCGCTGAAAGAAAACAAAAAAATCTAGCACGAAGAGAATTAGTGTTTACTAGCTCCCCATGTACAGACACTTTTATTTTTGTTTGTATTCAAGTATGCCGAAGTGGTTGCCTTCAGGATCCAGCGCCAGCGCCCACCAGCCTAAACCAGGAATCTCCATCTTAGCCACAACAATTTTGCCGCCTAAAGCCTCAATTTTCTTGCTGTATTCCTCAACAGATTCAACCGAAATGTAGTTTGTAGGCTTAGCCATATCAGGCATCGTAGAATCTTTTCTCAAGTACAATCCACCGTTTACTCCAGGTCGAATCGGCATCATCGTTTTTTCATCCACAGGAACAGTTCCTAACAAATAATATTCAGTTGGTCCAGGGTATTTTTCAATTGTCCAGCCAAATAAATCGCCGTAAAATTTCTTTAACTTCTCTGCGTCATTGGCTGGTATTTCAAAATGTACAATTGTATGATCCAAAAAAATCACTGATAAAGTATTCTCGAGACTAAGATAAAAACCTAATGAGATTGAGAACTTAAATAACAGCTACTTTGGACATTTCTAACCTCTGAAAAAGCCTTGAAAGAGACAATTCCGTCACTTGAATATTTTAACTCCAAAACATGGCAAGAAGAGTGGGCACGCCTCCTGATCCTAAAGAATTGTCGAGCAAGAATTCAAGAGTTCAAGTTGAGTAAAGTGTAGAAAGATCTCTCAACATTCTTCGACTTGAACTTTAACTCGGCTTAGTCTTCTATTTCATTCTTTGCAAAGAATAGACTCTCAAAATGTAGCTCGACATATTCACTTCTTGATCTTTTCTGTTTTTAGGCTTATTTGTATATTATCTCTAACACGCAATTAGAAAAGCCTATGCTAACTGGTGTTTGCACATTAATTTCTGAGGCCCCAACTTTTTTGCTTGTTAATATTTAGATGAAAAAAGGGGTTGGCGTTGGGCTCTCACCAGATTTGCGGTAGAAACGTTGGGAGACTCGGAAAAAAGCTCCGTTAGAGTTTCAAATACCCAGACGAAACTGAAGAATATTAAAAGAGCTATTCGATTATTTAGTTGTCCCTCCTTTTTCCCAATAATTTGATCAGGTCCAAGAAGAGATTCACGAAATCCAAGTAGAGATTGAGGGCACCTAGGTATTTCTTTCTTTATAAGATCGCCATCATCATATATAGTGTTCTTAATGTTTTGCGTGTCATAAGCTGTAAGAGCCGAAAAAACAATAACACCAAAAATGCTAAGAATTGTGTCAAGAACCGAATTTCCAATAAATAAGTTCACGACTAATGCTAGAATAATCCCGAATAGGGCCATTAACGCAATGTTGCCCAGCGAAGTTAGGTCTGTCTTTGTTACGTAACCGTAAAGGCTCATAAAACCGAACATAGCCGCCGTAATTATGACTACATAAGCAATTGAGCTTATCGAAAACTCCAGAAAGATTGCTGAAAGGGTAAGCCCTGTGAGGAAGCAGTAAACTGCAAATGTAATTTCTGCAAGATTATCAGGTATTCTCTTAATAAAAGCAACTATACTAATGGCAGCCAAAAACTGTGCAATTAATATGCCATAAAAAACAATATCATCGCCCAATATCACGTTGTAAAGGTCTGGATCCTGCGAAATAAAGAAGGCAGTGACGCTGGTTATTATTAGACCTATGAACATCCAGAGATATACTTTCTGAATATAGTTATTGGTTATTTCAGTTAGGTTTGAAACTCGAGTCCGCATAATGATCACTCCAATTTTGATATCTTATCAGGTTTAACTACAAAGAAAAAGGGGACCCAAGAAGCTTGTTTTCTCGGGGCTTCAGTTTTTCCTGGCATCGCTACTAGCACCTATTTCACGTCCAATTCATCTTTCGCGACTTTTACTAGATCTCCAAGCCATGTACGACCAGTCGCTCCGGAGACTATTGTTTCGGCTCCGCTTATGAGCAGCGCCAACGCGAGGATGACAGCGAATGTTAGCA
>CAVYJU010000017.1:0-97553 GCA_963768895.1 Candidatus Bathyarchaeota archaeon
CAATAAGATATACTGTAGGCTATGGTTGCTGGCAAAGCTCTTATGCGATTCCACACTTTGTGCACTTATGCCAATAATCTCTGCATCATTTTCTTTGAAGGCTTCATAATCATCTCTGAATGCCTCAGCTTCTTTAGAGCAAGTAGGTCCTTCATCCCTTGGATAGAAGAAAAGTACAACGTTCTTTTTTTCTTAAGAACTGTGACAAACTAATATTCTCACCAGTGCTTGATTGAAGAGTAAAGTCTGGTGCTTTGTCTCCTTTTTTTGACTTTAATCATGTCTCTTGCCCTCCTAGAATTCATAAAAAAGTTACCCTGAAATAAAAGAGCTCGAGAGAAATATTTAGCTTCTTTTTGGCGTTTTGAATTTTGTTTTTCTCCATAGAGCAGCTATAAGAACAACAATGGCAACTATCGCAATTATAACGATTGCTATGATTAGCCAAGTATCTATACCAGTAGAAGATACATTTGTTGCCTGCGTACCTAAAGCGTAAACATTGCCATCCCACGACGTAATGTAAACTATTCCTTCAGAGACTGCTGGAGAAGCGCTAATGTGACCTTGCGTAGTATATGTCCAGAGGCTTAATCCGCTTGAGGCGTTTAGGCAGTAATGTTATTGTCCCAACTGCCAACATACAAATAGCCGCTGGCGACAGCCGGAGATGAGTAGATGCCATCGCTTGTTTCGTAGCTCCAAACTTTTTCGCCAGTGGCTGCGTTTAGGCAGTAAACGTTTTTGTCAGCTGTTGTGTCGGAAACGCCTGAGCCTACGTAAACATATCCGTTGACTACTGCCGGTGAAGAATCAACTATTCCTTGTTCTTGGTAGTTCCAAACTTTTTCGCCTGTAGCTGCATTGAGACAGTAGACATTGTTGTCATGCGAACCGATGTAGACGTAGCCTTCAACAACTGCAGGAGAAGACTGTATTGTATTTCCCGTTGCAAAGCTCCACACTTTGCTGCCTGTTGATGCATCAAGACAGTATACGTTATAGTCTGCCGATCCAACGTACACTTTTCCATCTACTACAGCGGGGGAAGAATCGAACTACAGCGCCTGTTGTGTAATTCCATATCTTACTGCCAGTGCCTGCATCAAGGCAGTATACGTTTCCATCCCAAGAGCCAACATAAACACGCCCGCCGACTACTGAAGGAGAGGACTGAACACTATCACCAGTAGTATAGGACCATACGAAGCTACCTGTTGAGGCGTCTATACAATAAATGTTCTTATCGTAGCATCCGAAGTAAAGGTAACCATTCGCAACCGCGATTGCTGAACTTATGGCTGCTCGATGATTGAGGCTATATTTCCATATTTGAGCGCCATCAGCCGCATTAAGACAATAGATAGAACCATCATTAGATGCTACGTAAACTTTGCCATCAACAACTGCCGCAGAAGAACCCACTGGGGTTCCAGTATCCAATTTCCACAGTAAGTTGTTTGAAGTTGCCGGGCTGTAGAAGAGTAGCCGTGTGACTTAATATTGCCACGAAACATTGACCAATCGTTCGATGAAGCGGCTACTGCACCAGTTTGTAGGAAAAGAGGGGTTAACAGAAATGTTAGACACAAGATACTAAATATTTTCTTTCTCATTTTTTTTTACACTTCTATTTTTTTTTGTTGATATTGTTCTCAAGGGCTAATCCTTGCTTGTTTTTTTTGGTTCTGCATCTAGAGATGCCAATTTTCTTTGATTTCCGAGTTGTTAGAGAGTTTGCACTTCCACAACCGCAAGAAAAACTAACTGAAGTGTTGCTTTCGATGGCTGTTTTGGCGCTTTTCCCAACAATTTTTGCGTCTTTTTCTTTCATTTTTTTAGCTCACGATTTCATTAATACTCAGGATGAGATAATATTTTCAACGGCTTCTTTGGTGAGTAAACTCAACAAATCAGGGGTCAATGAATCTACTACGTTGTATATTCTTTGGTCGACAATTGAATAAATGTGTTTTGTTCCATCTTTTCGGCATCTAACTATGCCTGCGTCTTTGAGAATTTTTAGATGGCGTGAAACCAGCGGTTGAATTAGTTTAAGGTGTGGAACTATTTCGCAAACGCATTTTTCGCCTTGGCGTAAGTAAGTTACTATTTCCATTCGAATTGGGTCAGAGAGTGCATAAAAAACGGTTGTTTTGAATCTATTTTGCGTTTTCGCTTTTGAGGACATGGTTTCTACAATTAGCAAATAACAATATTTAAAAGTTGTTATGTTATGCTGTAGTTAGAAGTGAACTAAATGCCCGAAGAGGAGTACGAGGGAATTCCACGTGACAAAATATCTTGGGATCCAAAAATTGACGACGAGAAACGTATAGCGTGCGGTAAATGTGTTGATTTCTGCCATATGGGTGCCTTTAAATTTGAAGAGAAAGATGGCAGGAAGAGCACATAGTAACGCCAGACGCCTGTGTTGTTTTCTGCAGAGGCTGCGAGGGATATTTGTCCTGTTGGCGCTATAACGTCATCCCTCAGAAGAGGAAACCCAAAAGGCAATCGACAAACTACATGAAGAAAAGAAATAGTGAACCCCAAGCTACCTCATTGCATCGTCCTTGTAATCTAACGAAATCCATTGCATCCTCAAAATCGAGACGATGGTGGTTCCTGTGAGATAGCTGGAAAGATATTGTTGTGAGTTCCGGGACTTGCACCAACCCCAATACTTTATGTGATCATAGAGTTCTTTGTTTTCGGAATTTTATTAAATGACCAAATAAAGAAGAGATTGATTAGTTAGGTTAGCAGACTTATAGCCATCAGTTGAAAGAGAGAAAAATATCTAAAGCGGGCAGTTGTGCTAAAGTCAACTATTTCTTAATTTAATTGCTTTTGCACAGCATTTTGTTATGCAATCGCCGCATCCACGACAAAACGTCGGCTCAACAAAATTTGGATCGTTATTATCAATGCGGAAAATTGCTTTGAGCTGGCATGCCTTTGCTGCCTGACACTCAATACATCGCAAGCATCTGTTTGGTTCAATGAACGCCTTATGCATAGCCCTCACTTGGAAGGTTTCCACAACGCCTTATTGCGATTTACGACCCGACTGACTGCAGCAAACGCCGAAATTCCTAGTAAGCTAACAAGCAACAAAAGCTTAATCACGTTAAACTCCGCCGAGGCTATACTACCTCTTTTGTGTTTTTTGGTTTTCTTGGTCGCCATGTTAAAGCACTATAGATCGTAAACACTAAGAGAGCCACAAACACTGCTGCTTTGATGGCCGTGAAATCTACGATGGCTGAGTAGAGTGCGAATGCTGCGGGGAATCCTCCGATGTATAGTGTGAAAAATATTGCTGTGGGCAGTTTGTAGTTGTATTTGTAGTCTTTAAAGATGCGTCTGCCAAAGTACAAGGCTGCCAAGCGCCCCATGCCATGAGTGCATTTTATGCAATTGTAGCATGGACGTAGGCAACCCAGAAGATGAAGTACACCATAAATCAAGATAAGAGTTAGGATAAAAAACACAATACCTGTTGTGAAATCATATAGCATAAAAGCCACTGAATCAAGAACAATCCATAGAAAAAGCGCTAGGTTACCAAAGAGAACGAGTTTTCTGGGAAGAAAATTGGTCGACCGTTTTTTGGTTCTGTCATGCCAGCCTCTTCCAAGCGATTGAAATATAAGTTTTTAGCACAACAAATTCGCGTGCGTGCAATAAACTGTTCCAGCTGATAGCCAGCAGGTGACCGCCAGCAAACCGTGATTTTACTGCTTCCATTTTTTCTTCAACATTCGTCATGTGCTATCCTCTGTGGCTGCTATCCCAGATACCGTTTGATCATCGCTTCGATATGCGCTTTGGGGTAAGCGCCAACTAATCTCTCAACTTCTTTGCCATGACTAAAGATGATTATAGTTGGAATGCTCATTATTCCAAAGCTGCTCGGCACTACTTGATTCTCGTCAACGTTCATTTTTCCAAACGCTGCTTTACCGGTATATTCAGCTGATAGTGCCTCAATTACTGGGTCGTACCATTCGGCAGGTGACACCATGGAGCCCAAAAATCCACAACCAGAAGGTCATGTGTTTGTACAGCTTTATGAAAAGTGTTGTCCGTTACTGTTATAGGCTGATTACTAGCCTTTCCTAGTTCTTTGACTTGGTCAAGCATAGCTTGAATTTTTCTTAATCGAATTTGATCTAAATTATTCTCTTCAGCCATAATTCATCGCCATGCGTGCATAGACATTTTATGCTTTCTTTGCAGCCTCTCTTAGTTTCCACACCTTACAGTGAGGTGCATGGTCGCACATTTCTTCGGGTATGCCTCGTGGGCATTCAAATTTTTTCTCCATTATCATACTTCCGTATGCAGTAACGATTGCAAGCCCAATTCCAAATATATCTTACGGTATTGTCAATACCAAACAATACCATTTATATGTAAGATTTGATAATCACTTCTTATGGAAAGCATTAACCTACTAACAAGAAAAGGGCGCCTCATGCACCGACTTACTCACATGTCTATACAACCTAAAACCCTCAGACCTAGAAAGTCCTCCTTGCGCTTGCAAAAAATGAAAACGCAACGCTTGACCAAATCGCAAAAATTGTGCAAAAAGATCGAAGCTCAGTGCATCGCTGCCTTTCTAAGCTTGTAAGCATAAATTTAGTAAACAAGCAGTCAAAATCTCTCAAAGGCGGAGGATACTACCACACTTACGCTATGCTTGACCCAGCAACAATTAAGAAGCACGCACTCGAACGAGTAAAAGAAATCACTGAAAGCCTTAAAGCACTAGTAGAAAGCTTCGAATTAGACCTCCAAAAACACTTAAAACAAGCCTGAAAACAAAAGTAAGGTAGAGAAATAAAGAGAGAACATAAGGTGAGAGCAAATGGAATGTGAACGCTGCAAATTAACTTCTAAAAAGAAGGAGAAACATACGATCTCCACGGCAAAGTCTTATGTGAAGACTGCTACATGTATGAAACTAACCCTCCAAAAGCATGTGACCCAATGGCTGTCGCATCAGCCTTGTCTGTACGAAAACAATTAGGCCAATCAGGCAATTCAGGTTTAACTGAGTTACAGCAAAAAATTTACGACACTGTAGAGAAATACGGCAAAATCACCAAAGAAGACTTGATTAAGATCCTAAACGTCAAACCAGAGCAGTTAGAGCAAGAGTTTGCTTTCTTTAGGCATTGCGAACTACTCCGAGCGTTTAGAGAAGATGGCAAAATTTACTTTACGAAATGGGAAACAAAAAGCGCTTGAAATTTTAACCATTAGAAAAAGGCTCACCTCAGTTATCTAACCAATGCAACTGGGGTATTTAACGTGTAAACTGCAATTCTGAAATTCTTTTTTGCACTATGTCCGCTAACTTTTCTCGGAGATTTTCTTCTGGAATTTTTTTGTCTAATTTGTCAATTGTTTGTGCGAGTTCCTCATCGCCGACTGTAGTTCTTAGCCACTTCTGGAAGTCACCGCGGTCAAAGTGGAATTTGAGTGATTGTATATCGACGCTTCCCAAATCTCTTAAGAATGAGCGAAGGGACATTGCTGTTTCACCGGTATAATGACCATCTGGCATAAAGAAGTGGAAGCCTTGAGCATAAGGAACCGGTGCTGAGAATTTTCTGGCCGATTCTGCATTGAGACTATTCTGAGCATTAACCAAATGACCACCAAAAGATAATTATCCAAACAAGAATTTTAAGTTGTTTTGACTGTAATCTTCTAAAATAAAAAGGAGAATTAGAACTTTATTCGGTTTTTCCTTCAAATTCAACCTTGACGGGAGTTGGTTCTTTAAAGATAAACAGCACTGGGCAATTTGCTTCGGTTCTTCTCCAAGCAGCCTCTAGTAGTTCTTTCCTTGCATCAGAGGAAGCATTGACTTTCATAGTAACACCACTTATAATCGGTGAATCCGGCGATTTGTCAGCTTCAGCAGTAACTTCAACCATTTTGAGTTTAATGTTGCTTTTCTTGCAAACGTCAGCAAAGATTGTCACGCCGCAGTCAGCTAACGCCATCAAGCTAAGCTCAAGCGCGGTTGGACCGCAATCTGTTCCGCCTGCAGCAGTGGAGAGGTCACATTCTACGCTGTGGTTTCTTTGATTATCAACCTTTGAATGTACGTTTTCAACCCATGTTGCTTTTGCTTTTATTTTTGGCAATTTTTTCACCTATTAATTCTTAATATTTTAGTTTAATTTAATGTTCGTGTTCGTGGTGATGGGCGTGTTCGCATCCGCCTACAAGTTCTTTGAGTTTGCCTTCTTTGAAGGATTCAACATTGCCTTTGACAGTATCTTCAGTTGCTTTTAAAACTGTTATGCCGGCATTTTGGAAAGTGTTCAGTGCTCCTGGACCCATTGTATAAGCTACTACAACGTCTGGTTTCAGTGCCAAGAAGCTTTCATGTGAGTGCCCTGGGGCGCCGCCCATGTGTTCGCTTCTGTTTGGTTCAATTTTGACTTTTGAGGTTTTTTGGTTCTCGTCAAGTTCTACTATAGCGAAGTAGGGTGCTCTTCCAAAGTGGTGTGCTACTTTAGCTTCTAATCCTGTTTCGTCTTCAACTGGCATCATTATTCTTTTTGTCATTTTGATAACCTTTGTTTTGATGATAATATAGTTTAATAGATAAACAATATTAATAGGTTATGTTTAGAAAGTAAACAAGAAGTATTAATTTATGGACGATGTTGACAGGAAAATAATCTGCCAACTCCAAGTCAGACGCAAGAACTACTCTTGAAGAACTCGCACAAATTACAGGCTTTACAAGTATGGGAGTCAAAGAAAAGACTAAAAAAACTGATTGACCAAGGAGCCATAAAAAATCAAGCTTTGATGAACCCTAGCAGCTTTCGGACTTCATTCCAGCATATGTATTGTTAGAGATGAAAGATGCAGAGGCAATGCAAGACGTCATGAACCGCTTCAAAGATTGCCCTCGAGTAGTTCAGATCTTCAAAACTATCGGCGGTTACAACCTTATCGCACTAGTTATTGCGGAAAACCAAGACACACTTGACAGCATTTCAGTAGAAAAGTGCTCACTAAGAAGTAGCCCAGGAATCCGCAGATCAGAATTCTACCCAATCAGCGATAACGAGTTTTCACAATTCCTTCAAATAAGAGAATACTTGACGCATAAAGGCAAAGATAAAGCACCATGTAATGTTGATTGCTCCACTTGTGCAAGATATGAAACCAAAAAATGTGTTGGTTGCCCTACGACAATACATTATCGAGGAACTCTATAGCGGATTAATCTTTGGCAACAAACCTATAGAACTTCAAGATGCTTCAAAACTGAAATCATTTCTTTAATGGATTGCATATTAAACTCAAGCGGAAGGCAAGCAATATGAGCCAAGAAAAAAACAAAAAAATCACCCTCAACATCGGCGGCATGAGCTGCATAAACTGCGCACATACCATCGAAAAGGAACTCGCCAAACTAAAAGGCGTAACCCAAGCTACCGTAAACCTCGCCGCTGAACAAGCACTAATTGACTACAACCCCGACCTCATCACCCAAAAAACCATCGAAACCGTCATCACCGACTCAGGCTATCATGTAATCCACGAAAAAATCGTCCTCCAAATCGGCGGCATGTCATGCGTTAACTGTGCCAAAACCATCGAGAAAGCCCTGGGCAACCGCGAAGGAGTCTATAACGCAGTCGTCAACTTTGCCGCTGAAAGCGTCTCAGTCGAATATAACCCCCAGCAAATCAGCTTGCCAAGCATCAAAAAAACCATCCAGGACAGCGGATACCAAGTAATCGAACAACAACAAAAAACCCACGAGGATACAGCGGGTGAAGAACGCAAACGCCACATTCGACACCTAAAAATCCTCTTAGCCACAAGCGTTGCTCTGACTATTCCAATCCTTGTTTTGATGTGGCTCTCACCTCTGCCCATGGAGCAAAACAACATCCTCATGTTCCTACTTGCAACGCCAGTTCAGTTCATCGTGGGCTGGACCTTCTACGTTGGCACCTACAAAGGGCTACGAAACAAGACCACTAACATGGACACTTTAATTGCCATGGGCACATCCACCGCATGGATCTACAGCACAGTGGTGACCTTTGCTCCAAAAGTTTTCCTCGGTGCAGGAGTGTTCTTCGATACCGCCACCATGATTATGAGCTTCATCTTGCTCGGAAAACTCTTAGATGCCGTAGCCAAGGGAAGAACCTCGGAAGCCATCCGAAAAATCATGGGTCTCCAAGCCAAAACAGCCCGAGTAATCCGCAACGGCGAGGAACAGGAAATTCCAATTGAAGACGTACAAGTAGGCGACATTGTCGTCGTTAGACCAGGAGAAAAAATTCCCGTTGACGGCACTGTTACCGAAGGCTACTCGGCAGTGGATGAAAAAGTCATCACGGGCGAAAGCATCCCAGTCGAAAAGAGAATCAGCGACCAAGTCATAGGAGCCACCATGAACAAGACAGGTATGCTAAAGTTCAAAGCCACCAAAGTCGGCAAAGACACAGTTCTGGCACAAATCATAAGCATGGTTGAAGATGCGTTAACTTCGAAAGCGCCTATTCAAAGATTAGCCGACATTGCTTCGGGATATTTTGTTCCAGCCATCATAATTACGGCGACACTTTCAGCGTTGGCATGGTACTTTATTGTCGGAGCGTCATTTATCTTCTCACTCACAGTTTTCATTGCAGTGTTAATAGTGGCTTGCCCTTGCGCTCTTGGGCTCGCTACTCCTACAGCGATAATGGTGGGTGTCGGAAAAGGAGCAGAAAATGGTATCCTGATAAAAAACGGCGAAGCATTGGAAGCGGTATACAAGCTTCAAGCAATTGTTTTTGATAAAACAGGAACACTAACGAAGGGTGAACCTGAAGTAACCGACATTGCCCCATCTGAGCCGTTCGGGGAAACCCAGCTTCTTCAGTTCGCAGCCATCGCAGAGAAAAACTCCGAGCATCCGCTGGGAGCAGCCATAGTGAAAAGAGCAAAGGAAAAGGGAATCCAAGTTGATGAACCGGAATTGTTCAACGCTATCCCCGGGTATGGAGTAGAGGTGGAACACAAAGGCGCCAAAATATTGTTTGGCAACCGAAAACTGATGGAAGCAAACAACTTGGACATCAGCGCGCTTGAGGGTAAAATGTCGGCGTTTGAGGAAGAAGGCAAAACCGCAATGCTCCTCGCCGTTGACAACCAGTTTGCGGGTTTGATAGCGGTGGCTGATACCTTAAAGGAGCACTCCGCCGACGCTGTAAGGACCCTTCAACAGATGGGATTGGAAGTCATCATGATTACGGGCGACAACCAGAGAACAGCCAAAGCCATCGCGACGCAGGTAGGCGTTAACCGCGTCTTTGCAGAGGTTCTTCCAAGCGAAAAAGCATCAGAGATAAAGAGGCTTCAATCCGAAGGCAAAGTTGTTGCTATGGTTGGTGACGGAATAAATGATGCTCCTGCCTTAGCGCAAGCAAACATTGGAATTGCAGTTGGAAGCGGCACCGATGTAGCTATTGAAACGGGAGATATAGTGTTAATTAAGAATGATTTGAGAGATGTAGTGGTAGCTATTCAGTTGAGCCGCGCTACGATGAAGAAAATCCGGCAGAACCTATTCTGGGCTTTCTTCTACAACATCATCCTCGTTCCCTTGGCAGCAGGCGCATTCTACCCCATTCTGCATGTGCTATTTAATCCAGTGTACGCGGCAGCAGCCATGGCAAGTAGCTCAGTAACTGTGGTCACAAACGCGTCACTCCTCAGGAGATTCAAACCAAAAATCTAATTACGAGAAACTAAGCTTGGAGGTGAAAAAGTATGGCTAAAGATTTAGTATGCAGCATGGAAGTCGATGAGAAAACTGCAAAGTTTAAAACAATCTATCAAGGTAAATACTACTATTTCTGCGCTCCAGGATGCAAAAAATCCTTCGAAGCAAACCCCCAAAAATATATCAGCGGTACGTCATCGAGTCAAAATTGCAGTTGCGGACAAGACCACTGCTAAACTGTTAACGTTTAGCCCTTAATATTCTTCTTTTCCTTTCTTAACAATTTCAACTTCTTTCAAAGTCAACTTGAGTAGTTGCAGGTTAAACTTTAAAAGACAAATTTTTTCCGCTTGACTGCGCTTCTCTTTAGTGTTGTAAACAGGTTTTTCAGTGTTTATAATCCTGGAAGTGCACGCTTCATGAAATCTTGACACTAATCAAAGCTAACCAAAAACTCGCCTTTGATCGCATTAAATTAGACCAGCTCACTAACTACTTGTGGCAATCTTGATAAAGATATTTTCCATGGAGGTCATACTTTTCGCCGTCGGTCAAACTTAGCCTACAACATTTGTGTTAGAGAAAGATAATGGATTACCTTCCTCTCTTGGGAAACTAATTCAACGTTGAATCAAAGCAGAAGATGTCAAGTTTGCCATAAGCCAGCTTGATCGAAACCAAGCTTAGCAATAAAAAACCTTCAAGCAGCTAATATTTTCATAAAAAGACAAAAAGAAGAAAAACTCATTGAGCTTTTGGAGTTGGTATCGAAGGCTGAATGGGCTGTTCTGGCTGAATAATTTTCGTAAAATTCTTCTTCGCTCGGTTTAACTTAAGAGTGGATAGCTTAACAACTTCGTCTTTATTGACTTCAGCAGTGGTCAACTGCGTGTTTTCCAGAAGTTTTTCACCTACTTCGGAACGCACAATTACTGTTGAGTAACCATTTGGACTTCCCACTGAACCAACAGATATGTCGGCGTATTTGTTACTGAAGTCGTCACAGAAGTTGCAACCATGTTCTTGAGCAGACACCCAAATCCTTCACTGGGACAGCATATTCTTTTCCATCAGCGGTGGCTATGAATTTGCCTTTGTGTATCTGGGTCTTCTCTACTTTGTCTAAGTCTATGCCCATTTGCTTTTGCACTGCAATCTTAAGTTTGTCATAATCGAATGCCTCGAAACAGAACAGTCCTACAATTGTAAGTTGCAAATCAGGGTATTTCGTGAGCAAAGTTTGTTGAATTCTTCTTGCTCCGCGAACTTCACAAGGGGTGCCTATAACTCCGATTTTGCGTTTACCCTTAGCAATTAAGTCGCTCAATAACCAAAGCATTTTTACACGGAGATACTTTGTGCCTTTAGCTTTTGTTAAATCATCAATGTTTTCGACAGCTACCGCGCTCGCTTGGTAGCCTTCCATTCGTTGTACTACTATGGCTGTGTCAAATATGCCCTTCTGCATGCCTGAGACTATTAGTGAAGTTGCGACTCCACCATCCTGCCCACCTATAGAACTTTTCGCCGAGAACATTTGACTATATACACCAAGCGTCTCATCATAATTGCCTTTCAGGAATTGCTGGTTAATTTTTTTGCCATCTTCCTCTAGTGTGGGGTACGTGTTAGCCCTTGTTCTCTTTGACTTCGTTGGGCAAATCGTTGCGCATGCCCCGCAACCTATACAGTCATTGGAGAAAGTATGGTAGGGTGTGGATACTTCGCGCTCTACTCCACGATTAGCGAAGTCTATAGCGTTAACGCCGACTAACTCGTCACAAACACGAGTACATAATCCGCAGAGTACGCAGTCCTCGTTTTCATCTGCAGTCCAAAAACTTGATTTCTCGATTCCGTATTCATGTGCTAAGTCCTTGATCTTTTGGACGTTTGGTGTTCGAGCTAAGAGCAAGTCTAACAATAGCTTGCGAACTTTGATGGTTTTTTCAGATTTAGTATAAACCACTAAGCCTTCTTCAACGGGGTAGTTGCAAGATGTAACAATTCGACTTCTTCCACGTTTATCAACAATTTCTACTGAACATAAACGACAAGATCCAAATGGAGAAAGCGCTTTGTGATAACAAAGCGTTGGAATGTTTATTCCCATACTTTTTGATACGTCAAGAATAGTTGCGCCTTCTGTAGCCGTGACTTCTTGGCCATCTATTTTTAACGTGATTTTTTTCAAGTTCGGTTCAACGTTTGCTACTGCCATGTTAGCTCGCCTGCTTAGCTGGTATTTTTATCCTCCGTTCTTCTTCGGAAATTGGAGGTGGAACTGGTTTTCCTGAAATTTTTGTAATAGCTTTGAACCTACATTCCTCAAGGCATGTTCCGCATTTAATGCATTTTGACTGGTCAATTATGTGGATCTTGCCTACTTCGCCATTAATGGCTTGAACAGGACAACTTCTAGCGCATAAAGTACACCCAGTGCACTTAGCTGGATCAATATAGAAATTAATGAGTGACTTGCATGATAGAGCTGGACACCTCTTTTCCTTGATATGCGCTTCATACTCATCAGCAAAATAACGAAGAGTCGTAAGCATCGGGTTTGCCGAGGTCTGTCCCAAAGCACATAACGCAGAAGCACTCGAAGCCTCAGCGATTTGCCTCAGTTTATCAATATCACCTTCTTTGCCTTTACCCTCTACAATGTCGGTTAGGATTTTTCGAGCCTGTCTAAGACCTTCTCGGCAGGGAACGCATTTGCCGCATGATTCATCGCAAAGGAAGTTTATGAAGTACTTGGCTACATCTACCATGCATGTATCTTCATCCATGACGATTAAACCGCCTGAACCCATGATGGCACCAAGTTTTTTGAGCTCGTCAAAGTCTACTGGAGTATCCAAACATTGAGCTGGAACAATACCTCCTGAAGGGCCTCCTGCTTGGACAGCTTTGAATTTCTTACCTTTTCGGATGCCTCCTCCCATGGTGTAAATTATATCTCTAAGTGGTGTGCCAAGAGCTACTTCAACTAAGCCGGTGTTATTCACCTTTCCCGCTAAAGCAAAAATTTTTGCACCTTTGCTGTTTTCGGTACCAATCTTAGTAAACCATTCAGCACCGTTGTTTATTATGAGCGGCACATTTGCCCATGTTTCAACATTGTTTAGTACTGTTGGTTTATCCCATAGTCCTTTTTCTGCAGTGTGCGTGTATTTGGGTCTTGGTTCACCAACTCTTCCTTCAATGGCTGTCATGAGTGCGCTTGATTCACCCGAGACGAAGGCCCCTGCGCCTTTATGTATTTTAACTTTGAAATCAAAACCTGATCCCAGAATATTTTTGCCTAAAAGACCATATCTTTCAGCTTCATCAAGAGCCAATTGCATGTTTTCCACTGCAAGAGGATACTCTTGCCGAACGTAAATGAAGCCTTCATGGGAACCGATTGCATACGCACCAATAATAAAACCTTCAAGAATGCTGTGAGGATTGCCGTCCATTAACGCACGATTCATGAACGCTCCAGGATCACCCTCATCACAGTTAACAATGATGTATTTGGGTTCTTCAGGCGCATTGCGTGTTGTTTCCCATTTGGGACCAGTGGGAAAGCCAGCTCCGCCTCTACCTCGAAGCTTGGATTTTTTGATTTCATCCATCACCTGCTGAGGCGTCATTGCAAACAAGGCTTTTGATAGAGCTCTATATCCGCCAAGCGCAATGTAATCATCTATCTTTTTGGGATCGACTGTTGCATTATTTTCCAGAAGCAATCTACTTTGATATTTATAGAACGGAATTTCAGATAACTGCGTTGCTTTATGGCCAGTTTGTGGGTCAACGTAAAGCAGTTTTTGAATTAGATTCTTGTTAACTAAAGTTTCTGAAACGATTTCAGGCACGTCGGCAGCTTTGACTTTGAAGTAGGGGACCGCTTGCGGGTATACAATCACAATAGGTCCTTGCTCGCAGAGACCCAAGCAGCCCGTTCCACGAATATCGACTTTACCTTCAAGCCCTTGTTTTTTAATCTCATTCTGGAAGGCCGTGACAACTTCTTTTCCACCCCTTGTTTCGCAACTGCTTGCACATATTGCTACGGCTTGCCTGTGGGGGTCTCTTTTATCATGAAGCTCTTTTCTGAGTGTTTCCAAATCCGAAGCCGATTTTAAAGGTAACAAATGTTATTCCTCCAAACTAACTCACGTGAGATAGAAGTTCCTTAGCTTTTTTAGCCGTGGGTACACCATAATATTTGCCATCTATTTCAACGACTGGACCAAGAGCACAGCAACCTAGACAATTTACCGTTTCCAGAGTAAATTTGCGATCCGCTGAAGTTTCTTTGTTCTTGATGCCCAATACATTTTCAACTGAATTCAAAATTGTGGCACCTCCGCGAATATAGCATGCCGTTCCTGAACATACCCTAACAAGATGTTTTCCTCTGGGGGTGAGACTAAGAGCAGTGTAGAAGCTGGCAACTCGATAAATTTCGCTAACAGGTATCTTGAGTCGTTTGTTTATTTCCATAACAGCTTCTTGAGGTATCCAGCCAAGTTCATTTTGGATATCGAGTAGTAATTGTATTAAAACGCCTTTTTCATTGATGTATTTGTCTATTATTTTGTCAATTTGTTCAATTGACATATCTTAAGTTCTTCATAGAACGGCTAAATAAGGATTTATCAATGCCTAAAAAGAATTAACCTTTGAACATTGAATCTGAGACAACATTATGCTACTAGTTAGTCAATCTACTTTGTTGGCATTCATTTCGGAAGGAAATCTTTTGTTGGCAAAACCTGAGCCAGAAATTGCTTAGAACGGGTGTTGTTTTGAGCTTCTAAAAGTCTCTTAAGATCTTGTTCCGAATCGATATCAAGTGCAACGGATGAAGAGTAATGAAGTTTCAAGGAGATTCCTTTGCCTCGAGCTTGTTTCATATGCTTATCAAAGCTCCTTGGACCAAATTGAGCAAGAATTACTTGCGGAGGTTTTTGATATAGGGCATTTGTGCCGCCGTTGTTTGAAGGAGACAAAACTACAATTGGCTTCTCACAATTTCCAAGGGCAATTATTGTGTTAATGTCTTTTGAAGATATTAGGGGAACATCGGCTGGTAAGACAAGTACCGAATCAGCGCCTTCCCGCATACACCAATCGATCGAGTTTGTAACAGCTGGGTTTAAACCAGTTGTTTCTTCATCAATATAAACGGCGAGAAATTTTTCTGCAAGTTTACGAACGGCAATATCGCTTCCTACCACTATTGTCTTTTGAACAGTTGAAGCTTTAATGGCAGACAAAACGTCCTCAAGCATTACCAGAGTTAGCTTTCGGCGATCTTTCGGAGTTAGAACTGAAGAGAGCCTTTTCTTTGAAGCATATAGATGTTTTACAGGCACGACTGCATAGACTGCCATAATTCAACCGAACCAGAATTCTAACGGCAAACTTACGTTGTTCTTTCTGAAGGTCAGCTAGAATGTAACTTAAAAATATTTAGATAGGCGCTCTTATGAGCGCTTTCTAAAATTTAGCTTTTAAAATGGGGAATGATTTTTTTGCCGATTAAGTCGATAGAATTCTTCACGTTAGTACCAATCGGTGAACCTACTACAAATTGGCCGATACCGATCTTTTGAAGACAAGCTATTTTCTCAATGCACGTATCTGGTGTGCCGCAAATTGAGAATGCATCAATCATTTCAGGAGTAACAGCTGCTAATGCTTTAGGGAAATCGCCTACTTTCAGACTTGCGCGTATTTCGTCTGCTTTAGATACTTCGATTTTGTGTTTTTCAAGTACAGGTGGTGGACTGCCTGCAACAATGAAGGCTACAACTGGTGTCGCTGCTTTTACCGCTTTTTTGGGATCATCATTAACTGAGAATGAAGTATAAGCTGTTATGTCAACGTCGCTGGGTGATTTGCCTGCTTGTTTCATGCCTTCATTGGCCATTTTAACAGCAAATTCTATGTCGCTTGGGTGGCTAGCGTTAATGAGAACTCCGTCACCGATTTTTCCGGCTAGCTCTAACATTTTTGGTCCTTGAGCGCCGATGTAGACTGGAATCTTGTTTGCTGGTTTAAAGTTGAATTTGGCACCTGCAGCTTTGAAAACTTCACCTTGGAAAGCGATTTTTTCTCCGTTGGTTAGTTTTCGGAACATTTCGATCGATTCTCTTACTGCAGCTAACGGTTTACCCATGTCTATGCCGACGGCTTCAAGAGTAGTTTTGTCTCCTGCGCCCATTCCAAGCACAACTCTTCCCGGGGCTAATTCGTCCAGTGTTGCAATTGCTTGTGCGGTTATTACCGGATTGACCATCCATGGGTTTGTTACGCCTGTCCCGAAGATAATTTTGTTTGTGTACATAGCCGCGGCTGCAAGGGTAACATAGACATTACGATTACCAAAGTGATCTGTTATCCAAAGATTATCAAAGCCACAGTTTTCAGCTTGAATAGCGTAAGCTGTTAGTTTCCAGTATGGTTCTTTTGGAACGAATTCAATTCCGAACTTGAGAGCCAAATTACATGCCTCCTTTCTTTATTTCATCAACCAAAGTAGTCATTTGCATTTCACAAAGCGCAGTCATGGTTTTCTCTGGCTCAACTAGTAACGCCGCTTCTAACAGAACAGATACACCGGTTTTGCTTTTGATTGCACCCATCTGCATCGCGCTCAACATACAATTGGCAACTTTGGTCGGCATTTTTCCTTCATTTTTTGTGGTTAAAATAAAGTTAAGAAGTTGATCGGACAAAGGTCCTATCTTTTCGGATGGAACAAGTTCAACTAATTTAGGATAATCCATACTTAAGTTCGCTCCTAAACCAAAAGTAATCACAAGTTGTGTTTAAAAAGATGTCGTTTACGATATTTTTAAGGCTGGTTATTAAAGTCTCAGCATCAACCCTTTCAGTTGTGAATCCAAGTCTATTGCATAGGTTTATCATCTTAATGTTATCCGCAATGACGTAACCGTAAATTTTCTGTAAATCCTTGTCCTTCGCTATTCCTATTAGATAATCCATCAATTTGTTACCAACCCCAAAGCCCTGCCATTCGTCTCCAACTAAAGCAGCATACTCACCACATTTTCCATTGGCATCTACAATTAGTCGGGCAGCCGCAATAATTTGTCTACTGTCTGGAATTTCTGCTACTACAGCAATTTCTCTATCGTAATCCAAATTACAATATCGTGTTAACGTTTCATGCGAAAGCTCTTTTATTATCTCAAAGAATCGGAAATGCATAGTTTGAGGGGAAAGCGATTTGAAAAGCTCATTAAATCGTTCTTCGTCTTCAGGTTTTATTGCCCTCAGATGAAGAAGCTCACCATTTTTTGCGTTCCAATCGGATGTATATTTGCTCGGGTAAGGTGCAATAATAAGATGTTCATGAGAGCTTGTGCCTTTCATTAGCGCATTCGTATCTATGACAATTCGTGCATCAACTGCGACAACGCTTTTTTTATCCGCAATCAAGGGGTTTATGTCAATTTCTTTGATTTCTGGAAAATCAATAATTAATTGTGAAAACTTTACTAATATTTCTTCAATAGCTTTAACATTTAAGGGAAGCGCCGATAAAGACGCATGTTTGTAGATTGCCGTATCCTCTATCAGCCTTCTTGCAAGCACTTGGTTTAAAGGGGGAAAACCTATGCTAACATCCTTGCATAACTCCGCATCCGTTCCTCCCTTCCCAAATATTATCACGGAGCCGAATTGAGAATCTTTTTTGCTACCAATTAGTAATTCGTAGTCTTTTTTGCAAATCATCGGCTGAATTGCCACACCTTGAAATTCGGCATTGTCACATGTTTTTTGCACTTTTTTAGATAACTCTCCAAAGTATGCGTGAGCTTCTAAAGTAGTGCGAACATCGAGGATAACGCCATTCGATTTTGGATTTATGTATAACTTGCGGAGACAAAGCTTTCATAACTACTGGAAACCCGATTTTAGAAGCTAAAACTTCAGCTTCATGTGGGTTCTTGGCAACTAAAGTTTTGACTGTGGGTATTTTATAAGCGTCCAGAAATCTGAGAGATTCGGACAAATTAAGAACTTGATTCCCTTGTTCAAAAGCATCTATTAAAATCGATTTGAGGGCTGCTGAATTCTTTGGCTCTTCGGGAAGTTCTTCAGGAGTTTGATAAAGAAGTTCCAAACCTTGAGTGTAACGGTACATGTAAATAAAAGTTGAAACTGCTTGTTCCGGAGTTGGAAAAGTTGGAATGCCATTTTTTTGAAGAAACCTGCGAGCCTCGCCGCACCTGGAGTCTTGACCCATCAAGCAGGTAAGTATCGGTTTTTGTGTCTGTTCAGCTAATTCCACTACTGATTTCGCTATAACGGAAGGGTCTGAAGCTGCTTGAGGGGCATAAATCAGCAGAAAACCATGACTGTTTTTGTCACTCAAGCAAACTGCCAAGACATCCTTGAACCTTTCTGCTGTTGCCTCCTCAAGAATGTCAATCGGATTTACAGTACTACAATAAGGAGGAAGAATACTCTTCAATCCTTGCATCGTTTCCCGACTTAATGGCGATAACTTTCCCCCTTTAGCGATAAGTTGGTCCGCAGCCATTATGCCTGGACCTCCAGCATTAGTGATAATTGTCAAGTTAGGTCCTGTAGGATTTGGCTGCATTGCTAATGCCTCAGCACAGTTAAACAGATCAATCATGGTTTCTACTCTAACTATTCCAGCACGTCTAAATGCCGAGTCGTAAACAGCATCTTCTCCACCCAAAGAACCACTGTGAGACAGAGTAGGAATGACACACTCCTGAAAACGTCCAGCTTTAACAACCACTATAGGTTTGGACCTGGCAAAGCCTCTTGCAGCGCTCATGAATTTCCTTGCATTCTTGATCGACTCAACATACAAAACAATGCTTTTAGTTTGGTAATCAGCCCCAAAATAGTCTATCAAGTCGCCTAAATCCACATCAAGCATTGAACCTGTAGACACAACGGCACTGAATCCAACCTGAGCTTCAGACGCCCAATCAAGCGCCGACGCACATAAGGCGGCACTTTGAGAAATAAATGCGATCTTTCCAGGGATAGCCTTTTCATCGGCGAAAGTTGCATAAAGGTTCGCTTTGGGTCTTATGATTCCGAAACTATTTGGACCTATAATCCGCATTCCATATTTCTTTTGGCTTTCAAGGATTTCCTTTTCAATAAGAATACCTTCTTCGCCAACTTCTCTAAAACCGGCGGAACATATTATGATTCCAGAAACACCAGCTTCACCGCATTCTTCAACGATCTGTGGCACTGTATGAGCGGGAACAGCAATTATCGCTAGATCGACAGCCCGAGGGATTTTACGAATGCTTGGATAAGCAGTTATCCCATGTACGGTGTCCCTAAATGCATTTACTGGGTAAACCGCGCCTTTGTATCCAACTCCAATTAGATTCCCTAAAATTTTTGCGCCTATGGATCCTTCTCTGTCACTTGCGCCGATAACTGCTATACGTTTAGGGTTGAATAGATTATCTAGTTTCTCGATGCCCATTTATTAAACACCAATTAAGAAACAGTCGACAATTGTAAATAAGCTACAAGTAGTTTTTAAAACTTGTCAATAATCGCCTGATTTTAAACACCTAGTAACGAACGAGCAGAACAGATAAGCTTTAAAGCGATTTTCCCGTAGCCATCTTTAATTCAGAAGGAAACACAAAAATGGATGTCATAAAGATAATTGCTGTTGAAAATCTGCCGCTAATAAAAGAAGGAGATAATTTAGCAGAACTTATTTCAAAAGCTGCAGAAAAACAGGGTACACCTCTGTGGAAAACGACGTAATAGTTGTCACTCATGTTGTAGTTTCTAAAGCTGAAGGAAACATTATCGACCTTGACAAAGTAATTCCTTCTGAGAGAGCAAAGGAATTAGCTCAAGAAACTAACAAAGAGGCGGCTCTAGTCGAGGTCATTCTTAGGGAAACTAAAGAAATAGTGCGCATTGGACAAAACAGCATTATTACAGAGACTAATAGCGGAATAATTTGTGCTAATGCTGGAATTGATAGGTCAAATGTTTCAGGCGATCGAAACGTTGTGCCGCTCCCAAAAAACCCTAACGCTTCTGCTCAAAACATAAGACATGGAATAAAACAGTTAACAGGAGCCACTGTTGCAGTAATCATTTCTGATACTCATGGGAGACCTCTACGTTTAGGAGAAATCAATGTGGCAGTTGGTGTTGCAGGAATCAAGCCAATTAGAGATAGACGTGGAGAAAAGGACCTCTTTGGATATGTTCTTCGAATAAAACAAACCGCCATTGCGGATGAATTATCTTCGGCAGCAGAACTCGTGATCGGTCAAGCGAACGAGGGAATACCTGTTGCTATTATTCGAGGATACAAGTACCAAACAATTGAGGTCGAATCAACAATCGCACTTATCAGAGCCAAAGAAAAGGACCTCTTCAGATAAATTCTTAGACAAAGTTCAATAACCAACAGTGTAACATACCTGAAAAGACGAGTTGAACATTATGGAAACTAAAAGTCCTGAGGAATTTTTCGAAAAACAGCTTCCAGCAAGATTCAAGCCAGACAAAGCAGTAGGCATCGACGCGACAATTCAACTAAGCTTAAGCGGTGGACAAAAGGAACAAAATTGGGTAATAATCATAAAAAACCAGAAACTACAAGTGACACAAGGAACTAATTCATCCGCTTCATTATCGCTCAGGGTTTCGGAAAATGACTTCATGGACATGATAAATGGAAAATTAAGCGCTGAAAAAGCTTTTTTTAGCGGAAGAATCCGTTTTAACGGAGATATAAGTTTAGCTCTAAAATTCAGGGATGCAGGATTACTTTAAGCCTATGTTAACCCAAGCTTTTTCTTTACTTCTAAAGGCAAGTCATCTTCGCCGACTTTGAATGTTTGAGGCTCTTCAATTCTAACAATCGCCCGTAACTCGTCAGCCTCTAATTGACAAATAAGCTCAGTTAATTCTTTTTTAGCCGCTTCCAAATGTTGCTTGAAAGCAGCCTTATCGCTGTACAGAATACCTGCAAAACCGCAAAGTTCTGATTTCTTAAGGAACCACTCAACCCTCTTTGTAGAAAAGTTGATGTCAAACGTAACTGGTCCCGCCACACATGTTTCAGGCTTAACAGGATGCACTGAGCATTTACCCGTTTTCTTATTGAACAGCCTGCAAAAAACGAGTTCATCGACATGCTGGATAAGAATAATCTTCTTTTGCGAATGGTTTTTCGATGTTAATCTTTTGTTCTTTTAAGTATTTTTTTATGATTTTTTTTCGGTTTTCAGTTAGTGGAGGTTTTGCGTCTTGACAACAGATGCTTTTACATTGACAGCATACATCAAATGAGTAAGTTGTTCCTTTGTTCTCCTCAGACATTGTCGATTTCACCATTTTTCAGAAGTAGGGTTCATTATCGGAGAGGCAATTAATAAGGGTTGAATAGACATTGATGATTGCTTCGTGGAAATCGGTTTTTTCTGAGCGCCCTAAGACGCGTCTCCGTATGATTTCAGATAAACTACCGTTTTCTATTCTTTTCTGGATAATCCAAAAATATTTTTTCTCTTCTTCAGTTGCGTATTCAAAAGCCAAGTTTAGGTAATGTTGGCAAACCTGCCTTGCTGACTTGCCATAGGGACTTGAAACCTGAGCGTTTAGCCCTTCCTTAACTATCATGTTGAAGTCTTTAACTAGTAGGTTATGTGGCAAAAGCTCTGCCTTTAAGGCGATTAAGCCTCTGAGGGCAGCACGTACAAAACAGCTCAATGCCACATCAGATCTAACGCATTCTTGCTCATCCAACACGCGTACTTCGAGGGCGCGTCGATCAAAACGGAAAATTACACCTCTTGAATTAACCCATTCCCGATTAAGCAGTGCTTTGCTTGCACCAGCTTTTGCTAAGTCTTTTGAGTACTGGTCGATAACGTCATGTTTGTACTGGCTAAAGGAAGAAACATATTCGGGGATAACTTCTCCAGTTATTGATGAAATTTCTTTCTGGTTTATCTTGTAGAATTGCAACCGGTTATCTAAATCAGGTCCATTTTTGCCTTCATAAATTGGCGAGGAAGAAGCAATAGCTGGAAGGTAAGCAATCAAATTGGCAAGCAGATTATGGATTTGAACACCGTCGGCTTCTTTTTTGTAAGGGAGATTTAAGTGGAAGCTTTGTATGTTTAGCCATCCATGTTGATTTAGGTTGAAGATTTTGCTGTATTCACTATAGATTTTTTTGTGATAATGAGGCCAGATAGCGGTTTCTTTTAGTTTAAGCAAGGGATGCATTCCAGTTCCAAGAAGCATGGCGCCATGTTTCTGCACAATTTGGTTTAAGGTTGTAACTGCCTTCTGCATTGTTTCTTCAAATTCAACAGGGGATTTGAAAGGCGAGTTTGCTTTTACCTCCATGACATGCATTTGCAGTTCTTTCCCAAATGTAAAAGACGGCAACTCAACGAAGTTAACAATTTTTCCGCAGTAATCTTTTATGATTTTGTCTGAGATGGGCAGAACTTTTAGTTCTTGGTTAACGAGAGAAAATTCATGTTCTGGCCCTAATACTTCAAGCGGTTTAAACGTATGATTTTACCCTCTTATGTTTACCCTTCGATTTTTGACATAAATATGTCATAGTTAATCTTAAATATAACTGCACCAATAACGGGTTTTAAGCAAACTGGTGTCTCATGACCGTGTTGGTCGTCTCAAACATCGACCTAACAACTAATATGCAAGTAATGAAGCCCACAACGTTTTTAGATTCCACAATCAAAGAAGACACACTCAATATCAGCAACGAATACCGGTACATGAAAACAGGATATTACGTTTCGATGCATGCTGAAATTCTCGGCAACCAAGTAATTCCCTCATGTGAAAACATTATTGATTCAAGCAGAACTCCGATTCTACTCTTGAGGGCAGCAAGAGCTGGAGTTCCAACCTTACCGTTTCTCGTGACAGATTCCGTTAAAAAAATAACGACTGAACTTGGCTACCCAGTCATTCTTTTTGCGGTAAACCCATTCATTTACGATGGCTACAAAATCGCCCACAACAAAAGCGCACTCTATCGAGGCATGAAAAGTCTAGGAATGAACTATAAATTTGCTGTTTGCGCCCAACCTCTTAAAGGTGAACTTTTCACCATTAAATCGCTTCTTCGGCAAAACCACCAATCAAGACTGTGCAATTGCAGGAAATTGCAAAACGTGTATTTGAAACATTTAAAATTCCAGTTTGCAATTTGCATATACAAAAAACAGTAGATAAAGCTTATTTGTCTGGGTTGCAACCCGTAAGCAAAGAGGAGCTTTCAGAGATAGACTTGCAACAGATCTCTAAAGAGGTCTCGCTCATTTCTGAGCAGGGTGAACACTTCGGTGTCTAAGATCGCATGCTTTGTTGAGAAATATAATTTTACTGACCCCCGAGAAGAAGGTGCACTCCAAAACTTCAAGTCAGCTGCAGAAAAACAAGGGAACGAATTTAGTTTCCTTTTTCGCGAAAACATCTCTGATGTCCCAAAATATGATTCCGTCTTCATTAGGGCAACAACAGACCCATTGAATACAGCCTATGTGGTTTCTAAAACAGCATGGGAACTAGGGTTAAAAGTTATTGACGATCCTGAATCAATAACTATTTGCGGCAACAAAATCCACCAGTATGCCTTATTTGAAAAGTTCAATGTGCCACATATACCGACAGTGTTCCTTAACAAAGATGAACTTCACCGCAAAAAAATAAAAGACATATTCGACGAACTAGGAAAACCGGTTGTCATAAAAGCACCTTACACAAGTTTCTCGCGTTACGTGGAGAAGGCTGCTTGCGAAACAAGTTTCAGAGATGTAGCGAAACGGTTCTTTAAGAAATCTGATGTTTTGGCAATTCAACAGTTTACGCCAACAGCGTTTGACTGGAGAGTCGGGGTACTTAACAACGACATACTCTATGTGTGTAAGTACATGATTCCCAAAGGCAAATGGAAGCACGGCGCCAAACTGCGTGGAAAACCCACTGTAATTTGGGGTAGAACAGTAAGCCTTCGCAAAAAAGAGCTGCCAGCTAGACTTAGGGAAGTGGCGTTGAAGGCATGCAGTGTTGTTGGGAAAGGGCTCTATGGCGTTGACATCAAAGAAGTAAACGGCGACTATGTTGTTGTAGAAGTTAACGATAACCCAAGCATTTACGCTGGCTACGAAGATTCATCTGACAAGGACATTTACCAGCGAATCATCTCATACTTATCAGAATAATTCCGACAGCTTTTCGACACCTATTTATCTTAACGTTTCTTATCAAACTGCGTCAAGTGACTTGTGTATGGCGCATAAAGAAACAGAAGCACATAAGGTTCCAGTGGAAGATTACCAATTTACTGAAAAAATGACTGTGAACGAGCTTGTCCAACAAATGGATAAAGCATGGGGCTTCACTGCCG
This sequence comes from Candidatus Bathyarchaeota archaeon, assembly GCA_963768895.1. Taxonomy (GTDB): domain Archaea; phylum Thermoproteota; class Bathyarchaeia; order Bathyarchaeales; family Bathycorpusculaceae; genus Bathycorpusculum. Next base: position 24,231 of record CAVYJU010000017.1, read on the forward strand.
GAAAGCTATCAACAGGCGTCAACATTATTGAATCAATGATAAACGCAAAAGGGTGCGTAAAGTTTCTCTCATTCACAGCCGACATAGTGGCAACGGGCACACGAGGCGTAATTAAAGAACTTGTCAAGCGAAAATTAGTTGATGTTATCATTACAACTTGTGGGACGCTTGATCATGACGTTGCACGCTGCTGGAAAGACTACTACAAAGGCAGCTTTGTCATGAATGATTCCAAACTGCATCAGGAAGGCCTAAACCGCCTCGGCAATGTGCTTGTCCCAAATGACAGCTACGGCATAATTATAGAAAAGAAAATCCTCGGGCTCCTTGAAGAATTGTACAAGGAAGGCAAACGCGAACTTTCAACGAGCGAACTGTGCCGTGAAATAGGTTTGCGATGTTGCAATGAGAGCTCGATTCTTTATTGGGCAGCCAAAAACAACATACCAGTCTTTGTTCCAGGAATAACTGACGGCTCAGTAGGTTACCAGCTCTGGTTCTTCAGCCAAGACCATCACGATTTCAGGATTAACTTGCTTAAGGATGAAGGCGACTTAAACAACATTGTTTTTGACGCTAAGAAAAGCGGTGCCCTCATCGTAGGGGGAGGTATTAGTAAGCATCATACGATTTGGTGGAACCAGTTCAAAGACGGGTTAGATTACGTGGTCTACATAACCACGGCAGATGAGTGGGATGGAAGCCTCAGCGGTGCAAGACCCAGAGAAGCGGTTTCATGGGGGAAAATCAATGAAAAAGCCAAACGCGTAATGATAGAAGGCGATGCCACAGTAATCATGCCAATAATGACAAGCGCACTTCTGGATAGGCTGGACAAAAAGAAAAACGCCTAACAGTTCAGTGAAAAAAAAACTATAAATTTGATCTCTAAAGATTTTTTTCAAGAAGTTAATGTAATGGGTTTGGAAGCGGATCGAGGTTGACGCAATTTTCTAACTGCCAATGCAACAAGACAGAGGATCACAGCAACCACTGCCGCAACCACTAAAATCAAAACTAGACTATTGACCCCCAGCGCTGTCGAGTGGGATGTGATTGGGGAAACTGTTAGAACTGAGACCGTGTTGTTACCATTGTTGGTTACAAACATCTCGGCCTTTGCAGGGTCGTAGGCTATGCCGTGGGAATTAAAATATTGTCCCAAAGTTGCTGTCTCAACTAAAGCGTTTAAGCTATCGGATAAGACATAGACTGTGCCTCTCTCTGAAGCTACAAAAATTTGATTATCGGCAATATCATACGCTATGCCCCAAGAACCATAAGCTTCGTTAAAAGGAAAAGTCACGTTGGCAACAACATTATGGGTAGCATCTGAAATTACCGAAATAAAATCATCTTCACTGTTAGTTACGAATATTTCACCTTTTGCTGAATCATAAGCCGCGTTGATGGGGTAGCCTCCCACCGTTATGCTATTAAGAACGGTGTTGTTGCTGTCGGATATGATGGATACCGTGCCGTAGCCGCTGGTGTCCGGGTAGGAATTAACAACGTAGATTTCGCCTCTATCGGGATCGTAAGTTACGCCTATGGGATGCGCATCGCTTATGACGTTTGTTCCTACCGGTACAGTTGCCATCACGGTGTTATCATTGTCTGATATGACCGAAACAGTGTTAGATCCCCAATTTGCCACAAAAATTTCGTCTTTTGCAGAATCGTATGCAATGCCGTTAGGATTAGTTCCCACAGGTATGGTCGCAGCAACCTTGTTTGTCTGATCTGATATCACAGATACCGTGCCTGAACCATCATTGGTTACAAAAACCTCACTTTTGCCAGAGTCGTAAGCGACGCCTGCGGGCTGGGTACCCACTGGCACAGTTGCCACAACAATGTTGCTCTTATCCGATAGAATCGAAACCGTGTTGGAGCCATAGTTGGCTATGAAAATCTCGCCTTTGCCTGAATCGTAAGCAAGTCCTTCAGGATTTTTTTGGACAAGTACATTTGCAGTTACTTTAATGGTTGTTGTTGGAATTGGAGGAGGAGAAGGTGTTGTGCTCGTAGGTAGAGGTGTAGTTGGAAAAGGAGGAGCAGTATTGGTACTGGGTGCATCGGATATGACGGTTATGGTGCCGAAGCCGACCAACAAGATTTCTCCTTTGCCCGAATCATAAGTTAAGCCAAAGGGCATATAGGGCCCCACTGTCAAAGATTGAACCACGTTATTGTTGACATCGGATATGGCGTAGAGTATTCCATTGTTTGAGCCCATAGTAAAAACTTCGTCTCTGCCAGAATCATAAACTAACCCCATGCTTCCAAGATTCAACGTTGAAATTACGGTGTCAGCTTTGTCAGACAATACCTGAATTACTTCTGAGTTTAAAATAAAGAGTTCTCCTTTGCCAGAATCAAAGACTAAATCGCTTGGGAAGCCACCTACTGAAACAGTCTTAACCACCAAATTGCTGGCATCTGAAATAATTGAGACCGCGCCAATGCTGCCGCGTTTCACAGCGAAAATCTCTCCTTTGTCTGAATCGTAGGCGAGGTATGATGGATTGAAGGTGGCTGAAGAGGGTAAAGTCGCTACAACTGCGTTGGTTTCGTCGGATATAACCTGGATAGCGTTTTGGTTGATTAAGAAAATTTCTCCTTTGCCGGAATCATAAGTCATTTGATTGTTAAGAGCTCCGCCGTTGCCTCCTACGGGAATAGTGGTGACAACTGAATTGTTGGAGTCGGATATGACCGAAACCGTAGCGGAACTTCCGGAGGAAGCGTTAACTACAAAAACTTCGCTTTTACCTGAATCGTAGACTATAGCTGTTGGGCCTTCCACGGGGATGCTGGCAACTAAATTGTTGTTGACGTCGGATATGACGTCGACTTTGCCATTATTATTAGAGCTTACAACAAAAAGTTCGTTTTTACCTGAATCATAGGCTATGTTTGAAGGAGAGTTAACCGCCGTTATTGAACCAACTACTGCAAGAGCGTGAACTGAACTTACAAAGCACAGAGCAAGGACTACAGAAATTACAATTGAGACAAGAGCTGCTTTCTCTAGACCTTTCATAATGTGTGTTTTAGTATGGTTAACTCTTGCTAACTTCTTCACTTCAGCTTACCCCTCACATATCTTAAGCAGAGTGTGATTTAGTTCTAATGATGGAACAGCATGTTCCAAGTACGGAACGCTTTTTACTTTTATGTTCCTTGAATAGAACTAAATGCTTGTGGCAGTATAATGGTATTGACTATTTGGGGAGTCAACCTGAAATGAGAAAGCCTGGAAAATTCGGATTGGTTTCAAATAGAGACTGTGCATTTACGCTTGTTCTTGTTTTCATAATGTCTTTATGCATAATCTTAAGCCAACCTGTAAAAGCTGACTCTGCTGCACCGCAAGTGCAATGGACTAAAACGTCTTTCTATGGGGATACCAACTCAATTCGAGGGATGACTCATACCAGTGACGGCGGGTATGCCCTTTATGGCTTATATATGGATATAACACTCGGTCAGGCCGGTTTTTGGCTGGTTAAAACCGATAGCTCAGGAAACGAGCAGTGGCAACAAACCTACTCGAACCTTGCACATGCATATTGTGCGATTCAGACAAGTGACGGAGGCTACGCCTTAACTGACGGCATTAGTTTGGGCAAAACAGATTCTTCAGGGAACCTCCAGTGGACTAAAGCCTGCGGAGGAGAGACACTATCTTTAGTTCAAACAAACGATGGAGGCTACGCACTATCAGGTGGTACAGGGTCATCCTTTTTGCTCATTAAGACTGATGCTACTGGCAAACAATTATGGAACCAAACATACACGGCACAGGGAGATAAATTGGCTTGGTCTGTAATCCAAACAAATGATGGCGGATACGCATTAACCGGCAGCGGTTGTTTAATTAAGACTGATTCTTTGGGCAAAATGCAGTGGAAACTGGCTTGCAACGGAACTTCCTATTGCGTGATTCAGGCGACCGACGGTGGATACGTGGTGGCTGGCAGCATTCCTTTAGAAGGTGGCAACAATAATATGTGGCTATTAAAAGTGGATTCCTTGGGCAACATGCAGTGGAACCAAACCTACAATAAGATAGAAGGAAACAACTTTGGCTGGTATGGCGCCTGGTCCGTAATTCAGACAAGCGATGGAGGTTACGCGTTAGGCGGAAGTTCTGGGGTTGTTAAAGTTGATTCTTCTGGGAACTTGCAGTGGAGCTTGCCGTTGAATGGAACAACGTATTCTGTTGTTCAGACGAGCGACGGTGGGTATGCATTTGCAGGTGGCAACTTTGGCTTCTATTCTGGCACTTGGCTTGCAAGCACCGACGCATAGTGCTGCCACTGCGTCTTCACCTTCTCCTAGTCCAGTTCCTTCCGCCTTGCAACAGCAGCCAATTCAGTCACCAACAGAATCAACAACGCCAACATTATCTCCAGCGCCAAAACTATTACCAGTGCCAACACAATCCACACCGTCAGCAGAAATGAAGTCGGCTCTAACTTTTCCGTCGGCAGTATACTTGGTTACAACAGTGGTTGCGGTTGTGATTGTTGTCATTGCTGTTGCGTTTGCAATCTTGCTGAGAAAACGTAGCAACAAGAGTCTATAAGAATATCGAAATCTGTTTCGAAAAATATTTTGTAAACCAGACAAAAGGGAAAAGTGGAGTTTATTGGACGCCTTTGAATAGCCAGCTCATGTCTGGTCCTTTGCGTTTTTCAGGCACTCTTTCGCATAGTGCGTGGGCTATTAGTGGTAAGGCGATTGTGGCGTCGCAGTAGCATACGGCTCGTGTTCCTTCTTTGCTGTTTATTTTGCCCCAGCTGATTGCTTCTTCTAGTGTGCAGCCAGATAAGCCGCCCCATTGTGGTGAATCAGTGGTTATTTGTATGGCGTATTTATGGGGGTAATAATATTCTTGTAGGCCTTTGCGTAAGCCACCTTTTCTTCCTTTTACGCCTTGATCGCAGGTGAGTGGTGAAACAGATATGGCGATGAGTTGTGTTAGATCTTTGGGGACTCCGCCGCCGATGTAGACTACACCGACTTCTTTGGTTCTTGTCCCTATACTTACGAACTGATCAAATTCCTTAACTGAATCAATAACTACGCTGTGCCCTTGATTTTTAGCCATAAGGAATGTTTCGCCGTAGGCGCTGTCAACCATGGCTGGGCTGAAAATTGGAACACCATTCGCCGCTGCAATCGCAGATATTGCTGGAATCTTTTTCTTACCCAGATATTTGCCTAATAAGTATAGGAATTCGGCTGATGTGTAGTTATAATCGGTTTTTAGTGTCATGACGAATTCGGTTACTAATTCTTCCATTTTGCGGTAGTCAGTTTCTTTACCGTAAACATCATAGTAACGGTTAACATCATCTTTTAGAAGTGTTTCGTCGTCTACCATGTGGCTTCCCTGCCAGTAGCCTAAACCCATGGCATCAACAATGTCTTCAGAAACGTTAGCGCCGGTGGAAACCAGCACGTCGATAAAGCGGTTTTCCATAAGCCAATTAATTATTGTCCACTGACCTGCAGTGCTCATTGAGCCTGCAAAGCCCATGGCGATTGTGAGGTCTTTTTCTTTAAGCATGTTTTCCCAAACATTTACCGCGTCACCGAGCTTTCTTCCTTGGTAAGCGGTTTTGCTCATTTCTGATAAAAGTTGTGAAATGCTTTTTTGTTTAACTTTAATTGGTTCAAGTTTCTTTTTGAAGTATGGATCACTCATTAGTATGCACCTCGTTGTAAATTATTAGGCTTGTATATGAAATTTGTTATAGCAACAAATAGCAAAATAATCTGATAAATTATTAGTTTTAGTGTTGCATTACATTTTCTCTGGTGCCACTACACCAATCAGTGTTAGGGCGTTATGCATTACGATCTGTATTGCTTGTGTTAAGGCTATTCGTGCATCACTAAGCTCTTGTGATTCAGCTTTTATGACCGGGAGTGCATTGTAGAATGTGTTGAATTTGTCTGCCAACGCATTTGCGTAATCTGCAATTAAGTTTGGTTTGAGATATTCTGTGACTTCTATGAATGTGTCTGGGAAACTTGCAAGATTCAAGATTAATTCGCGTTCAAGCTTATCTGTAAGCAATTCGTAAGCTGGTTTTTCTGGTTCTCTCGCTGCCTTACGTAAAATGCTGCATGCTCTTGCATGAGTATACTGCACATACGGCGCGCTGTTTGTTTCGAAGTTAAGCACGCGTTCCCAAGTGAATATGACAGGTTTTGAAGTGTCTACATCAACAAGAGCATAACGTACAGCACCTAAGCCCACAAAATTGGCGATTTTACGTTTTTCTTCCTCAGACAGTTGAGGCGAGCGCTTCGAAACTTCTTCGTATGCACGTTGAACTGCTTCGTCAAGAACTTGGTCGAAAGTAATGTAGTGTCCTCTACGGCTACTCATCTTATAACCGGGCAATGTAACTAAATTGTAAGCAAAATGAACTAAATTCTCAGCATATTCAGTGTAGCCTAACGCATAGAGCGCAATTTTTAACTGTAACTGCGCAAGAGACTGTTCCATACCAATGACGTTAATGACTTTTTGTGCACGCTTAAACTTCCATAACGTGTAAGCAATATCACGTGTAGTGTATAGTGTCGTGCCGTCTGCTCGCCCAAGCGTTAATGGAGGAACTTCATTGTTATCACTTAAACCCAATTTGTCCCTTAGGTTCAATGCGTTGGATACTTTGTCGGCATCAAACTCCAGCACATCTTTTTCAGTGTAAACAAAAGGTGAAGTTTTGAGCTTCTGCAAAACCTCATTAACCTGGCAGCTCCAAACAAAGTCACTTTCCCAATCCCATGAGTCATAAGTAACATCTACCCGTTTCATGGTTTCTCTAAAACCCTCAAGGCATAAATCGCTGACTTCACGAATAAGCTGTTTAGCGCGGGGTTCCCCATCCTCGTAAGAGCGGTTTAGGCGGTTTATTTCTTCCTCTGGATTTTGGTCTTCTCCGATTTTATTCATTAATAGATCAAAAAGAACTGGAAATTTTTCTTTAAGTTCAGCAGCGATTGACATCCACTCGTCAATTTCCTTATTTGCCTTGGCCAAATCTTCTGAAGACTGTGAAGCAATAGCGAGATCACGTATTCTTTTTTGCCGATTAATTTCAACAAGACAACTTGTAACTGTGTAGATTTTGCCAACGAAAAGATCTGGTTTTTCGGTTGGTTTTGGCCTTCCAAGCTTTTCATAGCCGTAAGCTACCACGGATGATTGTCTGCCTACATCATCAATATAGTAATGCCGTGAAACCTCATGTCCTCTACATTCAAGAATTCGAGCTAAAGCATCGCCCAACATGGGGTTTCTGGCTTGTCCAATGTGGATTGGGTGAAGAGGATTAACGCTTGTATGTTCCACAATGATTTTGGTTCGTTTAGCTGCTTTTACAAAGCCATAATCAGACTTTAACTGCTTCACCGACTGCAGAGTTAAAGATGAAAACTTTTCAAAATTGACATGAAAATTTATATAGCCTGCACCTGCACACGAAACCTTTTCGATTAATTTAAAACTGGATTTTGTCAATTGCATGAACAATGCTTTGTGCAACGCTTAACGGTTTCTCGTTGAGTTTCTTAGCAAGTTCAAAACTTAGCGAAGAAGCTAACTGTCCATACTCAATGTTGGGCGTCTTATTCAGAGTAATTGTCGGCGTTTTGATTTCTGGCAAAGTCTTACTTAGCGCTTTTGTTAACGAATTTTGGCATTCTTGTCGAAATTGATCGTATGGATTTTCTGAAATCATCATTTTTTCGCCTTTTTTGTGGATGATGCTTACTCTGTTTGCGTTATGTTTTTTAAATGTGTTCGCGCACTTATCTGTCTAATGGATGCATTTAGCCATGAAAACTAAGATAGTCTATTCAGAAAAGTGTTTAGGCTATGGCACTTGGCATATTGAAGGCCCCCAAAGAGTCAAAACTGCATATGACATTTTGAAAACTAAAGGTTACGAGTTTTTAACGCCAACACCTGCTAACGAAGATGATATCTTAACTGTTCATGACCCAGAATACATTTGGAAAGTCAAAAAAGGCTTGGTTGAAGATTCCGATACTCCCGCGTACGATAACATATACGAATTTGCGAGACTTTCAGTCGGGGGCGCACTTTTAGCAAGCAAAATTAACGGTTTCTCTCTTATGCGTCCGCCTGGGCATCATGTTGGCAGGTACGGCGCTGCCTTAGGTGTCTACACCCGGGGATTCTGTTACTTCAACAACATAGCCATCGCAGTTAAAGAGTTGGGCAAAAAAACTTTGATTTTAGATATTGATGGGCATCATGGAAATGGAACGCAAGAGGTTTTTCAATCCGACGACAAAGTGACTTATGTATCTCTGCATCAGTCACCAAATTTTCCGGGAACCGGTGCTTTTACTGAAGGAAATTGTATCAATTTTGCTTTACAGCCAGAATGCGGCGGGGTAAATTATCTAAAGACACTTGACAAGGCGCTATGCATGGTTGAGTTGGACAAGATTGAGCAAGTGGCGGTTTCATGTGGTTTTGACACACATCTTAAAGACTTAGCATCTTTAGGCTTAATTGGTGCAGACTATCAAGAATATTGGCAAAAGAATTGCACAACTGCAAAAACCCACGTTCTTTGTTTTAGAAGGAGGCTACGTCGGCGAAAATGTCGGGTTAGATATAGATAATTTATTGAGAGGTTATGAAGAAAACCTCTAATTAAAAATTACTTTTTCTTTTGCGTTGCCATTGCTTTCTTGTTTAAGGCAACAAGCTTCTCGGTTACTTTTTCAGATCTTTTCTCTGCATTTGCAAGCAGCGGTTTCCAATCCTTATTTTTGATGGTAGTGGTTAATTGTTCGGTTTGTGTAGGTAGCTTTTCTAACGCGTCGTTGAAGAGTTTGTCTGCTGCTTCGTCGCAATCAACGATTTCCAAGGCTTCTTCTGGACAGGATTCGACGCATTTTGGTTCGCCCTGGCATAAGTCGCAGGCTATAGCTATTCCAGTGTCTGCATGAATGGTTATTCCACCATGGTCACAGGCTTGTACGCACCAATCGCAGCCTTTACATTTCTTTTCATCAATAATTAGTAAACCTGTACTTTCTGATTGAGTAATTGCTCTCTCCGGACATGCTTTTACGCATTTAGCGTCTTTGCATGCTCGACAGGATAAAGCAAAATTGAAAACTGGTGCCATTCGAACAACTCGAATTCGGGACCTGATTGGGTTCCAGACGCCTTCGCCCTTCTCTACTGTACAAGCGTACTCGCAGATTCCGCAGCCAATACACTTGCCAGGGTCAACAGATACGAATTTTCTTTTTTGTTCGGTTTTAGCAGACTGCATTTTTAACCAAACCTTTTGGTTTTAGATATTGTGTGCATCATTAGCTTTTAACCATTACTTAAGAAAAATGAGTTTTTAATGAAAAAAGTGTTTTCCAATTCACTTGTACAAGAATGTTAGATTAGTACTTAAGTGCATTCTTCTAGCCATTGCTTTTGCCAAAAGCTTCCAAGCAGCCGCATCCTCTTTACAAAGTCTTTCGGAAAGTAGTTTAGTATCCGCTTTTTCGTCATACTCAATGTGGAGAGCGGTAAAATTCAAAGCAGAAAAGCTTTTGCCCTCTGAAGTAATCTTGTACAGAAATTGTGAGTACTTGTTTGGACCTGTTAAATGCGTTGATGTCCATGATAGTCGGTTTGGATAAAGTTGCACGAGCTTTTCCTTTTCCAAAGGGCCTGATGGTGAAAGAAAAACATCTTTCAATATTATGGTATCATTTGTAATGTGGCTTATTTGTCGTTTGGCATTTGCATCTCCCATCAGAGCATGGTCTTTAGGATCAAAATCAGTGCACCAGTCGAATGCCTTCTGCGCCGGGACAGCAAAACGCTGGCTAAAATAATACCTAATTGCCAAAGCCATCTTAGTCACAGTTGGCAGAATATAAAAAACAGTTATATTACATTTTTGCTGTTTAACTTTGTCGTTAGTTTGGTGCGGAGGGTGGGACCTCTGCCTTATTTTACCGGTAAAGAATATGCTTTAAGTATGCTCGGCGAGATTTCGAACATCTGGCGGGCTACCATTCCTATACTATAATTTATACCGTTTTTTTTGGCTTAATGCTTGTGTTTCAGCGATTATGTCTCGTTAAGCTTTTGCATTAGCGCCCGCAGCATCGTTTCGATTTGCTCTTATTCCCAAAGATGGTGCGTGTAGTTTATGACGGTTCTATGAGGCATTGATTGAGCTTCTTAGGATAGAACTTCTGAGTTCAGATTCATCGATTTCAGGAAATCTCTGTCTATAGCCATTTTATTTGTCTTTGATTGCGGTTTCATGCTTAAACCGGCTTTTGCGTATTCAGTTCAGAGGAATTCTATGCCCTTAATTTCTATATCATGGTAAGTAGCAGGTTTTTAAGGCGGCGGGTTGGGTGCGGCTTTTTTATGGCGGATTGCCAAGATTATTGCGACTATTATGGCACTGGCGATTCCTGCGAGGCCGGCTCCTATTCCTGCGTAGGCAAGTGTTTGGGCGTTGTTTAGGCTATTTTGGAGGCTTGTTGTTTGGTTGTGGAGTTGTGAGATGGAAGCGTTTAAGTTGTTTCCTAAGCTACCGAGCTGGTTTTGTACCGCTGTTTGTGATGATGTCAGGTTGTTTAATTCATTTTGCATGCTGTTAAGCTGGTTCTGTAAGGTTGATTGAGACGAAGTGAGACTGCTTAGAGCCCCTTGTAAATTGGTTATTTGGTTTTGAAGCGAGGTTTCCGTGGATGTTAAGGGTGTTTATTTCGTTTTGGTTTGCACTGGCTTGGTTGGTGAAGTACATTATTGTGGTTGCTGTGGAGCTTGTTCCGTCGGTTTGGATGGCGACTACTTGCATCGTGTATGTCCCGTCTGGATAATAGGCACTCGGAATTGTGAATGTTAAAGTTCCGTTGGTGGCTGAGGTTTGGATTTGCTGGCCGTTTAGGTAAACTGTGACTGAGGCAATGTTGTTTGCAAAGATTGTCAAGTTTGCGTTAATGTTACCGATGTAGCTATTTCCGTTTGTGGGTGTATTTATCGTGATTGTTGGAGGAGTTGGGTTGATTGTTTGGTAGGTTGATAATAACATTGAGTATGATGAGTTTGTGAGCGTTAATGAGTTTATGTTTGTGTTTATGAGGCTTATTGTGCTGTTTGCTGCGATGATGTTGCCGCCGTTCACTCCTTGAAGGGTCAGATTGGATCCTGTTACGATTAGATTTCCGGTTATGGTTGAGTCTGATATTGTTGTGGTTCCTCCTTGCAATGTGTTTGATCCTATGAAGACGTTATTAGCTAGGTTTTGTGAGCCTGTTATTGTGTCTCCGGTTAAGGCTAAGCCCCAGTTTTGTTGGAGCGTTGTGATTAACTGGTTTGCAAGGTAAACGTACGGTTGTATCTGGAAGTTTTGCTGCGCGGCTAGTTGAGTGGTTGTTGGGACTCCATCGTATGAGATTCCCGTGACGTAGGCTTCATATGGACCCGCGTAGTAGAATGAGTTGTTGTTTACTGGCGAGATTACTCCTGAATTGTAAGGCGATGGCAGAGTTACGATGGCTATCCATTTGTTGAGCGACGAATTGTATGTCAACGGTGTTAGTTGCCCGTTTAGGTATTCATTGTACATTATTGTTGTGTATTGGTTTTGTTGTTCTTGTGGGTAAATGATCGCTGTGTACTCTCCTTGGGTTACTTCTTGACCGTTTGGGTAGTGGATATCAGCCGTGATTTGTGCGTTTTGCCCCATGTATAGTGTTGTGGGAGAAAGTGTAATTTTTGGTATGATTGTTCCGTTTGAAACCCAAACTTGCTCATAGAAAGAGCCACCTAACGTGTATCCGAGTGTTAGAGAACCATAACTTGCCTGAAGCATTATTGTGTATAACCCTGGTTGTGTGTTGACTGGGATTTGAAGCAGCCCTGAGATGGATGAACCTGACTGTACGAGGGTTGCAGTCGCGAGTATGTTGCCTAGAGTGTTTAGCATAAATGCGGTTACATTTGACCCTGCTGCTATGTCGGTGCCCACGGTTCCGCCGGTATCAATCGATGATATGCTTGCGACGTTCATCGGTGCTACTGGCTTAGTAACTATTGTGAGGTATTGTCCCGGCCCTGCGGAACCAGGTTCGGATGCGACTTCCGGAGTGACAGTGGAGGTTTGTAAGTAAATGCCGTTCGTGAAGGGTAAGAATCCATACGTGTTGCCTTGAAGAAGGAGGGTTGTTGGTCCTGCTGTGTAGGGTGATGTGAGATTGGCGGTTAGCGCGTTAGTCTGTCCAGAAGAGTTTGTTGCTGTCAAGTTGATGGTGTCCTCGGTTACGTAGGAGTTGGTTAGGATTTGGTATGAGTTGACTTGCATTGTTGTGGAGTTTATTGGGGCTGAGTTGCCGTTTAGGTCCGTTGAAGTCATAACTACTGGCAATCCTGGCGCTGTGGTCCATGGGTCGGTGGGAACTGGTCTAGTGAAAGTTGCGAGGTAGCCGAGAAATGTTTGTGCAAAGTCTTCGCCCAAAATGCCGTTAGATGTTCCGTTTACGTCAACAAATGCGACCCCTGACTGTTGAGGTACGATTATGGAGCAGTTCCAAGCTTGAGTGCTGACGTCATAGGTCATGTTGGTAACAAGAGAAGTACCTGTTAACGTGACAAGTTTGGCGGTAAAGATTCCGCTTGTTACTGTGAATGGCCCGTAGAAAATGTTTGCTGTAACGTACATGGTTTGGTTTGAGGTGAATTCATTTGGCGTTTGTCCTGTTGAGTTAGTGACCCCGACAAAAATTGAGAGACTAGGCTGGGAGATCACATTGTTATAAAGGCTTGCGATTTCGCCTATGTTTGGCGCGCCCCAGCCCGTGACTAGATTGTAGCCATATGATGCTGTCCATGGGATGCTATAGCCGAATGTTATCGGAGCGAATGCTTTAGGGTATAAGCTAGGGTCGTTGCCTAAGCTGTAGAGGAAAGGATTGATGAGCCCTAGTCTGCCGCCTGAAGATTGAGCAACAAGTGTAAGAAGTCCTCCCAGTAGCTGTACTGAAACTGATGTGCCGCCTAATACTATTGTTGAACCGCCATTTACGATGAAAATGCCTGGGTCGAGGCCTGCTTGCAGCGCGAGGTCAGGTTCCATCCTTCCGTTCGGATAGGAAGGTGGCGTTGGCTGGTTTTGTTGATACCAGGGTTTTGGTTCAAGGAAGCTGACTCCTCCTCCGCTGCCTCCAGCGTTGACGCCGTTTGGAACGTATGCTGGGTTGGACCATGCTGTTTGAGCAAATGTGGTGGAGCCGTTTTGATTTGAAAGGTAGGTTTGTGTTCCTCCTACACTTGTTACGTAGGGGGAGTCGTCTGGGTAGCCTAGGTTTCCTGCTGGACCGTTGCTGTATCCGCTTCCCCCTGCGTCGCCTGAAGAGCACAAGAATGTTATTCCTACGAGATTGCCGATCATGAAATATTGATCTGGCAGGAGCATATTGAAGTAGAATAGTGGTCCGCCTACTGTTGAAAACAGCCACTCAGGAGCTATTGTGAAGCTCATCGCAAGCGTATTGTCCTGGTCAACGTTTATTATTGGTGCAAGGTCAGCGGCAAAAGACAAGGCACCAGTTGTGGTGTAAAGATCTATAGCTGCGTTAGGAGCCATGGTGTGCGCCGATTCGACGTCAGCCGCCACTTCTAAACTCCAGCCTGTCGAAACCCCCAAGTTAGGATAATTTGCTATAATCGGGAAAACGTTGAAGGCGGGATTAGGCAAGTTGAACATAGTATCATACTGAACTAGATCTTGTGAAATGGTTGGTGAGCCGAAAAAGTCTAGTATGCCGATGTTTTGGCCGTCGCCTTGGACACCCTGCTGGTAAAGTGATGACGCATTGTAGACTGTTTGTAGAGCTTTTGCTGAGAATGCTCCTTCTGTGAAAGTTACGTTATCATTCGTAACTGCTGAAGAAGCGTTTGTGATCCGAGGCTGTGCAAAAAGGGCGGTTGCATTTGACGCAATGAAGTGAGCTCCATTTAGCAGCGAGTTTCCTGTTGTTGTATAGTAGGATTGAGTGCCATTTGAGTACATTTCCACGTCTGCATTAAAATACTGTTTTACTTGCGCCGCGGTAGCCTGAACGACTATCATTGAGTCAAGAGAATTCATTAGCACCGACAATCCAATACTTTGAAGATAAGCCAGCATTGATTCGTCCTCGGTTTTGGGCAGGAACTGTTGTTCTATTTGTACAGCAGTCAAGAAATGCCTAAATGACGGAGATGAAGGGTCAGAAACTTGCTTTAACTTTGAGCTTAAAAGGTCGGTGTTTTTCAAGGGAATTGCAATGTTAACTAGAACAGGCAGACTCGCGGGCGCCTGACCGATAAGTGCGTAGCCTGGAAGAGGCTGAGATGAAATATTATCTTGGGACGTTGCAGCCAAAACTGTTGGATAAAGGCTACAAATGGGTGAAATTACTAAAAGTGCAATCAAGAGAACTATGAGTTTTTTCTTCAACTAAGACACATCCAAAACCAAAACTACTATTGAGTTCTTAGTCATTCGAGCTTTTCAAGGTTTTGCCATTTGTGTTTTGAGTATTAGAGCAATCTATCCAAAGCGTCCTCCGATTATTTTCTAGAATAATCTGATTTTTGTTAACTTGTGTTCAATTTTTAGCCTGCTCTAACAAAACTATAAATTGAGTTTATTTTGTCAAATTAAGCTTATAATAAGTCTGAATTTATGGTGCGGAGGGTTAGCTTTACATTCACGTTTGAATTTCACGCGTCTTCGACAAAGCGGTCACTCAAAAAAAATAGTCAACAAACCTTGACTAAAATCAGTCAAAGATCCTTGACGAGAACCCTTTTAACACAAAAAAACATGCAGTCTGATGATGAATATGAGTAAGAAAAATGTCTCGAAATTTTTGTCAGTTTTTGCGATTTTAGTTTTAAGTTTGTCAATGCTTGTCGCTTTTGTCAACGCCATTTCGGTAAGCCCTGTTCAGGGTCCTGTTATCGATTCTGTTAGTCCTATTGCTACTACCCTAATGCAATCCATAGTCATCCTTGGGACTGGATTTGGCGACACGCAGCCCCAACTTTTGAGTTTAGGTGACGGATCAGTTGATACCATTTGGGGTGATTCTGCGCCGAGTATCGTTGTATATGATGAACGTAATGAACTCTCTGCTGGAGCCGCAGGCAATTGGTCCGGTTTTACAAACGGATCTCCCGACCTTATCGGTGTTGTCCTTGTAAGTTGGACTAATACACAAATAGTCTTAGGTGGCTTTGGTTCTGGTCTCGGCTCGCAGTTTTCATGGAGCCAAGTTTTGCAAGGAGATGTTTTACAAATCCAAATTCAGACTGTTAGTGGAGTTGCTTCGTACAACACTATCGCCGTTTCGAGTCAATCCAATCAAAATTCTACTTCTGGCTCTACAGGAGCACCACCTATAATTTCTTCGGTAAGTCCGATCGCTGCGACGCGATTGCAGACCATAACCATCCGAGGCAACGGCTTCGGAAATACTCAGCCCCGAATTATGAATTTAGGCGACGGGTCGGCGGATACCGTCGGCGGAGGCACCACTCCTGTAATAAGAATATACGATGAAGGCAGTTTAGACAGTTGGGAAGCAGGAGTCCAAGATTCTCCGAATTCGGGTGCGGATTCGATTGGCGTCATTTTGGTAAGCTGGTCAGATAATGAAATAGTCTTAGACGGTTTCGGAATTGCACTTAACACAAACGGACAAGGCCAATGGAACATTTCACCCGGAGACCCGCTATTAATAGCGGTGCTGACTGCCAAAGGACAAGCAGCTTACACAACTACTGTCACTTCAAATCAGTCGAATCAAAATCCTTCTTCTGGCCCCACAGGAGCACCGCCCGTCATCTCATCGGTAAGTCCGATTTCGGCAACTCAACTACAAACCATAACTATCCAAGGCAGAGGCTTTGGAAATAATCAGCCTCAACTCATGAATCTAACCGATGGATCGGTAGACACAATTGTTGGCGGCACTACTCCCTCCATAAGAATATATGATGAAGCCGGCTTGGACAGTTGGGAAGCAGGTTGTCAAGACTCACAATGGGTGCCCAAAGACATGATTGGCATTTACCTAACAAGCTGGTCAGATAATGAAATTGTTTTAGGCGGCTTCGGAATACAACTAAGTGCAAACGGTCAAGGACCTTCGAACATTAACCCAGGAGATTCACTAATAGTAGATGTGCTAACCTCTGACGGGCAGAGTGCATACACTACTACTGCCGTTTCAAGTCAATCCGGCCAAAATTCTACTCAACAATCCAGGTCCTACTCCAAATCTGCCAACACCAACTCTTGCTGTCGCCTGTCAAAGCTCCACAACCACCCCAAACTTAAGGATTGAAATTAACGGCAATTTAACCGATAACGGCATTGGCATTTCAGGGGCTCTAATCTCGCTGTACTATAGCATAAACGAGGGAACTTTGTGGCAGGGCCTAACTACGGTAAACACAGATTCAGGCGGAAACTTCTTAGCAGAATGGTTACCTTCGGTTACTGGAAACTACGTGATAAACGCTACTTACGCGGGAGACTCAACTTATCCTGGAGCGAGCACTGTAGTTAACCTTGTGGTAACTCCATATCCGGTTAAGAACATTCAAGATGTGTTCTCAGTCGCGTCAAACTCAACAGTGTCAGATTTAGCGTTCAATTCAACAAGTGGACAAATTAGCCTCACCGTTAGTGGACCCAGCGGAACAACAGGTTACGCGGACATATACATTTCCAAATCCCTCGTTAACGACATATCAAACGTCAAGGCTTACATAGATGGAACCACAATAAATTACACAGTTTCATCAACAGCTGACTCTTGGATACTGCACTTCACGTACCATCACAGCACTCATGAAGTAACTATACACCTAAACAATGCGACCACTTCAGCGCTTAGCATCACGCAATTGTTGCAAGGAGTTACTTACGGAGCGATAATTAGCCTAAGTTTGATAGTCGTACTCTTGCTGATTCTAAGAAAAGATAGGACTGGGACCCCATTTTCCCCTAAAAATTCTGGCTCAGGACCCGATTCTTGAGTTCCAAAACCGAACTGCAAGCAAAGTGGGGTTCAAATCCCTCCCCGGCACTCTTTTTGCAATTCGGACTTTTTGTGCTTTTCTTGGCTAAATAACCACAGGCGACGCTTATTTTAATTTACTTCTTAAATTGGCTGACTTTCAATTGAGAATTACTAGCAAGGCAACTTAAGTTAGGCTCACATCTTAAACTCACAATATTGTTTTTTCAAGAAACGCAAAAAATGAGGAAAAGTGTTGACCGCCAGGTTGCATGCACAAACAGTTCAAACCAAAAGAGGCAGTTATGGGTTTAAACCACCCAAATTGGCTACATAATTTTCAGTAATTGGCGTGTTATTTAAACAGTGTACGGTTTTACGGTTAGGTAATAGGAGCTACTAAATGAAAAGCGTTTTTCTGGCATTATTTGCGTAAATAATTAACAATCAAGTCTTAATTCGCAAAATAGGCAAAGTGCGGAGGGTGGGATTTGAACCCACGAACCCCTGCGGGATAGGAGCCTCAGTCCTACGCCTTTGGCCATGCTGGGCGACCTCCGCTTGGATGTTTTTTGAGGCTGGTGCGAAATATAGAATTAGTCAGGTCATTTAAAGGCTTTACTTTAGGGTTGCGTTCGGTTGGTCGTTAGATTTGTTTATAAATTTGAAGTTGCTGATTAGTTCTTGTAATTGGTAAAGTTTATTTTCTTGAGAATTATAACAGTGTTATAGTAAGGTGATTAAATGCAAAAAATCAATCAAAACGTCTTAGAAACCATAGGAAAAACACCACTAGTAAAACTAAACAAACTAACGCAAGACACAAACGCAACTGTAGTAGCGAAGCTTGAAGCACGCAATCCAGGAGGAAGCGTCAAAGATCGCATCTGCCTAAGCATGATAGCTGAAGCAGAAAAACAAGGCTTAATCAAACCAGGCGCAACCCTCATCGAACCCACAAGCGGCAACACAGGCATCGGTTTAGCCATGGTAGCAGCCGTAAAAGGATACAAACTAATACTCACAATGCCAGAAACCATGAGCGTCGAACGCCGCAACCTCCTCAAAGCCTACGGCGCACAACTCGTTCTAACTCCAGGACCAGAAGGAATGGGAGGCGCAATCAAAAAAGCCGAAGAACTCGTTAAAGATACCCCTAACAGTTTCATGCCCCAACAATTCAAAAACCTAGCCAACCCCAAAATTCATAGAGAAACTACTGGACCAGAAATTTGGGAAGATACAGACGGCAAAGTTGACATCCTAGTTGCAGGCGTTGGCACAGGCGGAACCATAACAGGCATAGCCCAATTCATAAAGCCACAAAAACCAGAGTTTAAAGCAGTGGCAGTGGAACCCGCTGCCTCGCCAGTTCTTAGTGGAGGACAAAAAGGGCCACACAAAATACAAGGAATAGGCGCAGGCTTCAAACCAGACGTACTAAAACTCGATCTAGTGGATGAAATATTCAAAGTTACAGATGATCAAGCGATTCAGACCGCGAGACAACTTGCTCAGAAGGAAGGCTTACTCGTTGGCATCTCGTCAGGCGCAGCAGCCTATGCAGCTATCGAAATAGCGAAACGAACCGAAAACAAAGGCAAACTTGTAGTGGTCATTCTACCGGACACTGGCGAACGTTACCTCAGTACAGTACTATTCCAAGAGCCCACAAACCCAAGCATCTAAAACTTACTTTAGACGCTTATCTTATATCCCCCATTCTCATTACTTGAGCGAAAAGGCGAAGCAAAATGTCTACAAAAGTAAACCAGCCTAGACCAAAAAACTGCGAAGAATGCACAGAGCAGAATCGAGATATCGACTGCTGGAACCCAGATCGCATGCTTGAAACACTCATGAATAACAATGATGCTGTAGAAAAGGACTGGGTTGAAAAGGGCTTACCGAATCTAGTTGATCAGATCATGTCTAATTATCAAGCCTTCGGCGGCATGGATCACCTTGAAGGCAGAGATTTACCGTCAAAGAAAGTGGTGACCGAAGTTTTAGAGGATTTATTCACTATTCTTTTTCCGGGATATCTTGGAAAAGAAGAAATGACAAAAGCTAATGTAAAATATCGTTTGGGTAACACGTTAACTTCGGTTTATGCAAGGCTCACCGTTGAGATTGAGAAAAGCTTAAAGTACATTTGTAGAAAAATCGAGTGCCCTCAAGATGTTTGCCAAAAGCGAGCACACATTGTCGTTAAAGGACTTCTTGAGAAAATACCTGAAATCAGGGCAACATTAAGCGGCGACATCCAAGCAGCATACGCGGGCGACCCGGCAGCCGTAAGCACTGACGAAGTCATCCTAAGCTACCCATGTGTATTAGCGATTACAACCTACAGAATAGCCCATGAGCTTTACCTTAATGGCATTCCTTTGATACCACGAATAATGAGTGAATACGTTCATTCTTTAACTGGAATAGATATCCATCCTGGAGCAAAAATCGGCAAAAACTTCTTCATAGACCATGGTACAGGCGTCGTTATTGGAGAAACCGCAGAAATAGGCGATAACGTAAAACTCTATCAAGGCGTAACATTGGGCGCACTTAGCTTTCCAAAAGACGAGAAAGGAAATATTATCAAAGGAAGAAAAAGACATCCAACTGTTGGCAGCAATGTAGTTATCTATTCAGGGGCAACACTTCTGGGAGCAGAAGCAGTAATAGGCGACAATGTAGTTATCGGCGGAAATGTCTGGGTGACTTCTCCCGTTGCTTCAGGAACAAAAATAACTATCTCGGCGCCAGAACTAAAGTATAAGAAAGAAAATCACACTTAAAAAATGGGTAATTAGAGCAGACGGAAGTTTTCTTTAACGGTAGTTAAAACCACATGAGTGTTTGTCCGCTCAATAAATGGTAAAGAAAGCAGCTTCTTAGTAAACGCACCAAGGTCCTCTCGGCTCTTAAACTTTGCAACAATAATGGCGTCAGTTAAGCCTGTTACGTCGTAGACGCTGCATACATTTGAGATTTTGGCGATTTCATTTTCAGTTTCTACAAGTCTGCCTTTTGAAACAGTAATTTCAGTTACTACTGTCAATTGAAAACCAAGTTTCTCATGATCCAAAAGAACTGAATACCCTTTAATGAGACCTTCATCTTCCATCTTTTTAATCCTAGATAAGACTGTTCCAACTGAAACACCGACGTTTTTGGCTATTTGTCTACTTGAAAACCTTGCGTCCTCTAAGAGACCTTTGAGAATTTTTAAGTCTGTTTCATTCAAGTCCATAATCAACATTCCTGAACGTTCATTCAATTTAGCTAGTCTTCTTGAAACGAATTTTAATTATCATAGTATTATCTTAATAAAAGTTTAGTATTTTCCGCCAAAATATGAACGCTGATTAAGATAAATTTGTTGGGTTTTGAAGCTTCTTGACTTTATAGAAAACAGATAGTAATCTTAAATTACTAGCTTAAACCCCAATAAATAGAGCCCAATAAGATGCAAGTAAAATATGATACAATATTAGTTTTAGACTTTGGGGGGCAATACTGCCATCTCATTGGCAGAAGAATCAGAGAAAACGGAGTCTACTCAGAAATTGTCCCGCATGATATTTCACCTGAAGAAATAAAAGCTCTAAATGAAAAATTCAATGTTAAAGGTCTAATTCTCTCTGGTGGACCCTCAAGCGTTTATGAACCAAATGCTCCCAAACTTAATCCTCGCATCTTAGAGGCAAATTTACCTATCTTAGGATTATGTTATGGACACCAACTATTGGCTCAATTTACCAACGGAAAAGTTGAACCTGCAACATGCAAAGAATATGGAATCGCACAAGTATCAATCGACAAGCCAGTAGGGGTACTAGAAGGCTCAAGCGAGCAAGAAAAAGTTTGGATGAGCCACGGCGACACGGTTTTTGCTTTACCGTCGGATTTTGAAGTTTTAGCACACACAGACAACTGCCCAGTAGCCGCCTTTAGACACAAACAAAAGCCAATCTACGGGTTACAGTGGCACCCAGAAGTCATCCATACTGAAAAAGGCGCCCGCATGCTGCACAATTTCATATTTGAAGTCTGCAAATGCGAAGCTAACTGGAAAGTAGAAGACATTATCGAAAAAATGGTTAATGAAATAAAAAATGATGTGGGATCTGCCAAAGCCATAATAGGCTTAAGCGGAGGCATAGACTCAAGTGTAGCCACTGCTTTAGCGGCAAAAGCATTAGGGGATAAACTGACAGCCGTTTTCGTCGATCATGGATTCATGCGGGAAGGCGAACCTGAGGCTATCCGAGAAACATTCGGAAAATTCCCCATAAACTTCGTTGTTGCAGATGCCCAAGATCGCTTTATGAAAAAGCTCAAAGGAGTTGCCGACCCTGAAAAGAAACGCAAGGTAATTGGAGAAGAATTCATCAGGGTTTTTGAGGAAATAGCTGAAAAGTCAGGCGCCCAATACCTGCTCCAAGGCACTATTTACCCAGACAGAATCGAATCAGGCATCAGGAAAAATTCAGATGTAATAAAATCCCACCACAACGTCGCAGGACTGCCAACAAACATAAGCTTTAAAAAAATCGTTGAACCCCTTCGTGATCTCTACAAAGACGAGGTTCGCAAAGTTGCTACAATGCTCAAACTTGCCCAAGGAACTGGTTAATCGACAGCCATTTCCAGGACCAGGCTTGGCAGTTCGCATAATAGGTGAACTAACCCCAGAGAAAGTGAGCGTCGCCAAAAAAGCTGACGCAATTGTTCGTCAGGAAATTGAGAAAAACCACTTGGAAGAGAAGCTATGGCAATACTTTGCGGTGCTAACAGACACAAAAGCAACCGGCGTGAAAGGTGACTCAAGAGCTTACGGATATGTAGTAGCGGTTCGTGCAGCAGAAAGCCGAGAAGCAATGACAGCAAACTTTGCCCAAATACCCTATCCTGTGCTTGAAAAAATCTCGACCAGAATCACAAATGAGATTCCAGAAGTTACTCGAGTGGTTTATGATATTACTCACAAACCACCTGCAACAATTGAGTGGGAGTAAAATAGTTGCCAAAACTGTTTATATAAAAAAGAATCAATACATTACTTCAAAACAAGGTGTCACCTCTGAAAGCAGTAATTTTAGCAGGCGGCTTCGCAACAAGGCTCAGACCACTAAGTTGCGCTCGACCTAAGACTCTTTTTCCAATAGTTAACAAACCCTTACTGGAATGGATTTTTGAAGGACTATCAAACAATGGCGTAAACGAAGCAATATTAGCAGTCAACGCATTAACGCAATTTCACATAAAACAGCAGCATCCACGCAGGCACGGGTTGAAAATAAAGTTTTCAATTGATCCACCCAAGACACCTCTGGGAACTGCAGGACCAGTAAAAAAAGCTGAAAAGCTTATTGGACATAATGCGCCATTCATTGTTTTGAACGGCGACATTTTTGCACAAGTAAATTACAAAGATTTGCTAAATACACATTTAGAATCGAATGCTTTAGCAACAATCGCCCTCTGTAAGGTTAGCGACCCCACTAGATACGGGGTAGCTGAAATGGGAAATGGCAACTACATAAAACGATTCATTGAAAAACCATCCATAGACAAAGCTCCAAGTAACCTCATTAATGCAGGTCTTTACGTTCTAAGTCCCAAAGTCTTCGATTATATTCCGTCAGGAAGGGCAGTTTCAGTGGAACGAGAAGTCTTTCCATAAACTCGCAGAAGAAGGCAAACTATGCGGTCACATGACTAATGGCTTATGGATGGACATAGGGAAACCAGAAGAGTACTTGGAAACAAACAAAATAATACTTGATTCTATAAGCAAAAATATCAAACAGAAAAAAGCAAAAAACTTTGAATTAAAACACCCAGTTGCTATTGATAGAGGGACAACGATTGGAGAAAAGTCAATTATTGGACCCTACGCTATTTTGGGAAAAAATGTCAAAGTAGGCAAAAATGCACAAATAACTAATTCCGTAATTTTTGAAGATGTAACGATTGACGATTGTGTATCAATCGACGGAGCAATAATAGGCGAAGCAGCAAAAATTGGGAAAAATGTCAAAATTTGCTGTGACTGCATAATCGCCGACCATGCAAAAGTAAGAGACAATCTTGAACTTTCAGGAAAGATCTGTCCAGGCAAAGAAGTAGCTGAAAACGTTTTAAAACCTAAGATTCACTGTTAAATAAAAATGAAGTGAAATTTATGAGCGAAAGAAAGCTTTTCGGAACAAACGGAATAAGGGGATTAGTCAACGTAGAATTAACGCCTGAAATGGCCATAAAAGTTGGATGTGCAATTGGAACTTTTTTTGGAAGAAAAAATTTACTTTTAGGATTATGATGCTAGAACCAGCGGAAGCATGCTTGCTAAAGCTGTAATTTCAGGTTTAACTGCAACTGGCTGCAACGTGTTTTTCGCTGGCATGGCTCCTACGCCTTCCTTGCAATTTGCTGTTAAGAATCACAAAATGGATGGTGGAGTAATAATAACAGCGTCACATAACCCGCCAGAGTATAATGGCATTAAAGTCATTTGGAGCGACGGAATTGAAACCTCACACGAGCAAGAAACAGAAATAGAAAACATTTACTTTGATAACAAATTAGTGTTTGCACAATGGGATCAGCTTGGAACAGTACGTGACCTGTCAGCAATTAACGATGAATATGTCCAAGCTATAAAAAAACATGTTAATACAAAGAAAATATGCTGAAAAACACTTCCATGTAGTTGTCGATGCAGCTAATAGCGTGGGCGGTCTAACTGCGCCTACATTGTTAAGGGAACTTGGCTGCAAAATAACAACCATAAATGCAAACATTGATGGAACTTTTCCGGGAAGACTACCTGAGCCTAGACCCGAAAGCCTCACAGATTTATCTTCAATTGTGAAAGCAATAGGCGCAGATATGGGAGTAGCTTTTGACGGCGACGCTGACCGCTCAATCTTCACAGACGAAAACGGCACCATCTACTGGGGAGACAAGACTTTTGCCGTGGTCATAAAACAATTCTTAATCAAAAATTCAGGCGCAAAAATAGTCACTCCTGTAAGCTCATCAACTTTAATCAAAGATACCGTACAAGCTTACAAAGGCGAATTGATTTGGACCAAGGTTGGAAGCGTCACCGTTTCACAGAAAATGAAAGAGTTAGATGCTAAACTGGGTGGAGAAGAAAACGGCGGAATCTTTTACGGTCCTCACCAAGCGGTAAGGGATGGTGCAATGACAACGGCTTTACTTCTCGACATAATGGCTCAAACTGGAAAAAAGCTTTCGGCGCTTGTGGCTGAGCAACCTCAATATTTCATTGAGAAAGGAAAAATCGATTGCCCCGATGAGAAAAAAGAACCACTGCTTAAGAAAATCATAGAGCAAGTGAAGAGCGAAAACATTAACACTCTTGATGGAGTAAAAATTTGGTTCAGTGATAACAGTGCTATACTTATTAGACCAAGCGGGACAGAACCAGTGTTTAGGTTGTATGCTGAGGCAAAAAACCAAGAAAAAGCCTTAAAGCTAGTCAAGGATTACACTTTGATGCTTCAAAAAAACCTCAAAACCTTGCAGTAGAGATTCAATAATCGGAGAAATCCATTCTGTGCCCGAAGTTCTGAACATAAAGCCAGAAGACGTTGACGATGCTGAAAAACGTTCAAAATATACGGTAAGCGTTATAGGATGTGGGCACAGAGGAATCTGGCTATCTATTGCGTTTGCTGAAGCAGGTTTTAAAGTTGCATGTTCAGATGCCGATTTAAGTGTAATAAAAAAAGTTGCTAAGGGTAAAGCACCTTTCGCAGGACAAGAAGCTGAAGGTAAACTTAAGAGGCTTAATTAATTCAGGAAGATTGAACGTAACAAGCGAATTAAAAAAAATGGTTTCACAAAGCGACATTATAATTATTACTGCAGGGGCAAAAGTTGACAACCAGAAAAAAATTGATTACACAGATGCAGTGAACACTTGCAAACAAGTTGCATCAGCACTTCACAGTGGCATGTTAGTTGTTTACTGTAATGTTGCAGGCTTTGGCTTTAACGAAGTCACACTGAAAGAAACAATAGAGAATACATCCGGTCTTAAGATTGGACAAGACAGTCGATTTAGCTTATGTTCCGATGCAAAATCCAAAGCAATTGGTCAACTACGGAGTTGAAGGTTGCTCCAATCGGAAAAAGCAATATAGATTCGATAACAAATGTTCTTAAGACAATAGCAAAGAAAGTAAAACAAATAAACGATGTAAAAACTGCAGAAATAGCGACCCTTTTTACAATTGCAAAACAGGATGCAAACACTGCATTAGCCAATGAGTTGGCGGTTTTCTGTGAAAGTGCGTGCATCGACTACTTTGAAGTTTTAAAGTTCTTAGATTTTAATGATGAGAGTTTTTTGCCCACAACTATTGATCAAGAGAACATAAATGAAGCGTATCTTCTGCTTGATAGTGCAGATAATATTAGCGTTAAGCTTAGGCTTCCAGCTTTGGCTAGGCAAATAAACGAAGATATGGTTAAACATGCAGTTAATTTAACGCAAGATGCTCTGCGAAGCTGCAATAAAACGTTGAGAAGAGCAAGAGTTGCTATTTTAGGCACAGCCAATCAGACGACAGGCGTTTTCGTTAAAATGTTGCAGTTAAAGGGTGCCAAAGCCAGCCTTTATGATCCTTTATCAAAGAAAGACGCTTTTGATCTGGGAGTGGTAAAAACTAACCTCAATGAGGCGGTTGAAGGCGCTGATTGCATAATAATTGTTACAGCAGAAGACCAGTTTAAAAACTTAAACCTCAAGAAGCTTAAAGCATTAACGAAGACACCATCTGTTCTTGTAGATTTAGCAGGTGCCTTTGAGCCAAAAAAAGTGGAAACAGAAGGCTTCATATATCGTGGGCTGGGAAGAGGTACAGAGCAAAATTGAAGAAACTTGGAGTAGCAGTTATTGGCACAGGTTTTTGGGGAAAAAATCACGCGAGAGTGTACAAGGAACTGCCAGGAACTGAATTAGTCGCTATTTGTGATGTTGATCCAGAAAGAGCCAAAGCTATCGCTGACCAGTTTGGTGTGAAAGCATATACTAATAGCGCTCGAATGCTGAAAAACAAAGAAATAGAAGCCATAAGCGTGTGCACTTGGTCAACGGTTCTTGCTAAAGAAGCGCTCAAAGGTCTCAAGGCAGGAAAGCATGTTCTGGTTGAGAAACCTATGGCTACTAACACAAAGCAAGCCCAAAAACTCTGTGACATCGCAGAACAGAATGGTCTTGTGTTAACTGTTGGCTTCTTGATGAGGTTTATTCCTGGATTACAAAGTATCCGAGATGCAGTGGAAAGCAAAAAAATCGGTCAGTTAGTTTGTGCAAACGCAAAACGTGTTTCGCAGTGGCCTGAACGAATTGGAGATGTTGGAGTAGTAAAAGACACTGCAATACATGACATAGATGTTATGCGATTCATATCCAAACAAGACCCAATTACAGTTTACGCAAAAATGGGAAACATGAAGCACCGAAAATTCGAGGATTACGCGCACATTATGCTTACGTACAAGAGCGGAGAAAGCGCTTTCATAGAATCTAACTGGCTAACACCCTACAAAACAAGAACATTAACCGTCACAGGATCAGATGCCATAATGAGATTAGATTACATAACTCAAGATCTATGGTTTGAGCAGCAAAAAGAGAGCGTGCAACCAAGATATCCATTCCAAGAACCATTAAAATGTGAACTTCAACATTTTGCAGAATGTATACAAGAAAAGAAAAAGCCACTCATAACTGGAGAGGACGGTTTAAAAGCATTAGAAGTTGCTCAAGCTGCAATGCAATCTTCAGCCAAAAACAGAGCAATAAACTTAGAAAAATAGAAATTATTTTAGGTTGAAAGGTTTTCCTTCAGTCACTATTTTTTCTGGAACTTTTGCCTTCCATTTCTTCAAAAAGGGCAGATCGTCAGCTTCCTTTCGCAATTCGTCAGGTAGCATTTCTGGAATTTCATCTCTTATCGGATACCAACGTAAACATTTCGGACAAACGATTAAGCCTTCGGTTATTTCATCTTTTTCTTCAAATACATGGAGCTCAAGGGGATGATACTTGTCAATTGGGCAAGCTAAAATTTCCATCAGTTTCCGCTTCATTATTTTTCACGGATTAAATAGTTGAAAGCTTGGCTATTAAAACTTGCTTGGCATCGAATAATATGCACGTCTAAAACGGTCTGATACCAATTTGGACCTGTACTACGCACTATGCGTGAAGAAGCAAAAGTGTAAGTTGCACCTATGCTGTCAAGTTTTTCAGCGACTGTTCACCTTGGTTTTTTCGACTGGATTTTCAGTTCCAATCGCGTGTTGGAAATCGTAGTAATGGATCCAACCTCCTTCTTTCTTAAGTGCAGAAAGTGCATAAGGCAAGTATTCGAGAGCTTTTTCAGGTAAAGGCATCAAAACACGGTCAGCAATGCCCTTCATTTTGGATTTGGATTATTTCCTTTGAGTCATCAAGCAAAGGAATTACTTTACCGAAAACTCTGTTGATTCTAATATTCTCTTTCATATATTGAACCGCGACTGGATTAATGTCAATTGAGAAAACCTTAGTTTGACCCACGTTTTTGGCGATTATTATGCTGAAACACCCTACACCAGCAAACATGTTAACAATTGTCTCGCCAGGCGAAACCAAGCTTGCAATCCTTGATCGCTCATACAAAAGCCGAGGTGAAAAATAACATTTCTCAACATCAACTGCAAATACGCAGCCACCCTCTTTGTATCGTGGTACTTGTTTTATTTTCCCCAATCAACAGGTTTAATTTTCGGATTCTAAAATTGCCCAAGAATAGGGCTAGTTTGAATAAGAACTGTTTTTACACCTTTGTGGGTAGCCATTATTTGGGTAGCTACAGTTTGTGCGTTAACATTGTCGTTGTTTGGAGTTTTAATAATTGCAATATCGCCAACTATATCAAAGGAAGTGTAAACTTTAGCTAACTCTTGAGGATCAAGGGCTCCTGAAAGTTTTTCTCGAAAGCGTTTAGTCAACTACATATCCTCATTAAATGGGTAAGTATTGGAAATGTTTAAAAGCAAAATACTTTTCTTTGTAGGAAGAGGCGTTTCTAATGGAAAAGTCAGGAATTGTTTACGAGTGCATGAGATGCGGGGCAAGAGTGCCATCGGAAGAACTAGAGCTACGCGGCGGAGAAACAAAATGCATCATCTGCGGCTATAGGATTCTAAAGAAAGTTAAACCACCAGTAGTAAAACGTGTCCAATCAAAATAAGAAAGGGATACTCGTTATTCTTTTACGAGTAACTTATTTTTAATTTTTTCAAAAGAATTTTTTAATAGATTTCCTTGTCTCCGAGTTTCCGCAGTGCCTTACCTTTAATCCTTATTGATTCACCTAAGAAATCGTCGTCAACGTCTTTTTCAACAGTTTTGCGCTTGACTGTTTCACCGCAGACTCCTCCGGGTAGCAATCGTCTTTTCATGCACATTGAATATGTGCAGTTTGCAATGTCACATTTTTCCTCTGTTAATCTACACCCAATCGAGTCTCTACGGTAGAAAACATTGTTTTGAGCGCATTTAAAAGAGCTGCAGTTTGGAGAGCAAGCTTTTGATTGATCCAATAGATACACCTCAATTGTTAAATCAAAATCTTAGTTGTTTGTCCTTGTATTTTCTCTATGTTCATTGATAACAATATAAACTTTTTTCCTAATAAGGGGGAAATTGCATTTCTTAGCTTCCAGCTGTATGTTTTAGTCTCTTTTTCGCATATAGACTTCCACAATAACTAACAAGATTAATCCTATCAAAATCACCAGAATAGCAATCAATGAACTTACAGGTATCAAAAGTGATCCGAGAGCAACGTACCTATCGATTTTTAGTTGAACGGTGGTTGGCTGATCAACATTTAGCGTTACAGCTTGATAATTATTTTGTCCGCCTGAAGCAAACGCTACTACTTGCATATTGCCGCCAACGACATTGCTGAAGGTTGCAGTTCCATCGCCTTTAGTCATAGCAGAGAAACGCTCTGTTGCTGGTCCATTTAATGTTACGTTAGCGTTTGAAATTGGACTGCTGAAAAAGTCAACAACTCTTACTGAAACTTGAATGCCATAGAGACTGCATACTATTTGTGTTCGAGTGTCACTGAAGACTGCGATGTCTGTTTGGTTAATTAGAATATTATCTTTGTAGAATCTTGCTCTATACATTCCAAAGCTAACTTGGCTTGTTACTGAGCCTGAATTGTCTGTTGTTGCAGCATAGAATACGCCATTTGTTAATTCAACTAGTTCTATTCGTGTATTAGGGATTGCTTCTTGGTTATAAGCCAACTACATTAAGAGTTAGTGTTTCGTTTGGACATGTAATAATTACGGTTGTGACTGGTTGTGCTGGAATATTGTTAAATGTGTTATTGCCTAAATTGAAAACTTTGTTGTACAATGAAGCGTTTATTGTATAGCTTATCCCAGTTAGGGTTGAGTTTAAGGTGAAGGCACCTGTGGAATCCGTCTGACCGGAAGCACTTCCAGTTTGGGAACCTCCAGCCGCTGGTTGATATTGATATGTAATGGCTAAGTCAACGAACGGCAATGCAACACTGTTTTGGTTCTGGACTTCAATCTTAAGATTGGTCAATTGGCATTGAAAAGTGAAAGTGGCGTTTCCAGTAATTGTTATGTTGGTTGATCCAATGTTAACGCCGTTCTTAAATGCGGTAAAAACATCGGTTCCTGATTCAAGATTGAAGTTTGCTAGACCGTTAGCTCCACTTGTGCTATTATAGGATGCATTGGTTGTTCCATCTATGGCTTGGACTTGAATCTGAGGAACCACCTCACCAGCCAAGTTTACTGTTTTGATTTGAATCGCATACCCATTGATGGAAAAGGTCTGTGAATCCTCTATTGCTTTCGCGGTACCTTGAGGAGTTATTGTTACTTTATAACTTCCAACTGCAGCGTTGGATGGAACTACCCATGTTTTGCTAATAACGCCGTCGGCTCCAGCTGTTACTGTCTCAGAATCGAGATTGGCACCACCTGAAACGCTGGCAACAGCTCAAAGTCGCGGTTTCACCCGATGAGTAGCCTACTGCTCGTATTGTTGCTGTTTGACCTCTATGATAGGTTGATGAATCGAGAAAACCTATTGAAAATTGGCTTTGAGCAAATGATTGATTAAAGCTGACGGAGTATGAGCCTGAATAATCGGTAAGCGAACCGCTCGGTTGGAAGGTGCTATCTGGATAAGTAACTTGAGCATTTGCACTGCCTGCCTGATTGGATGTTCCCAGCGAAACTATTTTTGAGTATTGCGTGCTGAGTGGGCTTGGAAGAACGACGGAAACATTAGCGTAATATGGGGTGTTAGCAACACCACCAGTGACAGCAACATTAATCGCTACGCTACTTCCTTCTTGAACTTGTGACGGGACAGCATTTATGATGTAGGATGTTACAACTTGAAAGTCATCTTCAGTTGAATTTGTGTTAAGCACGTTGTCTCTTAGTCTTAATGCGTAAGTACCAGTTTGAACCGCGGGTACACTGAAATTTGCATTAACGTAATATCCCTCAGATGTACCACTGGCGACAACTTGGTTAGCAAATATCACGTCATAGCTACTGTTAGAAGTGTAAATTGTTCCTTGAAGATTCAAGGCATAACCTACGGGTCCAGTCAATGTGCTTGATCCGTTATTAACAGTTTGACCTGCCGGAGTAACCTGCAAAATTTGTACTTGATTATATTGACCATAGGCTAGTTTTGATGGCACAAACATTATTGCTAATGACATCATTACTAAGAGAATGACCGTGACAATTTTATTATTCAAACCGCTCTGCTCTCCCGATTTTATTCCTATCCTTATCCGTAATGACTCATGATTTAACTAAGAGATGATTTTAAACTTTGCCATTTAATCATTGCATAAAGACGCGAATGAACTCAAACAACTTAGAATAAACATTATTCCCTACAAAACAATCCGTTAAACCATATGATTTTTAATAGATCGGGTTTCCTATGTTAACAAATTCGGTGACACCTTGGAAAAAAATACTGCAGCTGTGCTTTCAGGAGCTTTAAAGAAACAAAAGTACCATTTGGTCGGCAATCATTCTGCAGTTAAAAGGTGCAAGTGGCTCTACGAATCTATCGTAAATGATAGAACCTGTTATAAACAGAAATTTTACGGCATAAAATCGCATAGATGCATCCAAATGTCGCCGTCTCTGTATTATTGCACTCAAGAATGCTTGTTTTGCTGGAGAGCCCAAAGTGGAGACTTACAAGTTGCTTGGGACGAAATGAAAATTCCAAAAATTGACTCGCCAGAAGAAATTGTAGAAGGTTGCTTCAAAGCCCAAGAAAAAATTTTGACTGGTTATAAAGGAAACCCAAAAACCAACTGGCGCAAATTCCAAGAAGCTCTAATACCAAAGCAGGTTGCCATAAGTCTAACGGGCGAACCTACACTTTATGAGCCATTAGGAGAGTTAATTCAAACATTTTCCAGAAAAGGCTTGACAACTTTTCTTGTTTCCAACGGCACCTTGCCCTCTAAACTTTCAAGACTAAGCAAAGAACCTACCCAACTCTATATTTCTGTGTGCGCACCCAACGAACAAGTGTACAAGCAGGTTTGCCGTCCTCACTTTCCCAGTGCTTGGGCAAAATTAAACGAGACACTTAGTTTGTTGCAGAGTTTCCGTTGCCCAACAGTAGTTCGAACGACGCTGGTTAAAGAACACAACATGAACCATGTAGATCAATATGCTAAACTTATTGAGAAAGCTAATCCCACCTACATTGAAGCAAAGGCATACATGCATATTGGTTTTTCAAACTTACGCTTAGGTTTTGAATGCATGCCAGTGCATGCGGAAGTGAAGGATTTTGCTGTCCAGTTAGCAGAGAAAACTGGGTATAAGATTATTGATGAAGCGCCTGAGAGCAGAGTGGTATTGTTAAGCAGATTGGAAAAGCCTATTCAAGTTGGAAACAGCTAATATTTTCCTTTGGCAATTCAATCGGCTGGATAAACTCTAAATATTATTTCTTTCCGTTATGCTTTGAATGCCAATCAAGCGATGCTATAATGACAGTTTAGAGAAAAGAGCGCTTATTCAGAAGAAAAGATGCAATATCTTGTCTACCTACCTAAAGACCTATCTGAAAATAGCATATTTCCATTTAAAATATTAGATTCAACATTCGTTAGGTTAGCTTTGCAATAGGAGATTTTAAGCTTCTCACGGAGAAATGGACTGCCGAGTAAAAAGCAAGAGAGATTGCAAAGTCTTTTTGGGAAATTGAAATAAGCAACTTTAATTTACTTAATAATTTGGTGAAGTTTTGTCCGCCTTAGAAGCTGTTCTTCAAAAAATAAAAAATGACCTTATGCAGAAAAATGATGTACGTGAACAAGCACATGAAAGCATGCGGAAAGCAACAAGCTTGTCAAAACAAGCAATACTTTTAATTCACCAAAAAAAATATGCGGATGCTGAAAAGCTTATAGAAAGTGCTAAAGAAAAAATTTCGAAATCTTCAAGATTTAGCTAAGCAATATCCCGAGATTATTTATGGTGGCATGTTTAGTGCGGCACTTCAGGAACACTCAGAAGCGCGAATATTTTTAACACTTATCAAAGAATCACGTTTTATAACGCCCGCTGAGGTAGGCGTCCCTTCGGTTGATTATGTTCTTGGCTTGGCAGACGTTATAGGAGAATACAGACGTCTAGGCACTTGATGATCTGCGTGAAGGCGAAGTAAAAAAAGGCGAGAAATGCTTAGAAATTATGGATCAGATATTCATTCAGCTCTTGGCTCTTGACGAAGCCTACATGCTTGTCCCTGGACTTAGACACAAATCGGATACAGCAAGAAGAATAATAGAATCTACGCGCGGCGATGTTACAGTTGAAGTTCGTAGAAAATCTCTTGAAGATTACCTAAAAAAGTTTGACCCAGCAATACGAACCCCTAAACGAAAATCCAAAAAGGCTAAGATTTGAGTGAACCGTTCAAGTTAATGAAGATTTTTTCTGTAAAAAAAGCTCACAAAACGCAGCAGAGTTTGTCACAGAAAATTATTTTAGAAGACAGACTACCGTCAAAAATAAAAACTGTAGCAGGCATCGATGTTTCTTACATTGGACAATACAGGCATTGGCGCTGTAGCTGTTTTAGATTATGAGTCTTTAGAGCTTTTGGAAACACAAGTTGCAACTTGCCAAGTTAAAATTCCGTACATTCCAACTTTGCTTTCTTTTAGAGAAATTCCGCCGGCAATAGCGGCAATAAAAAAACTGAAAGTTCAGCCTGACGTGTTTCTTGTTGATGCACAAGGACTTGCTCATCCCTATAGGTGTGGATTTGCAAGCCATCTTGGGCTCGCTTTAGGCAAACCAACTATTGGAGCCGCAAAAAGCAGGTTAATTGGTACACCAATAGAGAGATGGATGGGGAAACTTTTCTGGTTGATAAAGACGAAATTATCGGTGCGGTAGTGACTACAAAGCAAAATGCCAAGCCTGTTTTCGTAAGTATTGGTCACATGGTTTCTCTTGAAACAGCCATAAAAATCGTTAAGCACTGCGCTAAAAATCGCATTCCAGAACCGCTCTTGCAAGCTCATAATTTAGCCACAAAAGAAAGAATCAGACTTATGCACAGGAAAGCAAAGTAAATATCACTGAAAACTAAACTATCGCTAGAGCGTGAAAGCATTTGGCTGAAGAAGTAACATTTGATGAATTTCAAAAACTTGATTTGCGCATTGGAAAAATAGTTGAGGCAATTCCAATTCCCAATTCGAAAAAACTCATCAAAATAATTGTTGATTTTGGCTCGGAAAAACGGCAGGCGGTTGCAGGTTTACTTAAGTATTATCAACCTGAGGAGTTGGTTGGGGAAGAAATGTGTTTTTCTTTTGAATCTTCAAAGACGCATGTTAGCAGGCGTAGAATCACAATGCATGGTTTTAGCGGCTGAAGACAGTGAAGGAAATGTTACAGTACTTCAACCAGAGAAGGATATTGTTGAAGGAAGCAAAATAGGCTAAATAATTAGGAATTCATTGTCCGTCAGATTAAAGTTAAGTCAATGAGGAAAAGTTAAATTCTTTAATTAAACCACTTTACTGTATAATTTATTGTGGAAGGTTATCTTAATGGCTGTTAATGAAGAAGCACTTATGTGGGTTGAGAAATACCGCCCGAAAAACCTAAACGAAGTCGTAGACTTACATGATATCGTTGAAAGTCTTAAAGCTTTTATGAGAAATCCCAAAAACGATGCCTCACCTTATGTTCGCAGGCATACCGGGCACTGGAAAAACTACGCTTGCTTTGTGTATTGCTCATGAACTCTTTGGTCCAAACTGGAAAAACTTTACTCTTGAGCTTAACGCATCTGATGAAAGAGGCATCGACACAGTACGTGAAAGAGTTAAGGATTTCTCACGTTATAGTCGTGCAGGTTTTGGAGATATCCCGTTTGCATTGATTATTCTTGATGAATGTGACCAGATGACGGGTCCTGCTCAGACAGCGCTGAGAAGAATTATGGAAACCAGCTCCCGCACATCAAGGTTCATTCTAATTTGTAACCAGTCAAGCAAAATAATTGAACCAATTCAAAGCCGCTGCGCAATATTCAGGTTTTCAAGGCTTGACAAACAAGCGATGAAAGATCAACTGCAGTGCATTGCCAAAAAAGAAAAAGTTAAACTTTTACCTGAAGCAGCTGAAAGAATAGTGGATTTCTCTGAAGGCGACCTTAGACATGCAATAAATGCTTTGCAGACAGCTTCCGCGTACAAGGAAGGAGGAGAAGTAGATGAGAAAACAGTTTCGCTGGTCATTGGCGAAGCTAGCCCAATGCAAGTTCAAAAAATGATTAGAAAAGCATTATTCGGCGACTTTATGGAAGCAAGAAAAACAATGTATGAAATAATGGGGTCTTTCGGCTTTTCAGGCTCCGAAATAATTCGTCAAGTCCAACGAGAAATCTTCAAAATGTCTGATCTTACACCTGAACAAAAAGCAGACCTGTCAAACGTAATCGGTGAATATGATTACCGCTTGACACAAGGCGCGAACAGCGACATCCAGTTAAGCGCGTTGCTTGCTCAATTTGGAAAATTCGGTAAAGCCATAGGGGAAACTTATTGAGAAATGATCTTCTATGGGTTGAAAAGTACCGCCCAAAAAAGATAGAAGACATAATTGGTAACGAAGAAGCTAAAGCTACCTTTATCGAATGGCTAAAAGGCAAGCGCAAAACCAAGAAAGCCGTCTTGCTTTATGGTTCGCCTGGCGTTGGCAAGACAGCACTGGTTAATGCTGCCGCAAAAGAGTTCGGCTTTACAATTATTGAAATGAACGCCAGCGACACAAGATCAGAAAAAGCTGTTAACGCAATTGCTAAACCAGCCACATCCTATCTGGCACTCGACACCTTTACTGCTGAAAGCAAAGGCAACCTTCTCTTTCTCGACGAGGTTGACGGCATTGCAGGCAATGAGGACAGAGGCGGAGTAAGCGCCATAATAGACATTGTTGAAAAATCTATGAGTTCCAGTTATTATGGCAGCAAACGATCCTGATGTAGATAAGTTAAGACCTTTAAAGAAAGTTTGCTTGCTGATTCGTTTTCACCAAATCCGACTACCGCTCATTATAACATTACTGCAGAAGATTTGTTTGCTTGAACATGTGAAATCAGATTTTGAAGCTCTTGAGCATATAGCCCAAAACAGCAAAGGCGACGTCCGATCAGCTATAAACGATCTGCAAAGTCTAAGCGAAGAAAATCATGTCTTAACACTGCAAGACACTATGACATTGGCTCCAAGAAATAAAGATATCAGCATGGACGAAACACTTAGAGGATTTTTCAGCGCAAAATCAGTTGATGAGGCTTCATCGTTACTTTTCCGGTCAAGCGTTGACTATGATGAATTCATAATGTCGATAAGCGACAACCTTCCAAGGCGATACACCAATCCAGATGAACTTGCAGTCGCTTACGATTATGTTTCTCAAGCGGACCTTTTCCGAGGAAGAATTGGAACAGAGTATTGGCATCTTCTAAAGTATTTTTTTAATGATTTATCAAAAGCAGCCTCAGTCGCTCCTGAATCGTATAAGCCCTTTGAATTTATTTCGCCGCCGATTAGGATTATTACTTTGTTTTGGACCAAAGGCAAAAGAACTATGCTTAACGGTATTTGCGGAAAAATTGGTGGTCAATGCCACGTTTCCATTTCAAAAGCTAAACATGAATTTGTGCCATTCATCAAAATTATACTTCAAAAGCAAAAATCAAGCGCACTGATTTCTTGGCTTGCGCTTACGCCTGAAGAGGTTGATTTCCTGGTTAAAATGAACAGATATCTAGAGGAAGATAAACATGGTTATGGTTTTGAATCCTAAGGGTTTCAAGCTTCCAAGGGTTGAAAAAGAGAAATTTTTGCTCTTGATACGTTTAGGCTTAGACTATAATCGGGAACAATGTCTCTATTCAATCAAAAATTATAACAATATTGAAAAAGTAATTGACACAGTTGCGTCCATACTAAACTCTGAAGTCGTTTTTTCTCAAACATGCATCCGATGTGGCAAAAACTTTCCTTGTTCGGAGTGCAAATACAAAGAGTTTTGCGCCACAAAAGATCAACCTTTCAGCTGCGTTTGCCCTCAATGTTTGAAGGATAGAAAAACATTTTGAAGAATATTTAGAAAAATTATTGTTTTTTCTGCATTCACATCTGTTTTTGCGAATGTGATATTTTTAACTAACTTCATTGTGAGTACCTATTGTGATTACCAACTGTGAACTGACTATTTATTGCATTTAAACGATTTACAAAGAAAGATGTGAATCAAATGAAAAATAGATAATCGAGGCTGAAAACCTCACAAAAATATACAAAAAAGCAAAGTTAGGCTGAGAGCGCTGCAAATCCAAAATGAGCCAAGAAATTAATAAGACCTAAGCCAAAGAATACTACTTGCCTGCTTTTTTTAAAATACCAGAATTAAGTGTAAAAAAGATCCGCTATATTTATCGAAAAGGTAACACTATTATGTTATAGACTAATTATGAAAGCATACATGACTCTATCCTGCAAAGCAGGTGCTTTCAACAGAGTTTTGGATGAGCTAATAAAACTGAACCTTTCCAAGAAAGATGTCTTCTTGCTTTTCGGCCCCGTTGACATCCTTGTCCAGTTCCCCGAATTAAGAAGCCTCGACGAGTTTATTAACAAATGGTTCAATCCAATTAGAAACATAACGCCTCAAGAACCAATGATTGAAAAAACGCAAACTCTTGTAGTCATTTCAGAGGGTAAATCTTTCACTGAAGAACCTTATGCCTTCTTATTTTTGAATACGCAACCGAGAAATCTTGAACAAGTCCAAGAAACCCTTCAAAGAATTCCCCAAGTACTATCTGCCGATACTGTCTTCGGACCTTATGACGTAATATCCGCAGTGAGAGCAAGCAGTAAAGAAGACTTGAAACTTCTTGTTTCCCAAATACAAAAAGAAGTACCACATATTCAAGGAACAGTAACTGCAATCGTGGCCTCAATGTATTAATAATAAAAAAGGCGCTTTTCATCCATACTTATCCATAGCGCATGCAATGAGCAACTAATTTGCAACCAAAAATATTGAAAAAAAATATCCGTATACAAAAGCATCAACGAAACACACAAAAATCTACAAAGGCAAATCTTATCTAGCCATTTTCAATTAACCTTATTCAGAAGGTTTTGTTTATGTCGGAAGAACACACACCATTAACTGTTGCACTTTCACAACTTAAACTCGCTTGTAAAAAGTTGCAGTTAGATTCTGGGATGCATAAGATGCTGAGTTTACCAAAACGCTCTATCAGCGTTAGCATCGACATTCGCATGGATAATGGAGCCGTCGGCGTTTTCAACGGCGTACGAGTTCAACATTGGGATGCACGTGGACCATTTAAAGGCGGAATTCGCTACAGCCCAAACGTTACTCTTGATGATGTTACAGCTTTGGCAATGTTGATGACTTGGAAATGCGCCATAGCTGACATACCGTTTGGAGGAGCAAAAGGCGGCATATGCGTTGATTCTAAAAAAATGAGTAAACATGAACTTGAACGTTTAACTCGAAGATACGTTAGTTTAATCTTTGAGTATTTAGGACCTCATCGTGACATTCCTGCGCCAGATATGTACACTGATGCGCAGACTATGGCATGGATAATGGACACTTACAGTCAACTAAAAGGCTACAGCATACCTGAAAGCGTTACCGGCAAACCGGTTGAAATCGGAGGATCATGGGGCAGAACTGAAGCCACTGGCAGAGGCGTAATCCACTGTGTAAAACAAGCTGCTGAAAACAACGGCTTAAAACTCAAAAACGCCTCCATAGTAATTCAAGGCTTCGGCAACGTCGGCTACAACGCGGCAGTTGCAGCCCAAGAAGTAGGTGCCAAAATAATAGCTGTCAGCGATTCAACTGGAGGAATCTACTGCCAAGATGGATTAAACATTCCAGACGTTTTAACACATAAAGAAAAAACTAACTCTGTCCAGAACTACAAAAGCTGCAAAAACATAACTAACGAAGAACTGCTGGAATTGCCATGTGATGTGCTTATTCCTGCGGCTTTAGAGAATCAAATCACTTGCAAAAACGCTGACAAAATTAAAGCAAAGATGGTTGCTGAAGCAGCAAATGGACCAACTACGCCTGACGCGGATAAAGTACTGTATGAAAAAGAAATCTGCCTCATTCCAGACATCCTTGCCAACAGCGGCGGAGTCACCGTAAGCTATTTTGAATGGGTACAAAACTTAACTCGCGAACAATGGACGCTTGAGAAAGTCAATAGAAAGCTTGAAGACAAAATGACCAAAGCATTCAACGACGTAGTTGGCATTGTGGAAAAGGAAGAGAGTGATATGCGTACAGGCGCGTTAATGCTGGGTGTTGGAAGAGTAGCTAACGCCATAAAAACACTGGGACTATGGCCATAAACAACTTTTTTCAGTTTTATGCAAATGCTTAAAACCTTTCTTGCAATATCTGTTGAACCCCACAAAAGGGAAAACAATCGGGTTTGAGAGGGAAAATTGACTTGGCAGCAAAAATTTGCACCTTAGACTTCCGCTATGAAAACTCACTGGTCAAGATTGTTGCTAATAGAAATTGTCCTGAGATTAAACTAGCGGGATTAACGGTTGGTCCCTTTGATGAAGGAAATGAATATGAAGTTTATTTCTGGGTGGCAAAGCAGTTGGCGAGTTCAGGAATGGTTCACTTCCGAGAAGACGATGTTTTAGATGCAACAAAACTGTTTAAGGTACAGTGGAAAGAAGGTGTACAAATTCCAGGGCAAATTTCTGAATTACCAGATGATTTTTACCCAAAACTCCGCAGGTTTATTTTCGATTTAAAAGACCAGGCATCAAAAGAAACCGAAAAATATCAAGAATACAATAAAGCAAAACATTTAGCCCGAGACATTGTAAATTCACGGCTGAAAAAAATAGTGGCCTTATCCTCTGCCCCCACACAAACTGATCAAATCTTAAAGAAACTTACAAGTGAAGAAAAAATTCTCTTCGAACAACTAGTCAAAATAATTTCACAATGGAAAACTGAAATAATAGAGACCGAGGGAGAAAAGTAAGATGGCTAACGACCAATTAATGGTAGATCCACAACAGCTTTTTCAAGAGTTCTTCAAAAAAGAAAAATATCGACAGAGAATAGCACAGTTAGCCATTTCTGGAAAGAACTCAATAGTAATAGATTTTGAAGAATTGTATGGTTTTGATCAGGCACTTGCTGAACAATTACTCAACAAGCCAGAAGAATATTTGCAATATGCTGGAAAAGGAGCCTACGAACAACTCCACATCGAAGATTCAGAGTATGCTGAGAAAATAGAAAAGATCAATGTCAGAATCGTACAGCTTCTGGGCAAAGAGGTACTAAGAAAACTTGGTTCAAGACAAATGTCAAAGTTAATCATGGTTGAAGGCATTGTGGTAAGAGCCACACCGGTACGACCAATGGTTCTCCAAGGAGCTTTCAAATGCAAACGCTGTGGAACAATGAACCTAGTGGAACAAACAGGGCAATTCCTTAAAGCCCCAACCATATGTCAAGCCCCCGACTGCGGAAGAGACGGTCCCTTCGAGTTTACCCAAGAGGAATCCACATTTATCGATTCCCAAGACCTACGGCTGCAGGAAAAACCTGAAGATTTGCCTCCGGGACAATTGCCACGCACCTTAGCTGTCAAGACTATCGGCGATGACATTGTTGATGTTGCAAGACCCGGAGATCATATTTCTATAGTTGGTATCGTCCGCGCTTTTGCGCCTTCGCTGATGGGAATGGGAAAACTTCGAACATTCATTCTTCAGCTTGACGCTAACTCTGTGGAAGTGCTCGGAAAAGAACCAGAAACGTCACCTCCAACACCTCAAGAAGAAGAAAAAATCCGTGCACTCTCTCAAGATCCATGGGTTCACAAAAAAATCATGCAGTCGATAGCCCCCTCTATCTTCGGTTATGAGCATATTAAAGAAGCAATAATGTACCTGCTTTTCGGCGGGGTATCAAAGAGCCTGCCTGACGTTAACATTAGAGGCGAAATGAATGCTCTACTGATTGGAGATCCTGGTACAGCAAAAAGCCAACTACTCCAATACGTTGCCAGAATAGCGCCAAGGGGACTCTATACTTCTGGTAGAGGAACAACCGCCGCAGGCTTAACCGCTGCAGTTGTAAGAGAAAAAGGCGGAAGCATGAGCCTCGAAGCAGGTGCACTCGTGCTAGCCGATAAAGGAATTGCTTGCATTGACGAAATGGATAAAATGCGTCCTGAAGACCGAGTTGCCATCCACGAAGCTATGGAGCAACATACGGTTTCTGTTGCAAAAGGGGGCATTGTAGCCACATTAAATGCTAGAACAGCGGTTCTTGCAGCTGCTAACCCATCCTTGGGCAGATATGAGCCAAATAGAACAGTGGCTGAAAACGTTCCCTTACCAGTGACTATCCTTTCCCGTTTCGATTTAATTTTCGTTTTGCGAGACGTACCCAATAAAGAATCAGACAGCAAGATGTCTCACCACATTTTAGAAATTCACCGCAGAGGAGTAAGCCCTGTAGAAGCTCAAGTCGATGTCGAACTACTGCGAAAATACGTTAGCTTCGCAAAAGGAATAAAACCAGTACTTAGTACTGAAGCCTCAAAGCAGCTAAGTGATTTTTACTTAGCTATGCGCGCAGCAAGCGAAACTGAAGGCTCACCAGTGGCAATAACAGCACGACAATTAGAGTCTCTGGTTCGAATTTCAGAAGCCCGAGCACGTGTTGCATTGCGTAAAGAAGTGACAGCTGAAGATGCAGGAGCGGCAATAAACATAATGAAGAGGTCTTTAGAAGAAGTAGGAATTGACTTGTCCTCCTACAAAGTGGACATTGACTTGATCATGACTGGCAGACCAAAAAGCATGCGAGATAGATTACACATAATCTTGTCAGCGTTAATGGATATGGAGAAAGTAACAGGCATAGTTGAGAAAGAAGCGCTCGTCACCGAATTAGAAACCAAGCATAAGATTCCAAGGGGAGAAGTTGAACGCATGTTAAGCCAGCTGCTACGTGAAGGCACAATCTATGAACCAAGAGAAGGATGTCTAAAGAAAACATAGTCAAACGAGAAGCTACCTTGAGACCAATACTAATAGTTGCAGGAACGAGACCTGAAATAATTAAAATGGCTCCGATAATCAGAGCCTTAAACAAAACAAAGATGCCATTGGTATTTGTCCAATGTGGGCAACACTATGATTACAACATGTCTGAGCAATTCATTGAAAACCTCGAATTGCCAGCCCCAAACTTTTCTCTAAAAATTGAAGCGTCCTCACCGGGAGTTCAAACAGCAGAAATAATGATGAAAATAAGCCAGCTGCTAGAACAGATAGAAACTTCAATAGTTCTGGTTGAAGGAGATACAAATAGTGTTTTGGCAACAGCTTTAGCTGCCAATAAACAAATGATACCTGTTGGTCATGTAGAAGCAGGTTTAAGAAGTTTTGATCTTCGAATGCCTGAAGAACATAATCGACGCTTAACCGACCACATATCCGAATACCTATTCGCGCCAACCGAACAAGCGAAAGCAAATCTTATGAAAGAAAATGTCTGGGGCAAAATTTACGTAACAGGAAACACTGCAATTGACGCTGTATTCGAACATTTGCCAATCGCTGAAAAAAATTCATCAATCATGAAAAAAATTCCCTTTGAAACATTTGCTTTAGCAACCGCACATAGATCTGAAAACGTCGATGATCCATCCTTTCTTGAATCTTTGATTTATGTTTTCTCGAAATCGCCGATTCCGATCGTTTACCCGATGCATCCGAGAACAAGAAAACGACTACAACAAAGCAAATTGCTGATGAAAATGGAAGCTCTAAAAAATCTACTGATACTTCCACCTCAGGGATACTTGGATTTTTTGGTCTTGTTAAAAAACTGTAAATTGGTAATCACCGATTCAGGCGGTATCCAGGAGGAAGCAACTGCACCAAACATAAGAAAGCCGGTTTTAGTAATGCGTTTGTCAACAGAAAGACAAGAAGCAGTGGAAGCTGGATTCGCCAAAATCGTCGGAACTGATAAGAAAGACATTTTGAGAGCTTTAGAAGAAGCGGTGGAAAAGGAAACGAGTTTGCCGGAAACTTCACCTTTCGGAGACGGCACAGCAGCCCAAAAAATTGTCCAAATAATAGAGAAAAACTTTGCCACTTAAGAAATGTAAGTGGTTTTCTTGTCATCTTCTTTACGTGTTTCTTCAGCTTGCAAAGCACGCTTTTCTTCAATTTGCTGTAGGCGAGCCACCATTGTTTCTGCCCGTGTAATTTCCTCGTTTAGTCCTGCCAAGTCCAAGTCGAAGTTGAAGGTAGATTTTAAGACTTCTAAAATGCTTTTTGCTGCAAGAGGGTCAGGCAGATAACCTCGTGTTTCACCAAGGAGGCAGAGAGCACTTATTTTTTTGAATTTTGCTAGACCCAGAATTAATCCTGCTGTCCCGACAATTGGACTTCCTGAAGTACTCAAGGTTGCGCCTGCTTGCAAAGCTTTGTCTAATACTTCCTGTGATGTTGCTGCAATGA
Organism: Candidatus Bathyarchaeota archaeon; assembly: GCA_963768895.1. Taxonomy (GTDB): domain Archaea; phylum Thermoproteota; class Bathyarchaeia; order Bathyarchaeales; family Bathycorpusculaceae; genus Bathycorpusculum. The sequence continues at coordinate 67,580 of CAVYJU010000017.1, forward strand.
AAACTTTGGGTTTTTCTTGAGGTTCCATTCTGTACCCGCCAATGGTTGCGATAGTCTTTACGCCGTACTTTTCTGAGAAATCAAGTATGCGATCAGCAATTTCGTATTGACCTTCAATTGTTTGCGATTGGCTATCTCCAGTGAATAAGATTATATCGTTTGGCCCATTTGGATTTTTGTAAAAGTAAAATGCCCCTCTTAACAGACGAACGTTGTCCTTTCTTGTTAACTAAGACGAAGTAAGGAAAATGAGGCGAATACAGATAAGCAATTTTTTTGGCCTTTAATTGTTTAATCAGGTAACGAAGGGCAATTTTACCCACAAGTCCTAAACCGGGGAGACCTTCGATAAGAACAGGATTATTTGGCTCAATTTCCATGAATTCTTTAATGTAGGTTTCTTTCATTCAGTACAACTCTTTTTCATAGCCATTCTATATTTTAGATATTTATCATCAGGAGAAAATTTCGGCGGATGCGGAATCCTAACTGGTCCTCCACAGTAAGGGCACTTATCCTTCTGCAGAGTATATTTTTCGCAGTTTACGCATTTGCGCAGTTGCCATACCACTTAGTCTTCCCTTCTGAAAATGTCTTGCCCACATGCTTTGTTGGCGACTAAAATGTATTTATTATTTTCGTCAAGCTCAACGTAAGCGCCGTAAATAGTGACGGTTTTCATTACTGATATTATAAGGTTGCCAGCTTCTCGCCACTCGGGCTTACGCTCAGCCATTAATTTACTTCATCCCTTATTCAAGAACTGCTTGTACGTCGCCTTTGATTTTTGCCCTTCCACCAGAAGGTTCAGCTAAGGTTTCTCCACATACATTGCAGTTAATTTTGTTAACAGCGTTGCTGAAGACCAGTTGTTCGTTACCACATTTTGGGCATTTAACTCTGAGGAAGACGCTTCGTGGTTTCGGAATAAGTTTGCTCCATTCAGACATAACTTTTTTCTCCATTATTGTATAACTAGTTTTCTTAGTCGGATACCATCCTTGTGCCTCATGAAATTGCAGACTTTGCATTTAAGGCGCAAGGTTTGTTTTTTAGTTGTTTTAGCAAATTCTCTTTGAAGTGCATATTTTTGTCCACCGTAACCCTCTTTTTCTCTTGCGTGGGCGCGCTCACCGTGAGCTAACGCTCTTCGCTTCCCAGGCTTGTAAAGGGTTACACTGTGAATTTGATGAACTTTACATTTTGGACAGTAAGTCTTAACTTCTTTGGGAACGTTCACGTTCTTCACGACCAGCTTTGCATAGAAGAAACATACGCATTCTTATACTTTTTCACTTATGAGCTGAAAACTCGAGGCATTCACCCATTGAACTACCGCCTATCCGCAATTTTCAATGCTTATTAGATTATAATTCTGGTCGAACCTACTCGGTAACCTGAAATTTGATAAAAAGCCATAGCCTTTTTTAAACTGAAGGTAATGTTACAGTATATCCAGTCTGCAGGTATGAATGCATTGACATCGCAACTTTTTATGAAAATCAGAAGTCACTCAGCATTCTTAATAAAAATGCTTCCGTTATTTGCATTCGTTGTTCCGCTAGTTTTGCTGTATTGGCTAAATCTGCCTGATCCATACCTTGGACCTAGTTCACAGTTTTCGTTTCAGTTAATGTGGAAGGGTAGAACCTTCGAGTTGTTCTTTATTTGGTTAGTGGCGTTAGAATTTATTCTCAGCTGGGAAAACATTCATCTAAAAATTAACAAACAGAACAAGGCAGGACTTGCCGCAGTCGCCGTTGCCTTGCTACTTCCAACATTGTACGTAATTTCGGAATATTATTTTGGTCTAAACTGGACTATCGCAAACGCATCTAAACAAATCGGGATTACCTTCTTCTTGTCAATGCCCATTGCAATTGAGTACCTTGTTTTTTCAGTTCTCTGTCTTCTTGATAACTTTCTTATTTTTTGGGAAAAAGGGTTTAACTGGTTTTGCGTTACCTGCGTTATTTGTCTGTTTAGTCGGGGTAATTTATGCTATTGATAATGTGTTTCCTTATGGCCAATTTACGCCATTTCAACTTTTAGTTCCAACAACTGCCACTCTTGCCGCTTTTGTTCTGGGCTTAATGGGATATGCCGTTTTGCCTGGAACAGAAAATGGCATGCCAACCTTGCAGGTTACAGGATCATTAGGAACAGCTAAATTTGCGATAGCTTGGCCTTGTGCAGGTATTGAAAGTCTTCTAATTTTCACGGCTGTTTCTTTGCTGTTTTTGCAGCGGATGCCACTCTCTTGGAAAGCCAAGGTAGGATACTTCGCTTTCGGAGCGGGGGTCACTTACTTCATAAACGTTTTGCGAATAGCTACTATATTTACAATTGGCACAGAGTATGGCATAACCTCGCCTCAAGTGCAAACGTTCCATTACTACTACGGTCCAATATATGCGATTATATGGATTGTTTGTTATCCACTAATTATTCTTGTAAGTCAAGGTTTGTGGCGGAAGATTAAGAACGAAAAAAATCGGCTCTCGTAAAGAAAACCCTATGAAACCTCAACCGACACAGCTAAACCCTGTTTAACTAACATTTTAGCATTCTCAACAGGCAGAGAAGCAACATCCTCAGCTACAAATGGACCATAAGTCTTCATATCTGCCCCAATAATAGTTGGAATATTCTTTATGAATCTTAAAGCCACTCGCTTATGGCTAACCAGAGGTTTCCACTTTGGATTCTATTTTTGAGTCTGCTTTTGAGTTCAACGGAGACAACTGCCACTTTAACGATTTGTCCTTGAAGAAGGTCTTTAGCGAACTTTTGGTATGCATCCGCGAAAGCGACAAAACTCTCACACATCTTGGTTTCTTCAACCGTTAACAAATCAGAGGGCAACTTCTGGCTTTGAGTGATGTTCTTAACAAGTTTTCTGTATCTTGCCCAAAGCAGTTCTTCAAGCATCCGCTTAACATTTTGTGCTTCATGGTCCAGCAGGTTTACTTTGATAGATTTTTTGTCAAGCAACTTGTTCTCTTCGTTTATATGTCGCAGGTAATCAGCTATTCTAGCGTAGAAGTCAGGCGGTAAACCTCCAAGCGTCCCCTCTTCAATTTCTCTTCGCCATGCTGCATAAAGTTCATTATACATTTAGTCCACCACCTTCGCTCTACCCTTGCAAATAAGCATAACCGCTGCTGCAACAGGCAATTCTATTGTTTCATTCTTGTATGGACCCAAAGTTTCTCCACCCAACTTAAACATCGGCGCATCAGAGACCAACACCTTTACAGCGCCCTTTTTAAAAGCTACCGCTCCAGTAAAGGGATCGAAATCCTGCAAATTTTTGGCTGGGAATTCAACTTTTTTTAATCCTGTTTTTCCGTGCAAAGTGCCATTCATTCTGATTAGCCGGTGTACATCGGTTGTGACGACCGTATCTATATTAGCTGATTGCATCTCGCGTACATGATCAGCAAGTTTTAGCCATGTTTGAACGCTTACATCCTTAATGCTTTCCCAACGACCCTCATTTATGCAACGTTTAATAATAGTTTCTTTATTTTTTAAAACAGCGTTATTTTTCAAACCTATTTTTTTCAGGTCTTCCTTCGTGGCATCAAGTAGAAAATTTTGCATTCCTAATTTTAATCGTCTGTTCCATCCAAAATTATGTAAACTAAATTTTTGAGAAGCACGCTTTCCAGGTTTTGATTTGGCATCTTTGTCAAATATAGATAAGCCTAATCCAGTAACGTAATCAACAATTTCTTTTCTTGCCATAGCATCTAATGACCTTACTGATTCGTCTTCGACATGGACATGGTATCCTCTATGCCCAGAAAAAAACACGTGCAACTCATCTAAAGAAAAGCCAAAATCATTTTCTAGCATATCAATCAGCTTGGCGGTTTCGTCCCGGGCAGATTTTATGCATATTTCGCAAGGCCAAGTTTTGGATTCAAATTTGGTTGCTTCACAAGCAGGACAAGTTTCTGGAGTTATTCCTCTAACTTTGAATCCGCATTTTACACATGTGAATTCGTCGTGAATTTTGTCGCATGTAGTAGGAATATGGTCAGCGTCTATGTCGAAAACTAAGTCGGCGCCTAACCAACCTTTTTTGTTCATGTCAAAATCTGGGTTTTCATAATAAGCGCAAGAATGATAAACATCTGATGGGACAGTTTCATTTAGCACTGATCGTAGGTTTTCAATTTTCTCAAATCTTTTGTGTCTGACCATAAATCGTTCTTTGAAAAGCAGATAGGCAAACTCTCTTTGACTATTTGAAACTGGTGCAGGTATAATTGTTGAGGGGTCTCGGTAGTACTCGCAGAATTTTTGATAAACGAAGTCTCGAGAAACCTCCAATTTCTTTGCCTCTCTCTTAATAAGTATTTTAGTAATTGCTTTTCCTAAATTTATCTATATTCTGCATAAAGATAAAATGCATTGTTTTTGTCAAGTCCACTAAAATTTTGAAGCAGCCAATGGATTAAAGAGACTTCGGTAAGGAAATCATTGTAATTATTAAAAGAAAAGATCACTATTCACGCTAGAACAATCTGAAAAATCTAAATTACGAATGAGAGAATGCTTTTAATGTGTAGGTTAGGTAACTTCGGATTTCAGTTCCTGTGAGTTTTGATTTTCCGCTTTTTCGATTAACAAATAAAACGGGAGTTTCTTTCATGTTGAAATTTCTGAGAGATGCTTGTCTTATGGTTTCTATTTGGATTTCGTAAGTGTGACTATGGAGGTTGCTTATGGCTTCTGCTAGGAACTTGGTTGAGTAGCAGCGGAAGCCACTTGTGCAGTCGCGAGGTTTTAAGCTAAGCGAAAACTTTGCTATGGAGTTAGCTGTTCGGCTAATTATTTTTCTTGTAAAAGGCCAGCCTTCTATTTTTCCACCTTTAACATATCGGCTGCCGATTACTATCGCGCAATCATGTTCATACATAGTTGATAGCAGTCTTGGAATATCCTGAGGATTATGCGAATAATCAGCATCCATAGTCATAACATATTTGGGCATTTGTTTTAATGATAAAAAGAATCTAAAGCCATCAGTAATTGCTGTGCCTAAACCGCTTTTTTTAGGCCTGATAATTAAGAGAATGTTTTTGTATTTGCTTTGTTTTTCTTTTACGATTTCAGCGGTTCTATCAGGGCTTGAATCGTCAATAACAAGAATTGAAGCGTTGAGTTTTAGGTTTTCAATAGCTTCAATTAATTTGGAAATGTTCTCTTCTTCTCGATATGTGGGTAGGATTATCCCAATTTGAGAGCTAAGCTCACCATTTCCAATTAATTGATAATTCATATAGATTCTATTTATTTTACTGTGGCGTTCAATTAATAAATGTTAACTAACTATTCAGCTCTACCAGCTTTTGTTTTCGCTTATAATAAGCAAGCGGATGATAAATCCGGCGGCACAAAACATCCCTGCCTCTACAGAGACCATGGGTCTGCAAAACAGAGCATTGTGGAGGAATATACCGTGTTCCAGAACCCCTTTCGCCTGCAATATGCTCAATCTGATACCGAGTTAACCTTTCATTATAATCTGAAAAACTCTTATAGAGTTCACTCACTTTATCCGAGGACATTCCAATGTTTAAGAGAAAGGAAGTCAAAGTAAACCGCTCAATCTGCGAAAGATGATGAGTTGATAACGCTGCTTCGTAAATTGCATTTATGCAAGGTGGAAAAGCTGTTTGTACGACTACTTTAGGCATGTCTTCAATTTCCTGTCCCATTATTTCCTGAGCCGATTTTACTAATCCTTCAGCAATGGCAGTTATTTCTGGCGGGAGATTTCTGATTTCTGGAACATCGAGCCTTTTCTCTATCCGATTTTTTACTTCTTCTTGTAGCAGACGAACAATCTTATCTTTATTTAGATAGACACATCCATTATCCATGATTTGATTAATTAGTTTCCATTCTGAATCATGCATGTGAGCAGCATTCTTTAAGTAGAAACCGAACCCGATACGAAAATCCTTTCCAAAGGCACCTTCTCCGATATCCCAGTCAAAGTCTTGGGCTATTGCAAGAATTTTTCCTTTATTTTCACCAAGCATTTGTGGATGCGCCGTTTTTGCGACAGATAAAGCATATCTTTTTTTAATCCAAGAATTCTTGGTGGCTATAACCAAAATTAGCGCTGCGGCAAAAGAGGAAATTTCAGATCGCTTATCCCTGATTGCTTTGCCAGTGTTCACTTCGAAGATTGCTTTTTCTACTCGATTTTGGGCGCGCTCAAAAATCGGTTTTTCTGAAGATAAAGTTTCGATTCTAAACTGGAGTTCTTCAATCTGTTTTGAGGCTTGTTTTAAAAACGGGTATTTAGCAAAATCTTCAGAAGATAATGCCGATCCCAATTGCAATATAGGTCCTTACTCTGTTTCGATTCTTGGAGCCAAGAAGAAGGTCAATCTTCCCTCTTTTGTCTGTTGAAAATCAATTTTCACAGGCATATCGCTGGAGAATTCTAGCGTTGCAATCTCAGATGTGGCTGATGCAGCTTTAATTATTTCTGAAAGATAGCTTAGGCTGAATGTTGCTTTAGCATTTTCTTTTACTTCTAAATCAAGAAGAGCGTCATTGCCTTTTTGGAGAGTTATGGTTGCCCCCATTAAGTCGCCTGAGGCGCTCAGGGTTAGTTTGTCAGGTTCAGCTTCAATTCGTACATGATCGCTTACTAGTTGAGCATCTTCTATGGCTTGGCTTAGACCTTGGGTTGTAGTTTTGGCTTTAACGTTGAAAGTTATTTTTGGAGTCGGAACTTCTTCTTCAGAGGCTTCCAAAGTGGGCATCGTGAAGTTGCGACTGTATTTTCCTGTTATTTTTATTTGTAATCGTCCAGTTTTGTCATCAAGAGATAACTCAACTGCTTCGTCTCTTCCAGCTCGTTTGAGAAGTTTTAGTAGTTCGCTTATGTTGATGCACATTTTCGTTGGATCTGTAGATACGTATTCTTGAAAGATGGTTTTTGGCCATTCAAAATCAATCATGGCGACGCGTGAGGGATCCATTGCACGTAATTTCAAACCTTCAGGGTCAATTTTGAATGTGGCTTCATCAACAAGAATTGATATGGCGGTAGCCATGTCTCTTAATAGTTTAGCATCAGACACTTTAAGCTTGAACATGTTATTTCTCTTCCTCGCTATTGCATATTACTGTAAAGTTATATAGCTTATGATTACACCTTGAGCTAATAAATAAATTGTTCTAACCAAACAAAAAACATGCTTTAATAGAATATTGTTGCAACAAGAACAGAAAAAAGAATAACTAGAAAACGGAAAGAAAAAGTTTAGCTATATTCTCTAAATGTGTAATTGCATTTGGTGCATCGTAGAAACTGAGTCGAAGATTCATCTGCTCCCCGAGTCTGAACTTGCCAAACATAAGCATTGTTGTTTCCGCATCTTGGACATTCGATCCGTACTGTTGGTAAAGTGCTTAATTTCTGCTCTTCTTTCCCAATGACTGCGACAAGTTGTTGGGGACTATGCTGGATAACTTTTGGTGCCACTTTCGTCTCTACTTTTTCGCCTGCCTCTGGCTTTTTATAACCGCATTTCGGGCAAGCCAGAATTAATGAAGCCTCTTTGCCGCTCTTAGATTTCTTTGGTTCAAGACGCGATCCACATTTAGGGCAGAATTCCATATACCGTCACTTCACTATCTGTTTCGGATTCCCTAAGCATTGTACCTTTTAAACTTTTTCTAATTTGGACTTAATTAAGAAGTAATTCCTGACGCAATCAAATGTGCAACCCGCAAAGGTTCAGGAATAAGGCTTCTTGTCGCCGTTAACACCACAATTTTTCTAGCGTCAGCTTCTGAAATTCCAGCTATCTCCATGTAAAGCTTCTTGTCTCCGCAGTCTACCTCTATAATTGGTCCTGCGCCAAGAATCATTTTCCAGCGTTCGTCGCTTTTGGGTAAATTATTAAGTGCATTACGAATCGCTTCTAGATCAGGTTTGTTACGCATTAAAGCTATAACTGGAATGTGTGTGGCTATATTGAGCTCGTTGATATCAACTACGTTAAAGCCACCAAACGTTATCCCGTTTAACATTACTAATCGTAATTGTTTGCAGTGTGATGAATTGTTAATCATTTCTGCTATTTGTTCTGTGGCATCAAAACCATCAAGTGCAATATCAGTGTGCATTACTCCGTCGAGACCATAGTTGCCTCGTATGACAGCCCCAACAACTAGTACGCGTCCAAATGTATGCGGAACAAACTTGCCATCATCTACTCCGAGAACACGGATTTCAGATTTTATAGACCTAAACTCTTTGTTTTCCAAAATTCTTACCTGAAAATGATTAGGCATATTTGTGCTTTTAAATCTAAACATCCGTCTTATTAGACCAATTATAGATTTCCATTTTTTCAGATACTAAATTCAAAATATCGTTTTTATGTTACTTTTTGATATATTACTTTTTAGAGATCATGTTTTTTTGCGAAGTATGATTCACTTGGAAACATGGCTTATATTTTCTCAAACTTACTCAAACATTGGAGAAGGAGTCAGAATTATATGATTACAGAATTGGACACTCAAGACCTACCAACCCTGTCTGAACGATGTCGAATTGCGCTGGAAAAAAGTTATGGCTTTAAAATTCCTATGCCGAAAAGCGTATGCAAAGCTCCCAAGGAAATGTAATTTGCATTTAATGGAGTGAATATCATGTCCAACAATAAACTTCGGGAAGGCTCCAAACTACTAAGGAAAGGAGATAAAGAAAACAGAAAATCAAGCAAAGAATTTCTCAAAGGCTACAATGCCATATGGAAGGAAGGTCCTTCAGTAAAATACCAAAATCCAGATGCTTGGAGCAGTCATATATCGCAAAACGAAAGCTCTTCCTAAATCTTCTACAATTTTAGGTGCAAAAACTTTCAAAATGCAAGTTTATTTAGAGGATTAGCTTTTAGCGTTAAGAAAATAGGCAATTAGCAAAAAAACTAATCGAAAGTTAAGCTAATTAATTATGGTTTTAGAACACGATCTAATTCTTTGCCAAAAGCATCATTTGTCTCGCAAACCTTTTCAATAGCCTTAATTAGCGCTTCTTCAGGTTTGGCGGAACCTTTCATCCGCACATAAATAACAGGGCTTGATGCCAAAGGATGCGGAACGTCGTAACCTGCAAAATCCACAGTTTTATCCTCTAGAAGTCTCTTTTGGACAAGGTTACAAATACCGTGAGTGCCACCTTCAATTTCAATTTTAAGCTCATTTTCTGATTTTGTCAGCACTTTTATTTTCATCAATCATTTCTCCCTTAGTTATAATGGCTCTTTTCCATAATCTGGAGCAATTTTGCGTTTCTCTATGTTGCCGCATTTTGGACAACGCAATTCATCATATCGCTGATGATCCAGCAAGTTACCACATCGAGAGCAGAAAGCGTACATTATACCTAAGTTCTTGTCGTTGGTTGATAGATGGAAAACACGGTTTTTTGAACTAATAACTTTAGCTCTAACAATGTCACCTGGCTTAACCACGTCACTCATCATGTCTACATATCTATCGGAGACATCAGAAACATGCAAGATACCGCTGAACTCGCCTGAGAGCTTTTTGTTGTTTAGTTTAAAGATTTTCACTAAGACGTTATCTGATTGAGCATTACCAATTTGCCCTACAATGATGCTTGAAGCTTTCGGAACAAGATCATCTTTTATTAGTGGGTAAACTGAAACCCGTCTGTTTTGTAAGTCAACCAATTCACGACCTACAAGTTTGGAAAAAATAACGCCATCTTTAACGTATGTTCCGGAGTCTGGAATAAACTCTTCAATAACACCTAAACGTTCTCCAGGCACCACTAAACGACCACTTTTTTGTTCGGGTGATTTTAAACTCATGATAATTCCCTTTTATATTAAATAAGCTGAACCCTTGTTAATAATGCATATCCTAAGTTTCCATGCCCATCAATAAACCTTTTGATGAATATACAAATTAATTCCAAATTCTACAACAGAAATCGCTATTTAACGCTGACATTTTTGATAAAATACAAGTCAACAATAAAATCGTGCTTAAGCTTCGTGTGAAAAGCAAACATGCGTGGAATAGTCATTAGCATTGCATAAACTGCTTTAACGACTCCATTGTGTCGTGAAACAAACCTCTCTAAGAAGGGCGAAGGCGAAACCTGCAAAAAGCCACTACTTGCCTTAAGCTGGTCGATTAATCGCTTATCGGTTTCTGGATGATTATGGAGAGAATAAATGGAGCTACCTAATTCCAAAGCCTTAACTAAAAACGCTCTGTCAGCCTCACGTGTTTGCACCCCGAAAGGCGGATTTTGTAAAACCGTGTCAAAATTTCCTACAATGGAGTGGATATCTCCATTAACCCATTGAACGTTTTCAGATGAACCGGTTTCTAAGGAGTTCTTCACGGCTGTTTTTATGGCTAACTTATCAACGTCTATTCCAACAACTGATTTTGCGCCAAGATAAGATGCTCCAATGGCAAGTCTGCCTGTTCCGCAGCCTAAATCCACTACTGTTTTTCCAATAATATCGTTATTTGTGTAGGCAGCTATGTATAGCATGGTTGAGGCAATCGATGCAGAAATGGTGTATTGTTCAAGACCTACCTGAGGAGTAGGCTGAGGAGCAATTTTCGAGAGAAAGAGCTCTAAATCTAATTTTCGAATAATCCTTTTTTGAGCATGCTCTCCCATGAATACTCGCCACAAACAACCATGAACTCGTTAACAGTTAATACCGGCTTTGAAAACTTTTGCGGCGCCTCAAAAGATATTCTAGGACAAGCAGTGTTAACGTAGGCGTCAATAGATGGAAATTCCAAGAGTGTTTCAGGAATAATTTCTTTAGCAGTCAACAGATATGCCGTCTTTCCCATGCTTTTCTGCAAGGTCTTTAACAGCTAATGCTTGTTCGAAGTGTTCTTGTCCTGGTTTTGAACCAACAAGAACTCCCGAATGTTTTGGCATTGTGTGATTCTTGAACACAAGTCCATCGTTGTTTAATGATTTTTTTGGCTTCATCATTAATTGAGAAAGCTCGATTGTTATAGGGATCCGCAATGATTGTTGGTTTTGAAGTGCTTAAGGCAACACCTAACGCATGGAACATTCCACCGCCGATAAAAATGAAAGCTTCAACTTGATCAGCGATTGATTTTACGTTACCGTAATTGCAGCCTATGACTTGACCAGGATAACTCAGTTGATCGCACTCACCAATAACTACAGTTTTTCCTGCTTTAAGCAACATAGTTCTTGTCTGTTTTAGCGTATCCAGGTGCTGAACTGTAGTAGCTAAACCGACTTTAGAGTATTCACCTAAGAGGGGTAAAGCTTTCTCAACAACCTCTTTAACTGCAATTGTTGATCGCGCTTCAATATAGAGCGTCGGAATTTTAGAAACTAAGAGTTTCGCATGCCCAAAATGCACTATCAAATCAACACCCAAATATTTCGGCTTCATTTACCGCTATATCGCAGGCACCATAGCATGGGTCAGCGGAAATTATAGGAAGTGCACCTTCTTTCTCAACTATTTTTGCAAGGCGTGGACCTTCAGGTTTCAATCCTTCTGGCAATTGCAGTAAAACACGTTTGGCACCAATTTTGTTAATTTCTTGTTTTATGCGCTCTTCTTCAAAGTCAAATCCTTTCATTGCACTCTCACCAATGACAGAAAATATGAAAATTAAAAAGAAAAACAAGAGAAGGTTGATTGAATACTTGCTTTTTGTGATTAGTGTGGCCATTCCCAGTCTTGGGTTGGTTTCTTAAGTGGTTGTCCGCGAGCTATTGCAGCTTGTTCGGCGAGGCGTTCAAGAATTATTTTTTGTTCAATGCTTGCAACATTCTTTCTTGTTACATACAACAGCGTCATTGTTTACTGATATGCTATCGATTCCAACTCGAACAAGGAATTCTGCGAAATCTGGATAGTTTGATGGTCCTTCACCGCAAATGGAAACTGTACATCCGTTTTCGTGAGCGGCTTTGATTAAGATGCGCAATGATTCTTTTGACCGCTGGATCTCTTTCGTCGAAGTAGCCCATTTGTCCTAGGCGTTCAGAATCACGGTCAATCATTAGCACTCCTTGAGTCATGTCGTTTGAACCTATTGAGAAGCCGTCAACTAGCTTTGAGAATTCGTCAGCCATTATACCTATGGATGGTGTTTCAGCCATAAACCATACCTTGAAGTCACGTGAACGTTCTAAGCCTTCCTCTTTCATGATGTCAAGCACTTTTCGGGCTTCCCAGAGAGTGCGGACCATCGGAAGCATAACATAAACGTTTTTGAGACCCCATTCTGTACGGCATTTTTTGATGGCTTGGCATTCAAGTTTAAAAGCTTTGTCATACCATTTGCTTATGTAGCGGCTGCAACCTCTCCAACCCAACATTGGATTTTCTTCAACTATTTCGTATTTTTCTCCGCCTTTCAAGCCGCGGTACTCGTTAGTTTTGAAGTCACTAAAGCGCACAACGACTGGTTTGGGCTGAATTGCCCGAGCCACAATAGCTATTCCTTCAGCAAGTTTGTCGACGAATAATTGGCTTTGGCCCGCGTCAACAAATGCCATTGGATGTTGGCCTATAGCACTGGCCAGGATAAATTCGATACGCATTAAGCCGATGCCTTCGAAAGGCAGATTCTTGTATTGTTCAATCATCTCGGGAGCTCCAAGATTCATGTAGATTCTTGTAGCTGTAACTGGAGCAGCTTCAGCTACTTGCATGACCATTCCTTGATACATTGTTTGCTGCTGCGGTTGAACAGCTTGAGCTAATATGCCTTCATAAATTATGCCGTTTCTTGAGTCAACAGTGTACTCTTTTCCTGTTTTCATTACTTGAGTAGCTGTTTCTGTTCCAACCACACATGGAATGTTAAGTTCTCTGCTTACGATTGCTGCGTGAGATGTAATTCCGCCTCTATCTGTAACTATTGCACTTGCCATTTTCATGAATGGTACAAAGTCAGGGTCAGTCATGCCTGTTACGAGAATATCGCCTTTTTTCATGTCTCTGTTTGCGTCATCAGGGTTGAGGACAACCGTTGCTTTTCCTACACCGTAACCTCTTCTTCCAGCGGAAATTCCTCTAACTACTACTTTCAATTGTTCTTGGGCTTTTGAGTCTTCCATTTTAGGTGCTTCCATTTCTTTTGTGCCAAAAACTGTTTCTGGCCGAGCTTGAACTATGAACATGTTTTGTGGGTAAGATAGATCTTGGTCAATTGCCCATTCAATATCCATGGGTTTACCGTAATGTTTCTCAATTTGCTTGGCAAGCTGAGCTAGCTTCAAAATTTCTTGATCAGTTATGCAGGTTACTTTTTGTCTATCTAGAGGAATATCCAAATGCACAGTTTTGCCGGTTTTGGGATCACGAATGTACTCTATAGTCTTTCGTTCTATTCGTCTTTCTTTAATTGTCTCATTGCTCTTGTCGACCACAAAATCGTCAGGGTTAACTACGCCTGAAACAACGGTTTCACCTAAACCGTAGTTACCTTCAATTACAATCTCATCTTTGTTGCCCGATACAGGGTTTATAGTAAACATGACTCCGGCGCATCCCGAGTTGACCATTTTTTGGACGCCGACACTTATGAATACTTTTTCGTGAGGAAATCCTTTTTCAGTTCGGTAAAATATTGCGCGCGGCGTAAAGAGGCTTGACCAGCATTTAATTACTTTCTGGAGAAGGTCTTCTGCTCCTCTAACGTTTAGAAAAGTTTCCTGTTGACCTGCAAATGAAGCATCAGGTAAATCTTCGGCTGTCGCGCTTGATCGAACAGCAACGAAAGTGTCTTTTAATTTGAGGCGCTCATTTAATTCTTTATAAGCAGTTCTTATGGCAGTTTCAATGTCTTTGGGCATAGGAGTTTTTTCCATGAGCTCACGTATTTTCTTGGATGCCACATCATACTGTTTTGGATCGTTTGGATTTGTCACTGTTTCTTTAATAATTTTGTATATTTGTTCAGCTATGCGCTTTTCTTCAATGTATTTTTCGTAGGAATAAGCAGTTACCGCAAAACCAGGTGGAACGGGCAATCCTGCATTAATCATTTCGCCGAGGCTGGAGTTCTTGCCTCCAACAACAGGAATGTCTTCTTTTCTTACTTCATCAAACCATAAAACCAGTTCTTTCCCTTTGACGCTCAAGCCGTCTCCGTCTCCGGTTCCGCGTTCTCAGCCATATCAGCTGAGTCTACTTCTGGAGGAGCTTCAATTTTGGAAATAACTATTTTGCAGGGTATTGGAAGTTTTGCACTTCCTCTTTTGAGGGATTCTTTGGCTATTTCAGCAGCTGACGCTTTTACTTTAACAGTTTCTATAACTTGGTCCACTTCAACTTTTGCTGCGGTGCCAATCGCTGTTCCGAAGGAACGTCTCATTCCCTGTTGAAGTCGGTCAGCGTGGGCGCCGAAAATCATTTTGTTTTCTCTTAAAATAATATGAGGATATACATTAACAACCATTAGATAATCATTAATTACTTTGTCCATTAGAATACGGTTCGTGGCTACACGCATTGCTTCAAGTGCACTGTGGCGTATTTGAGCACGTTCCAAAGCGATAAGTTTTCCTTCAATTTCAAAGGTTCCCTTTGTATCGCCCATTGTGAACTTCACAATTTTTGGTGGTGGAAAACCTCTAGCGTATTCTTTTCTTGTGTAGGCTCGATTTTTCACGTGCCTATAGTTTTTTGCGTGCATGGAAACGTCCCTTTTTAGCATACTCATTCAGCGGTATTTAAACGATTTGTAACGTTTCAACTAAGGTTATGTTTATTTCCAATTTAAGATTGTAAAGATAGCAAAGGCATATCTAGTCATAATGGGGCGTCAGTTTTTATATACTTAAGTAACTCTTAATCTTCCAGATGCACACAATATTATTTATTTCAGGAAAAAACTGGAAACTTTCCCTATCAGAGCTTGTCGCTTACCTAAAAGCAAGAGAAGTCAAATTTGGGGTAGAGTTTTTCTCTAAGGAATTCTTTACGTTTAACTTTGATGACTGGCTTTGACGCTGCCGTAATGCCAGATTTAGGTGGAACCATAAAAATTGGAAAAGAGAAAACAAAAATTCCAACCAAAAGTATCAAAGAAGCATTTCTTGACAAAAAGAAACAAGCTCAAAAACAAATAACCGAAACCTTAGCATCAAGCAGTTTAGTAGAGGAAATGAATAAGTCTGCTGAGAAGATGTTTTTTGGAGTAAGCGTATACTGCACTGAAAATCCATTACGCCCCTTATCAGGAACCATTCAAAGGTTTGTTGGAAGCGCAATAAAAGACGAGTTGAAGGGGTATAACAAGAAATCAAAGTTTATGGGTTTTTCTAAAGACAGAAAAGCTGCACAGCTTAGCCATGTGGAAGTGTTAAAAAAGAACCTAGTTGAAAACAAGGCGGAAGTATCTGTTATGCATTAGCAGAGAAGAAACATGGGTGGCTCAAACTATTGCAGTGCATAATCCTTTTGAATTTCAAAAAAGAGATGTGTACAAACCCGTACAGAGAAAAATTTTTGGTATGCCGCCAAGGATAGCTAGGATAATGGTTAATTTATCCTCATGTAGGTCTGGCAAGGTTTTGCTTGACCCGTTTTGCGGTGTTGGCACTGTTCTTCAAGAAGCTCTGCTGGAGGGGGCAAATGTTGTCGGGGTGGATGTTAATCCTTGGTGTGTCAACGCATCAAATGAGAATCTTGAGTGGATAAAAAGAGAGTACAGCATTGAAAATGCGGAGTTTAGGGTCGTGCAAGGTGACGTTGGTAGGTTGGCGGAGAAGGTTGGTCAAGAAACAGTTGATTGTATTGTGACAGAGCCTGATTTGGGTCCAGCGTTACGTCAAATTCCCACAGGGCCCTATGCTCAAAAGATTATTGAGAAGCTTGAGCCTTTGTTTTTCGGTTTGGCTGAACAAGCGTACAGAGTGTTAAAAGAGAATGGAAGATTAGTTCTTGTAACGCCGTACATTATAACTCGTTCTGGACAATCAGTAACGATGCCTATAGCAAGAAACTTGAGAAAACAGGATTCAAATTAGTGAAACCTTTCTCTAAAGACCTATTCTCCAAAGATTCTAAAAATATTGAGGAATTGACCGATTTGTATTCTTTAATTGAAGTTGATGAACGACACAAAATTGGCAGGCAAATTCATGTTTGCCAAAAATGACTATTGAATTCTTAAGTGATTGCAACGTGCTTAATTTCAGATATTATTATATGTTCGTTTTGACGAACTATGCTTCTAAAGGTTTGATGGATGGGAAATCATTGGAGAATAATACAAGACCAAATTGGGACAGATACTTTTTAGACTTATGCGAAGCAGTGGCTAAACGTGCGACCTGCGACCGCGGAAGAAGCGGCTGTGTCATTGTCAAAGACAAGCGAATTATGACAACTGGTTATGTTGGTGCCCCCGCTGGTTTGCCCCACTGCGATGAAGCAGGCCACGACATGCGAAAAGTACTTGACAATAACGGTAATGTAACTCAGCATTGCGTGCGCACTCTTCATGCAGAACAAAACGCGATCATTCAGGCAGCTCGGTTTGGAATACCGCTTGAGGGAGCGACACTTTTCTGTAAAATGACACCATGCAGAACTTGTGCAATGATAATAATTAACGCAGGCATAAAAAAAGTGGTTTGCGAAAAACGTTATCATGCCGACGCCGATACAACACAGATGTTCAAACAGGCATGTGTCGAATTAGTTGTTATGAATGATGAAATTGAAAAATACGACAAGCAATGAATTAGTATCGTAACGAAAGTCTTTTTCCAATAAAAAAGTTATTTTATTTTTGGACAACAATCCACTTGACGTTATCAAACCCATATTGTGTTATTAGTGGGTCAAGGAAGTCTGGAGCTAAGTCATCATCAATTTCTGACAAAACCACGGTGTCGCCTATCCTGTAAACGATCCCTATCTCTGTTAAGTCTTTTAGTTTTGCGTATTTACCTTTGATCTCCCAATAGCCAGGCTCATCTTTTCCAGCTTCGATAATCCAAGAGTATTTGTCTCCCGGATGTATACCTTCAGCAACATTGAAGCTGCAGACAATGTCTCCAACAGCCTTCGGTTCATCACTTGTTTTAACATAAACCCAAATCGTCATCTTAACCACTGCAATAAACCAATGCAACATACCTTTATTTGCTTTTCATAAGCACAAAACTCTTCGAAAAATAATTCTTATTTTGTCTATGAAACAGCAGTTATAAATTTCTAACTCTTTTTTTATTCTGGCTTGTCAAGAAAACATCTTTGCTTGTCAAGGAGAAAACCGAAAGCCAGCTTCTATAAGCATTAGAGTTTCAAAGAAAGGCAATTTCCGTTTGGCCTTAATTCTCGCTTTCAAATTTTGTTCTTCAAATTTCTGAATTGTCTCTTCAGCATTTACAAGAGTAGACTGCATCAAAAGAATTCTTCCATCGGGTTTCAAATGCGACGGCGCTTCAGAGATAAATCGGTCGATAACTTGACGACCATTAACTCCGCCTGCCCAACTGCGCCCAATCCAAGATTCTCCTTCATCTTCTGCTGAAGGGAGATATGGTGCGTTAAAGAGAATTAAATCAAAGGTGGCTTTTTCGTTAAAAGCGGTTAGTAGACCCGCCTGCAGGAAGGTTATTTTATTTCGCACATTATTAAGCGACGCATTCTCCTTTGCAGATTGAATGGCGTAAGGGTTAAAGTCAACTGCAATTACGTCTGCACCTTTTTCGGCTGCCACAATGCTAAGAATCCCGCATCCAGTTCCAACATCTAAAACTTCAGCCCCTCTTTCTATTTCGAGATTTTCGGCGAAAAGAAAAGAGTCTTCGGCAGGCTCATAAACGTCCTCGCAAACATCAAACGCCTGTTTTTCAAAATACACTCGCTTAACTGGAAATGACATTGGCTAATTCTCCAAAATCTTTAGGTAGCAACTCTCTCGCACGTTTATCATGATATGGCAAGGTAAGAGCTAGTTTTTCCGCATCCTGTTTATTTAACTTTAGAGTGCTTTTAAGAAATGGCGAAATTGCTTTGCCTAACTTTTTGTTGCGCTGGGTAAAAAGCCACTTAACCATTTGCTTGAAAAACATAGCATCCTTTACTTCAAAAGGAGTCTTACTCCAAGGCTTCAAACTAAGGATCACGGAATCTACTTCAGGTTGAGGGTAGAACATCTCTTTGGGAACTGCATCTCGAAGCTCAACTTGAGCACGTTGATTAGTTATAACCGTTAGCCAACCGTATTCCTCGCTCCCTACAGGAGCAATAAGTCGATTGGAAAATTCTTTCTGTAGAATCATCACTGCACAGTCGAATCTGCGTTCAAGAAGCCATGTTACAAGATGAGAGGAAAGGTAGTATGGAGGGATGGCTATGACCTTATTAAATTCAGGCAACGTTGCTTTCAACACGTCGCCCTCTATAACAATCACGTTGCTGATTCCTTTGATTTGTTCACAAAGCACCCTAGCAACATGCCGATCCTTCTCAACAGCAATAACCATTTTGCATTTATTTGCCAAGAAACGACTCAAATAACCAAAACCCGCACCAGCATCTAACACCACATCAGAGCTGGCAAGGTCGGCATATGAGCACAACTTATCGTAGAACCTATGCTCAACCATGAAGTTTTGACCTAGAAGCTTGTTCGGTGTTATTCGGTATGTTCGAAGCAGCTGCTTCGTTTCCTCAAGGCTCATCGTTTATGCCTTATTGTGCCCTCGTGAACAATCGGTATTTGCTTTCGCCTTCAAGTTCTTCCATGACACGCTTGGTAATTAGTTTAATTGGATTAGGCAACTCTGTACGCTTCTGCAAATCTTCGAAACTTTCAAAAGGCTTGCGCTCTCGCTCGTTAATTACCTGCCACATATATTTTTTTCCAATGCCTGGAACAAGTTCTAAGGCGTGCATGCGAGGAGTAATGGCGCGTGTTGTGTTGAAGAAGTTTACAAACCACTTTTCCCGATTTACAACTATTTTAGCTATGTCACTGGTGAGCTCGGCTTTGGCTGAAGCGGTTAATTCTTCAAATCCAATTCGTCCAATAATATATGTGACTTCTTGTCGGCTGTCTTTGCCGACGTAAACGCGGTCTCCTGGCTTAAGCATTAAACCTTCTTTTACTAAAGCTTCTAAAAGTGTAAAGAATTCTTCGCCGATGCACTGAATCAAAGCTCCCGCTCGATAACCTGCCCGTCCTGTTGGGCGAAATCCAGGCTTACCGTGGGACAAGAAGTCTAACACGTAAGCGTACTCTTCATACCGCTTTTCCATAATAGTCACTGAGCCCTCTAGTTATTACGCTCACTACTTAAAAATACTTAGTCACTAAGCGCCTACTTTAGAATTCTATTCTCATTCAAAAGCGTTACAATTGCCTTTAATTTTGCTGTTTCTATGATTTTGCGACCGCCAGCCAAGAAAATTCTTAGTTCATCAACAGTTTCCGGCAAACAATTTAGAATTTGAATTGCTTCAACTTCATCAATTTCGTATTCTTTAACTAACGTTTGAAGGAGCTCTTCTGCTTTCTCTGATTCAAGTTTGGAAAATTTATTTACATAATCCAACGTTCTTCGTTGCAGTTGGTCTAGATTTTCCTCGCCGACTGATTCTAAAACTTTCTTGACTTGTGGCAGAGTCAAGCGATTTTCGCTTATTTCTCTCTTGCTCATTTCTCTCACTTACCAGTATAGAGCTGTATGTGTTCTGCTCGGGTAATAATTTCTTTAACCATGTTGCCTTGAGGAACTGTAATTACGTACCCGCGACCGCGCTTTTCCTTTATAACACCTATTTTACCATGGAACCGTTTATGAGGCATACTCTTCTGTACGCTAGAATCCATCTTTATTAGAACTTTAGAACCTACTGGATACTCTTGAAGTATTCTTCCAATGTTGAGCTTTCCTCTTTCTCTGAGTGGCTTTTTCAGCAAACTGCGAGTGCCAGTATAATATCCTTTTGAACCTCTCATCCAATTTTCACCTTTTTTAATCATCCATTATTATTTTTAGTACGTCAAGCTTAAGCGTCTTAGCCTTGTTTCCAAGGAGATCTGAAACGTTTGGTATTGTTCGACCTTCATCTCCAGACACTAATTCTTTGACATAGAGACCGCCTTGGCAACGAATTTCCATAAGCGCCCTCTTAAGCGACACCTTCTTAACTTTAACCTTATATATGTACCTTTCTCGGATCAAATCCGCCCTTCTATGCATAACACGCAGAGGCGTTCGTTGCTTAATAGTAACTCCAGTGAGCTTTTCTTCCAACATCCGCAGATCTTGATCAGAAATATCTTTCTCAAACTCAGCAAGTAAGCGATATTCTTTCTGCGCACCTTCTCCTTTCTTGAGGTGTCTTACCACATTCTTAGTAGTGAAACGTAACCGTGAAACCTGCACCTTTCCAACTGCTTCAGAGTTAATTTTGGCCTCAATTTCCTTCAAATTGACAAATCGCTTCTTAGGTTTAGAAACTTCAATAACAAAGGGCCTTCCTGTACCAAGCATTCGAGCATCGATATCTTCACGACCTGAAGCGTGAAACGAAGTAGATTCGCCTTCCGCTGCTTCTAAAAGCGGCTTTGAAGATAGTTCTTCAACTGATTCAGCGTACATTTTACCTGTCCCGCCGCATTTTTCACAGCCCCTTCCATGGCAACTTGAACAGAACCATTTCGACTGCGGAATAGTCCGCACCAGTTTTCGATATCTTCCTCCGACAAAAAGTGGGTTAACTTGAAGGCGTATCCTTTCTTGAAATGGGTTAATTACTACAACGATGTCGGGGATTAAGTAATCTGCTGTTTTGCCTGTCCGTTCAGCAAGGACTTTGCCAAATAATCGTCCAAATTCATGTTTAATACTCTCACTGTAGCCAAGCTCAAAGGTTGCTTTAAACTCGTCTTCCCGTTCTTCAACCTTAATTGGTACTTCAATTCCGACAAGAAATGTAGTAAACTCATAACCTTCAATTATTTTCATAGATTGGTCGGTTAAGTTATTTAAAAGCTCAAACTTACCTTCACAGAGATAACATTTTTCTCCAGAGATTTTCGGAACTCGTTTTTTTAGGTGCTTTAAGGTTTCTTGAGCTTCTCTTGAAAAACCGTTTGTTGCTAAAACTTTCAGTTGTTTTGATGCCTTCAACATCTTTTTCCTTGGCAGCATCAGTAGCTTGTAAGGTCAAACTGACTTTCAACGAGGATCCTCGAACATTATTTTCCATGCTGTAGCCAAGCAACGCAAATTGTCTACCAAGACAGTGGTCACAAAGGGGATATCTGCTAACAAGTTCAAACGCTTTTTGTAAAACATCCATATCTCTTTAGCCTACTGGAAAGTTCGCTGGCATTCCTTTTCCGCCGCCAAGCCCGAAAGGCAACTTCTTCTTGCGTTTGAACTGCTTTAGCATTTTACGCATCATGATGTATTGTTTCAGAAGGTCTTTGACTTCCTTTTCAGTTGTTCCTGAACCTCTGGCAATACGTTTAGCTCTAGAAGAGTTCAATATCTTTGGATTTTCCTTTTCTTTAGGAGTCATAGACTGAATTATCACAGCCCATTTATCTAAACGACCTTCAGCGTTATTCACCATTTCATCTGGCAAATTATTAGCTGACATACCGGGCAACATTTTGAGCACTTTGCCAAAAGGACCCATTTTTTTGACTGCTTGGAATTGCTCATACATGTCAGTTAACGTGAAAGTTTCCGCTAAGTATTTCTTTGGCTTTTTTCTCTGGAACCTTAATTTCTGCATCATGAACCTTTTCTAAAAGCGTCTCTAAGTCACCCATGCCTAATAGTCGACCGACAAAACGTGACGGTATAAAAGGTTCAATATCTTCGATTTTTTCGCCTGTGCCGATAAATTTGATTGGCGCTCCTGTCGCTGCAACGGCGGAGAGTGCACCTCCCCCACGTGAGGAACCGTCAAGTTTTGTAACGATTATGGCGCCGATTGGTGTTGCTTCATGGAATGTTTTGGCTTGGATAAGGGCTTGTTGTCCGATTGTCCCGTCAATAACCATAATGACTTCGTCAGGCTTGATGTGCTTTTCAAGATCTTTCATTTCTTTAATTAGATCTTTTTCTTCTTTGTGCCTGCCAGCGGTGTCTATAATTATCAGGTCCTTGTCTGGAAACTGTTTTAGTCCCTCTTTAGCCACTTTAACTGGATCTTTAGCTTTGACATCGCCATAAATGGGCATATTTATTCTGGCTGCTAGTTGCTGAAGCTGAGCAAACGCACCTGGACGGAAAGTATCAGCTGCAATTAACGCGGGTTTTAACCCTCGCTTCTGGAAATATCTTGCCAGCTTAGCTGCATGAGTGGTTTTGCCTGAGCCTTGGATTCCGACAAGCATCACAACTTTTCTTTTACCTGGCTCCATCTTTAATGGAACTGGCTTATCGCCAACAAACCTAGTTAGTTCTTCATAAACGACTTTTATGACATGCTCTGCGCCTAGAAATACCAGGAGGAACCTTTTCTTTTAACGCACGGTCCTCTATGCGCTTTGATATCTCAAGAACAAGTTGGACATTGACATCTGATTGCAGAAGCGCTCTTTGTATGTCGCGGACAAGTTCTTTCACTGTTGCCTCGTCAATTATGCCAGCTTTAAACAGCTTCTTTATAGCATCTGTTAAAGAAGAACCTAATCTGTCTAGTGCCATCAGAGTCTCTCAGTCTTAATAATTCTATAATCCTTTTAAATAAAGATTACAGCTTAAAAACAAATAAACAAACCTAAGCATTCAACAAACTCTAAAATCACCCATAATGGCGAAAAATATTACGATTATTTTTCATTCCTATTTCTAAAAAGGTCTCTTGAAGGTAACTACAGGGGTGAAGGAGCATTCTACTTAATGGAAGTTTTGTGTTTTCCGAGCAATGCTTCCTTTGAAGCCTCAGTTCCCCATTATAGTATTCTTCACAATTCAGACGGCTCTTCATGCATCATTGGCTTCAACCAAAAAAGCTCCAACTAGAAAATAAACATTGTAGAGAATCTTTTAACAACACACGGAAATAAACAGGATAATTAGGTGTTTGAACAGTTAGATAAAGGAAAAGTGGTAGCTAAATATTTGATTATTTTGCTCTAACGATTTTTACTCTGCCCAGAATTCTCCAATACTCAATTTCTGTGCCAGCAGTAAGTTTGGCTTTAGGAACCTCATCTTCTTCTGGAAACGGAGCATCTAGGTACTCGTAAGTTTCCAAGTCCATAATTTGAATGCCTGTCGGATTAACAGCGAAAACCTGTCCAGCTCTTTTGTCAATTAAAGGGACCTCAGCGCCAAGATCAACGGGTTTAACGAACTGCCTCTTTTGTTTGTCAAAAACGCCTATTGCGACGATTCTTGCTTTGGCTGATCCGTGTTTTCCAGGTTTAGATTTTGCAATGTCGACTATGCGGCATGGTTCGCCTTCAATCATCATATAGCCGCCAACCCGTAATTCTCCGACATCGACTGGTTTACTCATACACTCACCAATAATTGTAGTTCTACTGAATGCATTTTGAACAACACCAATATATAGATTAAGGTAACCTTGCGAGGAACAAAATAAATTTTGCTTCCTGAATTGCCTCAACCCTTGGTATTGAAAAAGTTTCGTATCTACTTCACAAAGAAAAAATAAGAATGAAAAAGCGAAAGCGAAAAATGTGGTTTACATCACTCTGTGTTCTTTTAGCTTAGTCATCGGTGACGTGCTCGTTTCGGCGATGCCAGGGATCGCTCGCAAAACCTCGCCAACGAAATGCAGACTATTATCATTGCTATCGGCTTTGAAGAAAATAATGAAATCCCAGTATCCGAATAGACTCCACGAAGATTCGATAATTACTCCTTTCATTGGCTCAGTAGGCATCTTTTGGAATGCTTCCCAGAACTCGCCGCCTTTTCCCGAAATTGTCTTAATCATAACTTGATATTTCATCATACTTGTTTCCAACTTAAAACACCGTTCTTATTTTTGTAAAAGCGTTCCTATAAGACTCTGTGACTGCTTAACGACAATCACAACGCTTTAGCGCTCTTTTATGGGTTCTATTGAGTTGAATTCTATGAGTCTAATTCAGCCATTGTAGCAAATTCTTTAGCACAAACAAATTCATAAGATATTTTTCAATAAGGGTATTTTGCGGAAAATAAAATGTGTTGCTGCAAAGCATAATGGAATACAAATGATGCACAGCAGGAGCCATTTTACAACTGGGTACAAAGCAACAGGGCTTAGCAACAGAGTAACCGGGATTATGATCATTGGATGAAACATGTAGACTGCAAATGAGTTATCCGACAATGTCTTGACCAACTTGCTCTGGTGGTTGAATTTCTCTCTAAAGACAGCAATCAACCCGAAGCTCATGAGAACCGCCACAGAGGATTCCCATACTGAATATGCCGCGCTTTGCCAGGTCATCCCTCCCTGAACAGCAGCCGTGGTACCGGTTGCAGTTGCCACCGCCACCAGCACAAACCAAACGAGGAAACCCAAACCGATAGCGCCGATTACCAATCTTTTTCCGGCTCGATAACTGATTTTTGCGAACCAATTGTTTCGATAAGCTATTATGCCTACTAAGAAAAGGACTATGTATGAGGAGAAATAGCAGAGTTGAAAGTTCAAGATGCTTGTACCGATCGGCTGGACAATCCTAATCAAAAAGGCAAACAGGGCAATAACCAGAATAAGGCTAACTGTCAACTCCGATGTTAGATTGAGCTGTTTCCTATGGGAGGTAATTGCAGACCTGCGGGCAACCAGACGCCCAAGCGCATAAATTAGGCAAAAGCCGAAGAGCGCTGCTGCGAACCACATCGGCCCTGTGGCTGAAAGAAAGTTAATTAGGTTAAAACCGGATAGCTTGTTGCCGAGTTCTATGTATCCAATAAAGGGGTCTATTGCAATCATGAAGATTAGTGTGGGGATGACTAGGCGCTTGAATCTGTCTCCAACGAACCCGCCGAAGCCTTTTCGGTCGTAGCTTCCTGCGACAAAATAACCTGCAAGTAGGAACAAGAGCCCAAGAAAGTATCCCTGAGTAAACGATTGATAGAATGCGAACCAAACAGTTGACAAAGTGTCCAGATGCGTGCCTTCAACATAGTACCAACTGCCAAACCCACTGTACGTAACAGCTAAGTGAATCGTGATAACAAGCACAATCACCAGAAGCCGAAGATTATCAACGTAAAGCAGCCTTTCCTTAACATTCCCTGCTTCATTACCGATTACGTCGGCAGCCAATCGATGACCTTCATTTCCACTTCGTAAGTATCTCTTCTCGCCTGAAGGTAGCTTTACTCAAGAAGAAAAGAACTATATCGACGATCATTACTATGCCCGAGAAAATCAGAAGGTTAGCGACACTAAACGCAAAAAGTCCTTCCGCTCCTGCAAAGAATACAACAACAAATGGAATAAACATAAGTCCTGCGATCTGGTTTGCACCTCGAACGTCGCTTACTCGCGATGATGCAATCACTGCTACTTCAATACTAAGAATTGCAGCAAGAGGAGCAAGGATTAACAGCATAACGCCAGCATTCCAGTTGGGAAAATAATAGTAGCCTAACCCCCCATTGTACAATATGTAGTCCGATACTGCCATGAAGATTGATGCTCCTAACCACGCGGATAGAATAGGCGGCAGAAACGATGCGATACTTTTTCCAAGCAGAATCTCGCCATCAGTAGTCGGGGTCGCAAGCAACGGTTCCAAAGTCTTCTCAACTTTTTCACCCACTATGCTGTATGCGGCAATCGTACTAGGAAGCACGGTTGCTAAAATAACAAAGATGTAAATTATTGATTCCGCACCAAGTGATATTGTCATGGGAATTCCATGGGCTATTTGGTCCCTAACCACGATTGAAAAAGCAACTGCTATGAGAAGGGGAAGCCCAACAGTGTATAAAATAATGCTTCTCTTTCTGCTGATTACCTTCAGCTCTTTACGCGCTATCTTCCATGGTATCCAGGTGGTCATTGTACGTTCTCCTTCACTAGTTTCAAGTAAGCGTCTTCTAGCGAGCTACTGGTTACTGTAACTGTCTCGATACGTCCTCCAGCTGCAACAATCGCAGTTTATCATGTCAGGATTCTCCTCTTCAGGATTCACAACATCGACTGTCAGCTGGTTACCTTCTTTTACAATGTTCTTCACACCTAGTTTCTTCAACGCATCCAGAATCGCTTCGCTCATCTTCCTGAGCTGGATAACTGTCTTCCTTCCATGGATTGACCGTTCAAGTTCTTCAGGAGTACCAACAGCCATCAACCGAGTGTTCAAGATACCAATCCTATCGCAGATCCTCTGTGCCTCATCGAGGTTGTGCGTATTGATGAAAATGGTCTTCTTTTCCTTCTTCAAATCGAGGATAAACTCTCTCACCGCCTTTGAGGCTTCAGGATCAAGGTTCGCTGTCGGCTCATCCATGAAAAGTACCTCGGGATCGTGTACGAGTGCGCGAGCTATGGCCAGTTTCTGTTTCATCCCCTTCGAGAATGTGCCTGTCAAAGCATCTCTCTTCTCCCAGAGTCCAAGCAACTTAAGGAAGTACTCGTTACTCTCTTTCCGCTGGGAGTCAGTCCGCCTGTACAGTGAACCGTAGTAGTCTAGGTTTTCGTAGGCCGTGAGAGACTCGTAGAGGCCAACGTTGTCTGGAACAAGACCGATGATCTTCCTGATTTTGAGAGCGTCTTCCTGGTTGCCAATCTCATAATCGCCAATCTTAGCTTTACCGCTTGTCTTGGATATCAGGCAGCATAACATCCTGACCGTTGTGGTTTTTCCTGCTCCGTTAGGACCGAGGAAACCGAAGACTTCGCCCTTGTCTACTCGAAGGGTTAGGTTATCAACTGCGGTTAGGTCACCGAACTTTCGTGTAAGGTTCTGAGCTTCAATCATGCTAAGCTGCCACGACTCAGTGCTAATTATATATTGATAAATAGAAAATGAGGGTTAGATATAAGGAGAGGCAGTTGTTCAATTTTTGAACCAATAAATTCTTTGGAATACTGCTATACTCGCGCATTTCAGCCAGAGTCTACTTAGCCCTTCGTCTAAGTTTCAAAAACTAAAAAAGAGAAAGGTTGTTTGTGTATTTTTTTATGGATGTTTTCGAAGCGATAGAAATAGTAACGCAAAGCCAATTATTATGACAACAATTATGGCAATGAGCAGAAGGAACAAAGTATGTGTCAACGACAGATGCTGGTGCAATAATTGGAGCTGCTGTTGCCGAAGGTGAGTTTTGTATAATCATTGTAGTTTGTGCGTTTGATCCCCAGTAACCGTTAGTGCCTACGAAAGTAGCAGTGATTGAATATTTGCCTGGGATGTTTGGAGGTTGCCATACATAACTGAATAATCCGTTTGCATTGGTTGTAGCGTCGCCGATGTGGACATTGTTGCCGTTAGTTTGGAGAAATTTTAATAGATACAAAGATCGTTAGGTAAGGAAGAGTCTATAGGTGACTTGACTTGGTTGAAACCGTTTTTACTGACGAAGATAAGAAAAACCTCAAGGTTATCGCTGAAGAGCTTCCAAAACTCCGCACTGTTGTTGAGGAACTTATGGAAACTTTGGAAGTCCTGAGCGATGAGAAATTGATGAAGAGCATTGACGGAAGCCTAAAAGACCTAAAAGAAGGCAAGGTGCTTACCTACAAAGAGATGCTGGATGAACTGAGCATCGATGAAAAGAACTTTGAAATCATCTTTGCACGAGAGTTTCTTAAGAGGCTTAAGCGACTGGATAGGCAAAACCAAATTCGAATCCTAAAGGAATTAAAGATTCTAGAAGAGAACCCTCTTGCTGGTAAACAGTTAGTTGGACGTTTAAGTGAGCTTAAGTCCTTTCGAGTCGGCGATTACAGAATAATTTATCAAATATCTGACCAAACAGTAAATGTTCGAACTTTTGGTCACCGCAAAACAGTCTATGATAAATAAAGAGGTATATCCGTTCCCTCAGGGGTTCGCAGGTTCGAATCCTACCCGCAGCACTTTTGCTTATTTTCTGCTTGTTTCTTGCTTCCTTGCAAAGAAAAAGCAAAGGCAATACCCACTTTGGTTGGAGTTTGAACCTTTAAGCCAATAATGCAGTTCCAGCTATGCAGAGTTCAAATCCCATAGAAATTTAATCCAGTTTGAGTTCGAATCCCTTCCCCGGCGGTCATTACCTCTTTTCACCTCGATTTTTGATATGACTATCTTTTCTTGAAGGCTCTATTGTTCCTTTGAATGAAGTTAATGCGGAACAAAACCAACATATATACCAGGCATTGGTGTTCTAACGGAACCCAGAACTGCAAGTGCAATACTCCAAAAGACATCGTCATGCGTTCCTTCAGGGTGGCTAAAACCCAAATGTCCAGTTTTCATGAGCTCGTACCTTTCAACATTTAACTCAGCTGTTAAATCGATGTCTCCCAGCTTTCTTGTGGATACATATGGAATTTTTATTTCGCCAGCTCGCATCTTTTCCCGAAGAATATTTGCCATTTCTTCTTTAGATTGAACTGTAAAAGTTATGCCATTTATTCCCTCAATGCAACTGCGGAACATGTCTTCAACAATGTAGTTTCCAACTCCTGTAACGTCTGCGTAGACTGAGCCAATGCCTTTCCAACGGTCTTGTAGGCTTTTAACGTAGCCGATGACACTTGCGTACTCTGAATGTAGGGGGAAGCGGTGGACATGAACCACCCGCAAGACACAGCCACTCTTTTCAACTACAACTACAATGCTGTAATCGCGTTCCTTGCCAAAATCAACGCCAATGTAAAACTCGCTACGCTAGAGGAATAAAATGAAAATCAAACGGTATTAGCGTACTGTCGATGCAGCTTACAATGAGGCTTTGAGTAAGCCAAACGTCTTCATCGTCTGCCCATTCAGCCTCCATCTCGCGACGCCACCTGGCAGAGTCATTGCCAAATTGCCGCCTTATTTTTTCAATTATTGTAGTACTTAACGGACCGTTGGGTTCAAGGGCTTGCTCCCAAGAAATGTGGTACCGACCAAAATCGGCAAAGTCGTCGTGGTTACACATTTTCCAAAATAAAGAATCAGAATTGAAAGGAGTGCTGGTTGCAATTAGCTTTGCATCTTTTTTAGTACTCATTGTAAACAAGATAGCATCGTACAGGTCCTCGTCGTTGGGGGTGAAGTTGGTTTCATCCCACCATAGCCTATCAAAAGTGTTATCCCTTATTGCGTCTGCATTGTTTGGGAAAGCCTCAATTACACTGCCATTTGGAAGGGTTATTCTTGTTCTTTGAATATGGAGGCCTTGCTGAGGAAGATTACGGCAAAAACCAGCCACACGTCGAATATTGAGTTTAGTTTGGCGCCAACTAGGCCCAACAAATCCAATGTATAAATCTGGATGACCCCAAGCATCCTGCAAAATCAAAGCACCAACGGTAGTGCTCTTGCCAGTCTGCCTGGGCAAACGCAAAGCCATGAATTGATAGTCAGACTACAACTTGGAAATGTCAAGGGTATGCTTGTACGGCTTAAGTTTGCAGTAATCAACCAAAAACTTTGCAACATCGCCAGTTTCAGCTTTAGTTTTCAACTTAGCTGCAGCTTCAACAGTAGCGATATCTCTTAGCAGTTGCTTACGTTCAGAAAACAACCGATCAGGCCTAAATGTTTTAGCCTCATGGTTCCTGGATCTTTCTCGCCAATGCCTCATACTTATTTCTCCACTCCAAAAGTTCAGCCTCAATGGCTCGGTAGTTAACGTAGTCCGCAAGAAGTTCTTTGTAAGTTTTAGCTCCCAAAATAATACCTCTTAGCCGCAAGATCTCATCCCTTTTGAGCCCGCCAGTCTCCAAACCTTTCAGTGCAGCTGCCAAAGTCTTAAGGGTCTCTTCAA
>CAVYJU010000018.1:0-87335 GCA_963768895.1 Candidatus Bathyarchaeota archaeon
TGAATATTGCACCTTCTTTTTTCATTTCTTCCATCAGAGCTGATGCTTTGCCAGCTGTGAAATCTCGACTTTCTATGGGTACTTCATCGATGACGTAAGTTCGGATTCCCATTTTTGCGGCCTCAAGTGCCGATTCCAAATTTGAGAGGTTGCCGTAGCCAAACGGAACAGAAGAGACAACAACAATAGCGGCTTTGTTGATCATTTTTAGATTCTCACGTTTTGTCTCTTCAGTTATAGGCGAAAAAGGCGCCTCATTCACGTTGGGAATCTTGAGAAGCTCGGCGGTCTCGTAGTCAGTGTCTAACATGTTGAGTACGCCAGCAGTCACTTCATAGCCCTCGTCGACCAGTGCCTTCATCACTATAGTTCCTGTTCCTGCTCCACAGATGACGTGAATTGAACAATTGCGCGGCTTTGAGGGTTTGTCAGGTGACAGTGGAATTATGTATAGCGAGTTTGTAACTAAACTTTTTTTGACTAAGGCATCAACTTGGAAGACACTCTTAATGTTCTGACTTGTTAAGACCTCATCCAAAGTTCCTGCTGCAAAAACCGTTTTACCTTTAAGCAATAGAGCCGAGTTGCAGTATCTTGCAGCCAAATTCAGGTCATGGATGACGGCCAAAACAATCATGTGTTCTTTTAGACACAGTTCCTTGACTAAGTCCATGATTTCTAACTGATTAACCATGTCCAAATGTGTTAATGGTTCATCGAGCAAGAGTACTTGGGGTTCTTGAGCTAAGGCGCGGGCAATGACGACTCGCTGTTTTTCTCCGCCGCTCAATTCATTTACGGGTCTGTTTGCGAATTGCCAGGTGTTAGTTCGGTCCATCGCTTTCCGCACGATAGCCACGTCTTTGTCGGTTTCCATTTGGAACCGAGTCATGTGCGGGTTGCGCCCCATAAGCACAATATCCATCGCGGTGAAGCTGAAACCTATTGACGTTCTCCTGAGGAACAACAGCCATGTGTTTGGCGAGGTCAACGCTTTTAATCGAGTAAATGTCTGTCTTGTCGAGCAGCACCGTGCCTTTGTGGGGTTTGAGTGTTCGACTTATGCTCTTGAGCAGCGTAGTTTTTCCCGAGCCATTCGGGCCAAGATGCCTCGACAAAGTCGCCTTCCTTCACCGTCAGGCTGACGCTTCCAGAATCTTGACTGACCCATAGCGGCACTCAACTCCATCGACTCTAAGCTTACCATGTTTCATCGGGCGCTCCTCACAGTGAATAGCTTGTTTTTCTTTTCCTGAGCAGGTAGATGAAGACTGGGGTTCCAGCCAGAGCAGTTATGACGCCAACCGGCAGTTCAGTGGCTCCTGTTGCGACTCGTGCAACAGAATCACAGAGAATTAGGAATATGGCACCCACGATTGCAGAGGTGGGCAGCAGAATACGGTGGTCAGGTCCAATTATGAGCCTTGTCATGTGAGGAATAATTAGTCCAACAAATCCGATAACTCCGCTGATCGAAACCGCGGCGGCGGTTATCAATGAACTGACAACCAGAAGGATCTGACGCACTCTTTCTGTGTTAACTCCCAAATGTTGTGCTGTGTCATCTCCCATTGCAAGCATGTTAAGATCTTTAGTGAAAAAATACGCTATAAAAATTCCCACAAAAACAAATGGAAAAACAGCGTAAATATCTACCCAGGTTATGTTTGTAAATCCACCCGCTATCCATGCCACAATGCCTATCAGCGCTTTTCCAGATCGCAGCTCAAAAACTGTCTGGACAGCTAAAATGAATATATTTACGACAATGCCGGAAAGAAGAAGAGTAGTTACTGGCACTTTGTTTCCGACCCGAGACATAAAATAGACCAGAAAGACCGTCAAGACGGCTCCAATAAAAGCGACAGCCTGAAACAGCCCCAGCCCCCAAACTGAGAGGGCAAGAGAACCAGAATATATAACAGCTAAAGTATATCCCAAAGAAGCCCCGGCTGAAGCTCCTAAAAGATAGGAGTCAGCCATTGGATTTCTGAATACGCCCTGATACATGACTCCGGCGGCAGCTAATCCAGCACCAACCAAGGCACCTGCTATTATTCGAGGAAGCCGAATTTGAAGAATTATGGTATCGTAATTATGCTTAAGAATGGCTGATGAGTAGTTTATGGATCCACTAAGAAAAGGAATCTGCTTACCAAGTATGGCTAATATATCAGAAAAATTGATGGGCGCGTAACCTATGTTAAGGCAAAAAAAAGCGACAGCGAGAAACGCAAGAATTAACAATAATAATATTAGTTTCCATTTTGAGGAACGTTTTGAATATTTGAATTCTGTATTATCCGCGGTCATATCTTAACACAAAAAAGGTTAAGAGGTTTAATTAAAGAGTGTTGGATAGAATGCTTTTGCGGCTGCTGCTATTTGGTCGCCGATTCTTGGTCCTGCTTCAGCGAAGAGATCTCCGTCGACTACGATTATTCGGTTGTTTTGCACTGCGCTAATTGAGCTCCAGCCAGGTCTTTCTTTTACTTGATCGACGCTTCCGTAGAATGGTGTGTCTCCTGGGTTTGCCATGTCTGTAGGCAGCAAAATAACATCAGGGTTCTTTGCAACAATGGTTTCTGAGCTTACGGTGGGGTATTGTTGGGTTTCGTTTTCGAAGATGTTTTGTCCTCCAGCTTTTTCGATTACGTCGTTGATGAATGAGGTGCTGCCGGCTGACATAAGTGGGGGTGTCCATACTTCATAGTAAACTAGTGGTCTGGTTAGGTTGGCTGCTGCTATCTTGGCGGTTATGGTGTTGATTTGGGTGTTTAAGGTGTTGATTAGTGTGGTTGCGTTTTGGTTTGCGCCCGTTGCTTTGCCTACCATGGTGATGTCTTTGAGTACGCCGTTGACGTCGTTGGGGTTGAGGACTATTACTTTTTCTCCTAGGCTTCGCATAGTGACGACGTCTGGATCATTTATGGGTGTTGCGAGGATTAGGTCTGGGTTTAGGGAGGCGATTGTTTCTTTGTTTGGTGTTGAGAAGCCTCCGACACTTGTCATGTTACCGGCGGCTATCCAGGCGGTGAAGTTGTAGGGGTAGTGGTCGTAGTCTGTTACGCCAACGACCTTGTCACCTACGCCGACGGCGAAGAGGATTTGTGTGTTGCTTGGCGCTAGCGAAATTATTCTTTGTGGAGTAGATGTCAAGTTGGTTGTGTAGCCTTCGTCATCTACTACTGTGATGCTTTTTGAAGCGGGTGTTTGATTTGTAAGTCCACTGTAATTTGCATAAATAAAGGCGCTAGAAATGATTACTATTATGATTATTGCGGTAACAACATATAGGATGGTTTTATTTGTCATCTTTTAATCACTTTAGTAGGTTGGATTATCCAACCTAGTATAATAAACTTTCTAAGCTTAAAGCCAACCTAATCTACCTTCCTAAAAACCAATTTTTCCTCGCAGATTGTGCCAAAAAACTATTTTTTCAAAAATTTTGTAGATCAATTGAAGCTATTCCAAAAATTCAATGTTGGAAAAAGGCTCTTGCCTACTTATTTTCCTGTTTTCCAAAATCGAGCGTGCCACTGTTTGAAACACTCTGAACTTAGCTAATGCTTATATTATTTCAAATTCAAAAATTAGCCGCTGGTAGCAAATTGAAACTTAACACAAGAATAGAGGGCATTGTAGCTGAAGTAAAGGATAACATCCTTACTATTCGGTCTGAAACTTCTCTAAAGATCTTAAGTTCGGCTATTCTGAACGGAGGCCTACAAGTGGCAAATGCAATTATTAACGTTCAAGTTCCTGAAGGCTGCGGAAGCGACGAGACCGATGTGCACTGGCGTCCAGAAGAATTCTTAAATGCTGAAGCACAAAGGCTTCAGCTACCAGAGAAAAAAGTAGTCGGTCTGATGACTGCTGCTAAAATGCAGAACATAGCAGTCTATAGTGAGACGTGTGGCAAAACAGTGCTGACTGCATTGGTAACTGCTGGTTCAACTGTGGCTGTTACGGCAGGTGAACCTGCAGCATCAAAAAAAGGCGGCAAAATATTACGAATCGGTACAATAAACATTATTTTGATAGTTGATGGAAATTTAACAGAAGGATGCATGGTTGAAGCTATCAAAACATCAACAGAAGCTAAAACTGTTGCATTGCGAGAATCTGGATATTAGAAGCCAATTTTCAGGGGATATTGCTACTGGAACTTTGACAGACAGTATTGTAGTTGGCTGCACTGGAAAAGGTAAGCCTATACAATATGCAGGAACCTTCACATTACTCGGAGAGCTAATTGCTAAATGTGTACGGAAGGCAGTGAAAGAGGCCATGTTCAAACAAGAAAAGCTGACATCGAATAGAACGCTAAGGGAAAGGCTAGCAGAGCGAGGAATATCGTTTGAACTTATTATGTCACTCGCAACTGAGCAGAACATGAAGTCTGAGGGTTCAGAAAAATTTCAAAAACAAGTTGACTTAATTCTGTCCGATAAGAAAATAGTGCCGCTCCTCATAGCTGCTCTGAGGCTTGATGAAGATCTCGAAAAGGGCTTGATACCTAAAGACCACACGAACACTATAGATAATGCAGCTTTTGAAGAAATTATTATGGCTGCTCTAAAACATTCATTAAATAGAGAAAATTTATACGATTATGTGGAAAAAAGCAGAGTTACAAGAACTCCGATTAGGCCCTTCCACAAAATACCTCTTGTTAGCTATCCTTGAAAAAGCCATCTCAAACATCTAATAATCTGTGAAGCAAAAAATGGCTAAACCTTTAAAAAAAAAAAAGGAAAAGAATTTTTCTTCTTACTTTTTGGATCTTTTGTATGCGACTGTGCCGATTGCACTTACAGCTAAGGCTACGGCTAAAACTGCGACGATTATAGAGGAGAATTCGGGTATTGTCACTGTGCTGGCGGTTGGAACGAAAAATGCTTGTACTGCGATTGCGCTTGTGGGAATTGTTAAGTCAATGTTGCTTGTAGTATAGTAGCTTCTGCCTTGTGCGCTGACGACTAACCAGTATAGGAATTTGAAGTCGGAACTCGCAGTTGCTGTGAAGCTAGCAGATGAGCCGATGGTGTAGTTTGTGTATTGGGCTGATCCGGTTCCTCCTGATGGAGATGTTGTTCCACCTGCTGATAGTAGAGTAGTGACGCTGGCTGATCCGCTTCCTGTTGCAGTTTGGGTAGCGTTACTGACCGGGACGAACAATGCTTGTATAGCGCATGCATCTGATGCTGAAAGTGTTTCTGTGAGAGTATTGCTGGTGGATGTGACTGGAGTTGCAGTGCCAAGCCAATCCCAGCATAAGAAAGCAAATCCTGTGCCTGGAACTGGAGTGAAGTTTACGGTGTCTCCATCGTGTAATTGTAATTGGTTGACGGTGTAAGCTGCGTTCCATTGGCATCGATATTTCCACCTTGCGAGTTGTAAACGTATACGGTGGGCTGTGTTGCTGCTTTTACTGATGCGGCTCCACTTCCAATTATTAGAAGCGTTGAAGTTAGAAGAATTAAAGATAAGATTTTCAAGTTTTTAGTTTTCGATTTCATTAAATCACCAATTAGTTAGCCATTGCTTCTGGTTAAAAGCGGATATAAGCTTTTACCAGAATCTAGAATTAAACGAACACAAAGAATATAAGTTTATAAAAAGCGTTTTTCCCAACGGATGCATCAATAGAACCAAGCTTGTTTATCGTTCAATTGAGATTTTGCTGATTCCAGCTTCTTTTTCCAAAATAACCACGTGGTCAGCTTTGCCTGCAAACGCTTCACTATGTGTAACTGCAATTATTTGTTCAATTGCTTTGAATCGGCTTATGGCTTCAGCTAACCGTTCTATGCTGCCATCTTCGCTTCCTAAGTTTTCCGTGGGTTCATCAAGCACAAGCATGCTTAAGCCATGACCAGTTCGAGACTGCATAATTAGCTGACCTAAACCTAAGCGGTATGCAAAAGCCAAAAGTGTGCGTTCTCCGCCGGAGAGGTTTGAGACTTCACGGTCGATGCCTGCTTCGCTTTTTACGTAAGGCGTGTAAGTTTCATCGATAACCACGTTAAGCATAGGGGCTTCTCCACCAACTAAGACTATCGAGGACCTGCTGAACAAAATTGCGTAAAACCTTAACAAACTCACTGCGAAGTTTGGGTTGTATGCTGCGGTAAGCATCACGGATACAGCTTAGAACTTCTATTGTTTTTCTGATTTTTTCCATTCGCTCAAGCTTTTCTTGTGCAAGATTAATTCTTTCTTTAGTTTCATCTAAGCGTTTGAATAGGTCTTTTTTGCGGTTTTCTTTTATGCGTAAATCTGAATCTAATCTGTAATACTGCTGAAAAATCTGTTCACGTTGAGACCTTGCTGCATCAACTTCTGATAAATCGAATCTGTTAATCTCTGATTGAACCTGCTCCAGCTGTAAACGCAAGTCAGATTCAAGTTGCTGCTTTTCCATAAACTCGCTTGACAATATTTTGAGGTTGTTTTCTTCTTCGTTTAAACGATTCTTTAGCTCTTCGGCTTTTGTCGTGCAGGTCATCAGGTTTGAACAAGCGTCGGAAGCCAAGATTTTTGTTTTCTGCAAACTATCAATTTCAATTCTTAAGTGGTTAATGGTCTTTTCCCGTTCAACATTTTCAGTTTGAATTCTTATAAGTAGGTTACTTTTGTATTCGCCGTCTAAGGGTTGTATGCAAAGCGGGCACTTACTTTCCTTTGATAAATCAACCGCCCGTTTCTTATCGGTTTGCAGGTTTCTTGAAGTTGCCTCTTGATCCGCTCGCAAACCGCTGATTTTATCATCAAAAGATACTAAACAAGAACGCAGGAACTCAACCGACTGACCCATCGGCAAGCCAGCTTTCTCAAGTTTATCCAAGCACACTTTTACTTGGCTGTCAATTGAGACTTGACGCTGCTGCAGATTGGCCAGTATCGTTTTTTTGCCCTCGATACGCTCAGTCAGCGAAGCCAAAGTTCTACTCATATTAACGTTGTCAGAATGAAGCCTTGCTTCTTTTCGCTTAAACTCTTCAACAATTTGCCTCTTTTCTTCTAGCTTTTTGAGTTTTGAATCTGCTTCGTCTAACGCTTTCTTGGCAATCATTAGTTTTTGGGTTGAGTTTTCAAGATCCATTTCGATAATTACGTATTCTTCGCTTGCCCTATTGTATTCATTGCTTAGTTTTTCTAAGCTGTAGACATCCGGGTCTTTCTCGTAAACTCGCCTTTCAGTCTCATAGTCCCGTTGGTATTGAGCAATGTTGCTCCATGCAACCTCATAATCCGATAAACCGAACAATTCGTCTAGTCGCCTTTGCCTGTCACGCGGAGCAGCATCAAGAAGTTCTTTGAGGTGTTCTTGTCTAAACCAGACGATTTCTCTGTAGAGGTCCCTATCTAACCCTGTAATAGCTTTAAGTTGTTCAGAGATAGCGTCGGTTTTCATGCTGGCAACAAGTCTGTCGTCTTCATAGAGCTTGAGTTCTTCGAAGTTTTGCTGGATGCTTTTGCCTTTTCTTTTTAGTCCTCGAGTAAGCTTGTAGGTTCTTCCGTTATGTTTAAACTGAACAGTAACTCGGCACCAATCAGCCCCTTCACGAAGCAAATAGTCAAAACTTCTACCTAAGGCGTCACCAAAAAGGGCAAAATCAACCGCGTACAACACACTGGATTTTCCGCAGCCTAAACCACCGACAAGACAATTAAAACCATGCGTAAAAGGCACGGTAGACTTTACATGGCTGCGGATATTTTCAAGCTGGACAATTTCAACTTTCATTTTGCCAGCTCCTCAATAGTTTGCTTGATTTTTTCGTCTTGCTTTTTTGTTAAGGGCTCAATTAGACTAAGTGCCGAATGCGCTATTTTCTCTGCCTCTTCCCGACTATAACGTTGAGTAAAAATCTCAACAAAATATTCAAATGCTTTAGTTTTTAAATCTTTGAATTCGCCTTCAAATATTGACCGTACAATTTCGTCTGAGACTGCAGTTTCTTTTAGCTGAACAATTGGGTGAACAAGTAAAGCCTTCTCGCCTGCGCTTCTGATTTTTCTAATGTCAATTTCTCCGCGGCTAGCTTCTACTGGCAAGGTACCTCTAAGAATGGGGATTATTATTGCATCTTCAGCGTCATTATCTCTTACCTGCTGAGCTGCGAGTTCGGTGATTTTTTCAGATGACATACAAGGGAAGTCTTGCTCTAAAATGACGAATCGCCGAGTTGATGTTAATTCTATGCATTCGGTGTTTACTTGACCTTTTTCATCTACGTTAACGTGAAGAAAGCCTTTCGGATCCTTCGCTTCCCGGTAATCTGTTGTTTCCGTGCAGCCACTGTAAGCTAAAACGCCCGTTTTTAACGTGCCTAAGAACCTTTCATGTACGTGGCCAGCAGCGTAATAATTAAAGCCGTTAGGCAACTGCTCGGGTGAAAGTTCTGCTTCAATATATGGCGGCTTAACGTTTGGCAAGTCCAAAGCACCATGAAAAACAAAAATGTTACAAAGTCCTTCTTCGGGTGTCGGAGGATTTTCCATTATGAAGTTTGGTAGAGCCTCTAGGGCTTTGTGTTTATTGTGAAAGTTGGGTATGCCGTACACGTAGCAGCTATCTGGTTTACGCCAGCATGCACCGCTGTGTCTTGGAAGATGATGAATAAGTCCAGCGCTATCCAACGGATACAGAATTGTGCCCGTAATGGTATTTGGGGCAGAATCATGTGAACCATCAACTGTTAAAACTGGAATGCCCGCGTCTTTGAGACGCTTAAAACTCTTAATCGTGTTTTCTAAGGTAACGTTTGACGGTCGCGGTTGATGAAACAAGTCGCCAGCGATAATCATGAAATCAGGTTTTAACTCGATGGTTTTGTCAACGACCTCTTTGAAAGCATTGTCAAAGTCTTGCCTTCTAGCTTCCAATCCATACTGCGAGTAACCCAAATGCAAATCTGCAGCGTGGACAAAGCTAAACGGCTTCAAGTTGCCCAGTTCCCCTTTCTTCTCCAATGTGCTTCTGACTAGTAATAACTTATTTTAAAGCGTTGTTGCAACCAAAATGTTAAGGCAATTTTTGTTTTTGAAGGGGAAAAATATAAAGCATCATTCATACGTTACCATTGAAAGGCGCCCTAGTTAGATGAAATGCCAAGCATGCGATCAAGAAACTATTCTTCCTTTCCGTTGTCCATTCTGCGGCGGACAGTTTTGCAGTGCACACCGTATACCTGAAAATCATTCATGCCCTCAAATATCTTCTGCCCGTTCACAAAGAAAAGAACAAGTAATGACGCCTCAATCATACAACAGCTATCAGTACACATTCAATTTAAATCCGCCAAAACCAGAGAGACACATAACTACTAGCCCAAAAGAACTAAAACACATAGGGATTGCAGCAGCCCTTGTCATCGGCATCGGCTTCTCCATAGGATTATACGGTTTCAATTGGGGCTGGACTGTTATGGCTGTTTTCGCGTTAGTGATGACAATGTCTTTTCTGGTTCATGAAATCGCTCATAAAGTGATGGCGCAGCAAGCGGGGATGTGGGCTGAATTCCGCCTAACAACATGGGGAGCCGTGTTAACTCTTGCTTCAGTGTTTTTGCCCTTCAAAATGATTGCACCAGGAGCCATGATGATTGGGGGACAGCCACCCTCTGCCAAAGAAATGGTTAAAATCTCCATTGCAGGAGTAATCACAAACATGATTTTCGCCGCCACATTTCTGGCATTAGCGTTCAGTTTACCCACTAGCGCATATTCAGGAATGCTGTTCTTCGCCGCCTACATCAACTCGTTCATGGCACTCTTCAACTTAATTCCATTCGGAGTCTTAGACGGCTACAAACTATTCCTCTTAAACAAGAAAGTGTGGGTTTTGGCGTTTATTCCCGGCGTAGTCCTTACCGCGATTTGCGGTTGGATAATTTTTGTCGGCTAAGAGAGCGGTATTCCTTTCTTACACGGAACAGGTAATGGTTAACTGTTTAGGTTCATTCGCCGGCCATGCCATTCACTGTCGACAAAGCCTGTGCTAACATAGCAGAGAACTGAAAATTAAGAGTTAAAAGCTGTTTAGATAAGTTCGATTGTTACGTGGACTTCTTCTGGCACACGGATGCGCATGATTCGTCTCATGACTCGTTCTTCAGAGTCAATGTCGATTAAGCGTTTGTGAATTCGCATTTCCCACCTGTCCCATGTTGCTGTGCCTTCGCCTGAAGGAGCTTTAAGAACTGGGACTCGAAGTCGTTTTGTTGGTAATGGCACTGGACCGTTGATTTTTACACCTGTCTTTTGTGCGATGCTTCTGAGTTCTCCACATACCTCTTCTAGTTTCGCGTAATCTGTGCTTGTGAGGCGTATTCTTGCTTTTCTTACCATTTTGGTCCATCAATCCATTATTTTGCCATAATTTATGTTGGCGACACCTTAGAAACTTCAGAGCCACATAAAAACCTATCGACGAGTATTTTTCTTAATCTTCCTAGATTTTACTACCCACTCAACCGCTTGGGTTTTCGATAAAATTGCATTTGAACCTGTCAAATGTTGCATTAATCGTACTTTTGCCAGTCAGTTGGCGAAATCTGTAAGGCTCGAGATTAGTAAATCATAGTTCACCCGAAAAAATAACGCTTATAAGCTAAGAAAGCAAACAAGCCAGTAGTATCTAAATCTAATTTATAGAAAGGAGATCGAAAAAATTGGTTACAAAAACAATGAAACTTTTAACTTTTAGCTTAATGGTTCTCATGATCTTAGTAATTGCACCTTCATTTGCAAAAGGACAAGATATTCAAGCACAAGCAGAGCCTACGTACAGAATCAAAGCATCAGGCGTAAATCCCAATTTAGTCGGATCAGACAATCCGTACTATACTCCAAAAGACATCCAGACAGCCTACAATCTTCCGTCAACTGGCGGATCAGGCACCATAGCAATAGTGGATGCATACAGCGATCCCAAAATTGTCTCAGACTTGTCATCATTCAGTGCCCAATGGGGTTTAGCTTCTCCGAACTTGGAAATTCACCCAATGTCTTCCAATGTACAATCTAATTATCAATGGGGCATGGAAATATCTTTAGACGTTGAATGGGCCCACGCGATAGCCCCAAACGCAAAGATTCTGCTGGTTGAAGCCAACTCTGCCCAAACAAACGACCTACTTTCAGCAGTTAGTTATGCTGCCAGCAGATCAGACGTTGTTGCCATCTCGATGAGTTGGGGCGCAAGCGAGTTCTCAGGCGAACAAAATTATGATAGCTACTTTACAAGCAATTATGGCGCAGTTTTCTTCGCCTCTTCAGGCGACACAGGCGGAATAGTTACTTGGCCATCAAGCTCATCGAATGTGGTTTCAGTAGGCGGCACAACCCTAACGCAAACAACTAATGGCTATACAGAAACAGCATGGAGTGGAAGCGGCGGAGGAATAAGCGCCTATGAACAAATGCCAACCTACCAAACAAATGCAGGACTTGGTACGCAACTTTCAACTGCATATCGAGCAACCCCCGATGTTTCATATAATGCTGACCCGAACACAGGCTTTCTAGTATTGGACACCTTCATGTACAACGGCTGGTATGCAGTAGGCGGCACAAGCGCAGGCGCGCCACAGTGGGCAGCAATTCAAGCACTCGGAGGATCAGCAACAAACGCGAATTTCTATGCTAATTACAAATCAAATTATGGCTTGGTCTTCACTGACATAACAACTGGGACCAGTGGCAGTAACTCAGCCGGTCAATACTATGATCTTTGCACGGGCATAGGTAGCCCAATCGGAACAAACTTCGGGGCAGCCCCCAATCCAACCTTCACAATTTCTGTATCGCCAACCACCCTAACAATTAAAGCAGGTACAACTGGATCGGCAACTGTAACAATTACGCCAATCCGCGGATACAGCCAAACAATCACTTTTTCATCTTCAAGCTCCTGGGCAAGCTTTTCATCTAATTCAGTCGCATCCCCGTATACACCTACACAATTGACAATAACTGTACCTTCAACAGCAAATTCAGGAACAACCTCTATTACAATTACAGGTATAGGCGCAGATGGAAAACAGCAGACAACAAATGTAAATGTTCAAGTTACAACGCCAGACTTTAGTTTAACAGCAAATCCAACAAGCTTAAGCTTTAGACAAGGATCCTCGGGAACAACAAGGATTACCGTTAACGCAATCGGAGGCTACAAAGGCGCGGTAACTCTTTCCGCAACTGGATTGCCGACAGGTATGACTGCAACCTTTAGCCCTACCTCAGTAAATGC
This sequence comes from Candidatus Bathyarchaeota archaeon, assembly GCA_963768895.1. Classification (GTDB taxonomy): domain Archaea; phylum Thermoproteota; class Bathyarchaeia; order Bathyarchaeales; family Bathycorpusculaceae; genus Bathycorpusculum. The sequence continues at coordinate 12,266 of CAVYJU010000018.1, forward strand.
TGGCTCTTCTTCAACCTTGACAATACGTTCTTCCAGACAACCCCTCAAGGTACGTACTCCATTACAGTATCAGGACTGGACTCCTCGGGACTCACGCGAACAACCACGCTTAAAGTGACGGTTCGATAATAACCGTCAACCTATTTTTTATTTATCTGGTAAATTCTAGATTAGAGTTACACCTAAAAGTAAGAGTCAATAAAGTTCTCTCACCACAAGATGACAAAAACTTATCGCTACTATTTTTTCTTTAGGGCATAAATGCTTTGTCAAGCCACAATCTTTTTTGATTTCTATGATCCTAAAAAAGGAAGATAGTATGGATGAATACTTGGGTTTGTGCGCTTACGTTGTACAGGTTCTATCGAACAAAAAGTGTGATTGAAATTTCTTTTCCCATGTTTCATTTTACGTACAAATATGTTGACGTGTTCGACAAACGATGTTCCTGGTATGCTTGAGTTATGTGCGAGGGTTTATGTGGCGGTTTACTCACTATAAAGACATGAGATATATGTCTTAAGAAGACACATTGTACATGAGTACAACACAACCACGGAGAAAAATCGAGATGAAAAACAAACGTATAGTTGTTCCTAAATCTTCAGATAAAAAGAACATGAGAAAGCAGAGCAAGAAAACAGAGCTCGGGTTTGGACCAATTACTAATTGATGCTGCGCATTCTAAAAAAGCCGCTGATGAGCTCTTGAAATGGTACACTAATTCAAATTAAAAAAGAAAAAATGCTTTAGACAGTGTTTAATGCAAAGGAAAGCTTTCCTTCGAGAATCAAAAATGGGCAGGAAGCATGAGGAGGAATGTACCATTGGGCAAGGGTACACTGTTTTTCTATGCCTCCTGCTCACTGAATATAACACCGTTATTTTTACTATATTAGCTTTTCCCAAAGTTCTGCCAAAATCATGACGGACAAAGACAAGCAGTTGAATAATGTCTTAAACATTCTATTCGCTCTAACAATCAGATAAATCCGCAAAGTCTTTCAATATTCCCAAAAATCGACAGTCGTACACAATGCCACATACTCACGCTAAGCAAAATTAAAGTAGTGCGAAATAACTTATTTGTTAACAATTTTCATGGTGAATCAAATGGAAAATTTCTCTAACGAAGCATATTACTTGTTTTTCTCAACATTGGCAAATAGAACGCGTCTCGCAATAATTGATGTTCTAAGCGAAGGTCCCAAAAACATTTCAGACATCTCAGAGGCTCTGGAGCAAGATGAAAACACAATTCTCTCAAACCTTAGACAACTAGAGCACTGTGCGCTGCTGTTCTCGGAAGGTTCCAAAAAAGATAAACTGTATTCTTTGAATATGGAAGCCGTGGCACCGCTTTCTGAGCTTCTCGCTTTTCATACGAGCAAATATTGTCCAGATCTTAAGAAATGCATATCTCAAGAGAAACTCAAAGAATATATGAAAAAAGAAGCTGCAAAAGAAACGTTTATTGAACATACATAATTTTTTTGCAAGTAACTAACATTTCAGAAAGAACAAGGTAAGCCAGCGTACCATTTGAACTAAATATCTACCTGCTTTCCAATTATTTCCCACTGTTCCGGAGTAAATATTTCTTCATTGCAATTGGGGCATCTGAGCGCCTTTACATTATGCAATAATATTCCATTTACTTCAAAGTCAAACTGCACTTCAACATATTCAACGCAGCAAGTCGGGCAAAGCAACGCTCCTGCCTTAGTGTCCCTTGTTTTATTGAGTGAATTGTTTACCAAGCTGTTCTGCCCAAGCCTCAACTTTAGTTAAGTCTGTATTGTCTACCATGGTTTTTCTGAAATATCTTATTCGCCCGCCAAACGCTTCAGCACTTACCGGATTAATTTTGGGATATTTAACCAAGGTATTTTCCACAAACCTTGTTTTAGCTTTATCATAGCTCCCAGGCGTGCCAGCCCAAGTAGATGAAACATAAAAGGCAATATTTTTGCCGCTTAGGTCATTTTCAAGAAACTTTAATGCTTTACCATAGACTCTGCCACCTCTAACGCCGGCACCCACTATTATGTTTTTATAAATCGTTAGATCGAGAACTTTTTGCTCTTTAAGGTCAACAAGGTCAACTTCTAACTGGTACTTCGAACGTAAGATGTCTGCTATTTTTCGTGCAGACTCTGCTGTAACACCGCTTTTGGTTTGATAAGCGATGAGAGTTTTGTTTGCATTCATCTTTAAGTGCTACCATGCGGCTCTTCAGTAGAAACAAGTTTTGCGCCGCAGCTATGACAGAAAGTTGAACCTGAAGGGCTCTTTGTGGAACATTTGGTGCAGGAAACCGTTTGTTGCTGGACTGGTTTTCCTTGCCAGTTTTCTCTTGCTCTTTGAATAGCTGAATGCGTTTCGCGGGCAGCTATGTTGAAGGCTTTCTCAAGTTCCATTCCAACTTGGTAAAAAGCATCCCGTAACTCATCAGCTGGATAAACCGCTTTGGCAGCTTTGCCTTTATCAGTTTTTGTCCCGCATTTCGGACAGAAATATGCGTCATCGGCAATTTGAGCACCACAGTTTGAACAGTAAACCAAATTTTTTCACCGTAAATATGCACATGTTATTTTGGAAATTTAAGCCTTTTCCGAAACTAAAAGGAACAAAAAAAGTAAAAAAGCTATTGGATGGTTGTTTATTCTGTGAGTTTGTGTTTGGCTTCTTCAATGAGTTTTACAGTTTGTATTCGCCATGGCTCGAAGTTTTGCGGAGTGGTTGGGTAAGTGTTGTAGTGTGCACTGAGTCCTCGCATCATTGTAACGGTTAAGCGGAGTTTGTTGAGGAATCCTACGCGTCTTATGCCGCGGAACACGCGCTTTGCCGTTTCCGTGATGTTTAGGTGGAAGTCGTCGCCCATGCCTGCTTTGAGAACGTCATCTTCAGTCATGAGTTTTTCATTCATGCCGTAGTTTAGGTCTGCGTCGCTGCAGGATAGGAGGAACATCTTGAATATGTCAAGGGTTCCTTGTTTCTTACCGTAAGTGTCGATGTATTTTTTGTTGTAACCCCATAGTGCTTCTTTTGTCGGTTCACCTTTGTTTAAGGCTTCAACGATTTGTTGCCCAGCAATATATCCGCTAAGCATTGAAGGTCCAATGCCGCCGCCGTGAATTGGATTAACTAACGAAGCAGCATCACCAGTCAACACAACACCATTTGAAACCATGTTATCTAATGGTCTACGTACTGGATCAAACCATGAGCCCCCAGTTAAAACCTCGGATCCCTCAAAGATTGGTTTCTTAAAAGCTGTTTCATAGAGTTGCTGCTTGGGATTAGGATAGTTTTCACGCATACAAGTGCCTATGCCCACGTTAACTCGAGCACCGCCTTTGGGGAAAATCCAGATATAGCCCCCAGGTGAAGCTTTTTGGTTAAGATAGATTTCGCAGAAGCGGGTGTTTTCGGTTTCTTGTTTAAGTTGCCTTATTTCTCGGTAGCATGCCTCCACATCTTCGTTTGCTATGTCTCGATCTATGCCCATTTCAGCTGGTAATTGTTTACGTACCATGCCAAAGTAGCCAGTAGCATCTACCACGACCTTACTTCGCATCTCTGCAACTTCGCCAGTTTTCATGTTTTTCGCAGTCAAACCCACTACTGCGCCTTTCTCAATTATGGGTGAACGGAAATTCATGTTATCTTGCAACAACGCGCCTTCGTCGGTTGCTTTCTTTACCAGCCATTGCCCAAATAGTCGTCTGTTTAGTAGAAAGCCAACGAAATCTTTGTCTGCTATAGTGAAGATGGTGTTTTCGTCTGGGGAGTAAATTTTTATGCCGTCAATTTTTGCTTCCAACTCGCCGCCCGTGGGTTTCTCAAGGCCCAAGAATTTGAGATGGTGTTCACCTAAGGCGTCGCCGCAGACTTTTTCGCCGATTTCTTCGCTTTTCTTCTTTTCAATAATGCAAACTTTTAAGCCTTTTTCAGACATGGTTTTTGCTGCTAAGCAACCTGCTGTTCCTGCGCCAACAACTATGGCATCGTATTTTTCCAAGACTTTCATCCTCCAAGCTTGATGTAATTTGTATACCTTGTTGTATAAGTAAACCCTTATAAATTATGAAGTGAGCCAAACTACACCAAGTGTAAGCCAAATGAGTGCCCCGTTAACCTTAAGCGCGGAATTCCGCAAAATCGTGGAAGCTAGAATGAACCAAGTCCTAAAAGGCGTAGAACAAACGTTTAAGCAAATTATAGAAACACAAAAGATAACGCCTACCGAACTTAAAGAAAGAACTTGACAGCCTACAAGAAAGCTTCAACCTCCTCTTTCAAAAATGGAGCTTAGAAATCCTCTACACCCTTTTGCTTAAAGACGCCATTGGCTTTGGCCAAATAAAAAAAATCTTGACAGTCAATTCTCGCACTCTGTCAGACAAACTAAAAATGCTCCAAAAACACGGTTATATTACAAGAGAAGTAACCGCTGGACCGCCCCTTCGAGTGGAATACGCCCTAACTCCTAAAGGAAAAAACACCGTGCTCCTTGCTTTGCCACTTCTTTACTATTCAAGCGAATCTGAAGTTAGGGTTTAATCAACTTATTTTCATTTCGCCTAAAAGATTGCTGAAGGCTTGTTGTTTCTTTTACGGTTTCAAAAACCATGCATGTTAACGTCTTCTCTATACCCTTAATTAACCGAAGCTTATCAACCACAAACTTGCCGACTGCATCAACGTTTTCGGCTCGAAGCTTCACAAGTAAGTCCCAATCGCCAGTAATTATGTGTACTTCCTGCACTTCGGGGAATCGGGCTATTTCTTCGGCAACAACTCTTTGAGAAACCGGCGTGTCATCGGTTTTTGATCGGTATGAGACGGATGCTAAGATGAAGGCTGCTGTACCTAAATTTAGTTTTTCAGGAGCCAAAATCGCCCTGTACTGTTTTATTATTCCTATTTCTTCCATCCGTTTTGTTTTTGCGAAAACTGTGGTTATTGGTGAATTGATTTTTTTGGCGATTTGTTTGGCTGTGAGTTTGCTGTTTTCCTGTATTAGTTGGAGAATGGCTAGGTCTTTTTCATCTAGTTTAATGCTCATATGTAAATATTACAAGTTTTAGCTATAAAACCTTGTGTTTTTTGTAGTTTATTCATGTTTTATTATAATAAATTTATTATCTGCTTTGCACAGTGTATTTTCAACAACAAACTTAGAGTGAACTAAATTGAAGCAAGAACTAATCGAAACTCCAAAACCGTTAGATCAACTTACTCCAAGTGAATTGGAAAGGAAAGCCTGTATAGGCAAAATAATGACTTACACATTAAAAAGTCTCACAAACACGTTTGTTAATCAAGGTTTTCAATGGCTGCTTCCAGTAGCATTGAGCCAAAGCACTGACCCCTTTGGCCTGATCCAGGCGCATCTATAGAGAAAAGGATCGAAGTAGACATTTACGGCAAACCAGTACGCACAACTGCAAGCATGATCATCCACAAACTCGTTGCGTCATCAACTGCTTACCCGAAACTCTTCATACTTTCACCTAACATACGCATTGAGAAAGCTGAACGCGCCAAAACAGGCAAACACATTTATGAATTCACACAGCTTGATTTTGAAGCTCGAGACGCCACATCAAAAGACATCATGACACTTGTTGAAGACGCACTTTGCACACTTGTAAAAGATTTGAAACGTGAAATGAAAAGCGAACTTAACTACACTGTGCCGCTGTGACTCAATTAAAGCTCCTAAGGCACCCTTCAAAGTCTATGACCGCGTTGAACTTGAAGCAAAATACGGTGCAGACGGTTGGGAAGCAGGAATATCCCAAGACATAACCGAACCTGTTTGGGTCATGAACATTCCCAGAGAATTTTATGATTATGAAGACTTCAAATCTGGCAAATGGGACAACTATGACTTGTTCTTGCCACAATTCGGCGAAGTACTTTCAGGTGCCAAACGCGAATGGGAATATAGCAAAATTTCAAAGAAAATTGAACGGGACCAAGTTAAAAAAGAAAACTATGCATTAGTGTTGAAAATGGCTAAGGAAGGACGGTTGAAACCTACTGCTGGCGGAGGAATCGGAATGGAGCGTTTAGTAGGTTGGATTGCTGGCGTTAAACACATTGGTGAGTGTCAACCGTTTCCAAGAGTTCCTGGAACTGTAAATGAACTTTAAGAATATGTAAAGAAATGGGATTGTGATTAATACAATCCATAACTTTTCTTTGTCATGCAAAAGGTTTTTAATTTACTTAGGCAAAACAGTGAAGGGAAAGCACGAACTGCTTAAAAATATCAGAGTTTACGGTGAAAAAAATGTCAACAACGTTAATAATGAATCCTTATCTTGAGGCGCTACAGCCAAAACTTAGCTCTTCAGATTTTAAAAAACTAAGTGCAATTAATAATCCAATTGTTCATGAGTTCATAGCTAAAGAAAACGACCTTTGTCATCCGAAGGATATTTTCATTTGCAGCGACTCTGCCGAAGACATAATTTACCTCCGAAAGCAAGCAATTGCCTCAGGCGAAGAACAAGCAATCTTAACCCTTCAAGGACACACCGTACATTTTGATGGTGAACATGACCAAGGACGAGACCGCCAAGCCACCAAATACCTTGTACCGAAAGGAGTCACCTTGAGCAAAGCCCTCAACCAAATGGATCGACAAGAAGGCTTAGCTGAGGTCACAGGTGTACTTCGAAATTCAATGCAGGGAAAAACAATGATTGTCCGTTTTGTCTCGTTGGGTCCGCAAGATTCAATCTTCACTATTTTAGGATTACAATGTACAGATTCATGGTATGTAGCCCATTCAGAAAGCCTCCTTTATCGGCCTGGGTACGACCAATTCATAAAGGCAGGAACGAAAAGCGACTTTCTACGCGTCTTGCACTCAGCTGGAAAAGTAGATGGCGACATGGTAAGTGCAGACTACGATAAAAAATGCATATACATAGACCAAATGGACAACACCATTTACAGCGTAAATACTCAGTATGCTGGAAATTCTGTCGGGTTCAAAAAACTAGCCTTCCGCTTAGCTATCCGAAAAGCAAGCAGTGAAGGATGGCTAGCCGAACACATGCTCCTTATGGGCGTTTTTGGACCAAACAAACGTAAAACCTATTTTGCAGGAGCATTTCCAAGCGCTTGCGGAAAAACCTCAACCGCAATGCTTCCAGGCGAGACAATTCTTGGCGACGACATTGCTTATCTAAGAGACGTAGATTCGGCTGCACGGGCAGTTAACGTTGAATCAGGCATATTCGGCATTATACAAGATGTAAACGCCAAAGATGACGCGTTAATTTACAAATTGCTTACAAGCCCAGGGGAAATAATATTCTCAAACGTCCTGGTTAAAGATGGCAAACCATACTGGCTTGGCATGGGAGAAGAACTTCCTAAAGAAGGCTGCAACTATACTGGCGCATGGTATGAGGGCAAAAAAGACGAAATTGGCAACGATGTTCCACCTGCCAACAAGAACGCGCGCTACACTTTATCGCTTAAAGCGTTGGAGAACTGTGATCCTGAACTTCATAATCCAATGGGTGTTGAAGTAGGCGGCATAATGTATGGTGGACGAGACGCTAAAGCTTACGTGCCTGTTCAGCAAAGCTTCAGTTGGGAACACGGCATCATAGCTTATGGTGCTTCACTTGAGACAGAAACTACTTTCGCTACTGTTGGCAAAGAAGGCGTTCCTGAAATTAACATGATGAGCATCCAAGACTTCATCTCGATTCCAATGGGCAAAAACGTTAATAATAACCTAGAATTCGGTCGAAAACTCAAAAAACGACCAATAATCTTTGGAGTGAACTATTTCCTAAAAGAAGTGGGAAATGGAAAATATCTAAACGGGACTCAGGATAAGCATGTTTGGATAAAATGGATGGAGCTAAGAGTACATAACGAAGTTGATGCTTTAACAACTCCAACAGGTTATATTCCAAAATATGAGGATTTACGTAAGCTATTCAAACAAGTACTTGGCAAAAACTATTCCAAAGAAGATTACATTAAGCAATTCACAATCCGCGTGCCAGAAAACCTTGCAAAGATTGAACGAGTATCGCGGTTCTACCAAGAAAATGTCACTGATACACCATTAGAACTATTCGGCATTCTATTTCTACAACGTCAACGACTAATGGAAGCTAAAGAAAAATTCGGCGAATACATCTCACCTGAAAGCTTCGAAAAAGCAGACTGAGCAACCGATGTTTCCCAGCATTTATTTTTACACCTTTTTTGCGTCAGACTTTTAAATGGATCAAGTATACTGACTTGTAATTCATAACCGTTAATTAACAAAAAAGAATTAATGAAAAAATAAAGAAAACGAAAAAATGAAGTGAAGGAAAATGATGATGAAAAAACTCGACAACAATCCTGCATACACAATAGATCTTATTGCCATTGAAGGTGACGGATCCTTCCCCTGCCCAAAGTGCGGAATGTCAATCTCACCTGAAGACGAAACCGAAACAAACTATAAAATCGTAGACACCAAAGTCGTTAATGGTGAACTAGCTGAACTAGTCATTAGCTGTGGCAAATGCAGAAGTATCCTGAAACTCACTGGTTTCGCACAAGGTCTTTAAGGCTATAGGTTCAGAACCTGCGGCAAGCTAGCTTAGATCATTGATATTTTTGTTCTTAGCCAAATACTTTATTTTATCTTTTGATCTTTACTCAAATTGATTTGAATGATAATTGAAACTTTCACCGTTGGCATGTTATCAACAAACTGCTACGTTGTTAATTCAGAGCAGACAAACGAAGCCATTATTATCGATCCGGGTTTGGAATTCACTTCTGAAGCCCAACAAATCTTTAATTATATACCTGAAGGCAATCTAAAAGTAAAAATTGATTCTTAACACCCATGGTCACCATGACCATATAAGCGGTGACTCCATTTTTCAAAAAAAGTATAATGTTCCCATATACATCCACAAGTATGACGCCTCATCACTTGAGAAAATGGAAGAAAGCAAATTTCCTGCTCCTATTCTGTTGGAAGAAGGCAGTCAAATCAAATTCGGTGATGAAATCCTTACAGTTATGCATACACCTGGGCACACGCCAGGTAGCATATGTCTTCTTGGAGAAAAGCTTGTTTTTACAGGCGACACATTGTTTGCTGAAGGAATCGGCAGAACAGATTTTCCCGGCGGATCAATGAAAGATATGCAGTTGTCTTTACAAAAACTTGTACGTTTGCCTGATTACTTCTTAATTTACCCTGGACATGGACCTACATCAATTATTGGTGAAGAAAAAAGGAGCAATCCGTTCCTAGTTGATAACGACAGCTTTTGATTTTAAGCGTTGATTGCTTGGTTACTGCTTAATTCTTGCAGAGCATGCAGACGTTTGATGATGTTTGGGTGAGTTGAGAAGATTTCGGTGAAGTTGTCTGTTTTTGTAGGTGCTTTTGCGAGTGTTTCTCTTAGCAAATCTTGTTTGCTTCTTATCTGTGCTGCGTGAAGATCTGCAGAATCGGCGTTTGCCCTATTAGTGTCAGTTATGAATAATGCTCTGAACGAGCTTTGATTTTTCTGGTCTTCTTTCTTTTGTTGGCCGCCGCGTTTGCTTTCTTGAACAATCGTTACTAAGCCTGTTGAGAGTTTTTCTGCTCCGTTTTCAACCACTGAAACGCTATGCCTATCTGCATAATACTCTCGCAGTCGGCTCAGGTACAGCGTGAATAATGTCAGTACCCAAGAGAAAGCCATGAAGGCAATGCCTATCAAAGCATTGTTGCCTCCGCTGTTTTTCTTGCCGCCACCGCCACCGAACACACCTGACAGCATCATTGAATAACCAATATAGTAGAATAGAGCAGGTAAGAAAGAAGCTACCATCATAACTTGAACGTCATGGTGTTTTATGTGACCAAGCTCGTGCCCTAAGACAGCTTCAACTTCGCCGCTGTCAAGAGAATCCAGAAGTCCTTGGGTTACGGCTACGCGGGTTCCCGATAAGGGTGAGCCATAAGCGAAGGCGTTTGGAAGCGGAATGTTGGCTAACATGAGTTTTGGTACAGATATGCCGCTTTTTTTGCTTATGTCATTGACAATTTGGTGCAGTTCTGGTTTTTCATCCTGTTTGAGTTCTTTAACTTTGTATATCCAGCCGATAAGGTATGGTGCCAGCAGCCACTGACCTACGTTAAGGACTACTACGAGGATTCCTATGTCTATTAGAGTGAAGCCTATTCCAGCCACAGTTAAGATGACTGCGAATACGAGTGTGGATAAACCAAAGATTATGGCTAAGGTTCCAGCCATAGAAATTCGAAGTTTCCAAGCGTTCATGCATCGGTCACTGTTAATCCTCAATGTCTTTCATGGGCGCTTATAACTTTTATGCGCTATCAATAAACAAAAGCCCTGAAATCACGATACCAAAACAGCTTCTTACAAGAGGTGCCTAAGAATAGCGATTACTGTAGTTACAACAATAATTACGACAATTAGAATAGCTATTCGTTTTTTGTGTAAAACCCCATTTGCCTAACCCCTTATTCTTATTTGCTTTGTCCAAATCAGTAGCTTCTACTTCCATTTTGCCAATATTTCCTCTCTGCTGAAAGTGGCTGTGCTAACAAAGAAAAGCGCCACATCAACCGCTAAAAGTATAGGTAGTCAGCCATCACTGCACCTAGATTTTCTATCGTCTGCTGGTTACTTTTGCGCATGCTTCCTTAGCCAATCAAGAATGGCATTTGAGGCTTCGCTATCAAGTTCTGCATCTGGCGCATTGTAATTTAAAGATACATTTTGAGCATTGAGTTCTTCTCGAGGCTTCTCTTCATGTTTTAGAACATGATTTGCGTTTTCTGGGTAAGCAAAGGACGACGAAGTTTTTTTTGCTGTTGCGTTTTCCAATATTTTTCCATCTATTTTCCAATCCACTTGGATGTCTTTTTTGCCTATCACCATTAGTGTTGGGTCATCTATTTTGGCGATGAATTCCGAGAGTTTGTAGGTCCATAGTTCTCGACTAAATGGCAGGTTGGCTGGACTTTCTAAACTCCTAAGCAGCATTTTTATTCCTTCAGGAAGAGATGCATCAATCTCAATTGGTTTGCTGGCTAAAAAATCGGCGATGGCAATATCGTAAGGTTTCATAAGAATTTCTGCGTTCGGCAAATTCTTAATTTGATCGAAAATCTGACTACGACCTAAATCACCAACCGCTCTGCCAGGCGCTCCAGTTAACACTAATCCTTTGAAGCGTCCACTTTTCGCCTGTAACTGGTAATTTACTGCGTGAATCGCGCCTTCACTATTCGTTAGCACAAAAAGATTATCTTTGTTAACGTTTTTTTCGGCGATGATTGTCTCAACGGCGCCTTTGAGTTCTTCTATGTGGCTTTGCATGCTTATTTTGCCTAAAAGTTTGGGTATGTTTTCTTTAACGTGTGGTCCAGAGGCGACTTTATCATACCGCAGCGTAACGAAGCCTTGGAGGGCGAGTGCTTCAGCCAATAATTTGGCGCTTCCATTCGTTCCAGGTAGGAGAGGGGAACACCAGTTTCGGTCAGTTGGACCGCTACCTGCGACGAAGACAACTGCTGAGTGAACTTCTGCGTCTTTTGGCGACGTAATTGTTCCAAAAATATCGACGCCAAAGAGTTTCCATGACACTTCTTTATTTTCTATAAAGTCGGTTTTCATGCAGTTTTCCTCACGCATTGTGTAAACATTTGCTTAATTTTGAATGTATTGCTTGGATTTAAGGTGATTGAAAGCGTTTTCAAGTGATGAAAGACACATGGGTTTAATATACATGAATTAGAAACAACAATTTGCATGTTTAGTGCTGTTCTTCTTGTGGAACAATGTGTTCTGTGGGGAGAGTAATATGCTGCTTAGATGTTAACTGTTGAATAATGAAGAGCGAGATAATGGAGGTTTGAACAACATGAACATGAAAGCGGTTTCTGTGGCTCTAGTCCTCTCTATGTTGCTTATTGCTTCTGTGGAAGGCTTTCATTTTGTTAAAGCAGATTCAAACGGCTCTATGGGGTTCTATGGTGGAGTCACCTTAAACAGTCCAGTAAACACAACTTATGACTATGTTCCAATTCTAAGCCTCAATCTCGGTGAAGGAGTACCATGCACATTGAATTACAGTGTAGACGGAATAAATGAAGGCATTATACCCCTCGTCTGTGTCGGCTCTGAAGAGCCCATGTTCACAGCCAACATGAGTGGAACCGCGCAGTTGCCCCACTTGTCTGAGGGCACACATTACTTAACTATAACTGAAGAAGCCAATCTTAACGGCTACGGTGGCGCAAGCCCTCCGGGGGCACCCTTTAAAGAGACTAGCCCCGGCAGCAGCGACTACTACGCCATATGGGTTGACACGGTCTACTTCACCATAACATCAAATAGCGTCAGAATAGCGTCACTTCCTACGTCCGCACCTTCAAACATTACGTTCCCAAACATAACGAACCTATCAGTGGAAAACACAACCTACTCAACTGGGAATGTTCCGTTGAACTTTATTGTTAACGAGAACATTACTCAAGCCGCATACAGTTTAGATGAGCAAACCAACATAACCATCGCCGGAAATACAACGCTAACAGGGTTATCAGCCGGAACCCACAATGTAACAGTTTACGCTTGGGATGATGCTGGAAACGTAGGGGCTAGCCAAACAGTCAACTTTAACGTGGCTCACACGGTATCAGCAGTGGTTCAGCAATCTCAGCCTTTCCCGATAACAACAGTTTTGGCAGTTTTGGCATCTTTTACAGTTGGAGTTGTCCTTACTTTCCTGTTTTTCTTCAGAAAAGATAAAAGATGAAATGCTTTCAAGGTCAAAATATTGATCAAGTTGCAGCGGCTACTAAAACAAGCCTGTTGGAATTAAAGCTAAAGCTTTGTCCGTTATAATCGCCATAAACTTGGTTAACCGCAAAGCCAGCATTTTCCAACAGCTCTCGCAAATGCATCGTTTCGTACAAGCGTACATTATGGTTAAAAATTCTAATTTGTCCATCTTCTTTGTCGCGAATTACCCATAAATCATGAAGTCGCTTACCATCGGCATCAATCGTTCGCTTTTGCAGTAAGAGAAAACTTGGGTATTTTTTCCAGCTGAAAAACCTAAAAAGCATCCATCTTGAAAAGCGATTTGGCTTCAATAAAGTCGACAAAAAGGCCCACTTCAAATTCGAAAGCCGACTCGTTTTGTACTTTAGAACTAAGCGTTCGCGGCTAAAGACATCAATCATAAGTACGCCGCTGCAGTTGATTGTTTCCCTCAATTCACTCAGGCTTTGAATGTCATCAGCTTCTGAGGGCAGGTACCCAAAACTTGTATCCATGCTGATTGTCGCCGAAAATGCCGCAGTCTTGAAGGGTAAAAAACGCATATCACCTCTAACCAGTTGAGCGCCGCTCCATCGGCTCTTTGCTATCTTGAGAAGATTTGAGGATATGTCTAAGCCGACAACATCATATCCTTCCTTGCTTAAGCGGATCGTATGTCTTCCTGTACCACAGGCGAGGTCCAAAATCAACCCTGTTGTGGGGAATGTTTTTTTTATGAATTGTATTTGATTTTCAATTTTGCCTTTGTCAGCTATCTCCGCCCAGTATTTGCCCATCGAGTCAAAAACGTTCATAAAATCGCTTGTTTGTTTAAGAAGAACCGGTCAGCACTATAGCTTTGGGTGAATCTTTGGGGATTAAATCAAACAGCATTTTACTACAGACCCTGTAGTACTACAGACCCTGTAGTAACACTTAAGCTCTTTGGTATCTCAAAAACATTCACTTTGAAACTCGTCTTTCGAGCCGCTTAAATATCCTTCCGCTATCTTCTAGCCAACTGGAGAACCCGCTTGAGCGAAAAACACGATTGGCAACATCTGTATATGCTTCTAAAACTTGCAGAGATGGGTGCTTACAAACGAACCGCCAAAATCTCAACAGAATACTTAGCAGGCAAACTTGGGATTTCACAGCAGACAGCTTCACGCTATCTCATAGAGCTTGAACGGAAAGGATGGATACAAAGAAACATCACTCCAGAGGGCAGCTTAATTAAAATTGAAGAAACTGGAACTAAAGAACTCCAGAAACTCTATTCTAACCTAAAATTCCTGGTTGAAAAATCTTATCCTCCTTCTGTAACTCTTGAAGGAACAGTTTTTACTGGATTAGGTGAAGGCGCCTACTACACCTCAAAAGACTCTTATCGGAAACAATTTACTGAAAAGTTAGGGTTTGAACCTTACCCAGGCACATTGAACCTCAAGCTATCAAGTGACTATGACATTAAAACAAGGATGGAAATAGAAGCTTACCCAGCAATTGAGATTCCCGGCTTCAAAAATGAAGACAGAACTTTTGGCTTAGTAAAATGTTATCCTGCAGTCATTGATAACAAAGTTAAAGGTGCACTAATAACAGCGCTGCGGAGTCACTATGACGTTTCGGTGTTGGAGATAATTGCGCCTGTATGCCTCAGAAAACAGTTAAATGTTAAAGACGGCAACAAAGTCAAAGTGGAAATTTACATTCAGCCCTAAACTAAAATGGCAAAGTCGTAGAATACGAGTATTTGACTGACTGCTGATCACTTGGTTTACGTCTTGTAGCTATCCAGTAACCAATAATTAAGCCAAAACCTAAACCGCCTAGATGAGCTAAAATGTTAACGCCTTCACCTGTATTGATAATAAATAGAAAGAAAGCAAAAACCAATGCTCCAAATATAGATTGCCGCACAGAACGCCTAGCATAAATTACAACTGCTCCGAACAATGCAAAAATTGCACCTGAAGCTCCTACCGAAAGCAAATCTGGTCCTAAAGCCAAAGAAAGAACGTTGCCTGCTAAGCCGCCGAGCAAGTAGATTCCAAGGTATTCTGGCAGAGAGAACATTTCTTCTGCTCTTAAACCGAAAATAAACAGGAAGAGCATGTTTCCGCCAATGTGTGCTATTGATGCGTGGACAAACATGGATGTGAAAAGCTGATAATAGGCGCCATTGTAGAACACATCGCCGTTAAGTTGGTACAGCGGAGGGATACCGTTGAAGTTTGTGCTTACCCAGTTGCCGCCAACTATGGATGTGTAAATGTATACTGCCACATTCAAAGCAATTAGAATGAGAGTGGGCTTGTATTTTATTGAATTTGGCATTTTGCATGACCGATTAGTTTTTGGCGAGTTTGTCGATTATTTTCTGTTTTATCTTTGATGAACTATCTAAAGTATTCTCTGCAAACTTGCCTATTCTAACAATCTTAATACTCACATTATTTGAATCCACGTAATTATGCACTTGGTGGTCAATGTCCTCTTGATCATATCCCAATGCTATTACGTCTGGCTTAATGTTCTCAATCACTTCGCCTATGTCAAGACTCTCATAGCCAAGCACCACTCTGTCAACAACTTTCAAGGATTCAACCAGAGCACATCGCTGTTCCTCAGACATTATGGGTTTTTTGCCTTTCGTTTTCTCTACAGTGCTGTCTCTGGCAATAATAACAACTAACTCAGCGTTCTTGCCTCCTGCTTTCTTTGCTTCTTCCAAGAACCAGACGTGCCCCAAATGAAGCAGGTCAAAAACGCCTGAAGCTAAGACAACGGTTTTCTTTCCTGGTTTGTTGGCCATTCAAATTTCACAGCGCCTAATAATCTTAAAGCATCTAAGAGCCCTTCACAGTAAGCAACTGAGGTTAGGCTTGTTTCAAGCTTGCCTTTAGCCTTATAATACTTTGCGTCCTCTAAATAATCAGCTGCCCAACGCAAAATATTGCCTATCGCCTCGTCATTGAGGCTAATGGGCGTTTTTATTCGCTCAAGTTCTTTTAACACTTTTTCTGCAGAACCGATATATTTCGTTGCAAGAGCTTCAAGGCTCACTTGGCAAGCCTCCTAAACTCTGATGGTGCACCTGCAAAAGCGATTAATGAATCAATTTCCATAAAATGCAGCTCCCCTGGAAAAATTAAACTGTAAGGTGGCTCCCCAAAGTTAAAGGTAGCTAAATCTTTTAGAAAGTCTGCTTTGAGCGTTGGATTGTCGCTTCCTGCCCGTGCTATTCCAACTGCAGGAGTATCTAAAGTGATGACGCTTTGATTTTTCTTTTTCTCAACTTCAAGTAGCATTGCTGATGGCTTGGTTGATGCTTAGGAACTGTTTCTCGTTTGCTTTCAAATCTAATAGGCAAAGAGTGTGTAATCCCAAGGTCTTGTTTTGGGCGATAACGTTGTAGGGTGTTTCCGAAAAGTTTTCTGGAAATGGGACGGTAACTGTTTTTCCAAACTTGTAATTATGCAGTCCTGAAAGGCTAACGATTGCTGAAATTATAGATGTGCCATGAATAATTCGGGTTTTTATTCCCCGATTCTCTGCCTCAACACGCAATGTAACGTGCGTTGTTGCGATAAAAGGATCGCCCTGGAACAAGAAACAATGTCTTACCTTTTTTTGCTGCTTCAAGAATCACAGCGCCGTTTTCTTCTTCAAGATCATGATCTTGAAACTAACTTGACTTTTTTGCCGCATAAGTCTTCAAACCGTTGTAGGCTAAAGTCGGGCATGAGGCTGGTGTAGAGTTCCATAAAGACGCTGTCTGCGTTTTTGACTTCTTCTAAACCTTTTATGCTTATGCCTTTTTCATCGTTTAATCCTAAGCCTACAAAGACAAGTTCATTCAATCTGAAGCCCTTCGGTAATATTGGGTAGTTAAAACTTTAAAGCTTATTTCTCTTTGATTTCACCTTTTTTAACCAGTTGATCATAGTAAACGCGGCATGTCATCTATAGAGATTCCATGTCTTTGGCAGTATATGGTAAGAACTTCCTCAACTGGTTCACCAGGCTTTCTATTTTTGATCATGTCCTTTAATTCTTGAATTTTATGTTGCTTATCAAATTTCTCACTCATCAATATCTTCCTTCTTTAAATGCAATTTTTTCGTTAACCACTGTTTGACTATTCTCATACCATTTTATAAAAGTTAAAACATTCAAAACAGAAACAAACTTTTGGTTGGCAATTTAGCGTTATTAAATTTTGAATCAATTGGTTTAGAAGTTTAATTAGTGTTTTTAGAAAGGGAAACTTTGTTTCTTTTTTGCTGAAATTTAAAGGTCGAAAGTCCAACCAAGAAACCTAACGTTGAGGCACAAGAAATTCCAATCAAACAATTGTTAACCCAGGTAATTGGTGTTTTGGGAATTGCAACATAAAGGGAATGGTTAGCTTGACTTGTTGCGTTATGAAAAGAATTTCCCCACCAGTTACTTGCTCTAATAACGGTTCCATCGCCAGGATAAGTAAAGGTTGCTTCTCCGCTCTTGTCAGTGTAAATTGTTTGAGGGTGCATGCCATTCCGAGTTATCGTAACAGTTGCATTATCTACCAAAAAAATGTTGTAGTTGCCAGCTGCCACTCCAACCGTGACATTTTCTCCAATTTTTGGGTTTTCCGGGGTCACTGAAATTATCCATGTTCCTTGTTGAGTATTTCCGACTCCAAAGGCCCACCAGAATGGAACACCCAAAGCTTGAATTAAAACAAGTAGGATGACAAAAAATGTTAAGGCTCCGCTAAGGAAACTGTAGCCTATGTTTCTTTTTGCCATGACAGTTTTTAGAAGGTTTTTGATATTAAAGCTTCCCAAAAAATAGTTGACGCTTAGTTTTTTTGTTAGAAACCTGAATTTCTAGTTTAGGTGTTCCAGTTTTGGAACATAGTGTTCCTTGAATAGAATTAAAAGCCACTTAGAAGTTATTGATTGCCTGATCTGACTATGAGAAAGGCAATCATTCAGTTGATAGCAGTTGTTTTGATAATTTCTAGCTTCAAGCTTTTTCTTGTTGCCGTTTGTTAGAGGAACGCCAGTCGCCTTGTCTTCTCCCATTGAGGTGCAAACCAATCTAACCGGCGAAGCTGGGTACTCAGTTTTTCAGCTTGCAGATGGAAGCTTAATTCTAAACACCGCCGATCAAAACTGCACTTATCTAATAAAAATTGACTCTTCAAACCATCTGTTGTGGACAAAAACAATTCAAATTGACCAAAAAAGCACTGTTCTTCCCCGCCTTCTGCCTACAAGTGATGGAGGATACCTCTTGGCTGGAATCGTCGATAATATGTATGCATTGGTAAAAACCGATCCTCTTGGCAACACTCAATGGACAAAAATGTTCAGTTCAGGAGCACCAGTAAACTATTTCATGTCGATTACTCAAACCAACGACGGCGGTTTTGCAATTGCTGGTTTCGGCGAGAAAATTGAAGAAAGCGAAGGCTGGATCTGGTTTGCAAAAACTGATTCATCTGGAAACATGGAGTGGAACGAAACGATTTCGGGGCCAAATGCGGATTGCCCATCGACCATCTTTCAAACTATCGACGGTGGATACGTTATGTCTGATGTCAGCTATTCATTTGATCCCAACCAAGCATTCTTTGCGCTAATCAAGATGGATGCCAACGGAAAGGTACTTGGAAAAACAACTTACGGCGGCGAAGGCTACTACTTCCAACCCGAATGCAACATCGCTATAACCACCAAAGACGGCGGATATTTAATGGCTGGTTACCTTTGGCAAAAAAGCGCATGGATACTCAAAACCGATTCACAAGATAACATGCAGTGGAACCAAACATATGGCACCGACGGCAGCTCAATAACCTCAGTCCTTGAAACACACGAAGGAGGATTCCTTCTTGTGGATATTTCAAACCTAACAAATGCTGGATTAATTATGACTGACAAGTTAGGCAACCAACTTTGGAACATGACATTGCCTGGAGTCACCTTGCCTGTGGGGTTAGAGGCAAACTTTAATTCAATTATTAACGCTCAAAGACGGCGGCTTTATCATGATAGGTTCAAAAAACAACTCTGTATGGCTTGCAAAACTTGACTACCAACAAGATGGATCATTTCTATCTCAGCTGTTCTCGATTACGAACTTGGTGTTGGCAGTTGCCGTTCTAATTATTGCAGCTCTAACAATAGTCGCTGTTAGATTCAAAATAAGAAGAAAGGTTTAGAGCAATAATTCTGAAAGATCGTCAACAATTCATAAATAATCTCATGTAGCTTCCAAAATTCAATTTCAACGATTAGTCTTTTTTCGTTAACTTTCTTTAGAAAATCAATAGCGAAGAGCTTGTAGTTTTTGGATGGAGTATCCAACCAAACATTTATATCATTTACGTTAAAAAGAAACCTACACATTTCAGCCCATGGCAGAAGGATTGAAAACCAAATTGAAGCCCATAGAAAACCTCGCTAGAGACACCATAAGAAATCTGAAGCCTTGTGTTCATGGCGGAGAGGTTTTAGATGCCTCGGGAAAAAGCGGGCTTAAACGGGATGAAATTTTGGATTTTAGCTCAAGTGTCAATCCTTTAGGTCCATCAAAGAAAGCTCTTGAAGCAGCCAAAAAAGCTTTTAGTCAAATTTCAGCATACCCCGACTCAAATTCAAACGAGTTACGGCAGGCAATAGCAAATCACTTCACATCATTAACCAAAGAGCAATGTTATTGTTGGAAACGGTTCCACGGAACTTATGTATTTATTCGCTGAAACTTTCATGAATAAAGGCGATACAGCCCTTATTCCTGCACCCACATTTGGAGAATACGAGGGTGCAGTCAAGAAAGCAGGGGAAACACCAAAATTTGTAAAGTTAAACAAAAATTTCAACATAGAAGAATCAGCGTTTGTCAATGAAATGTCTGGAGCCAAAATTATTTTCTTATGCAACCCAAACAATCCAACAAGTATGCTCATTCCAACAGAAACTTTAACAGAAATAATTGAGCGCGCTCTGAGGCAGAATAGCCTCGTTTTTCTCGATGAGGATTTTTTGGAATTTGTAGAAAACGAAAAAGCACTTTCAATGATTAACAAGATCAACAAGTATCCAAACTTGTTTATCTTAAGGTCTTTCACCAAAATTTTTGGGTTAACCGGCTTGCGCATTGGCTACGGAATTGCCAACGATGAAATAATTAGCTTGTTGTCCTGCGCAAAGATTCCATGGAATGTTAATTGTTTAGCACAAGCGGCTGCTGTTGCCGCATTAAAGGATGAGGATCATCTAACAATAACCCGAGACCTTATCAAGAAAGAAAAAACAAAACTTTTATGCGAACTTGAAAAAATCGAATCTTTCAAGATTTTTCCTTCAGACGCCAATTTTTTCTTCATCAATATTAAAAAATCTGGTCTAACAGCAGCTGAGTTAGCAGGTAAACTGTTAAACGAGGGCATTTTGATTAGGGATTGTACCTCTTTTCGCGGACTTGACCCATACTATATACGTGTCGCCGTCAAAACTCAAGTAGAGAACGAGCGGTTAATGGAAGCTCTAAAACGAATATTGAAGATTGACACGGTTTGAATTGAATTATGTTTGTTTTTGATCTTTCTCTATTTGTCGATTCTGTGTTAATTTTCATCTTAGCCTTCCTGATTGACATAGGCTTAGGCGAATATCCAGATAGAATTCATCCAACTATTGGAATAGGAAAAATAATTGGGTATTTAAAACCCAAAACCAAAAATGCTAACCCTAAAATTGAAAAAGCAAACGGTGTCCTCTTAGCCATAACTGTAATGCTGGTTGTTTCAATTCCTGTATTTATCCTGCTTTTTTGGCTACGCACTTCATTCGGCTCCATTCCATACATAATTGTGGGAGCCATTCTGTTCAAAGCAACTTTTGCAGTCAAAGGCATGGGACACTACACTAAGCCTATCGCTTCAGCCTTAAAAAAGAATGATTTAGTCGAAGCCCGCAAATGGTTACCCTTCATAGTTAGACGAGACCCAAATACGCTTGGCGAAAAACAAATCATTTCTGCTGCAGTAGAATCCATTGCAGAAAGCACAGTGGATGGCATAACTGCACCCTTCTTCTTCTTTGCCATTTTCGGTGTTCCAGGAGCGTTTGCATATCGTGTGATTAACACTTTGGATTCTATGGTCGGCTACAAAGACGTTGAAAACAAAAACATCGGCTGGTTTTCAGCAAAACTTGACACCATCGCCAACTACATACCTGCCAGACTAACGGCCTACCTGATAGTTGCGGCAGCATTTCTTCAAAGAGAAAACTGGCACGAGTCATGGCGCATCCTTCAGAGAGATAAACGAAAAACTGTTAGCGTAAATGCAGGCTGGACCATTTCAGCTATGGCTGGCGCCTTAGACACTCAATTGGAAAAGCAGGGTCATTATACATTAGGTGATGACCACGGCATTTCACCAGAACATATTCCAAGAGCATTGCGAATGATGACGTTAACAGCCGTTTTGTTTGGTATCATAGTTGTTTTGCCTATTTTGGCATTGCGAGTATATGTTTTTGGGCTTTAGTTTTTCTCAGTTACCTTTTCCGTAGACAGACTACTGTTTTTGAAAGTTTGATTTAACAAATTTGTTGATTTTGTTTCTCAAGAAAGTTAATATGATTTTAGGTCTTTGAATATTTCAAGAGTTCAACTTTCAATTAGTATAACTTGACAAGTTGATCAGAGTGGATGGGTAAAGTGAATCTAAAACTTTATGCAATCAAAAACGGAAAGCAAAACCACGATAATAATGTCCAACTAGTAGTTGTAGATTTAGACAAAGGAAGACGATACCCACTAAACTTTGTCTGTATTTTGCCTAGATACCTTCGCTTGTTGGAAAAACGCTCGAGCAAATTTGCAAAAATCTTCGGTTGCAAAAGTTTTAATGTTGCAAAAAATCTCTTGGTTGAAGCAAAAAGCAAAGAAGAAGATCCCAATATCCAAGAATTCATAACTAAACGAATAAGAGAGATCGACTTAAAGCAAAAAGTCTAAAGACCGAAGCTGAGCAAAAGTCTATAGTTGTTTATACTGTTTAAGCTTAAATTCAAGCCGATCAAATGCTATTCTAGTTGGATTCAGAATAGCATGGCTTTAGCGATAGGGATACTGTTTGCGATAATTGTGATGTTAAGTTGGGGTACAGCCGATTTCTTCGCAAAGAAAGCCATCGATAGAGTGGGTTACAAGACTTCTCTGATTCTCAATCAACTCGTCGCTTTCGGTCCTCTGATTATTATTGCTGTCTTATTTTTTAAGGTGCCACCATTTTCAGTTGATTTAGTCTTAATTACTGTTTCAGCTGGGATTTTGGGGGTTATCGGTTATGTTTTCCTATACAGAGGATTTCAAAAAGGAAATATATCAATAGTTTCCCCGATTACAGCAAGCTGGTCAGTCATAACAACGATTCTGGCGGTTTTTCTCTTCCAAGAAACGCTTATGCCACTGCAGATAGCAGGCGTAATTGCAGTTTTCATTGGCGTATTCTTAACATCTACAAACCTTGCAGAACTTAAGAAAAGCATTCGGCAAGGAAGATCAAGCGGGATTACAGATGCCTTAATATCAATGGGCGCATGGGGAATAGCCTACACTCTCCTAAGACCAATGGCCATAGCGTTTGGACCAATAATAGCTCTTCTGTTCCTCAGAATCGCCGCTATTACAATTCTGTTTTCTTGGACAAAAATCACCAAAACAAAAATTTCAACTCCGACCCGGCTGATCTTTATCTTTGTCGCCGCAGCGGGGTTGCTTGATCTCGTAGGGTTTCTTGCATTCAACTTTAGCATATCCGCATCATTTTTGTCGATAGTAGGACCCGTTGCAGCAACATATCCAGCAGTAACCATCGTGCTTGCTTACTTTTTCCTAAAAGAAAGAATAGTGAGCAACCAGAAAATAGGGATAATAGCCATTCTGGCTGGATTAGCCCTCATTTCTTTAACCTAACTCAGGTTTGTGTACATTGCAAGAATTTGTTCATTTAGCTAAAGAATGCTCCCAATTGTGATTGTTTGACAGTTTTCTTTACACTTTGCTTTCTTCTGTTCTTCAGTTGCTAACCCTAATTTCTCAATTAGTTGAAGACAATTCTCTGGTGCATAACCGTGATAGTGATTGTTAAAGTAGCCATAGACTTTCTTGACTTTATTTGAGGTTTCTTGCACTTTTGGAATCCAACTATCTATCTCGTCTTTCACTGTACTTGTAGTCAAACCAGATGTTTTCTCCTTTGCCATGCCACCTGAAATAAGCAAAATCAGTAGTCAGATGTACTTCTGGTGGAAGAAGAGGTTCATCAACAATAGTGTAAGCTACATCATAACTCTTCAATAGCTTAAAAGTCGCAGTTTCAGGAGCTAACCATGTGATATTTCTAAATTCTACTGCATACCTAAACATTGGATCAAGCAGTTTGAAAAATCCTTCAAGGTTCTCTGGATTGTACGAGTATTTTGGTGGTAACTGAATAAGTAAACATGCAAGTTTTCCACCTAGCTGAAGAGGTCTCATTAAATCCAAGAACTCCTCTAAATCAGCTTTACAATCGCTTTTCAATCCTAATTGTTTATCATGGGTTATCAGCTTTGGGAGTTTAGCAGTAAAGACAAAATCAGCTGGGGAATATTTGAGCCACCCCATTACCGTTCCTTTAGAGGGGTTGCGGTAGAATGTTGAATCAATTTCAGCAGTTTTGAAAACCCTTGAATAAGCTCGAAGTTTGCTTTGACCACTTTTAATCTGATAGAAGTTGCCTTCCCACTCTTTGTAGCTCCATCCGCAAGTTCCTAAGATAATGTTGTCTTTACTCAATGACTTTTTCTACCTCCTGTACAACTTCGTTTATACTGCTGTAGTTTTTGTCTGGAATTCTATTTAGGAATTCGGATAAGTGAGCTGTCAGGTTTTCTTTAACGTCTACAACTTTCCATCCTTGCTTTTTGATAAGTTCTGACTTGGAAGATGGGAACGTAGCGTCTTCAGCTAAGACTGCTTTAGCTGAATCTGCACCAACGGCAGAAGTTGCAGAAAGAAAATTGCCAGTTTTCAAATGCTGTTGAAACCTCAAAGCGTCACTGTGCATTCTTAATCCATGATAAGCTAGTATTACTTGTTTTGAATTAGTTTCTTCAGCTTGATGCTGTATTTCAGATAGTTCATCATTGGTGAATTGGTAGATGTTGTGCTGTCCTTTTCCAAATAATCTAGAATATGTTACATCTAGATTGAAGCTTGGTTTTTGCTTAGATAAATCAACACATTGTATTATGTTGAAGTCTTGCATTAAGTTAGTTACTGCTTGAGTTATAGGTGCTCTGTATTCCCAAACAAGCTTGACAGCTTTCAAGTTTAATGTTGATAGAAAACCTCTTGTTTCGTTGTTTATTGTGTAACCACTAGGTGTCTCTAACACTACATAAGGGGTTTGTAGAATGTCAGCGTAGGTTTTGGCTTTGTAAAATACTTCATACGCTTCATCTGTCGGTTTTAAGCCTATTTTGTGAGTTAGGTCTTGATGACATCTAACAGAAAAAATGAAGTCTTTCGGAACAATTCTTCTCCATCGCTCTACAGTTTGAACAGATGGATACTCGTAAAATGTATAATTAACTTCTACAAAACTGAATATTTCACTGTAAGCCTTTAAGTTTAGGCTTATTTGGAATATTGAAATATGACCATCCACCTGTCCCAACCAGATAGTCAGTCAATAATCATCATCAAAAGTATATTGATTATCTAATAATAATAACATTTTATTCCAGTTAAAGTCCACGGGCAAGATGATTGGGAGGGTGCGCCAAATCATTTATAATGTTAAACATGTCTTGCTGAGTATTTTCTATTTTGAAGAAGATGACAAGAAGGGAAATTAAGTAGTTATTCTGGATTAGACCGAATTTCCCATTTTTTGCTGACTCCTCATCAAACTTTTTGACGTTGTCAGCTTTCAATGAAGGCGCTTTAATAGCAAATGGCACCGGATCCCTCGTATGTGTCCCGATTTTTACGGGTGTAGGATGATCAGGTGATATGGAAATGGCGTAGGGTTCCTTCATGCCGTCCAGAATTCTGCCAAGCAGCCTCTTGTCTAAATTCTCTATTGTTTTCACTTTCAAAGCGTAGTCTTTGCAGTGTCCTGCCTCGTCCGGTGCTTCAATATGAACAACAACTAAATCGTTTGTTTCAAGAGCTTTCAAGGCTGCATCGGCTTTGCCTTCATAATTAGTGTTATCTAGTCCCGTCGCTCCAGGAACGTTAATGATTTCCAGGCCAGCGTAAGTTCCGATTCCTTTCACTAAATCAACTGCCGAAATAACTGCTCCCTTGAGACCATACTTTTCTTTCAAAGTGGGCATTGCTGGTTTTTTGCCGCCTCCCCAGAGCCAAATTAGGTTTCCTGGGTTTTTGCCTGCTTTTATGCGTGCAACGTTTACGGGGTGAGTCTGCAAGAATGCCACTGGATCGACAAATTAGCTCTCTGAGCAATCGGGTTGTATTTTCTGCTTCCGCTGATGTGGCTTCTGGCAGAACTTCTAAAACATTTAAGCCTATCGCGTCGTGTGGTGGAGTACATCGTATGAGTTCTGGCTTTGGAAAATTGCGCAGTATCAGAAAATGCCTGTAGTCAAGTCCTGGGAAGAATTCGATTTTGCCTAATTTTCCAAACGCCTTGTTTATTGATGCAATCAGTTTGCTTGATTCTTCTGTGGTTATGTGACCTGCAGAGTAATCAACTATGACGCCGTCCTTCTCAGTTATCAAATTGCATCTATATGCTGCATCGTTGTCTCCTAGTTTTATGCCTCTGGCTGGTGCTTCAAGTGGTCCTCTGCCCGTGCAATATTTCCGAGGGTCATAACCAAGCAATGAGCAAATTGCTGTTTCAGAGCCAGGACTGCACTCTTCAGGAACGGTTTTGATAAGTCCGCTTCTGCCTTTAGCTGCAATTGAATCCATGTTTGGCTTATTCGCTACTTGAAGCGGCGTCTTATTTCCCAATTCAGGAATAGGATAATCAGCCATTCCATCTCCAATAACTAATATGTACTTCATTGCTTAAACCCAAATTCATTTGTTGGTCGAGCTATCAGCTCGAACTGAAGCTTGGCGCTTACCGTCGAGTCAGACATATTACGTTGGTATATTTATTTACTTTCTCAAACAACTTTAAAGAAAAAATTGAATTCCTATCTCTTTCACAAAGAACAGCATTTTATAGCCGTTACAGAATGGAAATTCTTCGTTCGAGCCCTTCTTTTTGACCTAATATGCCCCAAAATATCAACCTAGCAAGCGATTGTGATTGTTAACATACAACAACAAACCTATTTATGAATTCAGAAGCAATATTAAATAAGAAAAAAATTGGAAAGGAGACTTTTAAATGTTTGACCCATTGGAATTAATTATTATTGGTGTAGTAGCCATTGTCATTATTATGTGGGGTCCATCGAAGATTCCAGAATTTGCAAAGGCATTAGGAAGAGCCAAGGGTGAATTTAGCAAAGCGCAGAAAGAATTTACCGATGCAGCGTTGAGTACACCTTCCACAACCACATCAGGATTTGTTGACTCTAGAATAGCACCCGCAACCACAATTAAGTCTAAAGACGAGATGTTGCTTGAGACTGCTCAAAAACTTGGCATTCCAACAGATGGCAAAACCAGAGAGCAGATAAGCGAAGAAATATCGATAAAAGTGAAATTGCTAGGCGCGGCATAAACAGGCGACTTAGGCCTTAATCTTTTTCGCAACGAAAGAATAGGAAACCCGATAAATCGTTAAACAACAAATAGTGGAAACTTGAAACTATTGAATGGAATCGTGGAAAATCTCATTAATAGAGACAGCGTTGCAAGACTTGTTATTTTCAGTTTCTTTCTGCGAAACATTACACATGAAGGGTTTCTACCGAAGTGCTCAACTTTCAACAATTGTTTGACAAATATGGACTGAAAAACTATGAGTTCTGAATCTTCGTCGCCTTTCAAAAACTGGGCTTTAGGCTTTTGGGGTCATATGGATGAATTAGTGCGCCGATTCAAAGTGGCTTTAGTTGCATTTATTGTAGCTGTAACTGTAGGATGGTTGCCGACGAGTCTCGCTGGACTTACCAACCCTTTTGGCGGTTACCAACCCCTTCTCTCACTTGTGATGCTACGAGTGAAAGCGGCTTTTCTTCCCGGTCAAGCTACCCTAATTGCTGGAGGGCTAGGAGATACAGTTTACCTGATGGCTTACCTATCCATAATCATTGGGTTGTTGCTAGCTTCCCCAGTAATATTTTATGAAATTGTCGCCTTTATCAAACCAGCATTGTATGCGAATGAAAAGAAAGTTCTAGGATACTATCTAGGATCATTTATCGGACTTCTGGCTTTGGGCGCATTCATGGCGTATTTCTTGATTATTCCAATATCTTTTAGAATTCTAATTTATTTTACATTGCAGGGCGGATCGGTGCCTTTCATTTTTATCAAAGATTTCTATGGCTGGATTTTTACGTTGTTTGTATTGTGTGGTGTTTTCTATACCATTCCAGTTTTTCTTGTTATGTTGGTGCATGTTGGAGTTTTACCTATAAGATTTTTGAAAGGAAGAAACAAAATTATCGCTTACTTTGTAATTTTGATGGTGTTTTGGATTTTTGGGCCTGACCCAACTCCTGTTACCGGGCTAATTATGTTAACGCCATTTGTATTTGTTTTTGAAACAGCAACTTTCTTTGCCAGAAGAATTGACAGAACTCGTAAGATGAAAAAAGAAGCTCAAGCCAGCGGAACCACATTTTTGGCGCCATCAAATATTTTTAAGTCTGCGTGCAAGCACTGCAACAATCCGATTGACAGCGCCTCCTCTTTCTGTCCTTTTTGCAAGCGATCAATAAGATAGTTTTTCCTGAAACATAATGAAGGTAACAGTTCGGAATCCAAGGCGCCTCCTGCTTTTGCCAAACTGCACACAATCTTTGACCAACAAAATTCATTTCGACCGGGTAACTACAATCAATTACTCAAAATCAGCATAAACTTAAAAGTTAAATTAATTGATAAATCTTAAATAATTGCTTGGTTGCTTGATAAATGAGAAAGGGGCGTCTATGGATAAGACTGAAGCAATCGCAGTTCTAAGAGAGCTGTTTGTTGCATGTCCTGAAATTGGTCAAGCAGTCTTTGTGTCTTTGGACCCTGATTCAAAGGGCTTTTGCAAGATCAGATTGAAAATAAACTTAGACAGCGATCTAAAGGATTGCTTTACAAAGATTTTGAAGGCTCATAAACTAGAAATAACCGAGACAAAAGATCTATTAGCTATTATTTACAGCCAAAAGGCTATGTTAAAGGATTAATCTATCTGCAAGGTAGATCGGTTGTCACTTTAAAGCAGTGCCGCAACTGTCACACGTATAGGCGTCTATTTGGAAAACACAGTTTTTAAGAGTTTTCTCTGGTTTGCTAATTTCGTTTCCACAATTTGGGCATTTTATCAAGCAAGCTACTCCAATAAATAGTCATAACGATGAGCGCGAATCTATATGAAGATTTGTGGGTAGAGGCTTGATACAACATTCTCTGCACTTGTATTACCAAAAATTGAATGTTTTTTGAAAGATTCATAGGTTATGAAAACTTTCCTGATCATTTTGTTTAGTATTGCGTGGCAGAAGCGAGCACAAGAACATTTTGACGAAACTGTAAAGCCCTGTCAGCTTTCAGGGTAAATAAAAGTGAACACCTATAGAATGCCAACTAGCTTGTTTTTAGGCATGGTTTAATCAGGGCTTCGCCCTAAGTTGAATGAAGCCAGCCACGCCCGCCCTTCTTAGGCTGCTGATCAACGCTCTTGGCTGGAACATACAAATCAGCTCGTTTGCTTCTTTTTGGACAATTGGTAATGTTTGTTTTTATGAATTTGTTCCAACCTCCCTCACTAACGCTCGGCTGATTGAACTTTTCGGAATCCTCAGCAAGATGCTCTTTGACAATGTCGCTGAAATTAAGTGCCTTAAAATTTCTAGTAGCGTGAATTACTGTTCCCCGATTGACACGCAAAGAAGAATAATCATTTACTGAGACACCTTCAGCCTTAATTTTATCATTGAAACGTTCAGACCACAAGAGTTTCCATTGTACTTTTAGTTCTTCAACAAGTTTCTTCTGAGCCTCACGCTTATTCGCCTGAGTCATATTAGCTGAAGTATCGCCCATCTCCATTACTAATGTTCCCCGAATCTCCAATTCAAGCAATTAAGCCATTCAAAGCATATTAACTATTCTAGAAAACTCTTAAGGATTTCCATGAAAACTGAAATAAATCGAAACTCGATGCCCCACTAACTTTAAATGATAAAAATAATAAAAAAATAAAAAAGAAAAATAATAAGACTTGTAAAGACGTTCAGCTAAGTTAGCTTAATATCTTCTTGGTGGTCTACGTTTTGAGTAGCATTCTCGGCAATAAACTGGCCTTGTACCGTCTGGCTTGAAAGGAACATCGCATTCTTTTCCGCAGTCAGCACAGGTTGCCTTATGCATCTCTCGGTTGTTATACATTCGCTATTTTCAACTCCTACTATATTTGGCGTGCAAAAAGTTTGCTTTTGCACAGTACCTTTTATCTGGTTCTTCCTCCTTATAAATTGAATGCTTCCATTTTCATGATTAAACATCAAACGTTATTTCAATAACTCTTCATTAAGTCAATACAAGAAAAAACCAGTACAAAAAATTCTTAAAATAGCTATTCTATTTTCTTCAAAAACAATTTGGAAACATCTTTTTCTATAGTCAGACTAATATAGGTACCATTGACATAGTGTAGGCATTCGATATTGAGAGAAAGTAGAAATCACTTTAAACTTGCTTTTTCTCGAAATTAATCATGAAATGGAGAGGGAATTTGAGACAGAAAAAATCAACCTTAGGGGAGCACATAGCTCTTCTTTCAGTAAAACATAACATTTATCCCTCTGAAGTTTTCCAAGCACTTATTAAAGCAAGAAACAACGAAAAAGCTGTTTGCGGCAACCTTGCAGTCGAGTATAGGGGTAAAGTGAAGGATGAAATTATTTTTCTTATAAAGAAAGAGAATCATGCCGTTGCGCAGTTTAGGGTTGATGAGCAGTTTCTTTTGAGGAAAGATAATCCTTTTGAAAGTTGGATGAGCACTGACAAAATAACCAAAAAAATCGCTAAACAAAATACAGAATCAGTTTTCACAGCAGTTAATGATTTAAGGGCTGGGATGAAACGGGTTAATGTCAAGGCTGAGGTTCTTGAAATTCCAAAGCCCGTGCAGGTTCACACGCAGTTTGGCAACACTGTTATGGTAGTTAATGCGTTAGTTCAAGATGATACTGGAAAAATCAAGCTTTGTCTGTGGGAAGGGCAAATAAATTCTGTTACAGTTGGAGAAAACATTGAGATAAGGAATGCCCATGTTTGTGTTTTTAGGGGCGAGCGACAGCTGCGTCTTGGAAAGAAAGGAGTTCTTAGCTGCACGACAAATTCCCGCTGAAGGGATTAAGCAGCAAATCGCAACTGCATCATAATCAACGCAGACGCCCTTTGTTATCTTCCTATATGGGAGGACTATTTTTATAGCTGAATTAAACATTCAATTGGGGAATAAGGCGAGAAGGAACAGTATTAGTTGACAGTTATTGTTGATGATGCAGGTAGCGGCGACTTGCTTTATGGTGTTGTAGTCGGCGCTTACCGAGAAGAAACAGGCGAATTCAAATACGACTTAATCGACGTAAAGTTTTATCAAGAGATTTTCCGAGGAAAAGAGTACCTGAAAGAGTCTTCACGTGTCGTCTCTAAATTAGTCGGATGTTTCAATCCTAAGTTAGATGAAGAAATCCACATTTGTCAAGGATGCATCTTTGATGTTGCAGCTGAGGAACTGCGAAAAGTCTATGGGGAAGAACGAGTAAAACGGGTCAAAGTAATTGGTGAAGCTCAAAGGTTAGTAGAAATCGCTTACCTTGACGAGATCCGCAACTTAGGTTACGAACCCTTAACGGAACGAGAAGAAAAAAGAGGCAAAAGCTTCTTCCATATGATGCGTTGGCTAAAGGATAAACCCGAAATGCTCCGTTACGCAAAAACTGGGTGGCCACGCCTGAAAAATTATCATTTATTTGAACAATTTCACGAGGAACCTAAGTATGCTGCGGTATGCAGCGATTGTGGGTGTGAATGTGAAGTGCCTTTTCAACCCCGAGTGGATCGACCGGTGTATTGCCGAAAATGTTGGCCTGCTCATCGTACTCGCAAGAAGCATCAGAAAAAAGCTGCGGATTGATCAAATCATTTTTATACTTTAGATACGTTTTTGGCTGAGCATGAATATACTGTTTGATTTTAACTCAAGCTGGTATGTGCTTTTCTTTGCATTCTTGTTAGGTTGGGGAGTTTTGCTTGTTGTTCGCCGTAAGTGGAAAGCTAAACACGAAGTGAAGGAGCAGGTGTTTTTGGCTTTTGGCGGAATGATTTCTTTGTCGCTTATGGAGTTTTTTGCGGTTTCTATGGGTCTTTGGAATTATACTCCTGGTAACTGGCCTATTATTTTGTGGCCGACTTATTTTGTAGCGATTCTGTTTGGTTATCAAATGTTAAGGTCAATAGAACGTGTTTTGTGGCGTAGGCCCATTATGTGACTTTTAGTTTTCAAGTTGACTTTTTTTATTCAAAGGCATATTGTTGGGTCAAAACGCTACTTAACCTTTTTAGAGACGCAGAAGAACGCGAAAACCCTCAACCTGTAAGAGATGCAAACCCCAAATCAAAAAAGCGTTGTAGATCGAGTTGTTCAGATTTTGCAGCTGCAAATCCGAGAAGGCTATCTTGGGGACAATTGGGAACAATTAGTGACAGTTGACGATTTTTTGTGGTTTTGACGGGAAATGAAAGGGCTTCAACAAAGATTCTTATGTTGTTCAAGCGGGGCGTTATGGTTTCTTTTTTTTGAGAGTTGTTTAAGTTACTCTTTGAGTTAAAGGCACTTTGCTACTTCTTTGTGTAGTTATTCTGGTTGATGCAATGAATTTTAGACTAAACTAGATCAAAATACACTCAACCTGCAACCAATTCAAGCTTTAATCCGAAAAAGCAACTTAAAACACAAAGAAAAAAAATTGCGCCAAAAACAAAAAAATTCAGCCTATGTCTGCGAAAGACTTAAAGTGTGTTCTGCGCCTTTAGGTTTTTGGCGGTGGATCTTAGGCGGTGGGGTAGGGGTCCATTGTACCGTAAACCCTCTATACGACGGGCTGACATCTGCGGATGAGGCGCCGAAGGCCGTTTGGATCTTCATTTCCGAAACATTGACTATCCGTCCTTTGGGGCTGGCGGTCAATGAGCTGCTTCCGTAGGGGAGTTGCGTCATTGTCTACCAGGCGAACCTGGCTAGGCTCGGGAGAGAGCAACCTAAGTTTGGACGTTATGCGCTCAAGGGGGTGCGGGTAAGAGCGTAGGGCTTGGATGGTTCAGGCGGAGTCTGGGCGTCAAACTGCAGTGATCCACCGCTACTTAACATAAATACGTTGAGTTGTCCTTTTCTAACCATGTTTTCTGGAGAGTAGACAGCTTAAATATCTCTTGCAATTAGTGATTTAGAGGTGCGTTTCAGATGTCTGTTCTAAACAGGATTGCTTTTTTTCAAAACAGGCGCGATGAAGTTCCAAACCAGCAACTTGCTAAAGAACTTGTCCAAACAGAAAACATAGAAGGGATAAAAGAGATTGCGCAGAATTTGCAAAACAAAAACAAGAACGTTCAAAGCGACTGCCTAAAAGTGCTCTACGAAATCGGCTATATAAAACCCGACTTAATAGCAGACTATGCCCCTAACTTTCTAGCCCTGCTTCAAAGCAAGAACAACCGAATGGTTTGGGGCGCCATGATAGCCCTCGCAACCATCGCGGACAAAAAACCAAAAGAAATCTACGCCAAACTTGACATACTCCAGACAGCTATGAAAAAAGGCTCCTTAATCACTGTTGTTTGGGGCACAAAAGCCCTAGCCAAAGTCGCGGCTGTCGACAAAACTTACAAGCAGAAAATCTTCCCTTTGCTTATCGAGCAATTGAAAAAGTGCATTCCACGTGATGTTCCATTGCAAGCGGAAAGCATCTTACCAGCCATCGATGCCCAAAACAAAGAACAATTCCTAAATATCATAGAAAATAGAAAACCGGAAATGACAGCATCGCAACTTGCAAGACTAAAAAAAGTGACCAAAAATCTGTAGTCTAACCTTTGAGTTCGTCGAAGCTTTTCTTGTAGAGTGCCTTGTCGATTACTCTCACATCTAAGTTTTGTTTAGCCGCAGTTTTTCTTATTGCCTCAAGCAGTTTGAGGTAATTCTGGGATGACAATACATTGGCCGGTGGATTACCAAGCAGCGCCTTCCACACTGACACGTCAAGAATGCAGTATTGTTTGGGATCAAAAAAAGCTAAAATCACGCTGGCTAAAACTGGGTTGATACCTTCCAGTAGCATGAGACAATTCATTCGGTAAGCATCCTCACAAGATGGAATACTCAAAGCTTGACTGGATAAACGATTAATAGTTGCCTCATCATTACGCATCACCAATGGTATAACCCGCGTTTTCTTCTCAGGTTCATCTTTAAATCTCCACTCGACAACCTGCACTAAATCAGCCTGCGTCAACGCTTTGGTCTTGCGAAATTTAGCGCCTAACTCCCGTTCCCTTTGTGCTTGCCAACCAAAAGCCTTATCATATTTGCGGCTCCACATCAAGAAAGCAGCTTTATCCACGACAAATCAACCTACACTGCATAATTGAGAAGTCGCTTACATTTTTGCCTTTGCCTAAAACAATAAGAAACAAATTAAGAAAAGATTGAGGTTAGTTTTGATCTACCAGATGGGCTGTTCCGTCTGGACAATATACTTTTTCATCTTTGTTTACGCGCCTGTAGCGTTCACTGCATATGTGTAAAAGCGTGCAACCGTCGCAGTCTCTACTTAGCATACTTTTTTTTCGCCTCCTTATAGGGCATTGACCATCGGTGAATTTAACTTATAAAATTATGTAACATGCATGTATATACGCAAGCAAGTTTATTAGTGTCCATTTTTGGCGGTGCAAGTTTTGTAGCTATGCAGTCTTCCGAGCAGGGAATGGCTGTTTTGGTTTGGCAATCTAAAATATAGTACTGATTTAATAGAGCAATCCAATAATGTTTCATTAGATGATCCTTTGAGTAACAATCAAGAAAATCAACGGCAAACAAAAAATTTCTACTTTCAAGAAATAGAAAAAATAATCGAGTTCCCAATTTGCGGCAACCAAGGAAAATACTTCAAATATAGAGTCAACATAAAAAACAAAGATACTGCAAACAAGTCAGGGAACCCCGCACTTCTTAGCGAGTTTTTAGCTATCCCTGAAGTTGAAAACAATTATCCTCACACGATCGGCTACTATAAAGAATCTATAGGCGAAGGCGCTGAATTCAAGCCCGAATACCTTGAGTTGCGGAAAATTTGTTATGTAGAAGAATTTTGGCTTTTCCTCAACGCATGTAATGTCTAATTGTTGAGTTATTTTGCGTTTGTACTTATATTTTAATTCTAACGTCTGAAAAGTTGCTAAGGAAAGAACTCTTGCGGGTATCTATTTTCCTGATTTTGCTGAAGAATCTCTATAGAAGAAGAATATTTAGTTTGGCAAAATTTTTTCTTTGTATTTTAGGTTGCTTTTTTGAAGCAAAGCTTGAATTCTTTGCTGGTTGAGTGCTAAAAAAATTCGGAATGGTCTAAAAAAATCAGGAAAGATCTGCTAAAGTTGTAGTTAAGTCATAATGTTATTTTCAAAACAGCACTTGAGAAGGGGATCGCCTGACAGGCGGAGTTTCATTGAATTATGAGTTATCGAATGGTAGCGTTATTCTTCTTCTATCACAGACGTTTCTTGCGCGAGCTCCCGAAAATGCCTCAGAACATTTAAGCCTCGTTGAGTAATCGCGAAAACTATGCAATTCTTTTTAAGTGTTCGTTCTTCTACTAAGTCTTGCTTTATTAGAAAGTCCAGATAGTCTCTGAGTTTGGTTCCGTTAAAGTTAGATTTATTCATAATTTGTGTCAGCTTCAATGGACCCGTATTTGTTAACTCGTTGAGGATGTCAACGTACCTTTCTAGTTTTGACCGTCTCATCTGTAATTCCTCTGATTTTCCAGTCACACAGGTGGTCTTTCCATTGCAAAATGGAGAATCTTTTTTAAAAGCTTTTCCTATTTCCCATTGTTTATTCGTGGAAAACGGGACTTAGAATCAAAAATGAACTTATGCTATATAAACAAATAAATAGTAAAGGTGCGCTGGTTCCATGAGTCTGTTTTGTGATTGCATCGTGCCAATCACTACTTCTTATATGCGATGCTTAAGCATATGAGAAATAGTTTGCTTTAATAAAGTTATGAGTAAGTCGCCATGGCAAGAAAAAATATCCAGGAAATTAACAACACTTCTAACCAAGACCACCAAAAAGAAGTCGTCGCTTATAAAAAACGCATGCCTATTATCAGATGCATATGCGGCTCCGAAATCTTAGTAGTTCCTGATTTGAAGGCGATGAGCATTGCCATTAAGACTCATATAGCTGAACATAAAAAAGAAATTGATGGCTCCGATAGTCTTGACTGGTTAGAACAGTTCTTGACGGAGCAGGTTCTGATAGTGGCGAGCGAAATAAATCTACCAAATGAAAATTAATCATGAATAATCCACAAAAGCCTTGCAAAATTTAACCTCATAGAGGAAAGAAGGTTTTTCGAGTTTAATTTAACATAAGAATTTATAAATTATAATAAATAATTTTTGTCAAAGCGTCTCCTGTGGCAGCCAATTCATTAAAGATCTCAGGGATCGCATATGCCTTACAAAGATCGTCTTCGTCATCTTTGAGAATATCTTGCTAGAAAACATCGTTACCAAGTTAACTGGACTTTGATAATAGTTATGGTTTGAAGTATTTGGTCGTCTTACGTTTCTTGTTACTTTCACCCCACTCCCCACTTCTTCAAAGAGTTGTTTGGTGTTATCATTTAAAAACTCAAAAGTGCTTTTTCCTATCCCTTCAAAATTGGGAGAAGAAAGAAAATGATTCAAAATGAATTAGTCAAAACTACGTTATCTCAACCGCTTTTTCCATTAAATTTAAGAGGCGTAACTGAGGTTTTTCCAAGATTTGCCCCAGATGATTTTGCGGAGGCTAATGCGTAATGGGCAAGACAGTTGAATCCTACCGCATGGCTCTGGAAGATGAAATAAACCGGTGGAGTGGCTTTGAAAAAGCACTGAGAATTGAGGATAAGGTAGCATTTGACGCTTTAATGGATGCTTGCAGAAGCTACGCGTCAGCAGGAAGCAACGCTACACAACCCAATTCTTTTCGAACCCATGGTCATGTCGATTCTACTGTCCCAGCAAGTGAAGATTAGCCGATTAGAGAAGGCTTTAGATGCAGTCAAGCGGCAGCCCTAAAATCAGAGGCTGGATATTCGACGTTTACCCATCTAACATTGGAGAGATGGCAGTCTGGATCATAAGTGAAAACGGCCAAAGAATCAGATTAACCGACAAGTTCCAACCAAAAATCTACGTTTCAGGCAAAAAAGAAGACCAAGAAAAACTCGTCGGCAAAATCTATTCAAACCCAGATATTGCAAACTGGAATTTTGTCTACAAATTTGCGCAACCAACAGATTCAGAAAAATCCAGAGTTTTAGAAATCACTCTCAAAGACTGCAGAAAAGTATCATCCTTAACCAACC
The DNA here is from genome assembly GCA_963768895.1 of Candidatus Bathyarchaeota archaeon. Taxonomy (GTDB): domain Archaea; phylum Thermoproteota; class Bathyarchaeia; order Bathyarchaeales; family Bathycorpusculaceae; genus Bathycorpusculum. The sequence continues at coordinate 48,960 of CAVYJU010000018.1, forward strand.
AAATTCTGAAAATTAGGCGATTACATGCGCCTTGAAGTTCACAACTGCGATTTACATGGCGACAGAACATATTTTTTCACTCATGATTTATTCCCGCTTGCTTTCTTAGAAGTTGAAAACCTCAAAGCAGGCTTAAAGTACACTCTTCTGGATTCTGTTGAAAGCATAGATTACTCTATTCCACCATTAAGAATAATGCAGCTAAAAATCGAAATCGCTAAAACTGGTAAAATAGCAAATCTTCAAGATCCAATAGCTAACATAAGCTTAGACCAAGAAGAAAAACAAATTATAATTGACTCAGGCGATGAAGCAGAAAAGCTTCTGCAGTTAAGTAAGATGGTGAAGGAACTTGACCCAGACATAATTGTAACTAACGGTGGAGACTCGTATCTTTTCTCGTACTTGCTCCAGCGAGCAATCGTTAGCGATGTGTCAGACAAGTTTATTTTAAGCCGAGATGAGGTTCCATTTGTTCCTAAAGCGCAGCAGGGAAAAACCTTCTTTTCCTATGGACGCACATTCTACAAAGCCCCAACCATTCGTCTCTATGGAAGAGTCCACATCGACGCAGGCAACACATTCATTCTAAACGAAAGCAGCTTCCAAGGCCTATTCGAAATAGCAAGAACCTGCAGAGCACCCCTGCACACTTCCTCTCGTTCATCAATCGGATCAAGCATGTCTTCTCTGCAGTTTTACCAAGCCTTTAAACAAGAAATTTTGATTCCAAGAAACAAAAGCATCCCTGAAGCCTTCAAATCAGCCTATGAACTCCTCGTTGCAGACCGAGGCGGCTTTGTTTACGAACCAAAAGTAGGCATTCACGACAACACTGGCGAAGTTGATTTTTCATCAATGTATCCAAGCTTAATGGTTAACAACAACATTTCAGCTGAAACGGTTCTTTGCAAGTGCTGCCCAGACTCACACTTACGCATCCCAGAGTTAAACTACAACATTTGCGAGAAACGGATAGGTGTTGTTCCTAAAGCTTTGAAGCTTGTTGTCTACAAACGGTTGCACTACAAGAGGTTAAGAGATGAAGCCAAGGATCCAAAACTTAAGGAGATGTACGATAATAGACAGAATGCTTTGAAGTGGATTCTTGTTACTTGTTTTGGTTATTTGGGTTATAGGAATGCAAAGTTTGGAACGGTTGATGGGCATATTGGGGTTTGTGCGTTTGGTAGGGATGCGTTTCTTAGGGCTGCTCGAATTTCTGAGAGTCGAGGATTTGAGGTGCTTCATGGAATCGTGGATTCGTTGTGGCTGAAAAAAGAAGACGCTAACCTTGAAGAATACGACGACTTATGCAAACAAGTAAGCGATGATATTGGGGTTCCACTGAATTTTGAGGGACGCTACAAATGGATTGTTTTCTTGCCCTCAAAAATGCATCCAAACATCGGCGTCTTAAATCGTTACTATGGAGTTATGGAGAGCGGAAAACTAAAAGTCAGAGGCTTAGAAGTACGCAAACATGATACACCCACGATTTGTTTACAATGCCCAAATGGAAATGATCAACGTATTTTCTGCAGCTAATAACTCAAAAGAGTTTATGCAAAAGATTCCCGAAGCACTTAACGTAGTAAAGGCTTATCGACAAAAACTACTCGACGGTGAAGTGCCCATTGGGGATTTGATTATTTCTAAGCATTTATCGAAAAACCCCAAGCACTACAAGCAACATGTAAGCCAAGTTATCGCGGCTGAGCAATTAATCAAAGAAGGCTCCGAAGTCCATGCAGGAAACAGTGTAAATTTTGTTTTCACCGATTCAGAAAACAAACGGTTTGAACGCCGAGTTAAAGCTGAACAATTAATAGACAAGGAGTTAACCCAGATACAAAGAAATATTTGCATCTTCTATATTCCTCAGCGGCTAGCCTTCTGAGCTTCTCTAATTACACCGCAAAAACTGTCTACGATTCTATAAGAGGCTATGAGAAAAAAAATCTTTGTAACTATTTTAACGCTGAATAACTATTATCCGAAAAAGATCCTAATTTAACCTCTAAAACTATTCTGGTTTATCCAATTGACCTTCAAAGATATTTTGCTCAGCTATTTCTAAATTTCGAGATAACCACATTTTAAGAATTAATGGAAAACTTGGAAGAGCACCAGCATATGTGATCAATTGATTTCCCTTGAGTGCACTTGCCTGGAAAACTTTCTCGTTTTCATTATAGCTAAAAGTCAATGTTTGTGGATGAATTGCGAGGATCTGAAAATCTTCCCACATTGTGCATTGCATAATTATAGAAAGTCCAGCTTGAAGCACGGCTGGCGATGCAGCAGGTGATGAATTAGTATGAAGCTCCCGTTCCTTCCTTTCTGTTGGTGCCACTTCTTTTGGTGAGTTTTCCAGATATCCAGCTAAACTCGTTACTTCTTTTAGCAGGTAGTCCAATTTTTCTTCAGCCTTTTTCAGGTTAGCGTTTAATGTATCCGTTTCGCCTATTTGTTCGGTAACCGTCGCCAACTGGTCAATTGATTTATCTAAGTTTTGCTCATGTTCTCTAAGAACATTGATTATGAAATCCAGAGCCTCTAATGACTTATCTTTCGATCTGTCGTTGTCTGCCATACCGTCATTTCCCAGTTGAAACATTTATCGTTTTTAACTTCTTAAAGCGTATTTCGATAATTGGAATATTATATGTTTTCTTCATATAGCTTAGCTATCAAGCAACTTGCAAATTGAAACAAGTAGGTTACACTTTAAAATCACCATTTGATCTCACAAAAACATAAAAATCTAACGAAAAAATTTGGAAAAATATTCGAGAAGATCCTTGGTCGCACGTTACATATTCATTGGAATTATTTCAAGGATTTCAATGCTTGCTTTTGGCATCATGAAGTGCGGATGATCAGTAACTATTGCTTTTGCAGCCAACATATCTTTTGCCTGAACAATACTATAACCTGTCACCTGCGTCTGACCCTTTGCGCTTCCCTTCTTGTCTAAACATTCGCCTTTGCCTAGTGGCTGCTCCTTGGTCAACGATTGCTTTTTCACATTTCTTGAACCAAGCCATCCAAGGTTCCATTCCTTTGTTCATTTCTTCTGGACTCACGTTCATTTGCGCTTCCGCTGATACTGGTGCCATGTACAAAATCATGAATTTTTTCAAAAAAGTCACCTCTATTCTATCTTTTAGCGAAAAAACTTACGCTTATTAATTAGTTGTTGATTTGGGTTTTTATTCTTTTCGGAATCGTAAGAGAAGAAAAATATTTTTGTCGTCCAAGAAGTCTTGCCTCACTAAGACTTAAGTGCGGATGATCAAAACCCAAATTGAAGACATCGATTTTTCGCTAACGCACCTTCTTTAAAACAGTAGATTCTAACAAGTTTTAAAAATGAAACAGAGAAAATAGCACTTACTATGAGAATTGCAATATTAGCCGCTTTAATTTACACTTTATTATGGGTTTTTAATCTGTTGTGGGGAAACATAATCTCAGTTTCTCTTCAATCATTGATAGGCGCCGGATTGTTTGTAGGTTTATCACTTTATGTCTGTACTCTCGATGAAGAAGCAGTCGAAGAACGATCTAAAATGCAGAAGCAAATTGATGAGCTTAAAGATCAAATATCAAAATTATCGAGAATTTAGAAGAAATATCAAACTAACCTGCCGATATATGCCTTCCGAATGCCACTCCTGAAATTCCAAGCCGTAGAATCTGTTGGATTTATTTTTGTCATTTTCTGATAGTTTCTTTCATTAGACCTGAGCGTAAAGAGCTTTAATAATTTCCGTTAAGATTTCGTCAGATCCACAAAGCCTTCTATGTTCAATTAAATGACGATTTATGATTTTGCTCATAAGATACATATTTGAAACAATTGAAATTTTAGCTCCACATGAACAATGAAAAAAAGGTCTTTGGTTATTTGTTTTTTGTGAAAACTCTTGAGTTTGGATTTTATTTTTTTTGTTCTTCTATTTTTATCACCTGAATAGTCACAAGAGCAGGTATTCCAAGCAAGATAACGGTTTTTAAGAAGCACAATTCTCTGTTTTGTTTGCTAATGCTTTGCCAAGTGGGCGAACTCAAATTGACAATTTTGTTAATAACACTTCCTAAGCACCGCTTGGTTGCCCTTTTGTCCAGATTCCACACCGACGTATCTCAAGAGATTTGCCCAAGAATACTACATTATTTGCTATTGAGAGAATAATCAGGTGATTAAAAAATTGTTGATGTTAAGCATCACTTCTTAGATAACTGACGCATTGAAGACGAGCTTGAACACAATAAAAAAAGGCTATTATTGGTGTCCTTTTGTTTCATGGTGTGTTGTGTCTCTGTGTCTCTCCATCTCCGAGTGGCTTTTGAAAGTTCTGCCACAATCTGGACATGGAATCTGACTAGGGTTTATTCCGCTTGTTGGTATCTCTTGAGATGATGGCGCTCCCAAGGTATGTGGTTTGTGAGGTTTTTTGTCGCTCATTACTTGCACCTAAACAGTCTAGAAAGCGGTTGAGCGTTTTTAAGCATGTGTGATTACAATGGGAGACAACAACAAAATCTTTTTAAAATTTGGAATAGTTTGTTTAATGAAATACTAATAATCCCTCAGATCACTAATCCAACGAAGCCAATGAATCTGTGAAACTCGTTTTGGATAATCAATGAAGACGCGAGAAATACAAATTGATGGAGGGCAAATGAAAATTTTGTTATTAAGGCTCATCGATTCTTGCTTTTATTAATGGTTGAATTTTGAAAAACCTTAGAATTTCGGTCCCGCGTTTAGTGGTAATGTAAGTCACAATTGAGTCAATGCCTTTTTCCTTAATCATTGCTTGGTCGGTAAAGAAGTTAACAGGTTCCTTCAACGAAGAGGGCTCGACCTTCAGGAATGACGCTAATTCGCGGATACTCAAGGGACCGTGCTCCGCCAACGTTTTAATGATGTCAATGTACAGCTTCAGCTTACTGCATGGCATATTCTGAAACCTTTTAAGTAAACCTTCAACATTTTTGTATATAAAGTTTTGTGATTTGAGTCTTGAAGTTGCAGACTGGTTTTGTAATTATGGCATCAATCATCGGGTCCTTTATCAATTGATAATTAAGATATTTCGCGTTTGATGGAGCAGCTGCGCTTTTTATCGATTGCTTGAAAGAAAATTACCTAAAATGTTTTGTTAATACTGGTCACGATTTTTTTTGGCAATTGCTATGAGGACTCTTTGGGTCAACAGTTCTTCAACTCGGCAACACTCGGCTTCTGCCTTTTCAGGATCAGTCTCGCCTTTTCCATGTATTGCAGCATGATTTTCGATACTGCGAGCCATTTCACCCAAATCTGGAACTATAAGAATTTTGAAGCCGCAGTCGCAAACAACCAGCGGCAACTTTTGATCTGAATACTTGTTATTCATTCTCTTAGGTGGACCTTTTCCGCAGTTAGTATAAAGAAAATTAATAAATGTATCTCCATTACTTGTTCACTTCAATACATCAGATTATTCTCTCTGCATTTCTTAATTTGCCACCATTATTAACTGAAACGTCATATGGTATAGCTAAATCAGCAGGCAAAACAGTGATTAAAACAAGGTTGATCCAAAAATTTTTTCGTGCTCTTGTAGTTAGCCTATGACAAAAAGATAATGCGTTAATAATGATTTATGCTTCATAAATCTTTAGTTCTCAAAAAATACAATGTTGTTTTGGGGATGAAAAACGAAAACACAAAAGACTTATGGAGTTCACAATTGTCATAAGGAGATAGTGAGCCCTGTCTTCAGAGAAGATTTAGTTTTTGAGGTTGTTGAAGAAGCGTTTGTTAAAGATTCCCTTGAAATCAAAGCTAAGAAAAAAGCAAACACATTTCAATAATGTCCGTCACCTCAAATAGTTAAAAGTTCATATGACAAACCAATTAGTCTAATTTTAAGATTAATATTGACAGATGTATCTTATTGGACAGGCAGTAGGGCGCGGTTTATAGAAATAATTCTGTAAATACCTATTGTTTCTTTGGTACTTGACTCTGTTAACTATTAAACAAAACAAGTATCTTGTTTAACAAATGAAAATGTAGCCTGAAAAAAGAAAAAAGATTGGGAAGGTTTAGTCTATTTTTAGTCTTTTGGCTACCTTCACTATAAGGAACGCAACTAATGCCACCACAATGAAGGTGATTAGAGCTACTAAGAAGTCGCCGACACCAAACGACTGTTTCGTAACCGTAACTACATATGTGGCCAAGTCTGACATGCCTGGTATCGCTAAGCCTAGGAGTGGAATGATGAAGTCTTTGACAAGCGCTAGGACTAGGGCGCCAAGATACACGGCTATGATGAAAGCAATAGCCAAGCCGAGAACTTTGTACGATTTTACGAATTCTAAGAATTCATTCCATAAGCCTTTTGGCGGTTGTGGTGGAGGAGCTTTTTCTAAGGCAGCGCTGATTTTTTTTAATTCTGCTAAGATTTCATCGTCTTTATCCAATTAAATTACCACATAATTGTTATGAAGTATATGTTTTATAAGATTTGGGATTCACGAAATGAGGCAATGATTGTTGTTACGTTGTTTTTTGCTTGATTGTACTCAAATAAGAGGTTAAACTTTCAATACATTGGATTTCTCGACCGACAAACGAATATAATTGCCTCCAATACCGTGTGTTTGCTTTAACTTTTGTTCTCTCCAAGCTATGTTTTAGTCGCGATGTGCCTTCTTTGCCTCTTCGATCGAAATCTAAGAGAAGAATAACTTCAAGCGCACCTAGTTGTTCTATTTCTTCGGTTGCTTGAAGAAAGGATTTTCCGCCAGTCTTAATCGTGACGATTCTGCCGTTTATGCCTAATTCCTGCAGTGTTTCAGCATCTTTTTTGCCTTCAACAACTATTGGTTTGCCTTCTGTTGATTCTTCAACTAATTTGGCTATGATTTGCTGAATTCTTTCCAATTTACCTTTAAGCTTATCTGACAAATTGTCTACCTTGTAACTCTTAGCCTGCCTCACGGTTTCTAAACAATCTTTAGCTTCACTATTATTACTGAAAGTACCGTCTAACGGGCTCCAACACATCTGCGAGTTCGGTTGCAACACTATTCTTCAAATCCATGGGATGCAGCTTGCCTTCGCTGTAGGTTGATTCGAGCTCTTGGAAGCTTTGTAGTTGTATGGTTCCTCCAAATTTTGCTGGGCGTTCAATTGTAAAAACTGGTTTCTCTCGGAAGATAATGTACTTGCAAATGTCAAGTATAGGATTAAATTTGATGGTTCTTTCTGGACAGAAAGCTTTTGCCATTTTCTGCTTTATTTCTTCAGGAGAATCATAAATGAAAATGCAAGTTTGAGGTTTGCTCTTTGACATTTTGGCTGAGGCCACTGCTTCTTTTTCTTGTCCTTCTGGGATTGGCCAAATTTTCGGTTTCTCTAAACCCTGAAGCAGATGGTGATGAACGCAGACGGGTTTCCAGCAGCTGATTTTTTCGCCTATTTCTCTTGCAACCATGTTTGCTTTTCGTTGATCCATGCCTAACTGGCAAATCTTCACCTTCATATGAAAAATGTCCGCTACCTGCATTGGAGTGTAGAGGTAGTCTGAAACGTAATGGGCCTCTGTTTCTTGTCTTCCCGCAATTTCTAATGTTCGGGTGGTTCGGGCTATGGTTAGGTTTTTAGCAATTATGACTGTTTTTGCCCAATAGTCTATGTCTTTGTAGAGTTCATCTGAGTAGATGAATTCAACTTTGTCGCCAGGCACGCCAAGTGCTAGCCACGAGTGTCTAAAAAGGTCGGCTGCTTTGCGGATAAGAGTTAAGTCGCCCCCAAGTTTGTTATTTAACCATGCGTGCCACGTTGCCAAAAAAGCTTTAAAGTGTATCCCAGCTTCGGCGAAGTCTTTCATTTTGTAAGCGCAAATAACTCCAGTTCCTAAATGCGCCAAACCAGATGGTTCCCAACCATTGTATGCTATGGGATGCTCTTCTTTTTCAAAAAGGCCTCTTAAATCTTCTGGCGTAACAACTTCTTCCGTAGGCGATCTGCAGACTAATTCAATTTTCTTTTCTAAGTCCAAATTGCACGCATCTTCCTTGTGTTTCCTATCTCTAATGTAAGTGGGGAACTTAAAAATTTAGTATATTTTATGCATTTGGTTTGTCTTTTGGCTAAGTCTGCATTGTTATCGATTATTGGTTTTGTCTTCTTTTGGTTGTTGATTTGTTTTCTGTGCGAAATAATCTGCTCTCTGATGGAACAGCAACAAGCCATTCTGCATTTTTTTCCGAGTTTGTTTTGGGTTGCTTTTCTGGTTTCGAGCTTGATTTGGCTGCAGGTTGATACATTTTTTTACATTTTATGACAAAATTTGACATTATTTGACATTTTATGACATTTTTTGACAATACTAGACAATGAAAGGACAATGGATAAGTTTAGTTGCCTTTGATTGGCAGGAGTATGCTTAGAGGATTCTTCTGAGAGATAGATTGAATTATTTTTTTAGCAAAGTTTTTTTCAAGTTGTTTTAGGCTGCTTTTTTGGTTTAGGGTTACACCGCAACTCTTACGGGTTTACTTATTTTAGTTCAAACTCTAAAGTAAGTATAATTACATAGTTGCTTGAAATGAATATTCCAACAAATAAAGTAGCCTCTTGGTTTTTAAAAAGTCCAAAGTTGTGTATGCCCCATCAACTGTAACCATAGACTTCGGTGACATTTAGCTGAGGAGGAATCTTGAAAAAGTATTCGGTGTTAGCTGGGTCGTAATAGGTTGTGGAACAAGCGGAAATTATGTCTTGAGGAATAAGGTAACAAGTAGAAGGTAATTCCCCCGGTGTTACAAATTCACCTGATGAATAAGAGGGATGGAAGGTTCCATAAGTGATGTTACTTGTAAGAGTTGTGCCATTAAGAGTCGTATAAAGATAATCAATTGTTAGATTGTATATTACAACATCGGAGTAAACTGTTACGCTGGAACCACTTCCTCCTTCGTTTGGTGGGACCCCAAAACCATATGTATAAGAAGGAAAAATCTTGATGCTTGTTGGTTGCTGAGTAGAGTTACTTGATGGCTGAGGAGATTCAGTACTGCTTGAACGCAAGGACAAAGTTGTTAAATAACTTGTTGCTGAACTGACTATGATTGCAAGTAAAAGAACAATTACATATTTCGTCTTTTCATCCATTTTACTTAACCATGCATCCTCTTTCTGACAAATATCATTGATATTAGTATAACTACTGCAAAAAGTGAAGAATTATCAAAGTTGGAAACTCTGGAACGGTAGGAGTTGGTGTTGGCTTTTGGATAGAGAATTGAATGGGATTAGTTGTTGCATTGAGGAGCAGATTTTTGCCATAGTAAAGACTTGCTTCTATTGCAATTTCATGTTGACCATTCGTTAAGTTGGAAACATCAAGTGAGTATGAGAATGATGGATTGTCTTTGATAGTCCAATTACCGTAGCCGCCATAGCGGTCATTTGCAGTGTCATTTGAGGCAATACTAGCAAAGGAACTGTTGTCTATTCTGTAGGCATAATCTCCAACCAATTCAAAATCACCGACAGGTAGCAAATCATATGTCCACGTTAAGTTAAAGATTAGAGGCATTGTGTGGTTATAGGTTGCTTGACTATTTGGGCTGTACATTGTTAGGCTAAAGGAAGTACCCGCTACTCCAGTTGGGCTAACATAAGAGCTTGGAGTTTGTGCATAAACCATTGAAGGAATTAAGAGCATTGCTAAGAAGAGGCTAACAAGCAGTAAAGTGACGGTTTTTCCCCCAGTACTCATAATTGACTATTAATCCGTTGGCGATAAAAGACTATTCGTAAAAGATTCCTGACTACGGTGAGTCAAAGTTTCCCGACTAATAGTAGAAAAGATGAGTGTGTCATAAGTCGAGCTCTTTGACTCTTAGTTTAAAGTGGCTTATACAATACTAAAGAAGGTGATACCTTAGCTTAGGGCGTTTTCCAAGACTCTTAGGGAAGAATGTCGTATAGCGCAAAATAAGACGTGTAATAAATTCCTACAAGCATCGCGACAATTCCCAATATTATCAATACAAGGCCACGGTTCCGATTTTCATCGCGTTCCATTCTCCAAACGTAAGCTCCCAAGATTATCGCAGCTGAACCAAAAATTTCTGGAACCACCAACAAGCTAATGAAGGCACAAAAGATTCCTATGTAAAAGTATAATGTTGAATTTCGCTTCTGAGGTAACGGGTATGAAGATAGATTTCCTGATGATTGCGGCGATTCGGGAACGGTACTCACAATAGACATAAATATTTTCTCCAATCCTTCTTTGACATGCTCTCTCTTAATTACTTTTCTTGGAAAAAGATTCTGTTGATATCTTTTGGAAAGAAGAATTGTTGCTCCTATGCTTTTGTTTATTTACGAAAATTTGGCTAAATAGAAGTTATCTTAAAACGCTTTATAGTATGTTTCTTGTCCCTCAGGTTGTTGTATTACTCTGGATGTAACCTTACCTTCTTTTATCAGCTTGTCCAAAGCATTTATTACCGTAAATCCGTCAATTACACCGTGAAAAAGTGTTTCAACGTCTCTTACGTTTGTGTTATATCCTATACCCTTCATTATTCCCAAAAAATTGAACGGTTTGTCATTTTGCTTCAAAAATGTAAGTATCTGTTCTTCAATTGTTACGCTGGTTCTTCCAGCTTTCCATTCTTCATTACTTATTGACATTTTAACCATCTCAGTTCTATTTCTGTGCTTTACAGATTTAAGACTTCTTAACTCCAAAAATAACCTTGAGAATTCCAATTGCAACTATGACAGCAGAAGATAATTTGGATGAATCATAAGACTAGAGCAGACGGAAAGATTTGTCATACATGATTTAGCATTGAATCCTTAAGGTTTTTTGGTATTTGCATTCTCTGTGAGGCTTCTGATTATCCTTACGCATAATCATTTGGTGAATGAAGGCAGCTCTCAAATATTACACCTTTTTTAGTTTTGTTAACGTAGGCAATTAATGCAAACTCGAGGATCCCTCCGTTAAGGCTAACGATAATGTAAGACATTTCTCCCAGAAAAGGGAAAATAATTACGTAAATAGCGATGTTTAATACGAAAACTGATAAACCTACAAGATTGTATTTTAGATAACGCAAAAACCATTTTTTGAATATCTTTCTAAATTTACTCATCTGCTTCAATTCCCCTATTAACGAATTGACAGATATTGGATGCATATCATAATGGCAACCAGTTTATTAACTGTTACTACTCAATACATGATGATAAAACCGGACAATCTGCTTAATTTTTGAGATTAGAACTTTAACTTTGAATTAGCTTTTCCAGCTAAAATTTCAATATAGGTTGGGTTTTTAGCAAATAGACTTTCATATTGAAGCAATATTTTTAAGTGCAAACTTGAAAATCGCTAACTGATGTTAAGTGGCAATTTCTAATGAATGGTGCGTGGCAGTTTTCAAATGCAGGGTTCTATGACCGCTTGGATGACAAGTATTGCTCGTATTTGAGACAAGACTTCCCAGAATCAAGTAACCACCAGTAATGCGTTGTGACGATTTCGCATTTTTCTTACAGTATAACTTTAGCTTTTTGATTTACACTACTTATAGCGAACGCGTTTGCGCATGTCTTTCTGAATGCAGTTGTCCGCCTGTTGCCCAATTGCTTTTTGGCGCTTCATAAATAACGATTTCAACTGCTTCCTTTGGAACCCCTAAATCTACAAAAACTTTAGTTATTCCCTCAACTGTTTTCTTCTTGTTCTCAAGAGTCATTCCTTCCCAAACAGAAACTTGAACTATTGGCATTCCATTTTTACCTCAAATAACCATTGTTATTAGGTCTAAATTAATGTGTTCTAACTCAGGTTGTGTTTGCACAAAAATTTAAAGGTGGATTCAAGCTCATATGTTTGAGGGCTAACAATCGTGGACCTGATTCAGAAAGCGAATCTGAAAGCAATTGATCCTGAAGCGTTAGACATAAGAAAATTGTCTACAAAAGATGATACGTTTTTTGTTGAATTGCCTTTAGATAGCGTTCCGCAAGAGGATTGGCAAATACTTTTTCAAGCGGAATTGAAAAAAATAGGTAAACCGTTAGCTATTCTCAAAAACTCGCAGGATTCTTTCCCGAAATTTGAAGTTAACTATCCAGACAGTTTGCAAGAGGACACGATTTCAATTATTACTAATCCAAAAAAACTTCAAGAAGACATTAAATTAGTTATGCAGTTGGTGGAAACAGTCAATGATCGAGTTGACCGACACAACAAAGAAGTAAACGAAGAAAACGAGAAAGAAAATCTAAAAACCGAAAATAATAAAGAAACTATACGAGAAATGCGTGAATCTCTCAAGAAAAATCCACCCACTCTCTAAACTTCTTAAACTTTGAAACTCGGCTATTCTATGGAAACAAGAGCTTGGAATAAGTAAATACAGCCAATAAAGACTTTCCAGCTTTTGCTCCAAAATAACATGAATGCAATGTGTTATCAAGCACCGTTTGAATTGCAGAAAAGTTATATCCAAACGAAGACTTTCATTCAAATGGTATTTGCGATGGTTGACGTAAGAGAACTTCTCGCATATAACGATGTTGAGAGATGTGCATTCTTCAGGGCATTCGAAAACCTTTCATGGGACGAATTCATCAAGAATAGAGAAGCCAGTTTCAATTCGATTAGAAACATCTTCATACACACCTTAAACGCAACAGACTATTGGCTGGATTTTCTTCAAAGTGATTGCCAACGATCAAAGAAGAAATTTGAGGAATATACTACTTTGAAAGAAATAGAGGCTTACATGAAACATGTGGAGAGGCGTATGCACGATTACCTTGAAGTGTTGTTTCCTGAAAACTTAGAGAAAAAGTATGTGGCTAATGGACGCGGGAAATCTGAAACATTGACTGCTGAAGACATTTTGGTTCATGTTTTCGAAGAAGAAGTCCATCATCGAGGTGAATTGATAGCATTGTTCTGGCAGATGGGTATTGAACCTCCTGTAATAGGATACCCGCCATAGAATACATCTTGGAATTTCTTCTTGAACTACTTTTCTTCATCTTTGAAATCCAGTTAGAAGTTTGACGTGAAATGATTTAGTGATTCTTTAATGGTTCTCAATTCTTAACTTGCTTTGGCAGTTCTTAGGTATTCACGCAATTTCTGAGGTGTGTTATGTGAGAATGAACAAATTCTTGTTCTGCAAGGGCTTCATGTATTAGGTCTTGGATGGCAGAGTTCATATTGCCTTTAAAGTATGGTTTCACGATTTTTTCGTTAAACTCAGTAAACAAAGAGACTGGAACATTATGAAATGTTAAGTCCAATAGGAACTCATTTTCCATCATTAAGCTGGCTTTTCTTTTTTTCATGTGTGACCAATTATTTCTAAAACATTGTGAGCTTAAATAGTTTATTAAGTATTACGATTTATTAGTGATATTGAGAAGAACAAACTATTAGATACTTTTTTGTGATAACGCAGTAAAATAAGGTTTAGAAAAGTCGAAAGTTTTTCGGCTCGACTAATAGAGAAAAAGAGCAATAAATCAGTGACTATAAAGTTAGAATTTTTTTTCTTCTTTTCAAAAGATTAGGTTTCAAGTCTTTTTGTTAAACGGATCATATATTTTTTCTTGTCAATATTTTTTATGCGGCTGTCAATTAGTCCTTGTTTTTTTGCCTCGTTTATGACTTGGTCAAATGAAATAGGTTGAGGGTTTTTGGTTTTCTTGTTTGTTATGATTATCCAGATTTCGTGATATCTATTTTTGTTTTCCTCAAGAAAATTCCTAAGTGCCGTCGAGCTTTTGGGTTCAAAATTCACGGATTCAGCCAAGATTTAACACTTCCCTTTTTTACGGGCTGTTTGTCTCCCATGTAACCTAACACTTAACCTCATTGCTGAGCGTTGCTTTTAGCTTGGCTAAGTTCTCTCGGCATGGGATTTTTTAGCGCCCGCGTCTCACCTGTTCCATAATTGGGTAGAACCCAAATCGTCATAGGCGCAAGATTTGTGTTTCTTACGTTCCCTCTGTTGAGTCCGTCGTTATGGGTGCTCAATATCGGTGAGACAATAAGAGAAAGGTGAATGGGTGAATTTATTTACTTTCTTTCTTTCAAAGCTAAGTTGACGAATTAGCATTGGGGTTGGGCATCGTAGGCTGGATTAGATCTTTTTTTCTGCGTTTGGCAACAGTTGAGATAGCGGCAACTATCGCTATGACTATTACTACAATAATAACGGCTTGAATCATAGGTTCGTTTGTAATGCCGCTTAAGAGCGATGCATTTGTTGTTTGGGTCCACCACTGGTTTAGTGAAGATGGATTAAGGGTTGATACATCATTTTGCAGGTTTTGTTTGCTAAAACCACCTTGTTGTTCTGTTGGAAGCGTAAGCACCTGATTTGTCTGTACAGTTACGGTGTTATTTGTGATTGGGTCGATGAATACGACCGGTCCATTAATGACTTGAACCACCGTCTCGGAACTCGAAACGTTCACGGTGTACTCCGTGTTTTCTCCTGCAAGAGCTCCCTGGGGAACAACTATGAGGTGCGATATTGTTTCTTTTACGTATGCGACGCCGTTAGGTATCAGGAAAGCGCCTCCCTCGACAACAAGAGCAACCGCGGCCGCTGGCAGAATTGCTTCGCTAAAAACCGCTACCGCAATCGTCGCGTCAATTGGCATTGAAATTAGCATATCTTTGAACTCACTGTAACTGTTTGGGAAAATAATGCCTGTTGAAACCGGCGGATAAACTAAATAGGCGATTTGGCTGTCGGGAGCAGGTTCAGAAGTAAGAGATACCCATCCTGCAACGCTATTTGCTCCTAAATACACGGTTCCTCCTTGATTGGGAGGGTTGAAGCCGATAATCCCGTTGTCTCCGGTCAGAATTTCAGTTCCGGTGGGTATTTGACCTGAAGATAAAGGGGCATTTCCATTTGCTGTTTTAGAGTACGCTGGCCCTTTAATTGATCCAATGTTTCCATAAAAGCGGCTAGTTAAAGGTTGACCTGTCGTTGTGGGAGAAGATGAGGGAGTCAAGGTTGGCGCAGAAGTTGTTGAGCTAGTTCGAGTAACGACTATGCCGTTTTGATCTGTTGTTTCAGAAGTTCCAGTCAAGGTTGCGGTTATGATGTCGCTGGTGAATGTTCCTGCTAAGTGTTCTTGTGTTAATTGGCTTCCTTGCTCATCAGCGCTAAAACTTGAGCTTGAAACAGTTCCGGTAAACTCAATGGAGCCACCGCCCACTGGGGGAACGCCAGATATGCCATATGTTTGCCAGTACGTATTGTCAGTAACCCATTTTGAAGGATTAAGATACAGCGTTATGGTTATTTGACTGCCCTTTTGAGTTATGTCCATAGCAAAAGTGGCAGTTACATCATTCATTCGAGCATTTGAATCTGAAGGATCCATGTCATAATAAGTGCCGGAGACTGCGCTTTGCCATGTTCCACTTAAATCTCTGGCCGGCGTTAGCTGAGCAAATAAGGGGGTTCCAAAAATTGAAAGCATTAATACCGCACATATTGCTAAAGTGGCTATTTTTGTCGATTTAACAAATGGCTCAGAAATTGTATTTTTTTGCATGTTCTCTGCCTGGCTCTAATAATGTTCTTCAGATGTTGGCTGGTATGAATAAATAACTTATGAATTATCAAGCAGTCTTATCCAAATTTTAGGAATAAATAAGGTAGCTCGAATTAACTTTTCGTAAAAGAAATAACCATTCTGTTTACTTTTTCTAAAACATTTACACAAGGGTAAAGATTTAAGTGGGACAATTATGATTTATGTGCAAGGTAATTTAAATGCCAACTCACGGTAGTTTATCTAAAGCTGGAAAAGTAAGGTCTCAAACGCCTAAAATCCAAGGGACGCCAAAAACATCGCCAAGCCCAAAAAGAAGAAATCGACGCAATTATGAGAAACGCACGATTCTGCAAAGGAAAGCCGGGCAAAACTGGATGTAAGTGAAGAGCAAAACTTGTTTTTTCAAACCCTAACGTCTGTTCAACTTTAGTGTTGTTTATTTATCACTTAACTAAATCTTATTTTGGTATCTTCGACCTTGACAGATGAAAAAGCGCTAAGAGAAATCATCGCTACGCTAATGGAAATGCCTAATCCCACACGTGAGGATGCCAATAGACTGAAAATAAGAACCACAGGCAAGTATCAGCTAGAAGATATCCCATCAAATGCTGATTTAATATGCCTTTTGACGCCAAAAGAAACAAAGCGGCTTCTACCTATTTTGCGAAGAAAAACTACGCGCACAATTTCGGGGGTAACAGTTATTGCGACAATGACTAAACCTTACTCCTGTCCACAGCCCGAACCTTGTGCTTACTGCCCAGGAGGACCTACCCAAGGATCACCCCAGAGCTACACTGGATACGAGCCAGCGGCAATGCGTGGAGCACAAAACAACTTTGACCCATACCAACAAGTCATGAGCCGAATTGAACAATTGACTGCTATCGGGCATAAAGTTGACAAGGTGGAGCTAATCATCATGGGCGGAACCTTCCCCGCTACACCCATAGAATATCAAACATGGTTCATCCAGCGCTGTTTAGATGCTATAACAGGCAAAAACTCAAAAAACCTTGAAGAAGCAAAAGCAAATGCTGAAAAAAGCAAAATCCGCAATGTAGGAATCACAGTAGAGACGAGGCCAGACTGGGCAAAACAGCCGCATATTGATGCGATGCTTGATATGGGAGTTACCCGAATTGAACTTGGCGTCCAAAACCCAGATGATGAAATTTACTGTTTAGTCGGCAGGACACACACAGTAGCCGATGTGATAGATGCAACGCGTATCGCCAAAGATGCGGGTCTTAAAATTGTTTATCACCTGATGCCTGGAATGCCTGGCTCGAACCCAAAAAAAGACATTGAAGCATTTAAAAAAGTCTTCACTGATTCTGCTTTCAAGCCTGACATGATAAAAATTTATCCGTGCCTTTGCATAGCCGGCACAAAAGCAAACGAATGGTACCAACAAGGCACATACATACCCTACACAACCGAGCAAGCTTCAGAAAGTTATTGCTGAAATCAAAAAATTCATTCCGCGGTGGATAAGAGTGATGCGTGTACAACGGGACATTCCATCAAGGCTTATTTTAGCTGGAGTTAAGAAGAGCAATCTTCGTCAACTTGCTAATGACGAACTGCATGAGCAAGGAGGCAAATGCCAGTGCATCCGATGCAGAGAAGTTGGACATAGAATGGCAGTTGACAATGTGAAACCAGAATTGGAAAAAGTCAAAATTCAATCTATTATCTACGAGGCTTCGGAAGGCAAGGAAATCTTCATTTCAGCTGAAGACAAAGAAAATAATATTCTTCTTGGTTACTTGCGCTTGCGTGTGCCATCGCCCAAGGCTCACAGACCAGAAATCACTGATGTACCCTCAGCCATTGTTCGAGAGCTTCACGTTTACGGTCCACTTGTTCCCGTTGGAAAACATTCAGCAGGGGCTTGGCAACACAAAGGGTTTGGAACAGATTTGTTAAAAGAAGCCGAACGCATAGCTCAGCAGGATTTTGGTTTGAAAAAGCTTTTAGTTATAAGTGCATTAGGAACAAGAAGATATTACAGGCGCTTTGGGTACGAGCGCGATGGAGTTTACGTTTCCAAAAAACTGGAGAATTAAGCATGAGTCAACTTGAAAATTCAAATTACAAGGGCGCTTGCAATTGACGCCCTTAAGAAAGCAGACTGTGACGTAGGCGACATAATACGAGTCACCAGCAAAAGCAAAACCTACGAAGGCATCCTTATTCCCCGCTCAGAACTAGGCGACGGCACCGTTGTCATTGTTAAGATGAAAAGCGGCTACAACATCGGCATCCGTGTGACATCAGAAGTCAAAATCGAAAAAGTTGGAAAAGGCGCAAAGCCCTCTTTTGCATCACCTCCACTGCCAAAACAGAATCCTTCTTTGCCTCATGTTGTCATAATGAGCACTGGAGGAACAATCGCCAGTCGGGTTGACTACCGCACAGGAGCAGTCCGTTCAGCAATCTCAGCGAGCGACTTATACGGCGTGGTCCCTGAACTCTCCGACATCGCAAAAGTTGACACAGAAATCGTTTTCAGCCTATACAGTGAAAACATAACTCAAAAACATTGGAAAGAACTTGCCGAAACTGTAGCTAAACGTATAGAATCAGGTGTGAACGGCGTGGTGATTGCTCATGGCACAGACACGATGGCTTATACTTCAGCCGCTTTAAGTTTTGCACTTCAGAATCTGCCTGTTCCAGTTGTGGTTGTTGGTGCACAACGTTCATCTGACCGTCCAAGTAGTGACGCCGCAACAAACCTCATTGGAGCAGTCAAAGCCGCAGGAGAAGGACAGTTCGCTGAAGTTGGGTTAGCGATGCATGGAACAGTTTCGGACATAGCAACAATCATTCATAGAGGTGTAAAAGTCCGCAAGTGCCACACAAGTCGAAGAGATACCTTCAAATCAATCAATGGTTTTCCGATCGCACAAGTGAAAGACCAAAAAGTAACCATGCTAACAAATCATTACCAACGTCGCGATTCGTCAAAGAAGCTAATTCTTAAACCAGATTTTAGCGAAAATGTCGCCTTAGTAAAGTTTTATCCTGGACTTGATTCAGGAGTCATCGATTATTATGTCAACAAAGGTATAAGAGGCATTTTGCTGGAAGGCTCAGGGCTGGGGCACGTCAGCAAATTCTGCTTTGACAGCATCAAAAATGCTGTTTCAAAAGGTGTTTTGGTTGCTCTGGCTTCTCAGTGCATTTGGGGCAGAGTAAACATGAACGTGTACGATACGGGTAGAGACCTCTTATCATTTGGCGTTATCCCAACGGATGATATGTTCCCTGAAACAGCTCTTGTCAAACTCATGTGGGTACTCGGACAAACCGACAACACAGAGGAAGCAGTCAAGCTTTTCAAAGCGAACATTGCAGGCGAATATTCGCCAAGAACGCTTCCGCAAGATCGAATATTTGAAGGAGGACAAACCAGTGACAATTGACTACGCGAAAATAGGCTTAAAAGTAGGCTTAGAAATCCACCAACAATTAAACGTTAACTCCAAGCTGTTTTGCAGTTGCCCTCCTGAACTCTTCAAAGAAGAACCAGAAATCACTTTTCTTCGTCGATTACGGCCAACACAAAGTGAACTAGGCCAAGTTGACCCAGCAGCTTATTTTGAATTCCAAAAAGGAGTAAAAATCCTCTATGAAGCCAGCAAAAACAGTTCTTGCCTTGTCGAAATGGATGAGGAACCTCCTCACCCTATAAATTTGGATGCTGTGGAAGTGGTTCTAACTGCTTCTTTAATGATGAATATGCAGCTTGTAGACGAAGTTCATGTTATGCGCAAAACTGTTATTGACGGTTCAAACACCACGGGTTTTCAACGAACATGTATCATCGCTTTGGATGGTTGGATTAAGGTTGGAGAAAAAACTATTCCTATGCAAGCAGCAAGCCTTGAAGAAGATGCAGCGCGGAAAACCGGAACCCAAGATGAAGGTAAAACCATCCGTTATCGGATTGACCGTTTAGGAATACCGTTGATTGAAGTTGCAACTGCACCTGTGATTTACTCACCCATAGAAGCTCAAGAAGTTGCATTCGCAATCGGCAGAATCCTGCGGGATACTGGCAAAGTGATGCGGGGTTTGGGCACTATACGCCAAGATCTTAACGTTTCTTTGCCAAATGGTGCTTTAATCGAAATAAAAGGCGTCCAGGAACTTGAGTTAATCTCTAAAGTTGTTGAGTATGAGGTTCAACGGCAGCTTGGACTAATTAGTGTAAAAGAGGAACTTGCTAAGCGAGGTGTCAAAGCAGAAGATCTCAAGCAAGAATTCTTTGACGTTACAGAAATTTTCAAACAAACAAAGAGCAAAGTTATTCGAAAAGCAATAGATAGAAATCAGAAAGTACTGGCTGTTAAACTGCCGAATTATGGTGGACTGCTGAAACGTGAACTCATGCCTGACTTCCGAGTTGGAACCGAACTCTCAGACAGGGCAAAGTTCTGGGGTAGAGTCGGCGGAATATTTCACACTGACGAAATGCCCAATTACGGGATAACCCCTGAAGAAGTGGAAGCTCTGCGTAAAGTTACCGACGCAGCCGAATTAGACGCTGTGGTTTTTGTTGCTGACACTGAAGAAAACGTTTTAGACGCGTTAAAAGCGGTTGTCGAACGAGCGCAAGAAGCATTAACAGGAATTCCAGCTGAAACGCGCACGGCAAAAGATGATGGAACGACAAGATATATGCGACCAAGACCGGGAGCAGCAAGAATGTATCCTGAAACCGACATTCCACCAACGTCGATAACAGATGAATTAGTAACAAAAGTTCGCAATAATCTCCCTGAGCCTTCCGAAAGGAAAGTTATTCGCCTCATCAAACAATATGGTTTGAATGAAAAGTTAGCCAAACAACTTCCTGACTCAGAATATAACCTTATTTTTGAACAAATCGTAAAGGAAACAGGTGTTCAGGCATCAACCGTCGCTGCATTTTTAACTGAAACATTAAAGGCACTTAGACGAGAAGGAATCCAAATCGACCTTGTCAATGATAATCAAATCAAAAATATCTTTGTTGCTATTGGTTCAGGAGAACTTGCAAAAGAAGCAATAGCAGATGTTTTCGGCTGGCTTTCAAAGAATGAAAATAAAACCGTGCAGGATGCAGTGCAAACGTTAGGTCTTAAAATGTTCACTGAAGAGGATCTAGTGCCGATTATTGATCGAGTAATTGCCAAAAACAAGCAACAAATTGAAAAGCTCGGCAAAAACGCCAAGGCATGCTTATGGGCGCTGTCATGAAGGAAGTTCGCGGCAAAGCTAACCCTGAATTAGTTGCTAAACTCTTGAAAGAACGCCTCAGATAGGCTGTTTTTTAGTTAAAACCAGCATTTAGCCGCAAATCCTAAAAGGTTTAGCATAGCTTATAGAATAAAAGAGGCTCACTTTATGAAGCACATTGAAGCACACATAAAAACTCCGTTTGGAGAAGTCGTCATTGAAGGCGAAAATCCCCAAGACATCCTTGATATGTTGGGGAATATTCCAGAAAACTTTGTTGAGAAATTATCCGATTTTGTTTCAGACAAGTTAACACCGTCAGGGGCACAATTGAAAGGTATTGTTGAACCTACAACTGAAGGACCAGTAATCGTTACACGTGAAAGCCTGACTCATTACGAAGCGGTAGGTTTGATACTATATGCTTCTGAGGAAAGAAAAAATACAGCCTCTCAAATCCAAAAACAGTTGGAAAGCAGCGGAATAAAAAGCATGGTTCCCGCAAGGTTAAATGAAATGACTAAACGGGGTCAAGTCTTCAAGCCCGATCCAAACAAGCCAGAATTTAAACTTACAATTCAAGGCGAGAAATGGGTCGAAGACGAAGTGCTTACAAAAATTAGAGGCAAAATGGGTTGACCGCAAAAACAGAAAAAGTCCAAGTTCACCTTAAATATAAAGAACTTGAACAACAGTTTGCCGCTGAACCCCAAGAAGCTTGGCTATTGATAAACCAGTTTTTCAAAAATTTTATTCCTTCTTTTGAAATTGCCCAAAAAATCTGGCTTAACATCGACCTGCAACAGCTTGCTAAAGATCTAGACGGCATAGTGGTTTTTTCAAGTGACGGCGCAAGCTTGCTGATCCCTAAAAACAAGTTAACTGATAATGAAGCATTGTCGCTTTGGCTTACTGCTTATTATCTTGGGGACAAAATAGGAATGGTTAACGTGGATGCTTTGTCGAAAGATGAATTGCAGATTAAGCTTGGAAAAAGTGGTAAGATAACCAGCACCCGTTTGGGAGAGCTATCCAAAAATGGGTTGGTGCAGAAGACTGCTGATGAGAAGTTTAGAATAACAGTTATGGGTGTTCTTCAAACGCAGAAGGAAGTAATTCCCAAAATAAAATCTAAAATGAAACACTAAATTTTTCTCAATAGAGCTCCTAAGAAAAATATATTACTTGCATTCTACACATTTTTGTTGAGGATAACTCATGAATTTTTCGATGTTAATGGCCATAGTTTATTCAATATTGAGCAGTATAGGGCTTGGCGGACTCGGCATTGGCTTTCTCATTGTTCTGATTATCATTGGTTTAGTCATAATAATTCTGATAAAGCTATTTTTGATTTTGATTCCGGCAATAATTGTTGCAGTAATCGTTTATTTCCTAACTAGCGGTAACTTGTTCTTGACTGGCATTGCATTTCTAGTGGTTGCGCTTTTCTCCTTAGTAAGGAAAATATAGTTTCGAGCAGCTAAGTTAAACTCGAAATAATGTTTTTCTATTAAACCTACTTAGATGTTAAATGATTTGAAATGAGAGTGATTGTTCTAATTATTGGAGAAGTCATATAAGTTGAAGAAGAACAGCCAGGAGCAAGGAAATCAAACGGTGTCTTGATTGATCTTTAATCGTCAGTCTTTCAGTTTCCGTTACTTCTCCGTCAGTTGGCTATCCATGTTACTTTTCGTCTGTTTTAAGAAATTAAATAAAGATTCTGTTACTACTCTATCGGATTGACTAAGCTGTTTCTTTTCATCGGATAGACGTTATTCTTTTGCTTTGATTGGTCGATAAATTATGAATGTATCTGCTTCTTTAACTTTAATGGTGAGCCCATTTTTCATCAAAATATCTTGCATACATGTTCTTGTTTCTTCGTCAAGCGTACACTTAATTACAATTTGAAACCCTTTGGTCATTAATCCTGCGTATCCTGACGGCATTAATGCCAAATAGTGACCGTCAAGAAATGTGCATTTTTCAAAAAGCTCTTTTAAAACTGATATTGCTTCTTCACGTTTCAATTAAAACCCCTCTCTCTATGGGTTAACTAAATTGATTGATTTTATAACCTTTGTCATAATGTTTTCTTTTTTCTATCGAGATAATCTGGTTTGAGTTATCGAAGTAAACCTAAGGGAAATTATGGAAGTCAAATTAAAAAGGCAAGAAAGGTTCAAGCGTGCTTCAGGTTCTGTTCCTCTTCGTCTGTTCCGTCTTTTTGGTCGAATGCTGTTACTTTCCGTCTGTTCAATGGCATAATCATGGGAATTGGCTTTCAGGTACAACCTCAAACGTATAGAGAACTCCATCTGTTCCCCAACCATTCATTAATTTCTTGTCATGGTACGAACCATCAAGAATTTCTGATACTTCAATAATTTTACATTCTTTAAGTGGGCGATCACATGTGTGAGACTCAAAATCTTCAATGGAAAATAAGTGTTGACAGTGTGAACACTTAACAATCATTTATTCCCCGACCGACCTTATTCAATCCTTTAGCTGTAATACGGTCAATCGTTTCATGTAATTCAACAATTTGCTTCTTTTGATGGTCATTTTCTTTCGCAAGTTTAGTATTCAATTCTTTTAAACTCATGTTTTCTTGTTGAAGTACTTTCAACTGAGTAATTATGCTTGGTTTTTCTCTTATTAAATCCTGAATCCAAGCATTGTTTATTCTTGCAACACATATTATCGCTATTTTGCGCAAATCAGAAGTTTTCTCAGAGTCATATCTTAGTTGAGTATAACTGTCTAGAGCTTCGAGAAGTTCCTTTTTTGCATTAACTAAATTCATGTGAGAGGCTTCGTATATTACATCGGGGTTAATTCGGTAATTACCCTTTTGTAAGTTTAAAACAAACTCGTCAGTTATCTGTTCAGGTGTTCTTTCGGTCATGTTTCAGCCTTCTTCATTTTTTGTACAGTTAAGATTCTTTCACCATCTTCATTTATGTCCATTTTCCACTCAAGTTTGTCACCATCTTTTAGGTCAAGAAAAGCAACACATTCCTTCTGGGATTGTTGCTCTTAGGGATGTTGATCCTGTTTTTGCTATTCCAACTGTGCTTTTTAAACTCATTTTGTTTATCCTCTAGTATATATCTACCTATTAGATAGTATTTAAACTATCTCTTTATGCATATCTACCAATAGATTTATATTCCTACTCTGACTATACTATGCATAGGTAGATAAGAAGGCGATAAAAATGAGCAAACTAACAACCACAAGAGAAGAACGTGGTCAAGCAATCGCACAAGCTAACGGATCAAGTCAAGACGCATAGATGAAGACCACTTACACCGTTAAATCACAATCTCACAATGGCGAATACACCGTTAGCAAAGTTGGCGAAGAATGGATATGCGAATGCCCAGATAACACATTACCGCCATGTAAATTGCAAACACATTTATGCAGTTGACTTCTCAATTCAACTAAGAAAAGAAGTTTAGCACATGAACCAAGTTATCCAAGAAGTCAATATTATCAAACTGCCAATTTTGCGGTTCAAGCAACCTAAAGAAAGATGGCGTAAGAAAAAACAAAACTGGAACAATCCAGAAATTCTATTGCCGAGACTGCCACCACTACTTCACCATTAACATAGGCTTTGAACGAATGAAGCATAATCCTCAAGCAATCACAACCGCCATGCAACTTTACTTTAGCGGTGAAAGCTTAAGAAACACTCAGAAATCGCTTAAACTGTTAGGCGTTGAGGTTTCTCATCAAACAGTTTTCATGTGGATAAAAAAATACGTTAGACTAATGAAAGACTACGTTGAAAAATTAACTCCAAATGTTAGCGATACATGGAGAGCAGACGAAATATACGTCAAAGTCAAAGGTAACATGAAATATCTTTTCGCTATGATGGATGATGAAACACGGTTTTGGATAGCTCAAGAAGTAGCAGAAACAAAAGATAAGCATGACGCAAGAAATCTTTTGCGGATGTCAAAAGAACTAATGGGTAAAAAACCTAAAACCTTCATAACCGATGGATTACACTCTTACAATGAAGCATACAAACATGAGTTTTTCACTAAACAAAATCCAAGAACCCAACATATTCGACACATTACCCTCAGAGGAGACAACAACAATAACAAAATGGAACGCATGAACGGAGAAATCCGAGACAGAGAAAAGACCATGAGAGGCTTAAAAATCAAAGACACACCAATTCTACAAGGTTACCAGCTTTTCCACAACTACATTAGACCCACATGGCATTAGACGGAAAAACTCCCAGCGAAGCTTGCGGAATAACGATAGAAGGAAAAAACAAGTGGAAAACCCTAATACAAAATGCAAGCAAAGAACAAAACTGCCGAAAGTATTAAAAATATAGACAATTGATAAAAGAACTAATAGACTGTTTGCACAATGAAAAAAAGCATTTTTGTTCTATATGTTATTATGGCAATCTTTTTAGTTTATGGAACGTTGCTTTATTTTAACCCATATCTTCTTTCTAAAAACGAAACAGTAACGAGTGTCGACACATGGTATAATGGAAACAATCAGCAGGCATATTTTTACTTCAAATTATCATCTCCCGCTTTTATTACTGCGAATTACCCTGTCGATGTTCAGGTAAAAGTGATTATAGTAAATCAAGAACTCTTTCCGATAATTAACAGCAAACAATACCAACTTGTGTCTTTTGTTGGCAGTGAAAATTATCCGTTACTTTATGGTTCAGGAACAGGATTACTTTCAACTGGCAAAATCATCTTACTATTCGATGGAAACCGCACTTATGAAGGCGAAGGAACAGTGATTTTTCCCTACACTGGAAACAATTACGATTATACTTTTTTCACTCTCAACTCAAATAATGATTTACAGCTAATTTATGGAGAAAACAAATCTTCGCCAACATCGTCAGCGATTCCACCAATTTCTATTGAGGAAGGATACTCTGCAAGGGCAAGTTTTGAACAAGCAAATAAGAGCAATGGTATTTCTTTTTTTGCGATTGGAATTGCGGGAATTGCTCTCGTAGTTTATATCCAATTTGAGACTAATAAAAGTGGGATTAATAATTTCACTGAAATAGAAAAAGAATTAAAAAAACTGAATAAGTCTTTGGAAAAATTAGTAAATAATTATCAGCAAAAAATGATAGATGACAAAGACAAACAAAAGGCAGATAAAAAATAAAAACGAAATGAACTAAGGTTTCTTATTTTGACTTTCTATCATGCCTTCTATTCGAGCTATTCGTTCTCCTTGATGTGATAACATACCGTTTTGCTTATGGAACATTTCAATAACTATACCAAATAACACTGCTGATGTAATATAACCTATGTCAATGTTGTAGGTAATTCCGTCAGGATCAATGTTGAATGCTACCTTTAAAATTCCAAAACCTTTCAGAAAAAGAATGATGATTAAAATTCCCGCAATCCAATAGAGATAACGATTATAATCTCTTTTCTTTCTTTTTATTTTTGCTTTTGGCATTTCTACACCCATTATTTCTACCTCTCTGAAACAAAATAAGATTTTCTAAAGAAAAGAAAAATGAGTGACTACTCCTTTTTTATTTTGTTCATGTCAACAGATGGCAAATCAAAACGGTTAGGCGCATTAAGCCATTGTTCAATATTCTTTGCTTTAGGTGCTTTCAGGCTTCGGTCTATCATTTTAGCGTGGTCACTTCGTCTAGCTTGAACCCTTCGAGCTTTTCTAATCTGATTACCGTAGCCATGACCCTTTTTAGCATAATAACTCAATTCTAATCAACCTCAAAAGAAAAATAAATGTACCTCACAACATTATGACTGAGGAATTATAATATGACTGAAGAATCAAAAGAAAGAAGTGCTAATTTTTATAGAGTTCTTTCTGTTTTTTGCTGTCCTATTCTTCACATGCGTCGTTGGGATAATTACACTTTTACCTGAACTCGAAAAGATTAAAGGTGTTTTTGGTGGATTTGCAAATTCTCTTTTGTATTTTGGTTTGCTCTTAGGCGTTGACTATAGCGTTTATAAGTTTTTCAATTCTATGAATGGAATTTAGAATTTGCCAAAAACTCTGGTTATGGTTTCCATTCCATCGACATAGGTTACTTATTGCGTTTCTTCAGGAAAACTAAATATCTTCAATGGTTCTTAATAATACTGATAACTTTCGTTTTTCTTGTATTATATTTGGTTAAACTAAAAGTATTAACGTAATCTTTCCCATTATTCATGAGACAAAACCTTAAAGATAAACTATCTATAACAGACGAAAAGTAACATGGATAGGCAACTGACGGAGAAGTAACAGAACCGTCTTTCATAATGCTTTTATATTTGGTGAGGGGTTCATGGATAATACAGCAATATACTAGGATACGGTAATAAAATATGATGATGGAACCAAGTAAAAAACCGTTGAATGTTCTCATAAAACAGTTGCACGGAAATATCGAAGTTGTTCTCAAAAACGGTTACGAATATAAAGGAAAAATGATTAAGTGCGATGGACACATGAACATTCTTCTTGAAGGCGCCAATGAATTAAAAGACGATCAACTAATGACAAACTATGGCAACGTTCTTCTTCGCGGAAACAACATTCTCTATATAGTGCTCGACGCTAACAAACATTAAAAAGTTAAGCTTCTAACTTTTCCAGTTACATAGTCGAAGGCGTTTTCAGCCACCACTTTTAAATTGAATCTTCGGCTGAAAAAAGTAATTATGTTTTTTAGGTCTCTCTCAAGAAGTTCCGTCAGCGTTAGCGTGATCTGCCATAACATATTGAGGCCAATCAATAATGAGGATATGCCCATCTGGTCTCAGTATAATGTTGTATTCGCTGAGGTCTGCATGTATTACATGCGCTTTTAAGTAGGCTTTTCTTACGTTACGCAATATTTCTTTGAATACTTTCTCGGGTTTTCCAATTTCCGAATATTTTGATAGTTCAGCGCCCTCTATCATTCCCATAGCGATTACATGCCTGTTATGACTGATTGGCTCGGGAACTGAAACGCCGTTTTTGTAAACAAGCTGCATCGCCTGAAACTCTTTTTCTGCCGCTATGTGTGATAGAAAAAGCCAAGATGAGTGTTCACGTGCGTAACCTCTTTTTCTTCTTGTTTGCCTAAAACTAATTCTGCCAAGCCTGTGAAATTTTACTGCTATCCGTTTGCCTTCAGAATTTAATGCATCGTAGACATCAGCTTCTTTGCCTACCCCTAATATTTGCCCAAAAGAACTGATAACCCCAGCTTTAACAAGAGTATTTATTGCTAAACAATCGTAACCTACATAATTTAAAGTATGTCCAACATAGGCTCCTCTTGTTTGATAAATTAAACCTAGCTTGTGTATTTTGCTCAGAGTAAATTGAATGCGGTCCATGGGTAGTTTGGCGTATTTTTGAATTTGTTCGGTTGGTACAAATTCACGTTTGCTCATTGCTGACTCAATAATGTTAAGAATTCTGAAATCTTCAATTTCCAATTCCCGAAATACTTTGACTGCTATTTCAGCACTTGACACAACAGTAACTTAGTTGCTTTTAGCTATAAAGCCTATATCCCGATAATAACAGGCTTTTTTGGGCTCGACTTATATTATAGTATTGCATGATTATCAAGCTAGAGCAAAAACCGGGCAATAATTGAACAAACGTACGGTTCTGAAATATGTCGGTAGATCAAGAAAACATCTCGAAGATACTTTCAATCCTTTCGCATCCTTTGCGAAGAGAAATACTAATTAATCTTAGCGAAAAAGGCGAGTCATCTTTCACTGATCTGCTAAACCTGTTAAAAGTCGATACCGGCAAACTAAGTTTTCATCTTCGTTCGCTGGAAGTATTCATAGAGCAAACACCTAGCGGCAAATATAAGCTAAGCAGGGCTGGAGAAAGTGCCGTTAGAGTTGTTCATGATATTGAAGGTTGGGCAGAAGTTGCTGATGTTCAAAGAAAAGAAAGCCACCTTCCACTTGCTTCATTTAAGAAGAGAACTGCAGCTTTCTTAATTGATTTTGCTTTGATTTTGGCCATAACATTAACAATTGTTGTCTTGCCTCAAGTCCTTTCTTTGGACACAGCCTTTCTTCCGGGGGGAATTAGTGTCGTACTTTTCACTACAATAGGGCTGCTTTGGCTTTACTCTACTTTGCTCGAAGGATTTAATGGTCAAAGTTTAGGCAAACGTATTCAAGGCTTGAAAGTTGTTAGAATTGATGGAAAGAAAATGTCTTACGACCACGCAGCTGTAAGAAACTTTGGGAAAGTTTTGCCTTTGCTGCCATTTGACTTAATTTATGGATGGCGAATAAAAAACTCTGCATTCATGAGATACTTTGACAAGTTTGCTGGCACAACAGTCATTGACCTCCGTTTCCCTGTGACCTAATTTTTCTTATCGTAAAATCTTATTTGCATCATATGCAATATTCTTTTACGGTAGCATTTCACATGAGCGAAACAGATCTTAGGGTCTCTAAAATCAAAGATGGCACTGTTATTGACCATATTAGAGGGGGATACGCATTGGATGTCATAAAGATTTTAGGGATAACAGGTAAAGAAGAACGGGTCATGACCATAGCCGTTAATGTTCCAAGCAAACGTGCCCGAGTAAAAGACATCGTGAAGATTGAAGGTCGAGCTCTTAACCCCCAAGAGGTTAACCGAATTGCTTTGGTGGCGCCTCACGCATCAATCAACATCGTTCACAATTACAAAGTTGTCAAAAAAGTTGAGGTAAAGCTGCCAAAAGCAATTGAGGGAATTATTAAATGTGTAAATCCCTGTTGCATAAGTAACAGCGACGAACCGATTGTCTCAAAATTTAATGTTAAGAACGAAGAGCCTCTTTTGCTAAAATGTCATTATTGCGGCTTTACTTTGGAACAGCCTGATGTTCTCCAGCAACTCTGAGCAATCTTTCCTGTGCCAACTCAAACAATCTTTCAAAATCTTTTTTATCGAAGTTTTTGCCTGTACCTATTGTTGGGCATTCTGTTGTAAAACTAAAAACGTGCAAAACTTTGCCGTCATCAAATTTTAGTTCAAAAGGATAAAACATGCAAATTAATGGTCTGAGATTGTAAATCGTACATTGGTTTTCTTTTAAGAAAACGCATTTGCCTTCGTTTGTTTTTTTCATTTCGTAACGATACGGAAGTTTATCGTTGATTTCCGTTGAAAAATCGGTTAATAGTTTGGAAGTTTGTGAAGCTATTCGTTTTGCTTCAGATTCTAAGAGAAGAATATGCCTTGACTTTTGTTTGGTGTCTCCGCAGCATAAACCGCATTTATTGCATTCGAATCGTACGTTAACAGGATATGTGAAATCCACTTTTACTCAACAACTAATGTTGAAGTAAGAGGAATAAAAAAACTTCCTTACTTCTTTGATTTCTTCAGGCTGTTTACCGCGGTGTCCCTCTCCATACTGGAATGGGCGATTGAGGTTTTTCTCAAGTTTCTTTTTGAATACTTCATCCATGTTCATGTTTGGGCAAGCTAAGCGGCTTGCATCCAGAATGTAAAAGATCACATCAATGAGTTCTTCAGCTATTTTCTCTTGCGGTAAACCTTTTTTCCAAGCATCACTGGCTTCGCCGAGTTCTATGAAGGCAAAAAGTAGTTTTTTTGGAATGTCTTCAGGTTTATTGTAGAAACCTTTTGCTATTACAAGAGCTTCAATTTCTTTTTTCATCTCTTCCAATTGCAATTTCAGATACCTCTAAGGTTTCAAATTATGTTCTCGTATGTATTTAGCTCTTGGTTTTCACACCTTCGCGTTGACGCAATAAACTGTTCGATAAAGCAATGTGATTGCATTATCACAACCACAAATTTTTATTTCTCTATTACTCTCCTAACATAATGTCAACGAACATAAACGAGTCGTTTGGCAGGCAAACCTGCTGCCATGATATGGCTCCGTCCCTAATTTGCACTATGGGGCTTAGGCTTCCAAATGTGTATCTCTGGGCATCCTTTTAGGCAGCTTGGATGTCTGCCAGGCGGCACCTCAGATTTCAAAATGTTGAAAAGCATTTTCATTTTGGTTCGTGAGAAGTCAATTTTTGGGTTTAAGTAAAACTGTTGAAAAACAATCTTCATAAAGGTACGTATTTGCAGCGTCAATTATGTTTTCATCCGAGACAGCTTTGAGCTTAGCTATATAATTCACTAGTGATTTTTCGCTTTTAAATTGCATTTCCATGTAAGCAAGAATATCGGAGGATTGTTGAGGATTGTCCATACCTCTGAGAATGTCGGCTATGATCAGGTTTTTGCTTCTTTCGATTTCATCGACGGGTACTTTTTGTGATCTGAGCTTCGAAAATTCCTTAACAATTAAGTTCTTGGCTTTGACTAAATTCTTGTTTTTTACGGCACAGTTAACGTTGAAATAACCCCAATCTACACCCATATTATGATCCGAAGTAACATCATAGGTTAATGCATTCTTTTCCCTTAGTTCTATAAATAATCGTGAGCTAGCTCCTCCACTTAATATTGCGCTAATCAGATCTAGCGTTGGTCCATCTTTGTGATTCGAACAAACTGTTCTTGCACCAGTACTTAGGTAAGTTTGAGCTATTCCAGCTTTTTTCTCAACAACTAAAGGTTTAGGCTTTCCCGATTCAACCGCATTCGTCTTTACTGAAAGTGTTTTGTCATCTGTCTTGCTCCCAAATTCCTTCAGAACTTCTTTGGCGGTTTTTTCGGAAAAATTTCCCGTTAGTATCAATATCATGTTTTGAGGAACGTAATTCTCTTCATACGCATTACTCAATTGATCCAAACTTAATTTTTTTACGGTTTTCGGGAAAGCCTCCGACTGGACGTTTAATGGGATGCACTTTAAACAAGGTCTTAAGCAGTAATTCTTCAACTTTTTCTGTTGGATCATCAGACGCTTCAGAGAGTTCGTTGAGAATTATTTTGCGTTCCTGCTTGAATTTTTCTTCCTCAAAACATTTGTCAAAAATTAGCTTTGAAATAATTAGCGATTCTTCAACCACTGAACTTGGCAGCGTGTTAATTGTAGTCATCACGTACTCGCGTTCTGTATAGAAATCTAAGATTCCACCAGAGTTCTCAACGCTTCTAGAAAGTTGGATACGTTTAGCTGATCCACCCGCAACCATGTGCTCAAGAAAATGGGCAGATCCAGCAATTTCCTCTGGCTCATTATTTGATCCATACTTAACAGCGACAGATAATTGTGAAGTATTTGCTGATTCCCGCGGAAAAAGTAGCACTCTCAAACCATTTGGAAGTAGGCTCCTGCTCCAAAACATAGAAGTGGTCATATCTCAAATCAAACAGGCGCCTCTAAAAAACATTGACACCATATATCTTATGATTATTGTTTGGCAGCAACTTTTCTAATTAGTCTAATTCTTTACGATGAATTATCTACATGCAAGGTGTTTTGCGATAAATGATATAAAGAGAAAACAGTTTCAACATTGTTTGCAGCTTTTAATGGATTAGATTTAAAATGAGAAGTTTTGTCACAAACGTGTAATTATGGGTTCTAACAGAACTTTGCTTTGATTAAAATTCTAGCTTCTCACGAATTAGTATTTCAAATTCAATATTCATTTATACTTATCAATTCTTACTAAATGCGATAAAGAGGAACGAAAACAGCCATTGAAGATACGAACACAGGGAATCATCGCAATTATTCTAATAACTGTGATATTTTTCGTAGCCTTATTTACGGTTGCAGTTTTTGTTATTCAACCCAGCTTCGATGACCTAGAAAAAGAACAGGCAAACCAGGGTTTAGTTCAAACAAAGAACGCAATCAACTATGATATCTCTCAGATAGGGGGAAATTTGGTAGGCTATTCAGCGTGGGATGATACTTACAACTTTGTCCAAAACAATAATCGGGCTTATGTTGACTTGAACTTCATTGATTCGACATTTGAATCGTTAGGTCTTAATCTTGTTGCAATCGTAAATAATAGCAATAGTTTGGTTTATTGTCAATCATTTGACCGCATTAATTCAGTTAAAGTTCAAACCTCAAACGAAACAGAACAAATTTTAACATCTGATAATAAACTTTGGGCATTTTCCTCTTTTAATTCTACAATTTCGGGCTTGATGCTGGTTGACAACGAGCCTATGATAGTTGTAACTGCACCAATACTAACTTCTCTTTACCAAGGTCCATCAATGGGAAGAATGCTATTTGGCAGGTACTTAGATGCCGCTGAAATCAGTCAATTAGAAGGAATAACAAGTCTTAACTTCAGTGTTAATATCATATCTAATTTGAAAGCTAATAATAGTCAAATTGCTGATTCTTTGCTAGCCAATCAACAAGCCAGCATTACAAAAGAAGAAAATGCGAATTTCATAACAGATTACCTTGTGATTAATGATGTTAACTCCAACCCTTCTTTTGTATTGCAAGTTAGCCAAGAAAGAACAGTATATCATCAAGGGGTGTGGGTGGAAGATATTTTTTTGGTTGCAGCTATTTCGCTCACAATAGCTTTGGGAATCGCCATTTCAGTATTGCTTGAAATAGGAGTTGTTAAACCTATGACAAAACTAGCCTCTCAAATTGAAAAGATGCCACTTAATCCAAAAAATTCTGAATCTAAGTCTAAATTTGAAACAGATGAAATGAAGATCTTAAGTAATTCAGCGAAAAATAATCTCAACAAGAAATTTGAGGCAATGACTGAAGTTTCAAGAATGGTTGGGCACGACCTGCGCAATCCTTTGGCTGGAATCAAAAATGCAACTTACATTTTAAAGAAAAACTATGGTTCCAGACTAGAAGAAAAAGGAAATGCTCAACTTAAGACCATAGACGATTGCGTTGAATACTCTGACAAAATTGTTCGAGACCTGTTGGATTATTCTTGTGAAATAAAAATAGATAAGATCAAGACCGATGCTAAGACATTAGTTGATGCTTCTCTTTCTGCTCTTGTTTTACCCAGTAATATTCGGGTACAAAACGAAGTCGCAGCCGGTTTTTCATTGATGGTTGATACAGGACAAATTCAACGTGTTTTCAGCAACATAGTAAAAAATGCCTTTGATGCTATGCCAAATGGAGGAAAATTGCAAATAACTAGCGAGAAGGCAAATGGACTTGTTGCGATTGATTTTTCCGATTCAGGAATGGGAATGTCGGAAGAAACTTTGAAGAAGGTGTGGACACCATTTTTCACTACCAAAGCTAAGGGTATGGGCGTAGGATTATCTATTTGCAAGAAGATAATTGAAGCGCATGGTGGTAGAATTGAGGTGAAGAGCACTTTTGGCAAAGGAACCTCATTCACAATTTTCTTACCGATCGGCAAAAACTAGACTTTTTTTTAAAGTCAATAAAGCAACATGGTTCAGCAGTTTTAAATTTAACAATTACACTTCGCTATACAGAAGCTGTAAGTGATTTTGCAAGTTTAATAAAATTAGTGGACGTGTAACACAACGTTTGATGCGATTGGCCTCTGATGCGACGAAAATTGGCAAAGGCACTGTCGTCTTTTCTTTAATGATGTTAAGGAAAATTAGATATATGAATTGCTGCCAAAACGCAGGCGTAAATAAGACCTAATAAAGGTGAATAGTCAATTATCCGAGAAGTTATTCGAAAAAACTTATGAAATTGGTTATTTAATAAAAGAATAACAACATTTACCGGCAACACACGGTGTAGTTCTTCTCTTAGAAAAAGTAGGATAAACTCACGCAGCACCGCGTCCTACTTCTTCTCTGGAATTGCTAAAAGAAGAAGAAGAAACTTTGCAGGGGCACACTTCTTCTTCTACCTACTAATGGTAGACCATTTGGCTTTCAAGCATTGAAGGGCTGCTTAAGGTAACTTTTGTAATTATTGCATGAACGTTTTGCTTGGTAACGTTTGACCAACAATTCTTGGGAAAATCACTTGGTCTAATTAGTATCAATATTAAAAATGCTTACTTAGCAGTATTATAGCTATCTCAGCCCCAAATCCACCCATAGAAAGAAAGAGTAAAACATCAACCATGGCACGAGATTTCGCTCACCGGCACATGTACCCTTAAGAAAAATAGATATTTGCGGAACTGAACTCGAATTATGGAGCTGGGGATGGGAATTGAACCCTAATATAACATCTCTGCAGGCTGCGAGGGACTTCTATTTGATGTTCTCTAGCATGGAAACGTTTGTTGTGGGTGTTATTTTTTTGATTAATCGGGCGTCTTCTGTTATTAATGTAAGATCTTTTGCTTTTGCAAAATAAGCGTATGAAGCGTCGTAAAAAGTAATTTTTAGTTTTATTGCAGTTTCAAGTATTTCCTCTTCACTGCCCGCTGATTTCTATTATGTCCATTATAGTTTAGGGTATGCTTGATTGTTTTTGCCATCATTTTTGCTTCTTGCTCTGAAACCTTAGCATGTAAGACATAGTCTTTCCAAATGATGTTTCCCAATTCATATCTTGCTAACTCTAACGTGTAATTTCCAGTCAAAAACTCGATTTTGTTTTCTTTAATGGCTCTAAAAATGGCTGATGAATCAAAAAGATACTTCATCGACTATCACGGTCTTCTCTTATGCTTTTCACGACGTCTTCGACGCTGATTTTCTCAAGTATCGGCTTTAACTTCTCTATCTCTGCTTTTAGCTCTTCCACTTCTCTTTTCTTTACTTCATCTTCAAGGGCTTTTCGCAAAATCTTGGATGGCTTGATTTTGAATTTCTGAATTTTTTCTTTTAGTTGCTTGGGGATTTTTGTGGAAACGGTTACACATTGCTGCACCAAATTACTCTCACCAAATATTACTACTTGAAAGTAAGATAAAATAGTTTCCATAAAAGTGGAAAGGAAATAAGTAGTAACATGGAGTTGGGGATGGGAATTGAACCCATATATAACATCTCTGTAGGTTGTCTATTCGGCCTGAATGAGGCGACGCATACGCAATGGGTCGTTCAATCTGTCGGTTTTTGTCCAATTCTCTTGTAGAAGTTCTTCATATCTTCCTCTAAATCTTCTTTGTCATGTTGAGAGAGGGTTTTCTTCTGCTTCAAATAATCCATCATTTCTCTAACAGATACGCCCGCGTCCATTGCGGCTCTCTCCAAAGTTATTGATCCATCAGCATAACGTTTCGCTCCATACTCTTTCTTCCAGTCCATCACCGCTTTGTAGAGAAGCTTTCTTAGCACAGTTGAGCGGTCGGATTGCTCTACACCCTCTATCTTCTTAATATCTGATACTAAGGTTTCAGGCAGTCTTGCAGCAACCATTTCTTCTTTCTTCATTTTATCACCTTCCTAAGCATCTTACTGATCTCTTGAATTGTACTCGTAATCCCGATTAATCTGGGATATATCGTCTTATATGGTTTGGTTTTCTCATTTGCAGGTCGTGCTTTAATGGAAGGCGTAATGCGTCTGAAAAGAAGACTTAGATGATAACATTTCCCTGTTAAGACTCTACTGAATTTTTACCCGCGAGGTTCGCTTCCCACAGCAAGTCCACCTAAACGTTTCCCTCCCGCAACTCGAACAGAATCGCATGTGGTCTGCAAACTCTGGATTCTCTAAATCTTTCCTGATGAACTTATTCATGTACTTCGAACCCGTATCATTTGGCTCACTTGTTTCCGTCACTCTCATTTTCCTTAGCCCTGTTTTTTTCAGGTGTACGTTTTTTTCTATTGTTTTCACTTTGTGTTTTTCTTCGAAGCCAAATGCCTTCACTTAGAAAAAGCACCATAGCAATGGCGGTTGGAGCCATCAAGTAAAAAGTAAAAAGGCTGGGTATCTGGCCTCTTTGGAAAAAAAGGATAGCAATGGCTATCGCTTCTACGCATAAAATGCCGATAAAGAAGAAGGCGTAGAAGATTAGGCGGGGCACAAGGTTTTTCCCAATCCAGAGATGGCCGCTGATGTTTACTTTTTCTTTGATAAAGTATTCGCCGTATTCGTTTTTTGTTATTAAGCCGAGTGATTCGAGTTTTTGT
The DNA here is from genome assembly GCA_963768895.1 of Candidatus Bathyarchaeota archaeon. GTDB lineage: Archaea > Thermoproteota > Bathyarchaeia > Bathyarchaeales > Bathycorpusculaceae > Bathycorpusculum. Next base: position 85,836 of record CAVYJU010000018.1, read on the forward strand.
AGATGCCAGTAAGCTACGCTTGGGCTGCTAAGGTTGGCTAGTCTCATGGTCTCTCTGGGACCCAAAGGTTTGCCTTCTTTAACCATAGATGCGTAGACGTTTAGGGTTGTGCCTTCAAGTTCTTCGGTGTTACTGTTTGTCACTTAATGCCCCTCTCGCGATTTTTAATGATACTCGTTCTCAAATAAAGAAGGAATAGAGGTTAACCCTCTAATTTGCCATGTTTGGGTTGCAGTTACCCTGGGTTTGGCTTGGTTTGTAGTGGTCACGGGTTTGTCCTCGGCACAACAGTTACGTCCATGCTTGAATTACCTGGTTGGAACATTTCATTGTCAGCTAAGATGCCGTTGTAGACATAGCCGTTTGGTGTTTTGTCCATTTGTAGTTGGGTTACTTGAGTGGCTGTTGAGACGGTGTTGATGTATGTTCCGTTAATTGGCTGGTTGTTGATGTAGTTTGAGACGGACGAGTACAGTGTAATGTTACCTGATTCGAGCGCTTCTAAGCCCGCGGGTGCTCCTGATCCTGCGATTATGATGGACATTTCCGTGTTATTGAACATGATTAGCCTTGACTCATGTGGTGCCCAAGTGTTGTTGAATCCGCTTTGGTTCCAATCCCATGGGAACCAACTATATGCTTTTCCAACGTTCCAGTCGCCCCATGTCGGTAACGTGGTTACAGCTCCTATGCTTGAATTCATGTTTTCGTATGGTTGCGCTCCCACTGTTAGGACATCGTTCACTAGCGGGTTTGATATATTTGTCATTGGCTGTGGGTTGTCGACTTTTACTTTGCCTGTCACGTCAACCCATGCCCCGTTGATGTACATCTCGGTTATCAAGGGGTTTCCGTTTTGGTCGTAGTATTCTGTGATGGGTACGCCATCAAACCAGATGCCTATGTCGCTTGCATTTTCTGGCAGAGCTGGAACTGTGCCGTTGATTGAGTGGTCCGCACTGTAGGCGCGGATGTTGTCCGGGGTGAGAGGTCCACCCATGATACCTCCGTCAAAATTCGCTTCAGTTATTAAGTTCAAGGATAATGGGTAAGGTACAAGGGGCAATGTGTCGTTATTGTCTGTGTAGATGTATGGCATCCAAGTGGAGTTTACCCAGTTGCTGTTTAGGTAAACTCCTTCAACTACGCCTCCGTAGTACCAGTATGGGAAAGCGCTGGATGTGTCGTTGTACCCGGTATAGATTGTGCCGCCTAGAATTGACTGTTGCTGAACAGTGATACCCTGAGCTGCCCCGAAGGAAAATTCGTAAGCTGTGGCGGGTTGGTTTGAAAGATTTGTGATGTTGAGGACAACGTTGTATGTAAGGTTGATTGCTTGGTAGGTGGCAATTGAAGGGTTGCCTGAGAAATCGTAATTTGTTCTGGTATATTGCCAGTTAACGGGGTTAAAGCTGGCGTAGACGACGTGAACACTAAAATCGGCTTTAGGCCCCTCAGGCACTGGCGGAAAAGGCTGAACATTGGCCGGCGCTATTAAAA
>CAVYJU010000019.1:0-30333 GCA_963768895.1 Candidatus Bathyarchaeota archaeon
GCTCTGTTAGGTCTTGGGGTGGCGTACATCAGGTTGTGGAGATAACTGAGAAGGGGTTGGAAGATTGCAGGTCGCTACTTAGTAAAATTCACAGCTTGAATGTATAAAGGATTAGAAAACGCGCGGAACCGGTAATGCAACCGTCATACTATTATTTGGTGAGAAAGTATACAATAAAGAGATTGGGAGAGGCGTTGGTTTTGGAAGTAGAAAATGTGTTCAAAATAGCGGTGACTTATTCTAGAGTTCGCGAGTTTCTGACATGCAAGAGTTGGGAATTTCAAGGAAAGGATGAGGAAATGGAGATGGACTCTTTTAGAAACAAGAAGACTGGGCAGAAGGTGTTGGTGGAGGATATTTCGGAGGACTTTCCAGTGACCTTTCTTATGGGCGAGCTTAGCGTGTCGGAGTTCAGTATCATTGCTTGTGAATTGACGCCGGAAATCCAGTTATTGGAAGTTGACAGTAGTTGGGAAGGTAAACCGACGACCATCGTGGTTGCGATGACAGAAGAGCAAGTTAGGACAATGTTTGGCAGAAGAACGAAGATGAGAAAGCTTGCGGTTCGCGGCGCGCCAGCTCATTATTAAAGCCTAACACGCTAAAAAACGATTGTTACAGATGCCCAAGACAAACTCTAAAAGAATGTGCCGAAAATCCACAGTGACGTTCTATGACGCGTAGTGACGAATAGTGACGCAACATGCAAACAAATTAAGACTTTATTTTACAATTAACGGATGTGGATTCTTACAATTGTCATAATTTGTCAAAATAATGTAAAATATGTATCAACCTGCAACTAATTCAAGCTCTGCTTCAAAAAAGCAACCCAAAACACAAAGAAAAAAATTGCACACTAAAACAGCGAATACGGAAACCTGATGCAAACATTGCTAACGCAGTCGTGAGTATTTGATCATACGCACATAGTAAGAAATTCAATTCTTCATAATTCATTTCTATGTTCAGGTGTATCTGCTAATGTTCAAGAAAAAAGTATTGGAACTCACACTCGTAGCTATCTTGTTAGTCTCGCTAACTTGTTCTTCCGTGGCTTTAGCGCTGCCAATTGGTGCTCCGCATGCCACGCCTAATTATTGCTGGCAACCTCTTCTGTTTCAATGGCTTCCATTCAATCAGCATATTCCGCTATCAAGTGAATGTAATTTGCCAATACAGACCGTGACAGCTACTTTAAGACAGACAGATATTCCTGACATAACCTTAAAACCAATTACGTGGTCAGGACCAGATTTTGATTATACACCAACGCTAAATTATGATCAAACCCTATCGTCTACATCGCAACCTGATCCAACGCCAACCCCAACATTCGCTCCTGATCCAGCACCAACTCCCTCTCCCGCTCCAGCCCCTACTCCATCGCCAACACCAACTTCAACCCCGACACCATCGCCGACTCCTACTACAACTCCAACACCTACTTCAGCACCAACGCCTACAAACGGGAACAATTTAGTTTCGATTCCGGATGCTTGGACTTCTTCTAATACTGGCATGAGTTGGGGTATCGGTAGTTCGGACGCAGTTGGAATGGCAACATATCCTGTTATAAAAGGTGGTCAAACAGCAATCCAGATGCAACCTAACGACGCGTTCAAGGCTTCAGGCGTAGGCGGACCTGCTATATGCGAAATCGATAGTTATGCCAGAAGTGTAAATGTTGGAGCACATATTACTTATTCAGCTTGGTTCTGGACAGATTCAAGCACTGTGGGTGACACAAATAGACTTTCTGGAGCCGTATTAGGTTTAGATTTGTACGGTAAATCCGGAAGAATATGCGAAATTTCTACTCCTGACGGCCAGCAGACTTACCCTAATTTTCCTACATCTCACGTAAATGAAGTTGTTCATTGGGGTTCAGGCGCTTGGGTTAAATGCACTATTGATTTTGTTGTTCAACCGCAGTATATGGATGAAACTTCCGGACCTAACTATGGAGTTTCGCAAACTCCTACCTCTTTTATTCCATGGGTTTGCGGAGATTCATTCTCTACAGCTCATGATTCTGAAGCTGCAACACTGTACGCTTATGACATTGAATTATCTGTTTCATAATTCGCTCAACGAAATTACTGCAGCACCAATGATGTTCCTGCACGTATCTTCAACGTAATAGCCCTCAACAAATTTAGGCTTAAATACCAGAAAATGACATCCCGTAAACAACTGAAGATGAAGACCAAGTGCCTGCTTTAGAACTGAATAATGTTTCTTCAGGTTATAATAAGCAGGTTATATTGCATGATATTAGCTTTAAACTTCAAGAAGCATCAATATATGTTGTCCTGGGGCGAAACGGCGCTGGCAAAACAACACTGTTTAGAACAATGACTGGCGTCCTAGAGACCCTTCAGCGGTAGAATTCTTTTCGATGGCGAGAACATAACTACATCAGCCCAAGCTAGAACGAGAATAAATTATCTCTCACAATACAACGCAATGCCTGAAGAGATGACCGTTTACGACGCGCTGAAATTTTACTCTAAAATAGAGGGCGGTGATCCTGACAAAGCCATTGACCTGCTGGAGCTTGATGGACTAAAAAACAAGCGGTTCTCTGACCTTTCTCAAGGACAAAAAAAGAGAGCTGCCATCGCCAAAGTGTTCTTGAGCGAAAGAGACCTCTACTTGCTCGATGAACCCACTGCAAATTTAGATCCAGCAGTGTCCAAGGAAATACGAGATATTATCGTGAGATTGAGCAAGGACAGGATGATTCTCTACTCTTCTCATAACCTCTATGAAGCAACTGATATTGGCACCTATCTAATTCTAATAAAAAATGGTTCCGTCACAATGCTTGACAGAATCTCGAACATTAAACCCAAGAATTATCGCGTAGGCATCAGAGCTTCAACCGATATAACTGGGATTGTCGAAGCCAAACACGAGGGCGACTACGATGTCTTAAGCGTTTCCAGCCCTGAAGAAGCAGGACTTGCTCTAAAGAAAATCGTTGAAAACGGTGTCTTGGTTACTGAAATGCGCCAACTCGATAATCCGTTGCAGGAACTGTTTGAGACATCCGGCGCTGAAAAAGCTCAGGAGGGCTCGAAGAATGCAAAGTAATGTTTTGGTTTTTGCTAAACGTAGCCTCAACCTAAGTAAAATACAGGCAGGACTGGGGTTGGGCCTTGCAGCCCTTGGGATTTTTGTGATATCCGCCCTATCTCTTCTTGCAGGAAGTTCAAGTGCAGCGGTCTTTCTTATTTCCGTCTCGTTCATGACTTTGGGCCTTCTAATGTTTACTATGCCAGTCACATTGCTCTATGTATACGACAAAAACAACGGGGTCTTGGAGTATTTGCTTTCTCTTGGTTGGAATCAAAGCGACGTCTTCAAGCAATATTTAAAGGCCGCACTCTTCCTTGCAGTAATCCTCTTCGCGGGAGAAGGTGCCGCAATTTTAATCGCCGGTGCTATTGCCGGGTCAACAGCTGTCTTTCTTTTGGATTTGTTGATGTTGTTTCTCACTGCGTTTTTGGGTTTTTCTGTGGTTTCTTTGGTTACTGTGGCTATGGTGGCTTTCAGCTCGTTACAGAAGCAACGAGTAGGTGCTAACACTCCTCTCGGGACAGCTATTGGCGTCCCTTTTATTTTTCCGACATTTTATCTTTCTTTTATTGGATTTATGCCAGAGCTCATCGTTGTCCTTTCACTTTGTATTTTGGCAGGCGGTCTGTCATGCGGGTTGCTTTTGCTGTCGCGCAGGCTTATTAGAAGAGAAAAAATGCTGCCCTGAGAATTGGCGAATAAATTTTACTTTGGTTAAACGCACTTGCATCTTCAAGGGTATTCTGGCCCCACTTAGCTCAGGCTAATCCGACGGTAGCAAAATTGCTGTTACTTATCAAAATTAACTATGTAGGGAGGTGTAGGAATAGGAACAGGTCCTTCTTGGTTAGTCGTAGGCGAAGGTGAAATAGGTGGTGTTGTGATGGGAGAAATTATTGGCTCAGAGCTTGAGATGGCAGACTTGACGTACAGGGTTAATTGGTATAGTAAGCGTTACATTTACGCTTGCCTACCACAATTTGAAGTCCCTCAAAACTGTATGTGGCTCCTTGAATTGCTCCGAAACTTTCGTTTAAGCTAATAATGAGCGTTTGTTCCGTTGTGACTTGGAAAAAAGGGATCGGGCGGGGTATTTATTGGAGGACCCCCTCCAGTGGAGTTTCCAACATAAAAGAAGACTATGTAATAAGAAGTATTGCCAAATTTTACAGAGCACGGCGGGTAACTCCAAGGAGTTAAGGTAATTTTGGTGTAACCTGAGAGCGAATTAGCTACAAAGAATTCATAGCTGACAGTGGCTATGACAACGATTGCCGCCACCAAAGAAACCAACATGATTCTTCTTTTCTGCACTTAACAGCTTCCTCTATTTCCTCATTCTTACTCTTTATTTCAATGCTGCTTTAACTTTTTTGCCATTGCTCTATTTTGCTATATGTATTAGATCTTTTTCCCTATAACGGAAGACTACCGCAAAAGTCGCTGTACCCAACAATGCAAGAATAATTATCAACCAAGAAAACTCTGGTACGGAAGGGGAAGGCGATGTAGTTATTGTTGGATTTTTCGTTGGGGTGGACGATGTGTTGGGTGTTTGAGTTGGTGAGTTTGACGGTTGTGTTGTCTGATTTGAATTGGTCACGTCTATTTTTGTCAGCCATGGTCCAGTAGCAGTTGAGTAGCCTGAGAGTGCGTAGCCGCCATCACTTGTTTGAATTACGCAGCTGGGCTGTCCACTAAGTCCCGATGCCCATTGTTGGTTTCCAGCACTATCTACTTTAACTAATCGTTGGCCAGCCAACGCAAAACCGTCGTCACTTGTTTTAGTCATTGAAAAGGTTGGCCCTGCACCGTAATAGTTCGTCCACTGTTCATTGCCTAATGAGTCTGTTTTTGTAATGGCCATGTTTGGGCCCCCTCCGTTGGAGCGTAGCCATATCCATCCGCCTAAAGCGTAACCATTGTCGCTGGTTTGCGTAACGGTGCAGAGGAAGTTTTCATCCATGTGATAATAGGTCTTATTCCAGTCTAGATTACCGCTTGAATCAGCCTTGATAAGTAGATAGTACGAATTAGGGTTCACAGTTTGCCCTGCAATAGCATAGCCTCCATCACTTGTTTGGATCAGCGAGTTTGCGTCACCTAGACCGTAGGTCTTGCTCCATTGTAGGTCTCCAGACGAATTGGTTTTTACAAACCAAACTGTATCGGAATACCCAGACGGAGGAGGATAGACATGTCCAGTATAGTAATTTGAAACTGAAAGCAGTGCAAAGCCTCCATCGCTGGCTTGAATAATGGCGCTTGGAATGCAGGCCCCTGCTCCAGCGTAAGTTTGGTTCCACTGTTCTTTGCCATTTTCATCCATTTTTATCAGAATCAGCTTTTCTTGGTATTCAGCTATTGCTGCAAAGCCGCCGTCTGATGTTTGAACTAGGTACTGTCCGCTGTTAACATCAAAAATTGAGCCCGTGTAGCTGCCATTCCACTGCTGATTACCAGCCGAATCGACCTTTAATAAATAAAATACGCCACTAGCATAATTCGGGTCTCCGAAGTTATAATTAGTGCATAGTAGGGCATAGCCGCCGTCAGCGGTTTGTATAACGGTTCTGGCTAATTCGCCAAAACCAGGGTAAGTTTTGCTCCAAGCAGTCGATTGGCTTATCTGAGCGTTAACTCCATTGTTTGCGAACAGGCAAACAGCAAACATTACGATCAAAAAAACTGCCTTTAAGATCAGCAATTTAGCCCTATATGAGACCGCTATTCTCTCCACCTAATTCCCCCTAAACTATCAAACAAGAGCATATTTAGTTCTATTCTTGGAACAGTTAGCTAACAGGTTGTTCCAAGTTGGAACACTATTGAACCTGAAGTAGATGAATACGAAAAAAGTCTTGAGAAAAATAATCTCTCCTTTAGCCGGTCCCTTTTCTTATCTGACATGTTACCGCTGAATGCATTCTATTTCAGAATTGAATGTCTTTTGCCTAGTGAGTAATGATTTAACCAAAAAGCGAAGAAGGCATATACTTTAAATTTTAGCCAAAAAAAGAATCTATATGCTGAATTCATAAAGTCTAAATGGAAATTCTGAATAATTTTGGCATTAGACACTAATTAAAGCAAAGTGAATTCATGAAGATCCAGAATTTAAAAACAGCGGAACCTGCCATTGGTTTTGAAGTTGCATTCGAGACGTTAGGGGAAGATGAGCATGCGAGTGTTAATGCTGTAAAAGAAATGCCCAAAAAAGTAATAAAAACACTTAATGATTCTGATTTTGATATGGATGAGAGAGAAAAGCTAAAATGGAGTGAGTGAAAAGTCAATTCACTTAAGGCTTACTTTTTGTGTGTGTGCATTAAATTTTAGTCAACGCACACTTAAGGCGGCGTCACACAACCAAACTAAGTTACCCACTGAATTAATCAAGAAAAACTTCCTGTTCTCTTAGCGGAACAACCTGTTCTCTTAGAAGAGCTAAAAGTAGCCTTTCAAGCATTTCTATAGACCTAAAATGAACAAAGCTCTAAAAACTTTAGCTATAACAACAATCTTAATGATAGCTATAGTTGCTGTGAGTTATGTTATTAGTTTTAAAGCTTTAACAACCGAACCACCTTATATTTCTTCACCCAAACCCACACCAACACCTGAAACAACGCCTAGAACAAATAATGTAAGAGTACCAGGCTTAATTATTAGTCATGGCTTAACAATTCCACCAACAGAAGTACAGTTCATAAATACAGAAACCCATGAAGTCTACAAAGCACCAATAAACCAGGTTATATTTTTCCTATGTTATATCCCTTCCAGGCAATCAAGCATACGGAATAGAGGGCGACTGGAACGGTAGAACATTTAACGCTACAGGTTTACCTATGGGTGCTATAACAATGCGATGTGATAATGGCTCCCCTGTTTTAAATCTATACAATGCCGACAGTTCAATCATACAAAACCTCAAGGTTGGACAATAATAGGTGCCCATGTATGTCATTAAAATTTGGTTTTTCTCTTGCGTTTATAGTAGAATATTTCGATGAAGGTTGTGACTATGAGACTCAATGTAGGAATATATGGAATTATGTTTGCGTAGTCGATAATAGTTTTTTCAGGGGTTTGAGGTAATTGGGTTTGATTTAGACTTTCGATTTCTAGGTTTTTGAAGACTATTGCGTTGTTTTGGTTGTTTGTGATTAGTGTTACCGTTTTGTTGTTCATTTCTGAGTTGATTGAAATTGGTGTGTTGGCTATGATGGTGCCATTTAAGTCACGTAAACTAGAAGTTACTCCTGCGTCTGAGATGATTGTTGTCATTTGGTACCATGTGTTTTCTTTTAGGTTTTGAGAAGCATTGGTGAAATCTGCACTGGTTCCATTATCTTGAACTAAATTCGATATGTCGTCATTATTTAGTGCTTTGACGTTCAGGCTGTAACTACTTCCATTATTATTTTGAAGGATAAAACAAAACTGGGTATTTAATGATTGATTAAAGTCATCTTCTAACCTGAAAGGTACCAAGTCAGGTGGTACATTGATCGGTATTGCTATTGTTTTCGCTGGTATCGGCACAATTTTTGTTTGTTTTCCGAACCTTATTGTTTCTTGGCTCGCAGGTACCGTCACATTTGTTGTTTCCACATTAGATACTGTATGCCCAGCAGGTATGATTATAAAATCGTAGCTTAACGAAACATTTGTTCCTATTGGAATGCTGAGAAAATTATTGACACCTTGCATTGGTGCAGTAGCATAATTTCCTTGACCGAGTTGACCAAATATATAGTTGTATTGGGGCGATTGAAATTGAAGGTATGATTGAGGTCCGACGAAAACCGCTATTGTTTCGCTGTCGGCGCCAGCAAAGTTTGAATCTCCATTCAAGCTTGCTGTAATGTAGTATGTGCCCGTTGAAGAAAAATTCCAAGTGGAGGTGTAATCGCCAGAGTTGTTTGTTACTGTTGTGAAATAATCGTTGGGATCTTGTTTGCTGTTAACGTAAATTGTGACGTTTTTTCCTGAAATCGGAGGTGAAATTGAACCTGAAATTGTGAGGGCTCTTGTATTAACATTATCCGAATCGTTTGTTTGTTGTTGTGATAGATTTATTGTTACAGCGGATGGAAGCAACTGTTTTTCTAAACTTGCGGAAACCTGCGTTGGTGACGGTTTTGATTCATTATTTTCGAGAGGAATAATTACAGCTTCGGCGCCAAGGAGAGCACCTGATTGGTCTCCTACTCTCCAGTTTTCTTCTCCGGTGGCTTCAGCTGTCCAGTAAGTTTTGTTGTTATACTCGAAACTGTTTGGAAACAGTAGTAAATTGTAGAAAACAGGGGCTTCAGATAAGCAGATTCCTATGTTCATGTGTCCAGGGTTTATTCCAGTGTAGTGAATCAAAACAACGTCTAAACCTCCAGCCTCAATGATGGAAGCGGCAAGAAGTGACAATTCAACACAGTCACCCGAGTTGTCTTGGAGAGTCTCTACAGGATATTTCGGGCTAGTGAGCTTGTAGGGGATTTGATGAACCATTGTTAACACTGTGTCAGCAAACTGTTCATCGCTGTGAGGGAGATTTCGAGTAATATTCTTAATCATTTCCGCAATAGGTGCAACAGCTTGAGGTGTCACAAATTTTGAGTAATCACTGTCACTATCTAATGTGTGACTCATGTTACTGTAATAGTTGTAGAGTGAAGGCAATATTGAAACGTTCAACTCTTGGTTAGGGTATCCACCGTTGAGATCAGATTGAGGGGTCGTAAGCTTGTACTGATGACTGTTGAGCAACAATGAACTTTGGGAATTTTGCATTTTTCCATAGTTGCCTGCTATAGTGAAAGGTATCATAAAAGCTGTAAACAAAACACAGATAAGAAAAACGCTGGCCTTCCACTGTGTAAATTGCATGTACAAAACATTAAATGGTTAACATCCATGGCATTTATAATTTTTTGCATTTCTGCGCTTGACTGCTCGCTTAATGGTTAAAGGCAGAAGTCTCTTTTTTTGGGGCATCGGTTAGATAAAAAACTAAAGTTCGTTTTGCTATATAATGGAACCTAGCGCACTAAGGTCTCATGAAAAGCGTCTACATCTAAATCTCAGTCTATTAGCGGGAATCGGTTGAGGGAAAACTGAATCTTTGAAGTTAACATTACCAATCAGGTTTTCTTTTCCATATGTTCATTGTGCATTGACCCCAACAATAAGAACCAGCCTTGTATTGACAGCCGTTACAGCTCATACCAGTGAATTTCGGTACCGATTCCTGTATTGAGTGAACGCGAACAAAAACTTTTTTTGGTTCAATTTGATTTATAGCTCGTCCTGTCTTTTTTGTACTTCAACCGTTGTGGGCATTTTTCGTAGATTGAAGGATTTGAAAAAATAGATTGAGGACAAATTTGATTGCCGCATTCACGAACACTTAATTCAAATTCGCCAATGCCAGTCACAGCTGTAGCATATTCACAACAAACCACTATCTCAGAATCTTTTTCAGGGTCTGCTTTGCTCATATCTGTTTTTCGCATCCATGTTTGTGTTAGGTAAGCGAACCTAATGAACTAGATTAATTATAAGGGAAAGGCAAATGTTTTGACACCTGACGTTGCAAAATTCGGACAATCAAGAATGGGCGTTCAAAAAATGCAACAAAAAAGAAAGCGTTTGGGAAGCCGAGATAACAAAACTGTCAAGTCGACTTCTCAAGATTGCAAAGGCGCCTATACAAAACGGGTTAAATGCGCTTCTTAAAAAACATTATCTACGATATGCAATTACTAGAAACACTGAAACTGTTTGGGGTGGTTTTTATAAGCAGAAATCAAGAAAACAGAGCAATTGAAGATTTAGAAAATAATACTGATAAAATTTTTAGCAAAATGCAGGTTTATAGATGTTCATGTGGAATCGAAATTTTAATTATTCCAGATTTACGAGTTATGGTTAAAGCTATAATGAAGCACTTAACGGAACATAAAAAGTTAACAAGACAGCGCTTAACTGAGGAAATTCTGACACAGGAAATCCTAGAAGTCACAGGCGACGTCTTCGTTTGAAATCCTTTGAGTTCTTATTTTAGGATAAAAAAAGAAGAGCGGGCTTTCTTTTAATCCCGACACTAATCATGCTTAGATGGGAAGGCTACTCCTAAGAATTTGTTATGCTGGTTCAAGCCAAACTTCCAGGGCGTAGTTTTCAAGATTGTTTGCGTTTTGTTTCAACAAGGCCAGAGTCAACTGTGGGATAAGTATGCGTCCTTTCTTGTACATTTTTGCCAAAAAGCTTTCTCTGACTCCCATTAAGCCCACAACGCTTACTGTGACTTTTAAGACCTCAGATGGCTCTAATTTGTATTGCCACCTCTTAGTTTGGGAAGAGTTATGAGATTTTTCCTTTTTAGGACAGTTTTAAAAGTTACTCTATGGGTTAGCGGCAGGTTTCGTCACTCCCTTTCACATTTGTTTGCAGATTCTTGCAACGGTTCACATCTGTTCACATTTGTTTCCGCAACCTGCAACCAATTTAAGCTTAGTTTCAAAAAAGCAACCCAAAACACAAAGAAAAAAAATTACACCAGCCCTAAGGCAAGACAGATAAACAGAAATACAGAAAAGCGTACCGACTTTATTTGACTTAGAAGAAAAAAAGGTTTCTGAACTGTTCTATGTAACATTCGATAATTTACTGCGCAACAACTTTTTTTTATTATTCACGAGAATTTAAAAAGCTATATCTACTACCTGTCAAGCACATTAGCAGGGCGTCTTGAGCGCAAGGGAGGGGGAGAATTAAGAAACTGGTATTGAGACTGCTTGTGGTCTCACTCATCGTCGTGGTTTTAGCAGGTGCATTTTTGTCAACCAGGACAGCAGCGCTAGTCAAAACGCAGGGCATTATTTCAATCGCTTTTGATGATGGTTGGCAAAATCAATATGACAATGCCTATCCATTACTCAGTTCAAGAGGAATGAACGCAACATTTTATATTATAACAAGCAGAGTCAATACTCCAAATTACATGACGGTTGCTGAGTTGCAGACTTTACAGAATAGCGGTAGCGAAATAGGAAGCCATAGTGTAAGTCATCCAGATTTCACAACTCTCTCCGATGCCCAAATCCAAAACGAGTCCCAATTATCCAAGCAAACTTTGCAGTCTTGGGGGCTATCTGTTAATGATTTTGCATATCCATATGGAGTGCGAAACAATCACACTGACTCAATCGTAGCCAAATATTATCAATCAGCAAGATCAGGATATGTTGGGCCATACATTATTCAACTTCCAACGTCTCAATTTCTGCTTCCCGGGTTTGGCGCTGAAACCGGAGACACAACAGCCCTTATCAAAGGCTGAAAACATGGTTGATCAAGTTTCTTCAAGCAACGGGTGGACTATCATTTTCTTTCACAACATACTCCCTACCGTTAACAGCAACTTTTCAATAAGTACCAAAGATTTTGCCAGTTTCCTTGATTACGTTTCATCAAAAGGTGTGAGAACACTTACGGTCAATCAAGCCTTAAATTTACAAACTTTACTCGCCTCCCTCAGTTGTAATCAACCCTTCTTCAGCAAGCATGGGCGTCGGTCAATCGCAGACATTTAACGCTTCTGTTTCAGGAGGGAGCCCCCCTTACTCGTACAAGTGGTATCTAAACAACAGTATTGTCCCCAGTTCAGCTGCTGCTTCCTATACCTATGTTCCTCCTCAAGCTGGAACGGCGAGTATTTACCTAAATGTTACTGACGGCACAAATGCTGTAACTAAATCAAATACAGTAAACGTTCAGGTTTACAAACAATATTCTTTGTCCTTATCAACTAATTCGGGTATTGTTTCGCCATCAAATAGTTCTTACAACGAAAACTCAACAGTATCCATCACCGCTACACCACTTGCTACAACAACGGGAGAACGCTACATTTGGCTTGGTTGGACAGGCAACGGAACTGGCAGCTACACAGGCATGAACAACCCTGCCCAAATAACAATGAACGGAACGATAAACGAGACAGCCCAATGGCAACACCAGTATTCAGTAACTTTGAGCTCTTCAGGGCTCACTTCTGACGCTACTGGAACAAACCTTGCAGTAAACGAATCAAACTTTTCTTTTTCCGATTTACCAACAAGCGTATGGGTTGACAGCGGTGATTCACTCAACTTTACATATGAACCAACAATTTCTTTGCACAAATAACATGAAGCAATTTGTTTTAACTAACGTCAATGCCTCGTCGCCCCTCACTATTACTGTTCCAACAGCAATTATGGCGATATACAAGACACAATACTACCTGATAGTTACCTCTCCTTATGGCACAACTACCGGTTCCGGCTGGTACGACGCAGGCACAAACGCGGCCGTCGCATTAATTTCCTCAACAATTCCCAGCTCCCCAGGAACCCAATATACCTTCACAGGTTGGTTATCCCCCGACTCAAACAACATCGCTTTCGCAAGCAATGACGCCTCAACAACCGCTACCATAAATGGGCCTGGAACAATAACAGCCAAATTCGAGATGACAACAACACCGGTAAGCACAACAGTCACAACTACCCCTACTTCAACTCCCTCACCCACAAAAAACCCAACGACACCTTCCCCCACCAAAATTCCTACCACACCAAGCAATCCTCCACCAGCCTTAACCTCTACAACCACAAAATCCACGCCGGCACCAACTACTTCACACACCCCTTCGCCCTCTTCTAATCCTCACGTTACGGGAAACGTCTTTTCATACATTTACGGTTTAGCTGCTATAATTTCAATAACTGCTATTCTTTTCCCAATAACAATAATTAACATAAGAAAAAGAAGACTTCGGCTCAAATAGATCATCTAAACTCCCATAGTTTCCAAAAACATCATTCATAATTCGGAATTTGGATCCGTAACCATTGCCTTACCAGATATTAATATTAAAAAGATAACGAAAACTAAAATTCAAAAGAACCAAAAACACAAAAACTAAAACCAACAAACCTGCTCCAACCCGCCAATTTTTATTCCCCCAGATGTGAAACCAAAAAAACGAACAACAAAAAACAAACCCAAACTAGACAAAACGATCCAAGGCATCAAAAACAAAAACCTATCAAAAACAAAATCCTGAGCCGCAAACAAAATAGAAACACAACCAACAAAAACCAAGGCAACCAAAAAATTTGACACCTCAGATCTAAACTTCACTAAAACCAAGAAACCAACAAAAGACAAGAAAGACTAAAAGCCCATTGGCATAAACGCCCCCTAAAATAAAATTAACACTATAACGTAAGCCACTCAAGAAGGTAACTTGGGTTAGGAAAACTCAAGCTTGTTTGAGCAGTAATCAAAACTGAACCTCCAGACGAGACCAGAATAATTGAGATTGCGAACTATATCGCACAATAAACCAACGCCAATGGTTGAACCAATGAATAGCGTCTTAGTTTTAAACCGACCCCACAAACTTTTTTCACGAACGGCTACTCGCCATTCAAAAAACAAGAACACCAAAAGCGAAAATGCAAAAACAAACCAAGTCCACGAATGAGAAAACAAAACAAGCACAGACACACCCAACAAACCAAAAAAACCCAAACTAGACCAACGATTAAGAACTCTAAAAAACAAAACTACATAAACAAACACCAAAATCAACGCCAACATATTAGCAAAATAACCAGAATAAATCAAACCCAATGCCTGAAAACTAAAAGGCACAAGCAAAACACCAAAAACCCAAACCGCACGAAAACGACAAAACAACCTCAAAACAAGCAATGAAACAACACCAAACAAAACAATCAACAAAGCAGAAACAAACTGAACAAAGGCATATGGGCCAACAAAAAAAGAGAAAGCATAAGCCAAAACCAAAAACAATGCCCTGTCATTAGCAAAAGCAAACGACAAAGCAGAATTAACATCAACACTGCGCATATAAACAATCCACTGATAATAACTCGGAGAATCAACACTCACCAACATATGAGTCGGATTAGCCCAAGGCAAAACCGTAAAAACAACAAACAAACAAGAAACAACAGCCGAAACCAAAACAGCCAAAACCAAAACAAAACGACCACGCAAAAACTCAAAACCATCGATACCGGATTTTAATTCAAAAAAACCATCTGACCAACGGGTCAACTTGCCGAATCGTCTTTCAACTAAGTCATTTAACCATCCAGTTGGAAGCAATCGAACAAACAAGGCAACAATCCCCAACAAAACAAAAACCAGATAAACATAGGGCAGAATCGGATAAGCCAGATTTGAAAAACTCAACTCAACGTTACTCCAATGCAAACCTAACGCACCAGAACCTATGTTCAAAGCCAAAGGAACATTAAACAAAACCAAAGCAGCAACCTCAATAAACGAAGCCAGTAAAACAGCACCTGCCAATAAACGCAAAAATACACCAAGCCGGGAAATATCAAAAAACCAAAACGCAAAAACAACACCGAAAACTGCAAGCAACAAACTAACCAAAACAAGAGAAACTACACTAATTATTCCCAAAGTGACCAATAAAGCCCAGCCAAAAACGCCTAACAACAATGCATTCGCAATTATTTTGAAAGATCGACCAACAACGCTTCGATTTAATCGATAAAAAAGCCAAACTGACACAATTAAGACTGCGGAAACCCAGAAGGCTGTATCTAAGGGGGCAGAAAACAAGTTTCCAATGACAGTTTGATCAACCATGCCTCTTTTGGATAAAACAAAAAAATGCAATCCAAAATAACTCGCCGAATAAAACAGTGAATAGATTAGGCTTAGACCAAGAGAAAGATAAACTATCCAAACAATCCGCTTGTTGAAAGACCTTTTTGATTCAGGCGTTTTCTCACTCAAAAACGAGGAAATCCTCCAACATAAAATAGCTTGGCTGTTTTTTCAATTGACGATGTCATCTCAACGGACCCCTTATTAACAAACAAAACCTAAAAAACTTGTGGAACAATGGATGCTGTCAAGTAAAGTTACCCAGAGGTTCGCGCATCTAAAAGTTTATTAAACCATTTTAGCGTAAACTAAAATGTTGATTTTTTAGGTAGATGAGTTGACGCAATGATTGCGGCCTCAAAAGACCCTGCGATGCAATTTCCAAATGCTGAATTTAAGGTCCGGCAAATCCTCGCCGACGGAGATTTCGTTGCTGTCTATACTAACATGCTAAACAACAAATCCAAACCCAGCGAAGGCGGTTTGAGGCAAATCCACCTCTTCCGCTTCAAAGACGGCAAAATTGTCGGATACTGGGATGTAACCCAAATGATCATGCTCAACATGTCTAATGCAAGCGGAGCTTTCTAAAAAAAACCAAGTCCAACATCTCTTTTTCGCTTCTACTCTCTTTTTTTAGTCAATTTCACATAACTGCTATTTTTTGCTTAACCTGTTTTCCATAAATATCGGAATAATGAATCCCGAACTTGTTTCAATAATTACATCAAATTTGTTCTGTTTGCAGAATACTAAAAACTTGAAAGCTGCAAAGAAAGCAAGACCTAGCAAGCTCAGTGGAATCTTTACTTGTAGACTATATCATATATTAACTCTTAATATACAAAAGGTTTAAAAGAAAAGACGCACAACTATTGATTAAGAAGTCCCACCCAATAGAAATTACCTCCTTGGAAGATGTAACTCTTGGCCAAAAATCGCCGAATGAAAATGCTGTTGCTTCCATTTCTAGGAGTTTTGTTCTTTTTCGGCTATGCCCTCAGTACGGTCGGCCAACCCAAACAACGAAAAGACATTAAACGCAAGCCAAAACAACCAACCGAAAACCCAACGCCGACAATTGAAATAGGTGTACTTGCACCACCAGAAGAGCAACCGCTAATCACTCATCAAAGCAAAAAAGAAGCTTAGCAAGAAAAGATTTCATTTAATTAATCGCAGCATCAAGTTGTCTAGAATTCTTTCAGTTTTCTATTTGCCTTAGCAATGCATCCGAAAAAGTTGTAGCGGATTTAATGAATAAAAAATAAGCCTTAGCTGAGTCTTTGTTCTGAAAATAAAAATGATAAAACTGCGACGCTTACAAGTTGCGGAGCCAACCGGGTTTGAACTGATGGCCCTTTCCGCAAAAGCCGCTTACTTATTACTCCTCGCGACTGGGCAGAAAAACTTTATTGTATTTTCTTTGAGTCATAAAAGACTATTATGAGTCGATTTATCTCAATCGGTCCATAAGCTACCGATTTAAAGAAAAAAGTGGCTAAAAAGTGAGCGACACTACGAAGAACCCCCTGCTGTTTTATTTATATTGGTGTAGGGGGTAGTATTCGAACTCCAAGGCAATGGAGATGTCACCCGCTCCTCCTCTTTCTTTTGCACTTGGCTACGTCTTACTTTGAATGTTCTTTTTTCTAAAAAGAATTATTATAATAGCGATTAAACCAATAGCAACCACTATAGCTATTGGCAAAACAAACTGTAGAAATAACCCAGACTTTTCTGGAGGGTTTAGTGTTACGGTAGGCTCAGGTGAGGCTGTAGGTTGGGTTAAGAATGGTTGCGTTTTAAGCAAATAGTAGTAGTCGCCGTGGCTCATCTGTTGCCATTCACCGCCAACAAGCAGGCTGCCATCGTTGGCTTCCAGAAGAGAATATGCTTGGTAGCCATATTGGTCTCTGTCACCATAAGTTTGATTCCACTCAACAGTTCCTTGAGTGTCAGTTTTCAGTAGCCAAACCTCGCCAAAGCTTGCTGTACCTGCAAAAGCCAAACCGCCATCACTGGTCAATATCACAGAGTTTAGAGTGGCACCTGTGAAAACGTTACTTGGATAGTTACTGGAGACATTGTAAGTTTTGGTCCATTGCACTCCGCCATTCGAGTTGGTTTTTATAACGGTGGCGATGCCTGTGTTATCTGTTAAAATGTATCCTCCATCGCTTGTTTGAACTATTGCTTTGTTGCCCCACGTGCTTTCGCCTGAATCGTAGGTCTTACTCCACAGCAAAGACCCTGAAGGGCTTATTTTCAGCATGAGTAGGTCTGCTGCGTTGGTTGAGATTATGGTAGTACTTGCATTATATGTATAACCTAAGACTATGAAATCTCCGTCTTTTGCTTGAATCATTTGGGATAATCCAGCGAGCTGGTTTTGAAAAGTCTTGGTCCATGATAATTTTCCTTCGGAGTTGGTCTTTATCAAGCCAAAGTGAAGACAAATTATGTGTGCCTTCTTCTGTTCCTGCGATGGCAAACCCTCCATCACTTGTGTGAACCATAGAGATTCCATATCCATTATGAGGAAAAGTGTAGTTCCACTCTATGTTGCCGATTGAATCTATCTTAATGAGGTCAACTCCATCGTTTCTTCCGTTGGCAAAAACATAGCCTTGATCGCTGGTTTGTGCCAATCCTCCTACAGCCGCAAAATCATTTGTACTTGATTCGTTAAACTGTCTGTCCCATTCAACATTTCCAGATTTGTCTATTTTTAGTAAAGTGGCGCTTGCTGGGAGAAACGAGAATCCAGAGTAGTGATTATTGGGCGCCAAAAGAACGTATCCGCCATCATTGCTTTGAACGATGAAGTCAATTGCGTCATAGGGGTACGCTTCTGAGTAATATTTCTCCCATTGAATAGAAGGCACGTTGATGTTTTGCGCAAGGGCAAAATGTATTGCTGCCAAAGGACTCGATAACATAAGTAAGGCTAATGCCACTACCCAATGTTTTTTCAACGTTCCGCTTGTTTTCGGCATAATTATTCTTCACAGTAATTGTGATTAAAAGCGTTCTCGTAAAGGTTCTTTGACTAAGCCAAGTCAAAATTTCTTGACTACAAAGCATATCGAACAGGCTCCATCCGTTTTGCGTATGTTCGTGCAGGATGGGATTCGAACCGCTGCGGATTCGAAGCTATGCTTTCAATCCAAAGTGGCTTAATATACCAATATATTTATTATAATTATGCTATAATCAGTTATAGGTCATACATAATGAAAGATGAGGATGTTACCACAATACAGCTGAAGAAATCGGTGGTCAAAGAGCTAAAAAACATCAAAAAATATCCAAGAGAAACTTACAATGAAACTATTTCTAACTTAATAAAAACTGCCAAAGAATCGAAAAAAACAAGGCAGTACGATGAGTTTATCCACAAAATTCAGCAGTCGAAAATGAAGAGTTATGGGATAATGATGAAGACGAGGCTTGGGAAAATGCCTAAGCCTGGCGAAGTTATACTTGCAAAGGTACAATTTACTGACACCGCTGAAGTCAAGGTTAGACCTGCAGTAGTTCTTTTTGAAGAATTAGGAAATGTCGTGGTAGCAGGCGTAACCAGCAACCTTAAGATGAAGGGGATACCGCTAACCAAAAGTGAAGGCGCCATAAAAGACAGCGTCATAAAACTGAACTACATATTCACAATTTCAAACGAGATGGCGTCAAAAGTCCTCTTCCTTTTAAGCTCAGAAAAAAAACAGTTAATTTTTGATGAGCTAACTAAAAGGCTTGGAGAACTTACAACTAACTAAATGCAAACAGTTGGCGCCGGAGGGGAGATAATAGCCCAATTTACCAGTAAAAAGAGGCTAAAGATCAGTCGAACAAGGCTTATCCCAAAACGGTCTGAGCTTATTACTGAAAAAACGTATTCTAAGCACAAAAGGACTTAACTACAAATCTTGGGATTTGAGGTTAATTTGAAGTATGATTCCCTTCACTTTTAAGGCGTTTACAGCAGATCTATTTATTAAATCAACAAATACAAACTACATAGAAGGCGTCAAAAGGGAGGATTTTGTTTCTTTGCTGCGTTGTACCGTTGCAGGATTAATTCCTTTAATGATGACTAAAAAATATTCATGTTTTTCCGAAGAATTCTATAGGGCGCAAAAAGTTGATTTTGACAAAATCATCAAGACCAAAAGCTATTTTTTACTGCGGGATTTGCCTTTCGAAATCGCTTCTCGAATACTACTTCCTGAAACATCATTGATTTTATCTAGGCAAAAAAGCAATGGATTATGGCAAAATTCTCCAAAAGTCACGTACGACATCTTGTCAGCGTTAAAGCACATTCAAGCACTGGATGATTTGATTTCAAGCTTCTTGCTTGAAAACGTGGCTGAAAAACTAGCAGGCAAATATGATTATTATTCTCTATTAATTAAGTCGATCATATGTCGATGTATAACTAAGAACGATGTTGAGGAAATAAACAAACTCATACGGTATATCCAAGGTACTCAGAATGAAAACGGTTCATGGGAAAATACTGTTGTGGCAACGATCCATAACCTTGAAAAACTACATAATTTAGGCGTTTCCTTTCAGAATAATTCTGTTCAAAAAGCAATTACCTTCATTTTCCAGAATTTAAATTTGATGTGGCCTGCACTTCAAAGTTCTGGCAGAGAATACGGATTACAGAGTCAATACGTTTTTTCAACTGAGGCCCGTGATCAAGAATTTGAAGCTGCCCAAAAATACAAAGAAGAGATGGTGCCCAAGCTAATTTGCTACCGACATGTAGGCATTATGCAAAATTCATTGAGCTTGAAATTGCTACTGCAACTCGGATTCGAGGAAGATAAACGGGTGGAATCTGCAATCGACAATCTCTATTCAATGTATAAGAGTTATAATAGCCTTTGTTACTTCACAATTCAGAAAAAATTTATAGCTAGACAAAAGAAAACAAGAAAACTGAGAAAAACCTAAAAATTACAACTTTGAGGGAGCGAGCATGGCTGAAAAGAAATCGAATGACATCGAAAAATTCAACCATTGGTCTTCGACTTATGAGAATTCGTGGGGACAGTGGTTTCTTTTTGATCGATTGCAGAGGCATGTACTGGACATGGCTAAAAAAGAACACACCCCTAACACCGTTTTAGACGTTGGTTGTGGAACTGGGCGATTGCTCCGTAAAGCCAGAAAGTACTGGCTTCAAGCAAAGTTGATTGGGGTTGATCCTTCAAACGGCATGATAGAGAACGCCCGCCGATTAATGCCTGATGCTAAATTCTACCTTAGCCAAGGTGAATCGCTGCCTTTACCTGATGAATCGGTTAATCTCGCCTTCAGCACTGCTTCTTTTCACCACTGGCAAGATCAAGAGAAAGGTCTACGAGAAATGGAACGTGTTTTGCAAGTAGGCGGTCTGTTTTTTCTCGCCGATTTTTGGCTGCCGCTGGGATTATCCAAGCTTATCCGCTATTTTGAAACCAACGAACCTAGTTCAATAAGGAAAACTTTTAGGCGTGTTGGATTTCGAGTTCGAGAACAAAGAAAGTTGTGGACACTGTGGCAAGCCATAACAGTCGGAGAACGCTATTGAGGAATCTCACTTCGCTGTTACATAGTGTGTTAAGAAAGCAGAAAGAAGCGCTATAAAGAAATTCGTTTGACATGTTTCCATTTTTGTAATATGTATTGGTAAGTAATACCGTTTTTATAGTATATTAAATCTTAAGATATTAGGAAAAATTATGAAAAAGCATTCGAAAATTGAACGCTTCCTCACCGCCGCTGTGTTCGCACCGCTAGTAACAGTAGAGAGAAAAGAAAGGGAAAGAAAACTTGAACAGAGACTAAAGGATGGAGAACAGCGGCAAAAAAACCTTAGAGTTCAAGCGTCTTAGAAAAAAGTCAAAGTAGCCAAGTTCAATACATAATAGATAGTAATCATGGTAAAGGCTGCCGTCTAAAAATAGAATTGTTAATGATCGTTACCATCATATTTTGCTTTTAGACGGACAAACTAAAACAGGAAATAGAAAACTGGTATTCAGAAAAGAAGCTCTTACTTCTTACATTTTCGTCTCGCTCAAGGAATAAGAAAGCAGATCTTTTAAGCCATCCTTAAGGGTAACTTTGGGCTCATACCCAAGGACTTTTTTCGCTTTACTTATGTTCCCGTAACTATGCATAATATCGCCAACCCTGGGTTTCTCGTGGCAAACCTCTAAATCAACGCCAGCCAACTCCAAAAGAGTTTTAGCTAATTCATTAATAGAAGTTGGTTTGCCAGAGCCGATATTCAAGGCTTGTCCATGAGCATCTTTGCTTTGCATTGCAGCAAAAACAGCCCTAACAATATCTTTCACGTTAACAAAATCCCTAGATTGGGAGCCATCTCCATAAATTATTAGAGGTTTCTTTTCTTTAATTCGGCTGATAAACTTGGTTATTACTCCGCTATAATCATTCAAGCCTTGTCTGGGACCGTAAACATTAAAAAATCTTAAAACAACCGCCTGCAAAAGTTTCTCCTTGTCGAATTGAAAACAGTGGTTTTCCGCAAGAAGTTTAGATTCTGCGTAGGGTGAAATTGGGTTTGTCTTACAAGTTTCATCAATGGGTAGAAACTTGGGGTCAGGATCGCCATAGACAGCACATGAAGAAGCTAACACAAATTTTCCAACAGCTTTTTTTGCGCAAGCACTTAACAGATTCTTTGTTGCAACAGAATTAACATCAAAGGTAAAATCAGGATGATCCATCGAATAGGTTACGCTAATTTGGGCGGCGAAATGTACAACGGCATCGACATTTTCTAAGCATTCATTGACGACTACTGAGTCTCGAATGTCGCCTTTGACAAAATCCACTTGTTTGGTTTTCAAGTGGCCTTCTATGTTCTTAAGGTTGCCACCGGATAAATTGTCGAGAACTCTTACATTGTAACCTTCAGATACTGACTTGTCAACGAAGTGACTGCCGATAAAACCTGCGCCGCCTGTAACTAAAACTCGCTCAGGTTTACCCATTGACAGCGGCCTCCAGACTCTTTGAAGTGATTAATTCGAACAATGAAAAAGGATGCAGGAAGTTCAAATGTGGCACCAGTTAATGGTTCACTATCGACTGGTAAGCCCTAAAAACATTATGGTTCTATAATATACCTCATTATTCACGCGGCACTCGTTCGCGCTTCTTTGGGAAAAGACTAGCGCTCCACAGAGCTTCACTGAATAACTTTCTAGTCCTCTCGATTTCTCAATACAGGTCAAAGATTGCTCGTTTGCCTTTTGATCTGGGCTTTTCCTCTTAAGGAACAAGTGCATTAGGCGGAAGCTCCTTTTCCAGCCAAGCGTCCAAGTATGTTGAATTTTATTAGCGAATTGTACTTAACAAAATTGTTAATCGAATTTTGCAACAAATTTTATCTTGTCAAAAGACTATCATAGCTTCAGTCGGAAGAGATGCGAATATGAAAAAAGCAAATAAAAAAGCTAGGCTAATATTTTTGCCCGTGTGGGTTATCCTTTGGACCTTTGGGTGGCTATTGAGTTACGGTTTGAAGGACAAACGCGCCCACAATATTAAGTAAGCTGTAGCATTAAGAAAACAATCAAGCGGAACTATTTTGGGCAGCCGCTTAGCTAGGGCTGTCGAAATTTTCATTTGTCTTTTTGGTAGCTTTCGAGTTGGTTGATGAGAATGTGAGGTTCTTGCTGTTTTGTTTCAACAATTGAACGGTATTTCCCGCAATAATTGTATGGGCCAGAAACACAGGTATTACTTTTAGGTTGGTAAAGGCTGCATGTGCCACGTTTGGGGCAGCCACCTGAAAAAAGATGATTCTTTATCTTTTCGAATCTCATTATGACACCTGATTTCTGATTCTCAATACTTTTTTGCCTTCATAAGGCATATTTCTAAAATTGGAATATTACCGGTGTACCAAAGCGCCCGAGACGATATCGACTCAAGAATTAGCTTTTCGCTACTTTTGTTGAATAACCTCAATTTCTTTTCTAAAATATGTCAAGAACCGAAATATTACTCAAACTAGCCTAAGACAATTATATAGCTTTGAGTAAGAGAAGGGTGTGTCGCATATGATGCGATACAAGATAGAGAAGAAAGAAAGGAAGAAGGAGAAGGCAAAAATGAGTTTCATTGAACAATTAATTGCTAAAAAAATCCAAAAAATAAGTCCAACCCTAGAAACGCAAGGTTCCGACAGAAGAGTGCTTCAACTCGCATACAAAGACTTCGCCAACTACATGAAATTCAGTAACAAATCATCTTATTCTATAAACTTTGACGAAAAAATAGAAACAATCTCAAAAAGCGATCTGCCAGAACTTGACTCTTTCCTAACCATTTGGACAGGCTTGTGGATCACTAAATGGCAACAACGAGTTAAGTTATTCATAGGAAACAACGGTACAAAAGATCTCAAAGATCTACAGCAAACTTATTCTAAAGCAGAACCACTGTGGAAAAACTTGGATTGCAAACAAGAATTATTAGACATGGTTAAATCGATGTTGATAAACAACGGAGAAATCTGCGGTGCAGATATGTTAGCAGAATACGCTGTGAAGATAGAGTTAACGAAAAACAAACTTGACTTAAAAGACAAACAGCAAGCATTAACATTCGTAAATAATGTAACTCACCGCGTGCATGCGATCGCAAAAACTACTGGTCCACTCATGTTTGTAGAAGTAACCAAGTCATATTATGGATCATTGCAGGCACAAACCCAATAATAAATAGTCCACCAAAACCCAATTTTGAATTTCATTTCTAAAGAAAAAACTTCAGGGCACTTTCCAATTAGTAGAAAACCGAGGCATTACTTAGCAAGAAACTAATTTTGCCAATTGAATCATGTTGTTTCAACCAAGCAATTGCCAGAGTTGGCTTTAATAGGGTCAATTTGCAATTACGGTAGCTAAGAGGTTTTTGGAACGTTTGCAATCGGTCACTTTGCTTTGGGATACCTGTTAGGAAAGGGTTCTTCAAAGCTTGCCAAAGTCAAAGTGAACTTGCCGCTTCTGTTGACGGCTTCGGTTCTTCCAGATGTGGATCTGATTCTGCGTTTCCTTATGCATCGAGGACCTACCCACTCGTTCATCACCATAACTGTTCTTATGATTCCTTTTTTTGCGGTTTATCGAAAACGCGCCATTCCATATTACGCAGCTCTTCTTTCTCATATTTTAATAGGTGATTTTTTCACTGGAGGAATCGAGTTATTGTGGCCTATCTCTCAAAATTGGTTCCAAGCCCTAAACTATGCGGTAACAAGCTTGCCAATCCAAATTACCGAACTTGCGCTTTTCGCTGTTACTTTGCCAATCATGTATAAGCTCAAAGATCTGCAGTCACTCTTTAAAGGTCACAACATGAACTGGGTTCTAATAATACCGTTAGGCGCTGTTATTGGGCCTTTGTTCGCTTTGGGTCGAGGCGGAGAAAGTGCTCTACCAAGTCTATCTGGTGATTCCAAGCATATTCTACATAGTCTTGTTTACTTACTCAATTCTTATCGACATAGTTCCCAGATTCAATTCGAAAAATAACAAGAAACCTCATAACGATAAAGCTAGAACCAATTTCCCAAACTCTTCAATTCCAAACCGGCTAACAAAAAAGCAAAAATTTACAAGCAGTTATTGATTTTCGACTATTCTTGCAAAAGTTTTAAGTGTAAAAAAAACTATTATCTTCCGCAGAAGGGGAGAAAAATCAATATGAGTAGTCTTAAGAGTACAGTCGAGAAACTCAAAAGTTTAGAAGACTGAAAAACAAAGTCTTTTAGCTGAAATTGAAGAGTTAAAAAGAATAGCTGAGGCTAAGTCTAATACTTTAGAAAGTGAAATTGCTGCTTTAAGAGAAGAAATTAATTCATTAAAAGGAGTAATAGAACCAGAGAAACCAACGGAATTACCTAGCGCGGAGTCTCTTAAAGAAAAGAATCTTGCACACATGAAGGAGCTAGCAGAAAAAACTGTAAATGAATCAAAACAATTAGGAACCACTGGTTTTTCCTGCTTCACCATTTAGTCAAAATTTTGATAATTGGCTTTCTAACTTTCAGAAAATTGTGACTGATTTTGAGTCTCAATCTAACATATATGTGGACGACCAGTTTGCAGAGGATCGTTCGCGGATTTTTCTTGACGTTGAAGGAACACTAACAAAAATTAAAGTTGAGGAAGCGAACTGTAGCGCAGTTGAGAAGGCTTTGGCTTACAACAATCATTTTCTTGTGGAGACGGATAAGGAGTACGCTGAGAAAGCGAAGCAATTTACTCTCAAAAGGGATGCTCAACTTCAAATTTTGTCAAATCGAGTGAATGAACTAGATCGTCAATTGAAAGCTCAAGAAGAAGAGAACAAACATAAAATCCTGAAAAAGAAGACAGATGACAAAACTCCTCAATTAATGCAGAATTTAAAGACGGCGAAGTGTGATCTGGAGGCTGCGCAGAAGAATTTTTCTGATGAACAGCATAAGCTTAATGAGGATTATGAGAAGAAGAAGCAGGATATTATGAAGGAAGTGGAAAGTTTACGTAGAAAACTAGAGGAGCTGGAAGCTGACACTTCGGTAGAGTCTAGGCAAGCTGCATGTCAAGCTTTGTCTAGTGCTGTAAACGCTCTTGTTGAGAGAACTTCCTCAACTGCGTAAACAATATCCAGTTTTGGATTGCTGCAAGTAGAAGAACATTTCTTCCGCTTTGCGCAAGTTTCACTTTTAATGTAGCCTCTGCTGAGCCAATATGTTGTTTCAACGTTTGAGTTATATTGATCCCTAATGATGAAAACGCTATGCCAAATGTCCTGCTATCGAGACCCTGCGATGCTTGTGGAAGAATGATTGGTGGAGGCTTTAGTCACTGTCCTAAGTGCCAAATCTACTATTGTTTCTACTGCGTAAACAAATTGGTCAATGTCCAGGGAAAACTGCGATTGAATTGTCCTATGTGTGGTGGAGAATTTAGTTAGCTTTATTTTGCGTTCTTCTTTTTTAATTTCGTTTGATCTTGGTTTTGTTTATTAGTCTTTCCAGCAACAGTCATGTCTTTCAATTTGAGTTTCTTTAAGTTCAACTTTTCCTTCTTGGACAACTATGGCGTTAACTTTACCGAAGAATTCTGTAAAACCAATTACTTTGTTTTTGGCCATTCTTCTGACACTTGACCTTATTGGTTTTATGCCATTGCTATTTTTTAACTCTTTCCCCGAATGTTTTTATCATAGTAAGTATGGCTGCCACGACAAGTAATATTCTCATGAATACAGTTAGGGAAGCTAATTTTGGAAACTTTGGAAGGATGACCATTAATTCTCTCTTCCCTTCTTACCAAGTTTTACTTTCACTTAAGCATCATTTCGTTTTTTTGGGTCGGCCTCCGCGTACCGAGCCGAAAAATATGTGTGTGGACCTTTAAGCGTCGATCCGCGGAAGCCTCGGGACTAGGGCATTCCTATTTTATAGAGGAGTGTGAAAGTTCTTAAGAGTTCCACAAATAATCTAAATAGAAAGTATAGCCGGTTCCGCACACTTTTAAGATTTTAAGATGTTAAGATGGGTAGGTTAGAGTGTGCGGAAGATGCGTGAAGATGGCGAACCACCCTGCATTTCCCTCCGACCTACCCATCAAACGAAGAATTTCCATTCAGTTTTTTAAACTTTATGCACTCAGAATTCAGACTAGAGAAACCTTGTTTTTGTTGTACGGTTTACCCCTTGAGACTCAATCGGGCATAACTTTATTTCTTTAGAGGTTCATTGTGGTTGCTTCCAAAATAGTGTTGAAAGAGGAAGTGAATGAAGAATTGTTGTCTCGTGATTGCGATGGATGTAGTCAGCTGAAGTCGTGTAAAATACGTTTTTTCCCGGTGATGAAGGGCGAGTTGGTTCATTGTCCCGACGGTACAAGACATCTAGTTGACACTTAAAATTTAGAGGCGCCTTGGGTCAAAAAAAGCCTCAAAAGAACGCAGAAAGACGCAGGGACACGCTTAGAGTCGCAGGGGAACGCAACCTGCAAACGCAGCAAACCCCAATTCAAAAAAGCCAACTGACCCCAACTGAACAAATTTTACCCAAAACATGCTATAACCCTATATGGAGACAGGTAGAAAACTCATTTTGAAATTTGGTAGTTTTCTTTTCCAATGTTATTCAATTTTGGAATGGTGATGGTGAATTTAGCGCCGACATCTGGTTCTCCATTTTCCTCAATAGACCACCCGTAGACTTTCATCATTTTTCTAATTAAAAATAAGCCGTGACCAGATGAGCCACTAGTGCTAAATCCATCGTTGAACAGACATGGCTTATTCTGGACTGGTACGCCAACGCCGTCGTCTTCGTAAATCAAATTCAACTCGTTCATTGCGGTTTTCTCGTAATGCACTCTAATCTTGGTGACTCGTTTGCCATGTTTTACTGAGTTGTCAATTAAATTGTAATATAGTTGCCTCAAAAATGAATCTGCAAGCACTTTAAGTCCGTTGCATTCATTAATGATTCTCAGGTTAGGCGAGCCAGAAAAAAGCGCAATTGCCTCGCCAACGGTTTTTTTCACATCTATCAAACTTAACTCTTCAACACCAATCTGCTCGTACATTTTAGCGAAATCAAAAATATCCTTTATGCTTTCGCAGGCTCGCTCCATGTCGGCTAATCGATGCATGATTTCAGGGTTGTCAGAATGTTTCTTTTTGAGAAGGTAGATGTTTCCAGTTATGACGCTCATCCTGTTTCGAACGTCATGCCTAGTTAAGTTGCCTACTACGCCGAGTTTCTCATTTACGCTAACTAACTCTTTCATTGTCTGGTTCAAGTTTTCTTCGGCTTTTTTGAGTTCAGAAATGTCTGTCACTATGCCAAGTATGGCTTTCTCTCCCTCGTACTCTATCAACTTCGAAGTGATTATTGCATTGATTCTTTTGCCGTCTTTGCTCATTAACTCATAATCATATGGAGAAGTAACTTCGCCTTTAAGGTGTCTAGAATAAAAAGACTTAATGGATTCAACATTTTCAGGCGTCGAAAGCGAAAGGAAACTAAAGTTAGGAGAATAAAGCTCTTCTCTTGTGTATCCTGTGATTTCTTCACTTTTCTTGTTAGCATAAACTATTCTGCCGCTTTTGTTTATAAAAATAATATTAGGCGATTCTTCCGCTAAATTTCTAAATTTTTCCTCACTTTCTTTCAAAGCATCTTCAGCATGCTTAGAGGTAGATAAGTCTCGAATTGTACTCAACACAAACTGTTGATTGTTCGCGTCGATCAAGGAAACTGATAGCAGGATAGGAAATAATTCGCCGTTTTTTCTTCTGCAAGAAATTTGGATATTTTCTATTTTTCCTTTAGATTTAAGGTGACTGGCTATCTTTTCTCTATCAGACAAATTAGCCCATAATCCTAGCTCTATTGCACTCTTACCAACTGCTTCGCCAATTGTATAGCCAAACATTTTAGCAAAACGTTCGTTAACGTCAATAATGGTGGATTCTTTCAGAGTGGATATTAGAAATGCATCATGTCCGATTGCGAATACTTTTCTAAATTTTTTCTCACTGTCACCCATCGCGGCTTCTGCTTTCTTATTTTCGGTGATGTCTCTAAAGATGTTTACGATACTGACAATTTTTCCGTTCTTATCTGCGTATGTACCTAGGTACGCACCTCGACGGATAACTTTGCTACCATTTCTGTGTTTGAGTTCCAACTCCACTATTTTCTTTACTTCGCCTTTTCTCAGTGACCCATGGAAAAGTTTCGATAACTTTTGGGCATCTTCTAACTTTATTACGCCAAGAGAAACAAAATTCTTGCCGATTATCTCCTCCGGTTTGTATCCAAGAAGGTCTTCAACCCGATTATTTAATTCCATTATATTTCCTTGAGTGTCAACGTAAGCTATTACGTCGTAAATATTTTCAAAAATTGTTTTAAATTTCTCACTAGCAGCTATCAGAGCTTCCTCAGATTTCTTGTGCTCAAGTTCAGTTTTTTTGCGTTTTACAGTCTTGTTTATTGCGTCGGCTAATTCGCAGTAGACTGTTTCGGGTGAACCGTTTTTGTTGATGTAGCGGTCAGCGCCTAAATTCAAAGCTTTGACTGCGACTTCTTCTCTTCCTTTTCCTGTGAACAAAATGAACGGTACATCGTTTTGTTGTTGTCTGAGTTCTTTTAGGAAATCTAATCCGTCTTTCAGGGGCATTTCATAATCTGAAATGATTGCATCATAATTTTGTTTGCCGAGCTTTTGGAAGGCTTCTTTGACAGATAATGCGCTTTCAATCTCAAAATTATTTTCTATCGTAAGTATCTGTTTTGAAACTTCAATAAGAGTTTGGTCATCGTCAACATGTAAAATACGCAAGCTGCCTTTTTCTGTGGAAGTAGCCTCGACGAAGGCTGGTTGACAAATGTTCTCAATTACTTTAGGATTTGAGTCTTGAAGGGCGTTTGCCCGGCGCATGTCCAACATTGACAGGTTTTTAACTAAAAGAGGTTATGAATTCTGCATACTTACGTCAAATTCAGCATACCACAGGTAGGCAAGGAGGAAACTACGTTGATTGATAGATTCGGCGACAAGTATCGTGAATACATGAAACAAACCCCGCGATTAATCCCAAAACTCCACATTTAAAATAAGCATTAATCGATTTTAGGGACAAATCAGCTCCCTAATCAATAAACCCATTTAAAAGGTATATAGGCAACTAATATAATTATGCATTAGAAGTTAAGTGAAAGTGATTTTGTCTTTGAATTTGTTATGCGGGTTCAAGCGTGACCTCTAATGCGAAGCCTTCAAGACTTGGTTCTTTGCACTTAAGTAAGGCTACCTGTAACTTTGGAATAGCTATTCGTCCGTCTTTGTGCATTTTGCCAAGAAAACTTTCTCTTAATCCCATCGCGCCTACTACGCTAACGGTGACCCTTAAGATCTCAGACGATTCCAGCTTATACTGCCAACGGATTAATTTAGGAACATATAACAGGTCTCTTTTCTTCAGAATTGCTTTGAAAGTTACTCTTCGAGTTAATGGCAAATTACCAGCTCCTTTCTTTCACATTTCCACACAAAAACGCACATTCCATCACATTCTCGCATATTATAACACAAATCCACACGTTATAGCACATAACCTGCAAAGAATTTAAGCTTTGTTTCAAAAAAGCAACCTAAAACACAAAGAAAAAAAACGCACTGAATTTCCGTTATTCTTATAGTGTCTTGAAGTCTTCCCGGCTCTTCATCTGCCTTCTCTTCAAGTTGTAACTCAACGAAAAGTCGTGGGCAGCATCACGTATCCGCCTAAGCAAGAGCATCATTCGGCTGTTCTTGTCGAAACGTTTAGGCGTTGAATCCTCAGGTAAATATATTTCTTCATGCTCTTCGCTAAGCCGATGAGGGGAATCTGCAAATCCAAACTGTTGAGCGCCGTTTTAGCTGCGTTTACTTGGCCTGGGCCACCATCAATCAACACTAAATCAGGCAGTGGACT
>CAVYJU010000020.1:0-155039 GCA_963768895.1 Candidatus Bathyarchaeota archaeon
TCCAACTGCAGAATATCGTCCGGACAGGTTTCCCGGATTAGTGTTTAGGCTTAAGAGACCGAAGACAGCCACGCTGATTTTTAGTTCTGGCAAAATGATTTGTACTGGCGCAAAATCGGGAAAGGACTCCCGCAGAGCAATCATGAAAGTTGTTAAGGAACTGAAAATGGGCGGAATAATCATTGTTAGCAAGCCAGATTTGAAGATTGTTAACATCGTTGCTTCTGCAAGTCTAGGCGGACAAGTAGATTTGGAGAAGACAGTTTCCAAGATTACAAAAACGATGTATGAACCGGAGCAGTTTCCAGGCTTGATCTACAGGATGGACGAGCCTAAGGTGGTCATACTGATATTCGCAAGCGGGAGCCTTGTTTGTACCGGGGCGAAGAAAGAACAAGACGTTTATGACGCAGTGCATAAGCTTCATGTAATATTGGAGGAACAAAACCTCATATTCTACGAATAAAACTTACCATTCCAAAGAAGAACTATCGAAAAAAGCATATATGGAATATTGAAGAGGAAAAGAAGGACTTATTATCTTTAATCGTTGAGTATAACGATGTGGATAAGGCTGTTCTTAAGTTTCTTGAATGTAAATATTGTTGGGTAGAGTGGTATGGAAAACTTTGAAAGATTAAGTAATAAAGTTCTCGTTAGAACCTGCCCCTGCGGTATCGTATTTGAAACTTATGATCCTAAAAAAGTGCACCATTCAAACAAATGTGTGGCAAGTTACGTTAGGAAAAGAATGGAGCCATGATAGTCCAAAGAAGGGAACTAAATCAAAAGAAATAGAAGAGAAAGTAATGGGCAAGGTTTTAGCTGTTAATTTAGACAGTAGTTTGCTCAATAACACATTTTGAATGAATTTATGAGCAAAGGTAAAGTGAACAGTTGAAACCTCAGGACGAAAAAACCGAGGATAAAGGTTATGGCTGTAACGAATAGGGTAGTGAGATAGAGCAACCAGAAAAGCCTAAGCCAAATCACCGAGACAAATTACAATCTGAGTTTGGCAAATATAGTGAATAGTTAATTTTAATTAATTGCTTAACTATTGGAAAAATAACAAACTGAGCTAAAAAAAGCATTAGTATAAACATACGAACAATGAGTATAAGCATGAGAAAAGAGATGAATGAAAATGTGCCAATTAAGAGCAGGTTTAGTTAAAAACTGCCGCAGGTGCAAATCGTCTATTCGACTTAATTGCCCGATTAGAAAGAAAGTGAAAAAGAAAACCTATATAGACACCAAGAAGAAGGGCGAAAGTTAATAACAACTAAGAAGAGTGAAGCCAAATAACAACCGAGAAAAATTGAATTAAACTAATCAGCGTGTGCACTGAAAACTAGCTTCACTTTCAGAAAATTGCCCAGTTTATATCTAAGAAAGTGTCCTGACACCCTTACCGAATCACAATATGTTCTAATGATGTTTGAGAGAACGGATTTAGTGCTTTATCAGAAATACGTTTAATGGAGAGTTGAAAATTGAGCGAAGTTCAGCTGAAAGTTCTGGATTCCAGACAGACAGATGTGGCAAGAGGAATCGCTAGAATAGACCCGAGAACAATGCAAAAGTTAGGGGTTTCATCTGGAGACATAATAGAGTTCTCAGGGAAGAAAAAAACGTCCGCGATCGCTTGGCCAGCGTACTCTGAAGATCAGGATCCAGACATTATACGAATCGATGGGGTCTTACGTAAAAATGCTGACGTATCAATAAACGATTACGTTGTAGTTCGCAAGGCTGAAGTTAAAAATGCCCTGAATATAGTACTTGCTCCATTGAATATGCGATTGAACGTTGACGAAGACTTCGCAAATTTTGTGAAGAATAGACTTATCGATAGGACGTTTGTTGAGGGAGACACGACGTCCGTTATGATGCTGGGTCATTCTGTTCAGTTCAACGTAGCGAAGATGCAGCCCCAAGGAATAGTAAAGATGACCCACGATACTACATTGAAGATATTGACTGAACCTGCGGCGGAAACTAAAGATGTACCACGTATCACATATGAGGACTTAGGAGGCTTGAAGGAGGAGATTCAACGCATAAGGGAGATGGTTGAACTTCCAATGCGGCATCCCGAAATTTTCCAGACACTTGGAATAGATCCTCCGAAAGGGGTTCTACTGCTCGGCCCACCCGGCTGCGGAAAGACACTCCTAGCTAGAGCAGTAGCGAATGAGTCTGACGCAAACTTCTTCTCAATAAACGGGCCTGAGATAATAAGTAAGTTCTATGGGGAGTCGGAGGCGAAGCTTCGAGAAATATTTGAACAGGCTCATAAAAGCGATCCGAGCATCATACTCATAGACGAGTTGGACTCCATCGCGCCCAAACGTGAGGAGGTTACTGGTGAAGTGGAGAAAAGGGTTGTCGCTCAGCTTCTATCTCTCATGGACGGATTGACTGGTAGAGGAAATGTCATAGTAATAGGTGCAACAAACAGGCCGAATGCCTTGGATCCAGCTCTCAGAAGGCCGGGGAGGTTTGACCGCGAGATAGAGATAGGCCCCCCAGACAAGCGGGGGCGTCATGACATATTGTTGATTCATAGCAGAGGAATGCCCTTAGCCCGTGATGTTGATTTAAAGGTGTTTGCTGAGCGGACGCACGGTTACACAGGTGCTGACTTGGCCGCCCTGTGCAGAGAGGCAGCTATGAAAGCTCTACTTAGGTATCTTCCCGAGATAAATCTGAAGGAAGAGCGAATAACTCCCAGCGTCCTGGAGAAGATGGAGGTTCAGATAGATGATTTCTTGAACGCCTTCAAGGAGATTACCCCTACAGCAATGAGAGAGATTGCTGTGGAAGTTCCAATTGTTCATTGGGATGAAGTGGGAGGCTTGGAGGAGGTTAAAGAAAAGTTAAAGGAGGCTGTTGAGTGGCCGCTGAAAAATCCTGAAGTCTTCAAGAGAATGGGGATTCAGCCGCCTAAAGGTATAATGTTAATAGGCCCGCCTGGGTGTGGGAAAACAATGCTGGCTAGGGCTGTTGCAACTGAAAGCGAGGCAAACTTCATTTCGATTAAGAGCCCGGAGGTTTTCTCTAAGTGGGTTGGCGAATCAGAAAAGGCTATTCGAGAGATCTTCAGGAAGGCTAGAATGGCTTCGCCAGCGGTCATATTCTTCGATGAAGTTGACTCTCTTGCTCCAAGGAGAGGGCAGGGCGACGGCGACAGCGGAGTAACTGAACGCGTTATCAGCCAGCTTTTAACAGAAATGGATGGAATAATGCCCTTAGAAAACATCATAGTTATAGCTGCAACAAATAGGCCCGATATTGTCGACTCAGCCATATTAAGACCAGGCAGATTCGATCGACTAATTTATGTTCCAGAACCCGACGAAGCGGCCAGACTTGAAATCTTCAAGATTAATACAAAGAACATGCCACTATCAAACGATGTGGACATCAAGGAGTATCGCATGACGAAAGGTTACTCTGGCGCTGATATATCATCCGTATGCAGGGAGGCCGCCATGAACGCTTTAAGAAGAGACAGCAACGCAAAAGAGGTTACCTTAAGCGATTTTGAGAAAGCTATGGGGGAGGTTTCCCCGAGCATAGCGCCAGAAATTGAGAATTGGTATAGGAGTTTTATGAATCAGGTTCGAAGGCTGCAGAAGCCTGCGCCTTTTGTAGTGTAATTCCGGAAGGGACAGATAAACGTGAATTTACGCTGACGGCGATTCAGCCTTATATCATCTTGCGAGAACTCTCTTTACAACTGGGGGCTTCGTCTTCTTTAAAACTCTGTATCCGCATACGATACATTTGATTAAGCCGTTTCTTTCCTCTATGTTTTCACCCATCGTGGTTGCTCCGCATTGAAGGCACTCGTAAGGTTGATTGCTTCCCCAATTACTATGCGGATTACTATTGAATTCGTACATGTTCAAATTATCCATTTTTTTTTCAATTCATTACTTTAGCAATTATTTACAATACTTCTTATGCCTACCTTTCTTATAATTTCCCATCCCACAATCAAGACACTTAACGACATCTTCATCTTCTTCAAGGTGAGTGCTACCACAATAAGAACAAATTGGACATAAAACGTTATTCAAGTTTTTCACAGGTTGTTTATTCTCCTTATTCATGTTTTATTTTGGTGTTTGGCTATTTCTGCTTTCTATTTTTTGGTAAGTGCTATGTGATAATTTGCGTTTATGTCTGCTTGGGTAAGCCCGTAAAACTCTGCGTATCCCTGCACCAGTGCTTTCTTGTTTTCAAGGCATTCAGAATTAATACAGATGTACTCGCCGCATACACCCTCTATTCGTTTAAGCATTTGACTGCAAGCAGGACATTTCATAGTTACACCAAGGTTTACTCCTATTCAAAGTCATGTTGCCAGGTCCCTATCTAGCAATTCACCAAAAGCATTGTTTTCATAAATGTACTCTTTAAGTTGGACTTTCCCAGCTTTAACTACTGCCACATAATCTGTGGCGCGCCTAATCAGAGAAAGCAAAGTTGCTTTGGTTCTACAATGGGATTTTCAATCGGAAGACAGAAGACCAAAACATGCGACGCCTTAATGTTTACTTAGCGCACGTGTTTCGCAAAGTATTCCTTACTGTCTTGTAAGCATTATTTCAATTGTTGAAACCATCCGTGCTCTGGTTTCGCCCTCTCTTGGCGGCATCTCCTCTGTTCCAATCATGATTTTATGTACTTTCAGGTCTTTTAAGAAACGATTTCTAGTTATTTCAGCCGCGTCAACAGCTGTAGTTATTGCTTTTCCTCTGGCTTTCAAGGTTATTTCTTTAGCATCGCTCGCCGACAGACCTGTAATAATTGCCATAACATAGTCCATAGGCATCTTATTCCCAACGAAAACAATTCTTGATTTTTCCGACATTTACCATTCACCATTTAATCATAACGTTACTGCCCTATACTACGTAACTGCCCTATAAAGCGATTAAACAACAGAGCAGCCTAAGGGTGTTTCAGTGTGGCTCCCTTATCCTATATTCTGGCTTTAGGTACGGTACACGCATTGTGGATTTGTCGATATTTTGTCCTTTAAATTTTGGCATGGTAAAAACTGCGTTTTTACCTGTCTTAAGTGGTTTTCAAGTGTTTACTTAAATTGAACCCTAATTCTTTTAACTTTCAATCAGTTCTTTATTTAAGTATAATACGACGTTGCCTTTTTGGTTCATTACATTCACACCCTAGGGCTTCCAGCAGGAAGAACTTTGGTATTCAAGACTGAAGGCTTTTGTTGAGAACAATTTTCCGTTCGGATCGCCTCTTCAAGTAGTCTTTGTTGATGAACGTGATTTGTTGATTGTTGAGGCGTTCTTAGCAAAGCTACCGATATGGCTTAAACTCCTCAAAATTTTAACAAAAAACTGAAAGATAGCAGAGCATATTTCATCGAGAGGATAATAATACATATCGCAAAGACTGGAGCGCAAAGAAATTTGTCTTATTCTTAATCCTGACAAAGCAGTTAAGATTGGGTTCTTGGTGTGTGAGTGGGAAGATATCGCAAGTCTATGCGCTTATACACTAAAAATATGGGGGAAAACGAGTTACTCGAATGTTGGCGTCTGTACAATCAGAGGTTCTCAGACGGCAAGCAGAATCTTCGTTTAGTGTCGTTAAACTTCAGCCAGACTTTCTGACATATTAAATCTCTAATTTCCTTTTTTACAAAAGGGACTTTAGTTCTAGCAAAATTACCTTGATCTTCAAGGAATTCCTCTGGCTGTTTTCGTAGACATCAGCTATTCTATGCTTCCAATTGAGAATTTTCGATCTTAACTATTCTTAGATGGTTTTTGCGCTAAGTTACTATTTCAAGCTGATTTTGTTAAAGACTAACTACTTCTTCCAACCTTTTCTCAGCTGTTTTAAGCAATTCGTTTTTTGAACACAAGTGAAGCATTCTATAATTTTCAGTAAATTCTTGCCAAGATTTGCTTGTGTCATAATATGTTTCTTTTGAGGGTTCAAATGAAGAGTTAAGGTGGCAGCTTTCGCAGAAAAATATTATTATTTGTTCATTCGATGAATCGACAAATTTTGTTCTCCACATTCTGGACAAACAAAAAGTTTGCCTGAATTTTCCAAGTTACTTCTCCCCTGGTTGAAGTTGTACTGAAGAGCAATTAAAGTCTTTCTTTACAAACCAAAAAACTCATGTTCACTTTATCATTTCTCAAAACAATGAAATGCTTATTTTCGAGTTGGAAGACATCGGTTAATGTTAAATATGTAGGACAATAGAATTGAATATTAGTCTTCAAATAGCAAAGAGGGAACATTTTTTGTCGTCGGATGATGAACTAAGAAGAAAAGCAAAGCTGAGAGCTGAGGCAAAGCTCGGTTTTTATATCCACTTTGGAGTCTATGTAGGTGTAAATGTTCTGTTGTTTTTTGTCTGGTGGTTTACTCGTGGAGACGCTTCTATTCCTAATGCCTCTTTTCCTTGGTTTATCTTTCCGTTGGTTGGCTGGGGGATAGGAGTTGTGGCTCATTATTTGGCAGTTTTTGCTCGAACAGGCGTTACAGACAGAATGACAGAGAAAGAGTTCAGAAGACTCAAAGAAGAACAAGAACAGCATTAACCAGAAGCTAGTCACTATAGCGCCAGAGAATTAATCAGTTCAACATATAAGTAATTCCAATGTCAATTGTTTCCCCAGCAAGTTGAGAAGTGCTCTTTATTGCTGCTTCATAACAGATAAATCAATTTCAACCTGATATGTTCATGTTCCATATGAGCGAAAATTCAGAAATTCCTTGTTCTTGCTGTCATAAGTGGAATGCATCGACCAATAGTTTCTTGTGTAACCCGCATAAATGTCAAAAGCTTTCTGAATGGCTTATAGCCTATACAAAAATTAGACCCATTGAAACCATTCAAGTTGTGCCGCCGCAAATTCAGTATATAGTTTAATAATAACTAATCAAACCTTATTTTTCCTTTTTTAAAACAAACAAATCAAGTACAATTAAGGCAAATAAAATTTCTATTAGAAATTAAGAAAATTATAGGTGCCCGCCGATGATGCCTGCTATTATTGAAATTATGAAAAGCACAATAATGCCAATAACCAAGATTTTTTTAGTTGAAGACTTCATTTGATATTTTTTTTCCTTTTGTGTTTCTTTATTATTTATACTCTGTCTTTGAATTTGGGCTTTATGGATTCAAAAAATAGATTAAGAGTTTTGAGTTCTTTTTTGTAAGCTTATTTGTAATTGAACAGAAAACCAAGATCAATTAATTGATATGAATTACCCCTAACTACGTGCGATCGTCTGCAGTGTATAGTAATTCTTAAAAGGCTATAGAATATCATTTACTCTATTCGCGAGGAAGAGAGATATTTGGCTTCAGCTTCAGGCATTAAAATAGTTCTTACAGCATCAGCGACTGAAATGAGTGATTTTTTCAACAATCCCTTCATCGCTTTCGTTGCAGGATTCGGTAAGGGTCCGGTTCCATTAACGTTTGTTAGGAAAACGCTTTATCCCCCAGTTGAACGAAAGCCAGACGGTAGAGCAAGGTTTGCACCTTATGGCTTAAGAAAAGTAGAAGCCATGTTGCTGGAAAACGGCTTTACAGAGAAAGAAGTAGCAGTAGTTCACCCGGACGATCTTGAAGATTTCATTGGGCCAGAAACGAAAGTGGTAGGCATTTCTTCAATGGATCCAACAGGCATGGGTTACGTTAGCAAGACTTATTCCTCAATAATTGGCGGTGGCGAACCTATGAATGCTGTTGAATTTCAAAAATTGGTCGCTCATCCTAACATAAAGAAGTTTAAGCCGAAAATTATCGTTGGCGGATTTGGTGCTTGGCAGCTTGAACGTAAACATGTGTCTGACAGCTACGGTGTAGATTGCGTGCTTCTCGGCGGAAGACCTGAACCCATAGTTAATATTTTCAAAAAGGCAGTAAATGGCGAAGCACTTCCACGCATTGTTAAAGCTGATGAGTCAATCAGCAATTGGGATTACAATGCCTTAATGCCGCTTACTAAACACGCAGGTATTCATGGTGCAGTTGAAATTTCAAAGGGATGTGGAAGAAACTGTCAGTTTTGCACCCCTACAATGCAGCACAAAATAGATGTGCCAATGGAAAAAATCATGAAAGAAGTTGCATTAACCACAGCTGAAGGTAGCAACCACGTAACCTTAGTTACAGAAGATCTCTTCCTTATATGGAACAAAAGATAAACAGTTTCATTCCAAACAAAGATGCCGTCGTAAACCTCGTAAAAAGCGTTGCTAAATATCCTGGCGTCAAAAGCATTCAAGCATCCCACATGTCTTTGGCTCCAGCAGTTCATAACCCTCAAATGGTGAAGGAACTTGCAGAAATTCTCATTGAACGCAGTTGGTACTCATTTGGCAAAAAAGCAATAATTACTGCAGAAACAGGAATTGAAACTGGCAGCCCAAGGTTGATGAAGAAGTACATGGCTGGGAAAATGTTGCCTTTCAAGCCTGAACAATGGCAGGAAGTTGTCGAAGGAGCATTCGGAATATTTAACGATAATAACTGGTATCCACTTGGCAACATTGATTATTGGGCTTCCGGACGAGAAAGAAGAGGACATATTGCAGACTCTTGAACTTATGGACAAGCTAAAAAGTTACAATGCATTTTACGTGCCTTTGTTCTTTGTGCCTTTAGAAAACTGTGTACTAATGAACAAGAAAGGCGCTGAAATGGATTCTTTATCAAAAGCGCGTTGGGACTTTTTCATTAAATGCTGGGAATACAACATTAAGATTTGGAAACCAACATTCCTTGAAAACCGTATCCCAAACCCATTTGTCTACAAAGCAGTTGACCAATTTGTAATTCCTTACGTCGGCAGAGTAGCAGGCTTCTACTACGGTTTGACACGCGGCGAACAATTAAAACAAGCTTTCTGGACACTAAGCATGTCTCAACCAACAACAGTAAAAACTAAGCAAAAATCAAGTTAATTCAGCAGTTTCTTCATCTGCTATCTCTTGTTTTTCCTCTGTTCCCACTACCTCATCTGCAGGTGGTTCAATAGCAGGTTGCGGTAGCTTGAGGATTTTTCTTGCATGAGTAATATACCCTGTATGACCAGTCATCAATGTTTGAGGTCTGGTTTTTCCCCGTTCCACTTGCATTGCTCTCATCATGCACTCGATTGTTTCGATGAAAACAAAATTGTTTTCTCTAAGCGCTTCTGTTGTTTTAACTACCTGGTCGATTGTTGGACTAAACGAAACTAGGATACCTGAAGGTCTAAGAGCTTCGTAAGCGTGCGGAACTACAAGCCATGGAACAGCCAAATCCAAAATCACAGCATCCACATCTCTCTCTTCAATCCCCAAAGTTACGTCGCCGCTTTTCATTTCGACGTTATTTATGAGTTTTGAGCGTTCAAGATTTTTTGCTGCGTTCTTTTGGAATTCACTGCGCAACTCATAAGTGTAAACTTTGCCAGTTGGACCAACGTAGTGTGCGAGGGCTGTGGTTAGTGAGCCTGTTCCTGTTCCTGATTCAACCACGCGACTTCCCGGTCCGATTCCACTGAACATAACAATTAAGGCAGCGTCTTTGGGGTAAATAATTTGTGTGTTACGTGAAGATTTCATAATATAGTCGGTTAATGAAGGCTTAAGGGTGGTGAAGTAGATGCCTAGGCTGCTTTTGATTGGTTCGCCGTATTCTTTGCCGATTAACTCATCAAGTTTGAGGTAGCCTTTGTGAGTATGGAAGGTTTGTCCTGCCTGCATTTTTATCATGTAGGTTCTGCGTGCATCTAAGTAAATTAGGACGTAGTCGCCTTCGGATATTTTTTGGTTAGCCAACTGATTTTGCCTCTTTTGGAAGTGAAAATGCAGGTTGTGTCATTTAAGCTTTGAATTGCTCTTTTTATTATCCAATCGAATTCTAAAAGAAATCTTGAAAAAGAATAACCAGAAAGTGTAATTGCTAATTCTTTGAATTGTTCTCGTATTCCTCTACCATTTTCTTGACTTTCTTTTCAAGTTGTCGTTCATAGACATGCTCTGGAATCGGAGGCGGCAAAACTTTCTTCTTATGCAGATCAGTCAGTGCAACAATTCTTCTCTCGCCAATCTTAACCTTCGTTTTTTCGCCATCCACGCTATCGTCAAAGTCTTCCTGGGCTTCCACAATCCAGTAACCTTCACTTTGTGTGACTACTTTGACCTTGTACAAACCCTTATAATAGTAGAATTCGCTCATAAAAATCGCTAAATAACTATTATTTTCAAAGTAGATAAATACTCTCTTGCTTGACAACTATAGCTGCTCTTGTTTATTTTTTCCATAAACAGAAATTTGTTTGAAAATTGGACATAAACTTCTAAAAAAATAAATTTATGGTGTCCTTGATAAATTATTTTAATGCTTCAGTTTTTTTGCAGACGTTCGAAATAACGGAAATAATAGTGAACATAGTAAATATGCTAAATATCCGGGTATACTTAGAAATCCCTGCTTTTTGGATGACTTCGGCACTTCCGCCAGCTTTTAGGTAGCCGTTTATGAATGCTTTGGCTATTGCTTCTGCTTTTGCTTTTCCATGTAACGGTTGAATGTAGTGCCCAGAGTAATATAGAAAAACAGCCACATCCCAAGCTTTGTCGCCGCCTTTTACTGCCTGTTCAAAATCTATCATGTATATTGACCCATCTTTTTTAACCAACATGTTTTCTGGTTTTGTGTCGCCCAACGCAATATCGTAAGAATGAACGTTAGCTAATATTTCTCCTGCTTTGCTTAATTCAGCGAGTTCGTCTTCAAAGGGTTGATCTTTTTCAGATGCGGCTATGCGTTTGATTGCTTGAGTTAGATTCTCTCCTTCAATATACTCCATGAAAACTAATCGTTCAGCATTACTTACATGCAAAATTTTAGGTACATTAAACCCTTTATTGTACAAAAATTCACTTATTGCGCACTCTTTTGCAAATCTAGCTTGCGCTGCTATAGCGTATGGTCTTGCACTGAGTGACCATACCGTTAATGGGAACCATTTGAATCCAGACCAGTCTTTAAATCGTTTGGCTAAAACTTTTGTTTCGTTGTCTTTTCCTCGAACACTGATCAGATATACATCGTTAAGCATTCCGCCGAGAGGTTCAACCTCAATGTCTTCGCTTTTATCTTTCAAAAGCATCTTTTGGGCGTAACCCTTAATGTCAATTTTATCAGACAATGAAATTAAACCTGTAGAAGTTTGAAAGAAAACATATTTCTGAGGATCAACAAAGAAATACGGTTGGTCTGGTTGCTTTATCCAATTAATTTTTTGGGTCCTAAGAAACGCCTCAGTATTCTGAGAAAAAATATTAATTAATTGAGGAAAGGTGCCAAAGATTGATGAGAATAATCGTCTAGGCGCATTTTTTGAAAGATTAACTATTTTGATTCTGGGGTCTTGACATTGTTTTAAAATTTTTTCTGATATCTTGATAAAGTCATTTAAAAAGAAAATTTTTTCTTCACTTTCAAGTTGCTTTAGTGCTTCATTGTAAGGACGAAGGAATTCGGCTTCTTTTGATTGTAATCCATTGACCAAGATAGATGGGTCATAAGTGAGTAATGGGAAAATTCGGATACGGCTGAAAACTATCTCGTAAAGGAAATATTGTGGTTTAATTTGGATTCGGTAAGTAAGCTCTGGAAAACTTGACGCTAAGTTTTCTAGCAATTCAAGAATTAGACGTTTCTTTAGGCTTACTTCTTTTTTATGTAAATAATCTTCGCCATAAAGAGCGGAATGTGGAAAAATGAGCTTACTAGCTATAGCTTCTCCTAATAGCCCTATTTCGATATCACGCTCAAAAACCCATTGATCCACTGCAAAAACGAAAATGGTTTTTTCGTTAACTGTTTTCATGTAGCTCATTATTCTTGCTGGAAATGGCTGGATTACAAGCATGATGTTAATTATTGTTCTGTCATCAATTTCTTTCATCGAGTTATTGTCAACATGGGCTATCGCTGTTATGTTTGAGGAGCCAGCGATATGCCTGCAAAAATCAAGTATTTGAGTATTCAAATCACTGTTCTTAATGCTGACTTGTTTCAACTAGACACCGAAATGTAGCCTATATAGAAATAACATGTGGCATATTAAAAAAACGGTTCCTTAGGAATAAAAACTAATTAAGAATTTCAATTAAAACTAGGGTAGACGGCTCTTTTGAGCCGCCGCAAGGTTTTTGCTTTAGCTAATTAATGCTAAGCGGCTTGTTGGATTGCTTTTGCTTTTCTTGGTCATAATAGTTATGCCTGACTGAGCTGATGATTCCATCGTTAATCCTGTGTTTGTTGAGGCTATTTTTTGGCAAATCAGGTTTAACGAATCTTCGGTGAAGCTGAGCATACTTTGCCCATTGCTTGTTAGGCTGTACATTTTTCTTGGTCTCTCGCTGTTCATGTTCCATTGGCTTTTTACTAATCCTTTCTTTTCAAGGAGTCCTAACAAGGGGTAAATTGTGCTGGGGCCGAAATATACGCCGAAGTTTTTGCGAATTTTTGTTATGACTTGGTAGCCATGCATTGGTTCGTTGTTTAGAAATTCTAATATTATGAGGTCTAGTAAACCTTTCATTAGTTTGTTTGAAACTTCTTTTTGTGAGTTTATTGTTCTTATCGTTTTTTTATCCCCCTGTATTTTTGTTGAACAGTTTTTCTGTTCTGCTTGTATACAATATGTCCTTTTTCGGACATATTGCTTGTCTT
Source organism: Candidatus Bathyarchaeota archaeon (assembly GCA_963768895.1). GTDB lineage: Archaea > Thermoproteota > Bathyarchaeia > Bathyarchaeales > Bathycorpusculaceae > Bathycorpusculum. Next base: position 12,755 of record CAVYJU010000020.1, read on the forward strand.
GAGTATTGAATATTCATACACGCTCATATAAAGCTTCATACATACCATAAGCATATAAAAACATAGCCTGCAATATCACAACAAGAAAAGACAACGTAACATAAACTAAATCTAAACATAAACCATTCACAAACAACCGCCTGCAGGAAGAAACAATGACTGAAACCTACAAAAAAGAAATTGTACAACACATAATCAGAAACCTACTAGACATCAAACTATTACGCATCATACAAACCCAACCCACATGGGGATACAAAATCAAAAAACAAGTAGAAGCAGACTTCAACGTAAAACTAAGACATGGCGCCCTCTACCCCGCACTAAACTCTCTGGAAAAAAAAGGTTTTCTTGAAAGCAAAACACAACAAAAAGGCAGACGAGCCCGAAAAGTATATGCAATAACAGAAAACGGAAAAATCTACCTACAAACCTATCAACAGCATCATAAAGGAACTTCTTGACGAAAAAACAAAAGACTAGTTAATTCTGCTTCATTTCGATCTTTATGAGTGTTAGTCAATTTAGGAAGAATTTAGCATTATATCGGTCGACTAACGCTACAGTTAAATAGATGATGGATAAGCATGAAAAAGCTTTTATTCTTAATACGCTGACAGAAAAACAGGGGAAAATTCAAATGACAATTGAATCAAACAAAACTTTGGGCGGCATAGGCGCATTATTGATGTTTGTTGGCATATTTCCATACGTTAACTATTTTGGCATCGTCGAACTTATCGGCGCAATACTGGTTTTGGTTGCACTACACGGTTTCGCTAGCTACTACAAAGAAAGTGGAATTTTCAACAATGCACTTTACGGAATAATCGCTGGCATAGTTGGTGTGGTCGTCGCAGTCGCAATTGGACTTGCAATCGTTCTGCCAAACATCAAGGATTTCTTGATGAAAATTTATCCAAGCTGGAACGGCAACTGGTCAACGATTTCATCACTTTCAGGTATGACTCCAAACACAGCGAACATCAGTTTTTCAGACGTCGTGCCTTTCATTACAGCAGCCATTGTGATTTTCGTCATTCTATGGGTATTTGCAATAATCGCAACTTTCCTTCTTAGACGCTCTCTTAGACAGCTCTCAGCAAAAACAAGTGCAGGATTATTCTCAACTGCAGGATTACTGTTGTTGATAGGTGCAGTTCTGATCATTGTAGTTGGTTTAGGCCTAATTCTGATGTGGATAGCTTCATTGATTTTAGCAATTGCCTTCTTCACAATGAAACCAAAAGAAGCCAACCAACCCCAAATGGTAACAGCGAGTCCTCCAACGCCGACACCTGTTTAGAAATAAACAAAATTTTTCCTTTTTTTATTTTTTCTAAAATTTTAAGGTATTAGTTAATTTGAGCGTTAACTTTGGTTATTTTTTAATTATGTATTCCGTTACAGAAAAGAATGATTCGCCATCCCAGCTTTATGGATTGAGTGATTTTTTTGCTACTTATTTCTTTGTACATTTTGATCCTTATATTTTTGTTTTCTAATCTATTCGTAAAATTTTAGGGATTTTTCTCCTTTAGATATAGAAAAGTTAAGGTTTGTTAATTAGGAGACTTGTGAAAAGCATCGAAGTCTTTATGGAATTCTTTTATGGCTAAATTTAATAAACATCATATCATCTTATCAAAATACGTTAGAGGCTAGAAAATTGACTTCGAATCATTGGATAAGAATATCTGAAATTGGATACTTTGTTTTTGTTGTTGTTGTTGCTGTTGTTTTGGTAAGTAGATTTCTTGAAGGATTTAGGAATAGCTGCTCTTTTGGGGGCAGGGTCATTCGTTGGTTTGAGCCTTCTTGGATGGTTTATATTTGAAAAAGTACTGCCTGAACATTGACAAAAAACTCTCATGAACTCAAATTAGCGCACCCAAAAGATTGCAAATGAGAGTATCCGAAAACTTTTATTTGTAGAATCTGAATCTAGTTACTTAGGAGAATTAGTTTTTGACAAGTTTAAAAGAATTAAATGGACTAAAAGTTGTGACCACAGATGCATACGCACTAGGCGAAGTTGACGGAATTGAATTTGATATTCAAAAAGCGACAATAACACATATTCGAGTTGACTTAACGAAAGAAGCAGCAAACGAACTGAGATTTAAAAAACCGATAATGGGCAGCCTAATAATCTGTGTGCCCTTGAGCTTCATACAGGCATACGGTCATGTAATCAACTTGAATGTTCCACTCGAACAGATAAAGACCTTACGAGAGTGCCAGTGAAAAAAAGAGCGCGTCTATTCCTAATTTACTGTACACCTTCTTTTTTTGTTTTCGAGTTTAAAGAGCAAAAACAGAGTCCTTATGTGCGAAATGTGTGTTCTCCAACAAAGTTGCTCGCTACCTGAGACATTTTTTGCTTTGCATTTGGGGGTCATCACCTAAATTGGTTTTTTAGGTGCTTGATTTAGCGCTTGTTTCTAATGAGATCCAATAACAACAGATTTTAAATACAGCGAGCAACATCAAGATTAATTGGGACTTACTAATGCAAAAGAAATCCCTTTTGAGCTTTTATGATTTTTGTGAAGGGAGGTGAACCTTTTTGAGTAGAAAAGGAGTAATCGCCTTTACGCTTTTAGGTTTGGTTATTGGATTAGCTGTAGGATACTCGATATCAATAGCTGTACCGTATCAATCGTTTGCGCAGAAACCGTCAATCTCGTTGAGTTCACATTCAGTCAAGGCTGGCGAGCAATATACTGCCACTCTTACTGGTTTTCCAGCAAATACAGAAATCGACGGTTGGACCGTAAATCAGAATGTAAATACATGTTTTGCCGCAGGAACTACTGATGCAAACGGTAAACTTGTAGTATCAGCAGATGCGCCTCAAACCGTTGGAACATTGCCATTAGTTGCATGTGACAAAGCGGAAACTAGTCTGGGTGGCTACATATTTAACAGTGACTTAGCAAGAAAAGGGTTAATGCTCTGGAATCTTATAATAAACATAAAAGCGGCCCTCGGATTACATTTTTTCATATCAGTTCATTTTCTTCGTTAATTCTAGTTTATTCTTATTTCTTTACCCAAACATGGGTGATTTCCCCAAATACCAATTTGCGATAATCGTTTGCTTCTTTGTAAGCTTCGTTTATGAAGTCTTTAGCTTCTTGTGAATAAAAATCATTGGGATTGGCGGTAGTAAGGAACGTTAATTTACATTCAATAATTAGTCTGGCTTCTTTGAAAGACATATCTCCGGAAGGAGTTTGAACACTTGTCAATTCAACTTCTTTCATTTTCTCACTATCTCTTCCTGATTTACTTCCCAAAAAAAGTATTTGTTCCTTATATTCATCTGGGAAGTAAGACATCGTATATGTTTGCTCTTTTTGAATCATTTCAAGCGTATAACGGTCTGCTCGAAGAATACACCAAGTGGTAGGTTTCTTGAAAAGAATCCCCAAACCACCCCCACTGGCTGTCATGGAATTATAATGATCTTCCTTGCCCGCAGTAATAACCGGAAAGACTTTTCCTACCAACGTAAATACATTGTCGCATATCTCTTCCGGAGAAATTTGTTTAAATAATTGATCAAAATTCATCTCTTTGACATTTATATGGTTTGTTTTTTTCACATTAAACCCCTTGTGTAAATTATAATCCTCCTTAAACTAAAAGTCAATGCTTTTGTGATGGTGGTGGAAGCAGAATTGGGGAAAAATAGTACGCTAAAATCAGCCAAAGCCCTTCTTAGTCTGGAACGGTGTCGATTCGATGGGGGATAATGTCGCCGTCCCAGCCTTAAGGCTTAGTAATTTTTTATTGTTTGTTTCTAACTAATCTAGTCACTGTATTCCTATTGCTGAGGGCTAGTTATAAGTTTTTAGGGCTGCACTGTTTCTATGTCTCCTATAAGAAACTAAAGCTACAATGAAAATTGTGGTGAGCATAGCTACTACTACAATAATAATTTCTTCAAGATCAAGACTGAGCGTTGTTGCTATAGGCATAGGGGTTGGTGCTGGAGTTGGCGTAGGAACTTGAGCAACAGTGAAATCTACTGCGTGCGTGCCGCTTTGAGGAACTGGATAAGTAGAAGAAAACCCATTCTCAAACAAAAGAACATTGCATGATGCAGAAACCTCGATGTATTGGTCTCCATAGGGTATGCCAGTAAGGTTGAAATCAAATTCCCCATTCGAATTCCCAGTAAAGAGGTTTATGGTTCTATTGTTTTGCCAGCTTGCTTTATATGAAACTGAGGTTAAATATGCACCAGCGTTCATTATCGTGTCTACGCCCGCAGGATAGTAAACGTCGCTTGGTGGGGTTACTCTTGCTCTGATTGTGGCGCTTCCGTTGTCCGTATAAATAAGTGGATGAGTGCAATCTGGATTGACCCAGTGATCCATAGGCCAAGTTCCATTTTCCTTATATATGAAAATTCCTGGCGCAGCTGAAATATCGCTAGCAGTAAGGCGAGAAGAAGGAGCGGTAGTTTGTGCCGTGACTTCTAAAAGGAGTAGTGCTATGCTTAATGTTAAAATGATGGCTGCTGCAGACAGAGATGTGGCGGCTTTCAATCTTACCACATAAAGGCATAAGTGGATTTAGCATTAAAGATTTTTCGTAAGGTTCCTTAACTATTTTGAATCAGGATTTCTTTGTCACCCTTTTCGGTCATGTGATTCCTTAGCAAAAACAGAGTCTTTAGGTGCGAGGGGGGTGCCCTTTAGGGAGGTGTACTCGCTACCTGAGGTGTTTTTGGTTTACGTTTTTCGTGATTTTCGAGATATGCGGTTTTTTGGGTTTTGTCGCACCTAAAAAAATGGCTTTCTGATTACTCTTGTGCTAGGCAATCACTTAAGAATGAATTTCAAATTCACATACTTTATATTTATTTCAAATCAAATATGTCCATTGTTAACATACCAACTCGATAAGTTTAGTCAAGAGGTGACTATCAAATGAGTTGTCAAGTTTCGAAACATGGAAAGATTCTGTCAAAGGGCAAACGCTACTCTATTGTCCAACGTCTAAAACAAGAGCGCGAGCTAAAAGAAGAGCTAAGCATAATTGCAGAATATGTTTCTTTGAACGACATACCTCTGACAGAGAGAAGGAAAGAAGCAGAGAAACCGCTATACTTGGCAAGATACGATGATGAATAGATCCGCCGTTTTTTGAGTTTTGTACTTGTTATTAGATATGTTGGATTCGTAAATCCTAGTTAGGATATCGAGAATTGTGGACATTAAGAGACATTGTTTATCGCTTCTACGAACTCTTCTTTATTTCTGTTTGAGCCATTTTTCTTTCTATACTTTTTGTTTAATCGAGCTCTGTCACGTTATGGTTTTTTATAAATATCAGCGGTTTTGCCAATTCTTTGATTGCCAAAACTCCATGAGCAATACTTTTCATCCCTGGCATAATGTTGACAATATTCATATTAGACTGGGATGTTGTTCTAAGTGCGGGGGATGATGTCGCCGTCCCAGTCTGATCGGGAAGATGAAGAATGAAAGTTGACAGACCCCAAACTTTTTTCCTCTGACCAGAGTTCAATCAACTGGGCAAGTGCCATTTTATATATAAATTAGTGGAGTGGCAGTCCAGTAATTTTATTTTGCTCGCTCGCCTGCTCCGTGCAGGCAGGCAATTGGGCAACTCTGGGATTTGAAGCGGGAACAAGTGGAGATGTCTCCCGCATTCCCCTTTTTTATTTTGCTACAGATTTCGAAAAAATTTCAGTCCCATGCCTAATTTATGCGAATGCAGAAATTCCCGTTGGTAAACATTAAGAATTATGAAGTATTGACCCTGTTTTACCATAAGTTTTCACCTTAACTTTAGGTTCTGACTCTCCCTAAAAATCAGTTTTTTAGATTACTGGAGTTGACTCCGAAAACATATAATTAACTAACTAGTTAGCATTAAGCACTGGTGCTTCATGGGAATGGGAAAGATTCGAAAAGGCGCCGTTCAGATTCGATTCGAAATCTTAGAGTATCTGTTCTTCAACAATAAGCCTCAACTGCGGACTGTTATCTGGCGGAAATCGACTAATCTTTCCTACGACGACTTTCTAAAACACTTAGCGTATCTTGAAGAAAAAAACTTGATAAAAGAAACAGAAGGCTTATGTAATTTAACAGTTGAAGGAAGAAACCTCTACCTTGAACTGCGCAAGTCACTCCCATCGATATTGTAAGCGCGAAATTTCATCTGTGGTGCATCAGGTATAAAAACAAAAAACCCATAACATAAGCAGGAAACAAAAATGGCGAAAGAAACCAGCGAAGAAAAGCAATACCCAGTCAAGTCTCTACATGACTTTTTGTCAGAGCTAGATAAGGAATGGACAAAATTCCGAAACGGCACCCTCATAGGTTTGATTTCTTCAGGAATCTTATTCATAGTTGTTGTTTGGTTACTGTTACGAACCAGACATTTCGGGTTAGGACCGATAGATTTTGTTCTTTTGATTTTTGCAGGCATATTTTTAGGTTACAGCATTTACGCAATGTACTCTCAATACCGCTTCTTCAACAGGTGGGAACGCCGCGTAGGTCTGCTACTGCATATGGAAGAACAAATTCTATCTGAAAAGATGGATGAAACCACCCCTTAGTATTCATTTATGGTGCACATCAAAAGTGCGGCTTTCTTTTTAAAGACCACAACAAAGAAGTGATCATTGAAGAAGTTTGGAGGTGGAAAAAAAGAATGATCACCTTAAGCAGAAAAAACAAAATCGCCATTATTGCAATAGCAGCCATAGCAATAACATTGGTAATAGCTGTCCCGAACGTCTATGCTCAAACCACAGCAAACAACGCAGTTTCAAACATAAGAACCCTCAACGCAAAAGGAAACATTTACCAAACAATCGACAGCAACACAATAAAGTATTATCCTGCAGACTTGACTTTAACACTTCAGCCAACATCAACCAAAGGCAATGTCAAATTATTTGATGTAACAAGCGGCACACTTGTGGCAAACGGAGTCTCATACACATTTACATCCGGAAACGGAGGCGTACTAACAGGTAGACACGCGGTTCTATTGCAAGCTCAGGGAACAGATCCAAACGGGAAAGCAGTAACATTGAAATTTGCAGGACAATACTCGTACTCTTGGACAGAAGGACACATCGTTTTCAAAATAGGCGCTAAGCTACAAACAGCAGACACTAACTACACTCTTCTTATGCAAGCATCACCTGTTTGAGAACAATTTTCTCAATGTTTTTTCTTCCACTGTTTTTGTTAAGAAGAATACTTTTTCAAGATACCAAAGTTAGCTCTTTTTTATTAAACAATTAGCTCATGTCACAGTAGCTATATATCTTGGGTGACCAAAATACTAACTAAGGTAATTAAATCGTAAAATTCCTTGTCTTTTCAATTAGGCTCAAAAAACAGCTAAACCAGCTAATAGGAAATGCACCGTATGGATTCAGCAAACCTACAAGAAAACGGATCACCTAAAATTCCAGTGAGAATCGGCAGACTATACGAACTTGCCAACAACCTATGGTGGAGCTGGCATGAGGAAGGACGCCAAGTCTTTCGCTCTTTAGATTATGCTCTTTGGCGAACCACTGGCCACAACCCAGTCGAGCAGCTTCGTAGCATTAGCATAGAAAAACTGGAAGGTGCAGCAAGAGACCCAGTTTTTTTAGAACTCTACGACACAGTAATGGCCACGTTTGACAAAGAAATGACGAAGGGACACGAATGGTGCGGTCAAACGAACCCCGGCAAACCAAGTGGGCACATAGCTTATTTTTCAGCTGAATACGCTATCCATAATTCTTTGCCAATTTATGCAGGCGGTTTAGGTGTTTTAGCTGGAGATATTTGCAAAGAGTGCTCGGATCGAGGGCTACCTTTTGTGGCAGTTGGGTTCATGTATCCTCAAGGCTACTTCAAGCAACGAATTTCTCCAGAGGGAGATCAACAAGAAGATTACACTCAATTGAATTTCGACGATGCGCCTATTTCGCCTTGTGCTTGGCCCTATGGGTGTGGTCCTTTGATACCGATTCAACTTGCAGACCATCTAATTTACGTGAAAGTATGGCAGGTTAATGTTGGTTGTGTTAACCTTTATTTAATGGATACCAATGTTGAAGAAAATCGTCTTGAAGATAGAACATTATCAGCTCGGCTTTATACAGCGGATCAGGAAGAACGTCTTCGGCAACTAATCGTTCTAGGTGTGGGCGGAGTAAGAGCGTTAAGAGAGCTTCACGTTGAACCAACCGTATGGCATGCTAATGAAGACCACACAGCTTTCATGATGCTTGAACGTCTCCGAATAGAAAGAGCCAATGGGGCATCTTTTGAAGAAGCGATTGAAAGAATCCGCAGAAACACAATTTTCACTACGCATACCCCAGTTCCTGCAGGTCACCATGTCTTTAGCGTTCAATTAATGGATCGATATGCACGCAGTTTTTGGGAGCCTCTTGGAGTTGACAAAGAAACTTTCCTAAAACTGGGTCAGTACCCAGGCCTTGCTCCTGAAAAATTCAACCTTACAGCTTTTGCCTTTCGTTTAGTCAGGTCAATCCAACGCTGTATCTAAACTTCATGGAAAAATAACTAGACGAATGTGGCAAGTCCTTTGGCCAAATAAACCAGAAGATAAGGTACCGATTTTGTCTATAACAAATGGCGTTCACCTGCCCAGTTGGCAAGCACCAGAAATCAATGCTCTCTGCGAAAAATACCTGGCTTCAGAATGGAAGCAAAAACAGGATGAAGCTGACTATTGGAAAGGTTTCGACGATATACCTGACGAAGAAATATGGCAGATGCGTCAAACATTAAAAACACGATTGATAACATTTCTGCAAGATAGAGCACAAATGCGTTGGACCCAAAATAATGTGACGACTCAACAAGTGATTGCTATGGGTTCACTTCTTGATCCTTACGCATTAACTATTGCTTTTGCTCGACGTTTCGCCGAATACAAACGACCCTACTTACTTCTATCGGACATCGACCGGCTAAAACGTATCATTACAAATCCTGAGAGACCAATGCAAATAATTTTTGCAGGGAAATCTCATCCAGCAGATTACCAATCGAAGCAGCTTCTCAAACGAGTGTATCAAACAGCTTTAGACCGAGGATTTCAAGGTCGAATTGCCTTTGTTGAAGACTATGACCTTAATCTATCACGAGAGCTTGTCCGAGGCGTTGATGTTTGGCTTAACAACCCTAGACGACTGCAAGAAGCATGTGGAACAAGCGGAATGAAAGCTTCTATGAACGGCGTAGTAAACCTAAGCGTTCTCGATGGATGGTGGGACGAAGCATACAATGGTAAAAATGGGTGGGCAATAAATGATTTTCACGGCGGGACTCCTGAGGACGAAGACAAAACGGATGCAGAATCACTCTACAACCTGTTAGAAAAAGAAATCTTGCCTCTCTACTATAACCGAGACCGAAGAGGAGTACCGCATGAATGGATAAAATATGTCAAAGAAGCAGTGAAAACAATCACTCCCGCTTTCAATGGTTGCCGAATGATGAAGGAATATACTCAAGAAATGTATTTGCCTGCCTCCAGACAAGAGGAAATAAAAATTGTTTTAGACGAAGGGGAAGAAATTGGAGAAACATGAAAGTTTAGCTCAATTGTTTTTTAATCAAGCAGACGTCTTCATGATTGCCATCCGCAGCAATGAAGTCGTCGTAGACATAAACAAAAAAGCATGTGAAATTATCGGTTACACTAGTAATGAAGTTATAGGCAAGAATTGGTTTGAAAACTTTGTTCCAGCAACAAAAAGAGAAGAAGCTAAACATTTATTTCATAATGCTCTAAGCGGGAATCTTCGACATTTACACTTTGAGTATCCATTGGTGTGCAAACAAGGTAGAGAATTGACATTTAACTTCCATAACTTACTTGTTGCCGACGAAAAAGGCAACATCATTGGCATACTTAGCTCTGGGGATGACGTTACTGAAAGGAAACGCAAAGAAAAAAGCCAAAAAGAGGTGGAAAACCGTCTCCAGCTTTCGTTGGATAATATGATTGAAGGTTGCCAAATCATTGACTACGATTGGCGCTATGTATACATAAATGAAGCGGCTGCCAAGCAGGGACGCAAGACCAAAGAAGAATTACTAGGTTACACAATGATGCAAGCGTATCCCGGCATTGATAGAACAGAAATGTTTAGTCATCTTCGAAATTGTATGGCAAATCGTGTGCGATATCAATTAGATAATGAGTTTACCTTCCCAGATGGATCAAAAGGTATCTTCGAACTTCACATAAACCCCGTACCAGAAGGAATCCTAATTTTGTCTATAGACATCACACACAACAGGGAGCTAGAAGCGGAACTAAATAACTATAGACAGCAGACTTGAGCATGTATTGGCGGAGCGAACAGCTGATTGCGCAAAAACAAACGAAGATCTAACTCAAGAAATTCAAGAGCACAAAAAAACAAAAGAAGGACTCAAACTTAGAGCAACAATTCTAGACAACGTACGAGAAGCCATATTTCTACTTAAATGACAAAGGAGACTTTCAATATGCAAATGAAGCAGCATCAAAAGCATATGGCTATAGCATCGATGAATTGCTCAACATGAATATTCGCTCACTCCTGCCAAAAAAAGACGAATCCTCAGTCGATTCATTTCTAAAACATGTTGTTGAAAAAGGCGAAACCAGCATAGAAATGATTCATCTGCGGAGCAACAAATCGCAAATGCACGTAAAATTATACTCTAACCTGGCAAAAACTCTTCGTGGGCAATTTATTGTAATAGTCATCCGAGAAAGCTATGATTAAACAAGCTATCACGAGCAGATAAGCTAACTCAGCTAATGTAAAACAGTTGCCTTTCCAAAAAATCGTTCACAAATGAAAAAGTGGATTCGAACAAAAGATTAACTCTGCAAAACAATTATTTTTTGCCTTTGGAGGCGTGTTTTGCTGGGAGTGAAACTTGTTTTCTATCTTTTCGTTTCTGATCTTTTTCTCGTTGCAATTGTTTGTGTTTTTCTAGACCTTCAGCTTTCTTTGCTTTCTTAGACAAATTCTTCAACCTTAGCAAGCAATAGAAACCAACGATGCTCAAAAACCTTGCCCTTAATATGAAATGTGTAGTTCGTCGTAATCTTTAATACTAAAACACTTGACTGTAAACTTTGGAAGAAAAGAAATGCCGAATGTGGAAAGGGTTTGTCCTAAATGTGGTTCTTCAGTTGAGAAGAACAAAAATCAGGAGTACCGCTGTAGCAAGTGCGGAGAACTCTTCTATTTTGTTACCCCCACATGTGGTTCCAGCGATTTTGAAAGGTATCGACTCTAAAAAAACCCGTTACCCTCAAGAAAAACTAAATCCAAAGAAAGAATCCTACTGTGTTTTAGTTTGCTCCAGTTTTTAGCAATCTCTTCAACTCGCCAAACAGCTTTCTGACAGATTTTCAGCTGTTCCTCTGAAAGAACACTCTGTTCTTTAGGGAGAGTAATATGATACCTTGTGTCACTTACATACAGATGATTAAGTGGTGACAAAAATGAAAAAACAGTTCATAAAGGCATTGACAGTAACAATCATTCTTCTTACTGCTGCATGGACTATGAACCTTCAAGTAAGTAAGGCTTCAACAACTTTAGTTGTTCCCACTGATTATCCAACAATAACCTCAGCGGTCAACCATGCTTCACAAGGTGCACACTATAGAAGTAAAGGAAGGAGTCTACAATGAAAACATACAAATTAACAAGTCATTAACACTTGAGGGGCAAGACAGCAAAAACACAATAATAATCGGAAATGGTGGCCCAAACGAACCAGCTGTGCTTACGTTGGCTGCACCAAGCATTAGAGTATCAGGATTCACAATTGAAAGCGCCAACAGTTCAAGTCGTTCCCAAAACGCTCTTGGAATAAATATCCAAGGTGACAACTGCACAATTAATGATAATATTATTGAAAATAATTATATGGGAATTTTCTGTTCTCTTCAATCATCCACATCCATAACGAACAACTTTATTACATCAAGCGTTAAAGATGGCATTCGATTCTACGCTGGTTCCCTTAACAACATTTCTAATAACAGTATTGTTGGCAATGCAGTATCAGGTATTGCTTTAGGCGGATACTCAAACATTGTCAGCGGAAACAATCTTCAAAACAACCTAAGAGGCCTAGGCTTAGGAGCGTCTTACTCAACTGTATTTGATAATTCAATAACATCCAATACTGAATCAGGGATTTTCCTTTCAGGTTCTAAAAACATAATCTCAGCCAATGAGTTTGCCCAGAACAAATATGGCGTCTACATTACAACTCAAGGCGCCGCTCCACGAGGCAATGAGATTTATCACAACAACTTTGTTAACAACATCAATAACGCCTTCGGTAATTCTTCTTTCCTCACTGAGACGTGGGATAACGGATATCCATCTGGCGGAAACTATTGGAGCGATTACCAAACAAAATATCCTAATGCAGTTGAAAAAGACAACTCAGGAATCGCAAATACGCCTTACGTGATTAACTCCAACAATACAGACAACTATCCACTTATGGCCCTCTTTAGTATTTCAAACCCTGGAACAGACACCATCCGCGCTCTCACCAGTAGCGGTTTCCTCTGAGGGCACTGTGGCTTCTTGGACTTTTGATACTGTCGAAGATGGTTGGGTTGTGCCTGATGCAACTGGCAATAACCCAGCAATATTGGCGTCAACGGTGGGTAATCTCTCGCTTGTTCCATCGCAGGTTCCTGGCAAGTTTGGTCAAGCCTTAAGTTTCACTGGCTGGTCGTATGCGTTTGTGCCGCCTTCACCTAGCCTTCAAACACCAAATGATGTAACGATTGATGCTTGGGTAAACATGCAACAAATAAAGGATGTTTCCTACAACAATATTCTTGTAGAATGCGTAAGGACCACTGCCGCCACTACCTATTAGAACTCTTGGACTTGCAATTAACGGGGAGACACCTCAAAATTCAAGCTCGCCTCCACTTGCAGCACTCAGAGGTTATGTATTGACTCAAAACGGTGTCCTAAATGAGATAGATACTAAAACTTCTATTCCATTTAACCAATGGGTTCACGTGGTTTTCACCCGAAGTCTAATAACAGGAATGCACATTTACGTCAATGGAGTAGAACAAGCGGTTCAAGTAGCTTCTGGCGTAGCAAACCCAACTGGCCCCGCAGTCAATCAAAATGAACTTTACATTGGCCATGATTCAATAACTCAGATCGATGAATTGAAAATCAGTAATGTTGCTGCTTCTGAGGCTCAGCCTATGTGGACGCAATGGTGGATTTGGGCAATCTTATTTGCTGGCATAGGTTGCAGCTTAATTGGTTTAGGAATTTATCGCAGCGGGCGTGGTCGAAGAAGGTCGCTACCCAAAACACGAACCCCTCAAGCAGCCTAATGCACCCAGTGCAAGCGAAGATTTAGCTGAATAGGTTCTTGTTCGAGCAACTGAAATCGGCGGTACACTCCGCAAAGAACTCGCCATAAACCTGTACACCGCGGACGCGGCAAGTAAACCCTTTTTCATTTTTTGTCAGCTATTTTCCATTGAGCTTTTTCAAATGGTTTTTATGTGAGACTGTCATAGTTACGAGTGGTGTTTTGGAATGGTTGAAGATTTTGAACAAGACGATTTCGACATGATTGACCCGTCAGCCAAAAGAGTTCTTGTTGCCCTTTCCCAATTTGAGAAAGGACTCTTGGTGACGGTGGACCTCTTACACAAAAAAACAGGTTTGATGCCTGAAGCCCTAAACGACGCAGTGCGGCACCTGTCAAAATCCAAGCTCATCGACATACCTGACGCGACAAAAAGACATGGCCCCTACGATTTCAACACCGTCGAAATAACCGACTTCGGAAGGCAAGTGCTAGCGAAATTCGGATAAAACTTACAACTAAGTCCCCATCTTATCTAGCAACGATACTTTTTCTTTTCTTAACAATAAACAAAATTCCTAAAGTTGAGTAGTAGGATTTTTGTTGCTGACGTCAAAACGCAGACATAAACAAGTTCAAGTCCACGTAATAATTAATAACGTCTCTAAGAGTCATTTAATAAAGAAACACTGGGAAAGCCAAACAAATCGAAGAATTAGAGTCGAAGAAAATATTTAAAGAAAGACTTTGTTGGGGCAGAATTTATTTTTTTGTACAAATCGGGCCGAATTTATTGATGTGGTTCTTTTTTCAAATGAATAAGGGGGTCTGTTTTTTTTGCGAGTTTAAAACTTACCCAAATTATTTAAGTAGAAATAGATAAAGTAATTGTTTGGGAAGGTTTTCAAAATCTTCTCAATGTAAATACAAGTTTTGGAGAAAAAGAACATGCAAAAGCTAAGAAATAAGACTTTAGCTATTTCGATTGCGATATTCTTTATAATTTCAATGAGTGCTTCAACGACGCTAATTCCAAATGCTAAAGCACACACACCTATATGGCAAATTCCAACATATGCCTACATCGTTGCTGAACCTAATCCAATCGGGGTCGGTCAGACAATCGATGTTTACATGTGGCTTGACGCCGTTTATGGAGCGGCAGGTGGAACAACTGCCGCTGTCGGGACAAACGGTGCAACCGCAAGCTCAGCACTTCTAGCAAACAACTATAGATTCCACAACTATGCGCTTACCATTACTTCGCCTAACGGCACAGCATCAACAACAACTTTTCCAGTTATCTCGGACCCAACATCAAGCCAATATATTTCCTTCACTGCTACCCAAGCAGGCACCTACTCTTTCAACTTTAGCTTTTCAGGACAAGTCTATGGGGCGAACGGCGATGGTTACTCAGGTTCAGCATTAATTAACGACACTTATCTGCCAAGCAGTGCCTCAACAACACTTACCGTACAGCAGCAATCAATTCCTTCAGCTATAACAGGCGAACCGTTCCCGACAAGTTACTGGCAAGAACCAATTTACGGTCAGAACTCGAACTGGTACACGCTTTCATCAAACTGGCTAGGCTCAGGATTACCAATTGGCACAGGCGGGTCACCTATGCCAGCAGGCTACACTAGCTCAGCATTATATCATGGGGATGCTGTAGGACCCCTAACCAGCCACGTCATGTGGACAACGCCTCTTCAAAACGGAGGAATAGTGGGAGGAAACATGTTTTCCGCCGGCGGTTCATATCCTGGCTCAGCTCAGGGAGTCGGCTATTTCGAGGGCTCATCATATGTTCCAAGATTCCAAGATCCTATAATAATAAACGGATATCTCTACTACACCCAAGTAGCATCATTCACAGGCACACTCAGCGTATCGACCAGCGCCACTGGACCAACTGTATGTGTCAACCTCCGCACAGGACAGCAACTCTGGAGCAGCATGACCGTACCCAAACTATCATTCGGCTACATATACAACCTATGGAACCCAGACCAACATGGAGTCTTTCCACCAATAATAGTTGCATCAATAGGCGGTGGTCTAACAGGCCTGCCAGCAATGTGGGAATGTTTTGATGCATACACAGCAGATTCATTATTCAACGTATCTGGCGTTCCAGCACAAACTCTTGCCAACGTAATTGGAGGAGAAGGCACATTAGCAGCAGGTCCAAGCGGTGAACAACTAAGGTATGTCTTTGCAAACGCAGGCACAGTTGCGAATCCAAATTGGTTTTTGTCAGAATGGAACTCATCTAAGCTATGGCAGTACGACATTAATCCCTACAACGGCGGGGGCAGTCTGTCACCCTCAGTCATAAATGCAACCAACGGCGTCCTCATCTCAGAACTGCCTATTCCAATCACAGGCGAAACTGGCACCCTTCCGAATGGGAATAGTCTTTTTATCCCCTATGGTTCTACAGTCACAGTCAACGCAAACATCCCCATTAACTCTACCACAACTGCTTTTACCGGCACTGCTGGTTACGGAATAACCACTTATGACTGGAATATTTCTGTGCCATGGATTAACACCATGCCTTTGCAACCCATCTACAACACCGTCACGGGGCAAGTAACACCCGCAACACCAGGAACAAACCCAGTGACAGTTGTTGCAACAGACCCTGGCGATATGATGCTTTGCAGAAACGGTTCCCTACCTTTTGGCTTTGCAACAACGTCAACGGGTTACCCACAACTTCCCTACACAATCTTCGGTGTAAACCTCAACGCGTCGAAGGGCACAATCGGTTCAATACTGTGGATGCAAACATACAATCCTCCAGCAGGCAACCTCACAGTCCAACAAGGCCCAGTCGACTGGCAAACCCGCGTTTTCACTATGGCTTATGAAGAAACTATACAATGGATAGGATACAATCTGGATACAGGCCAACAAATATGGAGCCCAACTACACCTGAAACAGCGTTCGACTACTATGACGGTCCAGGCTCAACCGGCAACATGGCTTACGGCAACCTCTACAGTAGCTCTTACGGAGGAATATGCTACTGCATCAACGATTTAACTGGACAAACAGTGTTTACCTACGGCAATGGCGGAGAAGGCAACAGCACCAACTCTGGTTTCCAAACATCTTACGGTGACTATCCAACTTTCGTACAATCAATTGCAAACGGCGTAGTATACCTAGCTACCGATGAACACACTATTACAAACCCGATCTACAAGGGCGCACACATATCTGCTATTAACGCTACCACGGGGCAAGAAATATGGACCCTTTCAAGTTACGCTAGCGAGTGGTCCAACTCTGGCAGTGGCTCTGACTTCATCGTTGCAGATGGCTACGCTACTTTCTTCAACGGTTATGACAGCCAACTTTACAGTGTTGGCAGAGGACCAAGCGTTACAACCGCAAACGCACAACCATTTGGTACTGAAGTAGTAATAAGCGGCACAGTAATGGATACTTCGACTGGTACAAAACAAGCTCAGCAAACAGCAGACTTCCCAAAAGGGGTCCCGGTGTCATCTGACGCAAGCATGGGTCAATGGATGAGCTACGTCTATCAACAGCAAGCCCAACCCACTAACTTCACAGGCGTTCCTGTTGCCATTAGCGTCTTAGACTCTAACGGTAACTACAGAGGAATTGGCACTGCTACCACTGATGAAAGCGGCAGCTACAGCTTAACATGGACCCCTGACATCCCAGGCAACTTCACAGTCTATGCAACTTTCGCTGGCACCAACGGATATCTGGCCATCAACCGCGGAAACACACCTATACGCCAAGCGCTTTAGCACCAACAATAGCTGCCCATTTACAGCAAAATGAATGGGAGAATGGGCCGGACCGGATTCGGACCGGCGACCTTCTGCACGTCAAGCAGATGTCCTAACCAGGCTAGACGACCGGCCCACAATTACTTTATTTTTTTCAGTTTTTTCCTATTTAGGCGCTTCGTCTATAGGCTGTATTGCAATATCAAAATTCCCACTTGTATTAATCTATTTCCATGTTAAGAAAATCTAGTAAACTCCATAGTTGAATTATATTCTATTATGATAGAAGTTTTAAACCACATAATGTATATATTCAGATCAAGGCAAAAGGGCTATGGCAACCGACGAAGTGCTTAACTTTACTAGTTGATTTCATAAACAAAAACTCAAACGTTGCTGACATACAATGGGATCGTCGTATGAGCCCACAGTTGCTTTTTAACCCATATTCAGAAAAATATGAAGAGCGCAAAACAATTGCCCACTACTTTCTATTGGCTGCATCCATACTTGACGATACGATAGTAGGTTACCCTGAAAACGCACGAATGCTTCTTGGCTACCTTCACGAAGCCTTCGGAACAAGCCTGTTCGAAATAAAAAAAGGGCACATATTTTCGAAGAAGAAATCGTAAAATGTGATTTTTATCATGATTTAGGACCAAACAAGAAAGCTGCATCAGAAATTTTGGCTTCAGTTAACTTATTTGTTAAAATTAACGCAGAAAGAAACTTGCTAAAATACGCCCAAAAATTCGGCAAACCTAAAGCTTTGATTGACGATATTTCACAAAACGTCAAAGCATTTGGTGGACCGCATGTTGATAAAGCATGGATTTATCTACGTTGGATGGTGCGACCTCAACCTGACCTGCAAATCTATGATCATTTATTGCCAGAAGACCTCTATGTTCCATTAACGAAGGAAAATGCAAACGTTGCCGCCAGCTTAAGCTTAATACCGTCAGCTTCGCCGTCTTTGTGGCGAGACGAAAAAACAGCTGCAGATGCACGGCAAAAAATAACTGATTTTGCAAAACGCCTCTTTCCTTTAGATCCTGCAAAAGTCGATTATCCTTTTTTCCTTTTAGGCAGATGGCTTAAACAAAAAACTCTCAACCGATACACGCTCAAAACAGCGCTTGATTTTCTCGATCGTATGCAAACAATAACTGGTCAATCTCAAGCTTATTACCAGAAAATGAGCCGCTACAAAAGCGGATGGGAGAAAAAAACTGCTCTTACTCTTTTGAAGATGCACATTCCATACGGCTATGAAACCATAAGTTTCCCTTTACCCAACAATGAGGTTTATACTCCTGATTTTATTTTGGAAAAAAAGCTTCATGGACGAAAAATAGTTCTTGAGCCTCATTTTGAAATGACTAAAACGCAAGCGCGCAAATACGCGTTGTTCAAAAGAACTTATGGTCACGAATTCATCCTGATACTTTTGCTCAAGAACGATTTAATTCCGCTTTATCATCAGAGAAAAATATTAACTGATGATGTTTGCGATGACGTTTGGCCGATTGAATTTATTCATTTGTTAGCTGAAAAAATAAGAAGAGGGACATACGGCGAGTAATAACAGAGCGTTTCAAGAGGCTGTTAATTAGAAGGCACAACCCAATATTGCTGATGACACAATGACTCAGGACAACTTCAAACCATTGGTAGTATGGCTTATACTTAATGGAAAAACCGAAGAAGCACTCACTCTGTTGGCTAAAAACTACAAAGTCAATGTTCCTAAACTCAAGGTTGGGTTGCCAAAAGGGCATAAGATAAAAGCGTTTGGTTGCTATACTGCAAAGAACCAAACTATTTCAGTTTTAAATAGCGATATATTGGTAAACCCTTTTGTAATCGTGCATGAGTTTTATCATCATTTGCGCACCAAGGGAGTGGATAAAATGCATCGGGGAACGGAGGGTAACGCTGACAAATTTGCCCTCGACTTTTTACGGGAATATGAAGCGGCTGTGAAAAAAGCTCAAGGTGTTGTTTAGGAGTCTTTTTCTAAGGGAGCAGTTACCTCGATTGATAATCTGTTTGCGTTGGAATCGTATGCCGCGACGCTGTTTGGTCCTTCAAATGGGTATCCGACAATCATTAGGATTCGACCAAAAAAATAGTTCATATCCACGTGACTGGGCGAAATGTTGCCTGAAGGGTGGGAATGTACCGTACCTACTAGCGAGTAGTCCCCAGAAAACATGTATGGATTAAAATGAGCAAATCCTTGTCCATGAACGGCGAATGGTGCCAGAACAAGATCCGTTATTTTGATGATTCCTTTGCTTTTCTTGCCTCTTAACAAGAGGAAACTTTCTCTGGGGTACAGTTGTTTAGCACCATCGTAAATGGCATCTAGTATATCTTTTGGAACCTGAATAACGGTTGCTGTTGCCATGAAAAAAAAGTGACTTTGTGGGTTAATTACTTTTGCTTATTGCCGTTCTGATTTCGGTATTTTGGGGACTAAATTGACAATAAAAAGCTTGATTCTTGTGAACAGTCGGTAAACATTTTAAGAGCGAGGGAAGTAGAAGTGTTGATTTGTCTGTGCCGAGGTGGCAGAGTGGTTAACGCGCGGGCCTTGAGAGCCCGTGGACCTCCCGGTCCGCATGGGTTCGAATCCCATCCTCGGCGCCACCATTTCACTCGGAGCTTGATTTTTAAGCTCTGATTCTGCGTTATAGAAAGTTTTTAAATCGAGTTAATGAACAAAGCAAATTTGAACTCTCTCTTTTTAAACTGTTTTTCAACTGGTTTGGTTGAAAATAAAGCAAGCGGTTGATTGGAGAATCAGTTTTTTGTCGGCTGGTTTGATCCATGGTTTGATTTTGCTGTAATTTGTAGCAAAGCTTTTAAGAATTAGGAAGATACAAAGAACGTTAAACAGGGACAAGGATGGGCTTTAATGGTAACTGAATAGTCAATTAGGATTTGGATTTATCGTTAAAGTACTTTTTAAGCGGGTCCCACCAATACTCTGTCCAGGCATCGGCGTCTTCATCTGCTTGGTCTTCTGGAACATCCGAAATTACTATATCAAGCTCTGTTCCTGCAGGTACGTTGTTGAAACATAACTCTAACTTTGAGGCCATAATCTTAATCGGTAGAAGTCTATTCTAGAACTAAGCGTTTCATTCTCAAGCCAAGGGTTTGCCATAAATGTGCTCGTCAAACCCGTGAATTTGCCGCCGACCACTGGTTTACCCGTGGCTTTGTATCCTGTGAATTCGCTACGCTTTTTCGGGTCAATATAGGCGTCATAAACTTCTTGGGAGAGGCATTAATAATCAAGTTTTGCTTTACAGTTTTAAACTTTTCATTCATAATAAAATCGCTAATAATGCAGTAGTTTAAGGGTTTTTTAATCAAGACGGTTAATGAAAATTGATCAAAAAGATGATAATACTAGATTATTTAATTACAATTATTTGGTTTTCTCCGTTTTTATACGTTTTTATCTTATTGTTTGGGAAAATAGCTAACAAAAACAGAAAATCAACTCTCCTGAAACAGAAAGACCAGACAAAGAAAAAAATTGAAAGCATTGTCTTTCAGATACCTACGATAGGTAATGTTAAGTCAGTAAATAAAATATTTGAAACAGTAAAAAACTATGATTTGCCTATCCCTTTAGAAACCTGGGTAATCATTGAGGAATGGGACACACACAAGACCGAATATCTATGTGACAAGGTTGTCGTTGTTCCGAAAGACTTTGAATGTGAAGATTTGTACAAGGGCCGTGCCTTAGAATACGCTCGCAGGCTAAGACAAAATTTAGTTGATGATGGTAAACTGGGCTCAAACTACCTGTTGCTTCAGGGTGACGATGATGCAGTGCCCAGCATTGAGTTCATAAAAGAATGCATAACGGTGCAAGCTGATATCCTCATTGGAACGATTACCCCTCAAGTAAACGGCGTATGGAACACTATCCTTGACTACGAACGAAGTGTTGCGTGCGGAATCTTTTGTAATTTCTTTACAAACCTTGGTCAACCACTTTGGGCTCATGGCGAAGGCACCTGCATGAGTAGTCAAGTTGACAGGAACGTTTCATATGACATAAGCACTTACACTCATAATACGAAGCACAAATTGATACTCAACGAAGACTCTTTTTACTTCCACAAAGCAGCATTAATGGGCTACAGCGTTTTTAATTCGGAAGAAAAAATTTTCATACTGCCTCCATTCACTTTTAGCGATGCAATTAAGCAAAGACGCAGATGGCTTTGGGGGCAAGTAACAATTCTAAGTCAGAAAATGCTTCCTCTCCCAAACAGACTTAGATTAAGCATAATTGGATTTTCAGGATTATGGTTATTCTCGCTTGGAACGATAGGGTTGCCATTGTACTACTTAGGAATTGTCAAAATTCCTGCTGAGCTCTTGCCATTAACATTTATCAGTTTAGGTGTTTGGCTTGCAACAAGAGCCTATACCATTGGCGTATGTATGGGTTGGAAACATGCCCTCGCAGGCTCTGCAGCAAGCTACCTGACCGTCGCTCTAAACTTTATCACTCATCTAATAGGCTTGTTAAAAGGGAACCCGAGAAAATTCGAAGTAATCCGAAAGGAATAGTCAGCTAATTTAGTTTTGTGTATCCTAAAAACTCAAGAACCATTGGAGTTGCTGTTTGATAATAACTGTTTGTGTTCTTCTTTTTAGCGGAAAACTTAGTTTTGTATTCTGGGGCAGCATTAATTATCTCAATTATACTTAATGCAATAACTGCATATATTGGAATCCAATCGTAGGGGTACATCTGCGAGATAATTTTACCGCTTGTTTCGCTTCGCAAAAATGTAAGCCCTATGTCGTGGTAGAAGAAAAAGGGCACATTTGTGATGGCGACAAATGAGACAGCACCTACAATAAATGAAAGTAACTGTTTTCTGTTATACCATAAGAGTAGCGGAATAGCGAGAAGTGAAGCCCTAGGATCAAATACGCTGAATGCAAATAGTAGGGCAGATAACCATGGTTTTTTGGTAAACCCAAAGTATAAAGCGCCTACCAATAGAGCGGTTTGCAATATATGGGCATTTGCTAGGGAATAACCAACGTAGTAAGCAGGAGAGAACGACTGAGCATTCAGGCTAAAGAATCGGTACTGAAGTAGATTAAGGGCAGCTTGATTTAAGGGAGGAGTCGGCAACGGTTCAATTAAAATAATGAAAGCTGCGGTAGCAGCAAAAACTAAGTCTTTATCTTTAACTATTTTGTAAACAAAGAAAGCTAGCACCGGAACCAAAGCAAATTGAATTATGTCAAAAACTGTGAGTGCATTCCGATAACTTAATACTAGAAAGGGTGCAAAAAAAATCAAGAATGAAGGAGCGTACTTGAACGTTTGCGGTGCGGGTAAAATTTGGTAATCTCCCGGTAAAGCACCACCCCAATAGATTGTATTTGGATTATGGAACAAACGCCATTCCCCAATATAGTATGCCGAGAAATCTCTTGCCCAAGTACCCGATACTGGCTTGAACGTTTCTGGAAAAGCAAGGCAAAAGGTAAATGCATTTAACGCCACAGCTATCAAAATTACCGAGATAATTTTCTCATTCTTTGTGAGCCTTTTTATTTTTGCTTCACCGCGCTTCATCTAATCTTATTTTTTTTATTGATATTTTGAAACCTTTGTTTACCACACAATAAACAGAGAGTCAATTAGTCAAAATTGTTTATAGATAAATTTAATTTTTGTCCAAATAACTCTGAAGTTTTTGCCTTCGTAGCTTCTCTAGTATCTTACACTTAGATACAACAGTACAGATAATGCAAAGAACTCAAACAGACCTGGCAGAAACTCAAATGGTCCAAGTCCATATGCTCTAAATCTGAAAAATGAAATTATGAATGGATTAGAGGTCAAGTCTTTCATTAGAAAAGCCAACGCGAAAATTACAAGACCTAATGAGAAATATGAATGAGTTTTACGGTAGACATCTACGTAAATCAAAGTTAAAACAATTAAGAGCGCAATATTGATGGATGAGAGTATTGTGTATCCAGCATAGAAAAATTCAAGATCTCCTGGAAGAGAATTGAGGGGGACACCTCTTGTCGGAAATGGAAAATGCGGTCTGCTTTCAATAAATACCCAAATAGTCGCAAGAATAGCTACAACTATCAAAATACCAAAAATTATGCCGACTTTTAGTCTTTTGTCCATTTGTTTCACCATCTTCTCTTACCCCTTTTTCTACTTTTTCCCGATTTTCTTCATAATCTCCTCAAACATGCCATAATTCTCTTCCATTGTCTGCGAAAGAAAGTAAGTTGCACCATACCTTTCTCCAATAGATGTAATTATCTTGTTTTTTTCAAGAACTTCAAGATGATGCCGCATTGTTTTGTAGTCCATTTTAAGCAAAGTTGCTAATTGATTTGCGTTTTGCGGAGTCTCTTTTAACGCTTCAAGAATTTTTGCACGAGTTGGCCCGCCACGGGTACCTGCAATTAACCATCCAAGCAAGTATTTTAGTGAACGGGTATTTGAAGACATTTATAGGACTCCGTATTGGCAGAGATTCTTTGTCACTTTTAATCTTTGTCAAGTAATAAATGTGTTCTTCAAAACCATAAGTGTTGATAGTTTTAGGCTCAAATTGGGCATAATTTTGGTGCAATCTTGAAAAATCGTTTAAAATTTATTGTCTACCAGTTTTACCCAATAATAATTATAGTTTTTCCAACAAATTCCACTCTAATGACTAAATGACAAATAGATTTATTTTGCAATAATAAACAAAGATTTCACAAAATATCAATTTTTAATAGAATAATTTAGTGTACTACTAAAGTAGGAAAAAGGAAAAAGAGACTGTTTAGTTTACTTCGTTACTCTCTATTTTTCTTGCCATTTCCGCCAGTATTTTTGTAAATGGATGTTCCGCTTTATCCTGAACGAAAATCAGATTGCCTTCAGCTCTTAAAATTTCGCAGAAACAGGGTACAATTCCAAGCATCGGCACTTGATAATTCATTTTGACTTTATTACTCATTTCAGATTTCTTGGCTGTTGCTGTTGCATCAAGCACTTTATTTAGAACTAGGCCTGTTTTCTTCTCAAATAAGCTATATAGTTCTTTTAACATGCGTTTTGTTCCGTCTACGTCTGATCTGTCTCCAGTTGTTGCTACGACGACGAAGTCGGCAGCTACAATTGCATTAATAGATGAATACTGTAGTCCAGGACTTGTGTCAAGAAATATATAATCAAAACTTTGATCAATAAGCAGAGATTCCCTTAGTGCCAAAAGTCTGCCTAAAGCGCGCATTTCCCATTTTCGATCCTTTGAGGACATATCTCTAATTGCTTCAGTTGCAGGATTTGCTAAACCAGCAAAGAACTTGCCATTTCCCGGTATTCTGTCACTTAAATCTACTAGAACCTTGTCTATATCAACTGTGTTGTTTAGGTAATCGTTGAACCAGTATTCTGAGTTCTCTGCTTTTAATATGGCAAACAAACTTGGCGCTCGGAAGTCAAGATCAAAAAGGCAGACTTTTTTCCCGTTTTTTGCGAAGGTAGCAGCTAAATTGACTGATAGGAGGGTTTTCCCTGTTCCGCCTTTGTAGGAATGTACGGCAATTATTTTACTCATATTCTCACCCTTGTGTTTCCTTATCTATGTAAAAATAGGCTTTTCTTCCCTTACGCTCTTTTTTGAGGTAACCCATAATTACTAGCTGGTTTAGATATGCACTTTCTACGGCTCTTGCTCTTCTTGTTTGTCCGGCTATTTCCTCAGCAGTTGCTCGGCTACATCTACATATTGACATTGCTGTTTTTCTCAAATGATCAGGCATAGAAAGAAGCGTCATAACATCTAGTGAAGCTTCCGGTAGCGTTGAGGTTGACTTATGATTATCGTTACCATTCTTTTGAATTTCAATCATAACCTCAATTTTGTCATTTAATCTCTCGAGGCTTTCCTCAATTTTTTCAAGTATATTCAAAGGTCTTTTAGTTAATATTTGGTCTTTAATTTCAGCTACCCCCGAGTTGTTTTGCCTGTGTACAGACGTATTTCCTAGATGTGTTTATTAAGTATTACGATACAAAAATACTGATTTGAAAACATTAAAAAATATATAGATCCATATTCCCTAAAATGTATGCAACTCAAAAATATTATCTAATATTATTCAAAAGATAGGAAAAGGGGTTTAGTAGGGAATCATTGCTTGGTTACGTGCTTCCTCTACTATAGGTAAGACTTGTCTTAGTTCCTTAAAGTATTTTAGAACAGTTATTCCGCGTTGGGTAACAGCGTAGACAACTCGTCGTTTTCCAACGGTCCGCTCTTCAACCAAACCTTGTTTTATGAGGAAATCAAGGTATTCTTTTAGGACGCTGCAGTTAACGTTTGCTTTGTACATTACATGCGTTAGCTTTAGCGGTCCTCTGTGGGCCAGAACCGTTAGGATATCAACGTACATTTCCAGTTTTGAACGGCGCACTTTATACGACTCCTCTTTTTTGCCATTATTCATGTTTTTAATATAAATCATTTATGTATTAATAATCAGTATTGAGTCCATGTTATCTTACTAGTTGTCATGTTTTTCGGTTGCTTTGTTTAACACATTTAATCTATTTTCGAATGCTGTAACCATGTCATCTAGCAATATTTCACGCAATTCTGTCGTTAATCCGTTGATTTCTGATTGGAAGACACTTTCTAATTTAGCTTCTAGTTCTTTTCTATCTCTATCTGCAATTTGTTTCAATTACTTTCCTCCCAAATGTTCTATAGCAGACAAATAGCAAACTCTATTTAACTAACTTATGAAAGCAACCTATGAATCCCAAATTAATACCTAAAAATAAAAACTTCTCTAAACTTTGCATTGCTTTTCTACCTCATTTGCTCGAGTTTTGGCATTTTCTTAATTTTTTTGGTGAAGCTAGCTATCGACTGAGTTATACTTGATACTTATAATCAATAAAAATTATTAAACATACGTGCGGATAATAAGAGACACATAAGTGAGTTGTAATTCAGAAAAATATTTAATTCTATTGGCTAATAATGGCATAAAAGTTGCACTTGTTTTCTAAGATATTGATTTCGTTCTATTTTAGACATGCAAGTTTGTAAAAAATCTACAGATTAGGCGCAAAATATTTTTTTGGAAATTGGAATCAAATGATGCTGTCATTTCGAAAAGAGTTGTTGTTATTTCACAGTCACAAACCAATTTAAACAACAATTACTATGATCATTATGGCAAAAACAGACTTAATCTGCAATTTTGAATAAGGTTGGAAGTAGTTTTTTATGTTAATTCCTGTAAAGGAGAAATCTTGGAAAGTCTTGCTTGTCAGAGGCCATGTCTTTAATGATCAAGTCAGAGCAGAACGATGTGAAAGCTGCAAGTCAACAAGTGAGGTATTGACAACTAACTATAACAACCCTAACTTGCTTCTGTATGGTTGTCGAAATAACAAATGTAGGCATAATCTTTTACGTTTGGATTTTAACTCAGAAGTACCTCAAACAATAATTAGTTCTTAAGACAAAAAAAGAATCTTTACTGTTGCAATAACTCTCTAAATCTGCTTTCAAGTCTTCACTTTTATAGACCTGTGTGCTTCAAGCAGAAGAAAACAATTAAGCGTAATCTAGAATTTACCTCATTTGAAAAATTGGTTTCAAAAATTGGAAAGGAAAAAGAAAACACAAAATTTAGTTTTTGCCAAACCACTTTTCCAGCCATTGCTCAAATGATGAAAGACATTCTTTACGCCAAGCAGTTTCAGATTCTTCCTTCAAACAGCTTGCAAGCTCCAAACTATTCTTAATTTCTGCCTTTGCCTCTAAAAACAATGCTTCAACATCATCAAGCATATCGTTTCCGCCAGCAGAATAATCTTTCACAGACGCTTTCAAGAAAGCTCTTTTTTGCTTAATTAATTGCTCAATTTTACCCTCTGACATATAACTTCACCTATTCTAGCCATTTAACAGTATTTCTAAAATAGTTGTTTGTTTGAAGAGTTAAAGATTGTTCTTCTTGTTTTATTTTCTAATTTGTTAGCTATTCTTCGAATAAAAGCATCATAGTAAAGCTTCGTCGGAGGCTTAATTTATTAGAAGTATCGATAATTTCGTCGAGATTTGGTTGCAAGCTGTTTGTGCGACAAGCAAATAACAAAGACTGGTTTTGATGACAAACAAGCCCCGATAATATCGGAGAGCTGTCTATTTTGGCTTGTCAAGGAGATAAGTCTCTTGAACTGAAGCTAATTTCCTAATAATTTCTCTTTCCCTAATTGTTCCAGTTAATTTTCCGTTTTCATCTACAATTGCAAGTATAGGCAAACAGGTTTGTCTAAAAACTTCAGCCAGGTTCAAAACTAATTCGTTCCCTGCTACGGTTGCAACCTGAGTTGAAGCATAATCACTCGCCGCACACGTGTTCAACTCCTCTTCACTCAACGCTATAATGTCCCGAAGAAATATTGTACCCGCTGGCATAGCATTTTTATCAATGACTATAGCCGCCGAAGAATCTAGATCAAGACATTTTTCTAAAACGACCTTGAGAGCATCATCCGTCTTCACCACTACGTCTGGCAACTCAGTACCTATTTCAGTTGCAGTCAAGCTACCTATCCTCTGCCAACCTATACTTGCCGGTTTCGTACCCTTTGCTCGGGTTGTTGGAATCTGAAATGCAATTTCCTTTAACGTCTGAAAGAAGGTAACCAACAACTATCCATCCGAGGAAAAAAGAAACATAGAGTAGCACAGCAGAAAGCAGTGAAAAAACAAGAACAAATGCGGTTATTATGACAGCTGAAAGGGCAAGAGTGATTTCACCAAATGGATAAAGTATTGTTCGAAGGGAACTAAAACCGCCAAACAGTTTTCTCCTCATTCTCCTTATGCTAACTCTCAAGAGCGAAAAGTTGGCGGCCAAGTGAATGAATAGTTCGCCAAATATAGATGTGGTTCCAAGAGCGACAAATGCAAGAGAGGGTTGAAATGGTATTAATAGTAATGTTGAAATTAGAAGAGATGCCATTCCAGCGGAAAAGTTCGCCGTGATTGGTTGTCCATTGCGTTGTTTGGAGAAGAAGCTGGGAAGAGCATGATCTAAGCTCATTTTGAATATCGTTCGCGAAGCTGCTGCAGAGAGGGATAGTACTGCCAATACTCCATCGTTTATTGCAGCTATTGCTAAGTATCAAGACAAAGTATTTGCCAAAACCTCCAAAGTATGTGTTTACCAAATTGATGACTAAAAGACCGCTTCCGGACGAAACGCTATAAATATTGACGCCATTTGAAACAAGCAGATTTATGAGTCCATAAATGAAAATCGCAGCGAGAGAACCTCCAATGATTATGACGGAAATCATTGTCCTGCCCACAACTTTTTCTGCGCTGATGACTTCTCCCGAGATAGGCGCTATAGCACTGTATCCCAAGGGTATGCCCATCGCAAATACAACAGCCAGAGCAAGTTGTCCCGCTGATAAGTTTGTGGCTCCTGGAAAAGATATTGGTGAGTAAAATGAGTTGTGAGAAAAATATATGGAAAACAAAAAGAATGCTAACAATACAATTATCTCAATTACTCCTGCAATTACAGCGTATGTTGCTGAAGGTTTTATTCCGAAAATCAGGAAAATGAACGCCGGAATCGTTATTGCGAGAGCAATAATTACAGGTGATATTCCGAAAACGTAGTTGATGACGTATACCGCGCCTATAACATAGGCTGATCCGAAAAGAATAGAAAAATAGAGATACATCCAGCCAGTCTGGAATCCGAAACGTTCTGACAGCAAATGGATTGCATAAGTGTAATATCCACCGAAAGATGTAAAGCGCTTTGAAAGTCTTTGAACGACCAATCCATTTACGAGAACAACCGCTGCGCCGATTAGAATAATTATTGGAGCGAAGTATCCTCCTAAACTTAACGCCACTGCACCGTAGGTCAACAAGCTCAAAAGCGGTGATTGTCCTCCGAATGAGAGAAAGAAAGCGTCGCGGAAAGAAAGCTGTCTTTTGGGGTCTTCACTAGTTGATTGTCTAATGTTTTCGGGTCTGCCGTTGACTCGTTTGTCAATTTAGAAATTCACCGATGCAAGCCCGTCTTTTAGAGCTTGGAAAAACGCATACAACAACCAAGTCATTATGCCATTTTAATATTTCTCTTGCGGTAATTTTCTGTCCTGCCTTCGCGCTTTTTTGTTATGTGAAAATTGCGCTTCATTCCTGAAGAGGTTAGAGTTAGTCGTTGGTGCGGTCGCCGAAATTTGAACCCGGATTGTCAGCGTGGCAGGATGCTGTCCTAAACCAAACTGGACTGCGACCGCGTTATATGATTTTTTCTTATCTAGCCGCGGGGAGATAGGTCACATATTTGTCTTTATTTAGTTTTTTAGTAAAGGGTTCACCGGCTTTTTCAATTCTTGTTTATTCAAGAATTATTTGACTGCTTTGTTTTTAGCTCCCGATTATAAACTTAAAGACCAAGTTTTTTCTTGGACCGCAGGTATGTAAGATAGTTGAACCTAAAGTAGGAGATTCTTTGGTGATTAGTGTCCTAAAAGGATTCCTTGGATTGCTTTTGTTTAGATATTGTTAGAATTGCACAGTTGCTCTCCATTAATAGAATTTCGTATCTTGAAATGGTATAATGCTGAGCTGCCAGTTTTTTTATCATAAGTACAAAAAAGTCTCAGAGTAAGAAATATAGTTTATTAGGCAGTTTTTAGATTGTTGCGTTGCGCGGGTTAAATGCGGTAATAGTACAGCTTGGTTAGTACATAGGCTTGCCAAGTCTAGGACCCGGGTTCAAATCCCGGTTACCGCACTGTTACAACTTCTTGTTCACGCGATCTGTTGGTGTGCCTCTTAGGTGGAACTGAAATATTAGGCTGGAGTTAACCCTTAAGTCACCGCAAATCAAGGTAACGAGAAATACCAGGCGCTCATAGAAATTAAAAAGGAAAAGAACTATTAGTGCTTCCTATACTTCGATTGATAGACCATATTTAGGCAAGACAATCTTGCCTGCAAATATTTTTTCAAATAGCTCGGTTTGGTGGTGTGGATAGGAATTATAGTCTTGGGATCGATTTTTTCTATCAATTCTTTAAGTTCGCTCTGTGATGCGTGTCCTGAAACATGTCGGCGGACAAAGATTTTCTGTCCTTTGTTAGTTTGATAGTCATAAGAAATTCTGAAGAAATCAAGCCAATTGACCATTTTTGTTTCGTCTATTTCCATCTCTTCATTGAAAGGCTCGGTTGAAGCGGAAATATAGCGAGTTTTATGTTTGCCGTCGAGGGGAATTAAGTCGAAAAGCTCATTAGAATCCCAATAGGTAAACATTAATACGTATTTTTCAGGGTTCTTGCGAATCTGATACGCTCTGACCCCATTTTCTAAATGGTGAGTGGCCAATTGATATAGTTCTTTGTAATCGTAGGCTTCATTAGTGCAAGATTTTGGTAATGGGTTTTTGGGGTTATCTGGGTTGCCACCGATGCCTAACCTTTCAGCAACACGAACGATGTTTAGGTCGTCTTGTGCAATGTTTCTTCCGTGAAAATGAAGGTAACCCATTTTGTACTTATCATAGTCAGCTTTTGAATAAAGCAGGTCACCTTCCCGCTTCAAATAAACTTTAAGATTTTCAACAGACCTTGGATCGGCATATTCATTTGGAAAATTGTAGGCCATTTCATAAAGAAGATATGCCAGCTTAGGTGAAATAACCAGAGTACGTCCGTTTTCTTTTGCCGCCAAATAAACAGTTTTAAATCGGGTCAAATCTTTCCAGCCAAAGTTAATCAACACTAAACCTTTACTACGCTTAATATCAGCACTTATGTCTCTGCCAATTTCTTCCTCCGTCAAAACGTTAGCATTGTCGATTCTGGTTCCCTCCGTAATCAAAATATCAACTGAAACACCAATCAAACCAACATAATCATCGATCGAAACCTCGCCGACACCATGAAACCTTACGTCCCCGGTATACAATATGCGTTTTCCATTTGGAAGAGTAAGCAGAACAGAACAAGCGCCTGGAACTGAATGACCAACTGGAATCAATTTGTACCTAATGCCCTTAATTTGTCCTTCACTAGCTGTGTTAAATATCCTATACTTTGGTGCAATGTCATATGTAAAACGGAATTTGGTTTTCGAATCATAAATAATCGGGTGGTCAGTTTCTTTCTCATCACAGCAAGCATACTCGCCAGAACACAGCGTCTTAAAACTTTGCTCCTTGAGCTTAATCGCAACAGCTTTAGCAACTTTGTAATATTGGTCATCAACTCCGGAAACTGAAACATCTGTCATTGCCTTGGCCAAAACCTTCGTTTTATCAGTGCAGAAAACCGGAATGCAAGGATCAAGAAAACTAACATCCTGAATATGATCAAAATGGGCGTGAGAAACAAAAACACCATCAACCGCCGGGTTTTCTGAATTACAAGGACAAACATCCGTGGTTTTCCAATAATCCAATGCCTCATTTAATGGAACCTTTTCCCTAACTTGATCGTTTTCAAACAATACTGTCATATCTACAAGATATGGCGTGTAGATGCCGTCAATTTTAGGCAAAATGCCAAGCCGAAGCATGTCGCGAAGGGCATTTTTGGAACGAGCAACTAGAAATTCTGAAAAGAACTTGCTATATTCCTCCATTCTGCGGCCAAAATCCAGAAGAACCGATCCATCCTCAGTTTGCAGCAAGATTTTGTTGCCGCCAATTTCATCTACTCCACCATAAAACGTGAGCCTAGTAGTCATGACTGATTCCAGAAAAGCAGTTACAAGCTAACTTACTTTAATAATTTGTTATTGGATGCCAGAAGACAATATTTTGATCATCTTACCACATTTGCATTAGTGTTCCTGATCCTTTAGAAAATTCCATGTGGTTAATTTTTTTCTTTGTGTTTTGGGTTGCTTTTTTGATTTAGGGCTTGATTTGGTTGCAGGTTGATAATTTTATTACAATATTTGACATTATTTGACAAAATATGACAATATATTACAAAATATGACAATTAAATGAATTTCTAAAAATTTAGTTCAAAAGGTAAGTCAGAGAAACCTTTCTTCTGCTCAAAAATTTTGGGTTAGGTTTGAATTGTTTTTTTTTTGATTTTGGCTTGGATTGGTCACGAGTTGCCATATTTTTAGACAATGTTAGACAATAGAGATGTGATTTTAATGGTCTTTTCTAAAAAATGACTTTACTACCAATAAGAGAATAGGTTAGAGGAAAATTTTATAAAAATAGAGATTACTGTGATCTACAGTTGCTGTTGCTTGTCAGAATCAAAAAGAGCCAGGTAACCACGGTTTGGCATTTGATTTCATCCTTTAAGATAAATATTGGAAGGAATTTAAGAGATCTTCCAATCTCCACTTTTCGCTTTCTTGCTGTTGTAGCTAGCTAGCAGTCACATAGGGTTATTTTATTAAATACAAAACTAGTAATAGAAAGCTTATGACGGACATTATTACTGTAAAGAATCTTGTTGAGGTCTATTCTGACGGAACAAAAGCCGTTGACGACATCACTTTCAACGTAAGTGAAGGAGAATTCTTTGGGTTCCTAGGTCCAAACGGAGCAGGAAAAAGCACAACTATCAAGATTTTAACTACGCTGCTCAAAAAAACATCTGGCACCGCTACTGTTGCTGGATATGATGTTGATAAACAAGCAGCCGATATTCGCAAGATAATCGGTGTGCAAAGCCAAGAAACAACCGTCGACGGAGATCTCACTGGAAGAGAAAATATTATTCTTCAAGGACATTTTCATCAGATGAGCGGGGATGACATAAAGAAACGAGTTGAAGAACTTCTGGTTCTAGTTGGTCTTCAAGATGCATCCGAAAAACGTGCTAGAAACTACTCTGGCGGCATGAAAAAACGGCTTGACCTAGCCACTGCCCTGGTGCACAAACCTAAACTTCTGTTTCTTGATGAGCCAACAACTGGTTTGGATCCACAATCACGCTCAGCCATCTGGAGTTATTTGGAAAAATTAAACAAAGAAGAAGGCATAACCATTTTCTTAACTACACAATATTTGGAAGAGGCGGATAAGTTGTGTAAAAGACTTTCAATTATTGATGTTGGAAAAATTGTTGCAAGCGGCTCTCCACTAGAACTAAAGCAAGGAATTGGCGCAGACTCAATTAGAGTTTCACTTGAAAACTGCAAGAAAGACAATGTTAAAGCCAAAGAACTAATCAACTCGATGACAGGTGTTACTGAAATCGTGGATTCTGACGAATGTCTCACTGTATACGCAAAAAGCGCGGGTCTGTTAATAGCTGATATCGTTCGAGCGTTAGATAGCAGCGACATTCGAATTTCGTCCGTTACGTTTTCTTCGCCTTCATTGGATGACGTTTTTCTAAAGCATACTGGCAAAAGAATCCGTACTGAGGAACTTGTTAGAGCGCCCAGTAGAATGTTTGGAGGGAGGCGTTAAGAAATGACTTTGCTTTCTGATACTCGTTACATATTTATTAGGTACATGACAAAACTTGTTCGAACTCCTATCTTGCTTTTCTTTTCACTTTTCCAACCACTTCTATTTCTTTTACTATTCACGCAATTGCTAGGCAGACTGGGTAATTTTCCAGGAGTTCTACCTGCAGGGGTAAGTTATCTGGAGTTCGCTGCTGCAGGAATTTTGATGCAAAACGCTTTTGGAAGTGCATTGCAATCAGGTAACTCGATCGTTGCTGACATCGACTCTGGGTTCCTTCAGAAAATGCTTGTGACGCCCGTTAGTCGCCCCGCGATTTTACTTGGTAGGTTAAGCAGCGATGCTTTCAGAGTTGTTGTCCAAACAGCTATAATTCTTGTTCTAGCTTATGCTTTGGGTGCCTACGTTAAAACTGGGGTTCTTGGAATTTTAGGTATCTTCTTTACGCTTGCATTCTTTGGTCTTGCATGGTCAGGAATTTCTTTAGCGTTAGGAATGAAGACAAGAAGTTCTGAGACAGTTTTTGCTATAGGCGGAGTTATTACTTTTCCTTTGCTGTTCTTGAGCCCAGCGTTGTTTCCGATTAGTTTCCTGCCATCTTGGGTGGGAACTGTGTCGATGTTTAACCCTGTGAGTTACGCTGTAAACGCTAGCAGAGCCTTTATGATTACTGGATACGATTGGGGCACCATACTGCCTGCATGGGGAGTCATAGGGCTAGTTGCATTAATCACAATGAGTGCAACGTTGTATCAATTTAGAAAAGTGGTGAGCTAAGGGTAAATATGCGCGTCTACATCAAGCGGTTTATCTAACCGCTTAATTTTTACTTCAATTAATTCAGAGTCAGCATCCGAGCCTTTTAGAGATTTAGAAAAACCAGCCATAATATTGCCGATTGTTTCTTGAACAAAATTATTTAAAGGCAACTCTTTTCCATCAACAAACATTCGGGTTTCAAAAGTTTTTTTCATTATCCTGTGTTTTTCTCCCAAAAACTTCACCAATTAAAATTCAGTTTTAAAACTGATAAAGGCTTCTATTGAATATTCTATCTTGGTTTACGCTGAGCAATCTGGCTTTTGAATTTACCGCTAATTTACAATTTAACCATGGAATTTGCATTTTTTTTGTTCTTAATATTTAAATCTAAGAGTATGGCTTTATTGGAAACTAGCTCGGGGTAGTATGGGAGAAGAAGCTGCACGGGAGAGCATTGCCTGCAATAAGTTTGCGGAGATTTATTTTCAGCTAGACGGCAATCTGCATGTTATATTTGGTACTGCACGTTTGCGCAGCATAAGTGCAGATAAATTTATATGCGTTCATGGCAACGCTTCTGGATATAACAATTGCAAAAGTGACTCTACCTTTGGGGACGCTTTAATGATAAAATGTGCAGACATTAATGGAGAGATGTCGATTGGCTTTTGAAATTCTTATTGATGCCCTCATAGCATTTGTATTAATTTTCATTTCAACATATGCAATCTATGTTATAGGCAAACGGTCAGCGCCCAAAACTACCATTAGCGAAAACGAGCAAGGGTCATACGCTTGCGGAGAAAAAGCCGCTTTCCCAAACATAAAGATCAACGTATCTCTATACAAATACTTGATTTACTTTGTAATCTTTGACTCAGCCGTATTAGTGGTCGCTTTTGCTGCTTTAACAAACTCAAACCCGCTTTTCTTGATTCTTTATCTTGGCATAATTCTTGCTGCAGGTTTGGTTCTTTTAGAAGGAGGCAAAGAATAAATGACAAATACAGTTACATGGGCACGAGTGAAGTCGCCGTGGGTTTTACATTTTAACTCAGGCGCCTGCAACGGATGCGACATAGAAATCGTTGCTTTATTAACACCAAAATACGACGTTGAACGTTTCGGCGTAAAGCTTGAGCCATCACCGAGACACGCGGATGTTCTGCTAGTTACCGGTTGTGTTACTCAGCAATGTGCTGAAAGATTAAAAAGAGTTTACGACCAAATGCCACAACCAAAATTCGTCGTAGCCATTGGCGCTTGCGCATGCAGCGGGGGAGTTTTCGCTGGAAACTACAACGTAGTCGGTGGCGTAGACAAAGTAATTCCAGTCACTGCATACATACCTGGATGTCCACCCCGTCCAGAAGCAATCTTAGATGGCGTTGTAAAACTTCTAAACGCTCTAAATCCGCCTAAACCGAAAAAACTATCAAAACAAGAAAAACAAGCTGAAGCTCTTAAAGCGGCGGAAGAAGCGAAAAAAGCTGTTTCCCCACCAGAAATGGTTGTAGCTCCACAAAAAGTTAATCCTGAAATTGAGGAGGCAAAACCAAATGTCAAACAGTAAAATCGATATTATAAATGTAGTAGAATCTAAACTTGGAGATAAAGTCCAAATTCAACTCGGTCAACTTGGCACAGCCGCCATAAACACCAGCAATGGCTTACACAGAGAGGTACTCAAAGCCATGATAGAGGCTGACGAAAAAACCGGCATAACCGCAATAACAGGTGTAGATCTTGGCACAAATTTAGGCGTATTATATCATACTCATGCGTCAAATGCGTTTGTAACAATACGCGCCGAAGTTCCAAAAGATAATCCGAAAATTCAGACAATAGTCGACCTTATTCCAGGTGCGGCATTTCATGAATTTGAGGTTTCAGACCTTTTAGGCGTAATCTTTGTCGGAAATGAACTCAAAGGGCATCTTGTGTTGTCTGAAAATTGGCCTGAAGGCATCTACCCATTAAGAAAAGATGTCAAAGCGACTGAAGTAAAACTAAACCCAGCACCTGAAGAAAAACTTCAGGACATTGGGAAACTTGTCAAAATAATTATTGGTCCACAGCATCCTGCATTGTTGGAACCAGAAAAATTTGCCGTAACAGTTGATGGAGAAACTGTGACAAAAGTAGAACCCAGAATTGGCTATGTTCACAGGGGTATAGAGAAAGCATCAGAATCTCGAACTTATATCCAAGATGTCTATTTGGTTGAGCGCATCTGCGGAATATGCAATGCTTGCCATGCTTATGGCTTTGTTGCTGCGACAGAGAAAATATTAAAAACTGAGGTTCCGGAACGCGCCAAATACCTGCGCGTAGTAGCATTGGAGCTTAACAGATTACACAGCCACTTGCTAACTCTAGGTCACGCTGGATTAGAAATTGGCTACGAAACACTATTCCAATATTTCTGGAGAGACCGAGAACCAATCATGGATCTTATCGAGTTAACAAGCGGAAACCGCGTTTACGCATCACTCATGACTATTGGCGGCGTCAGACGTGACTTAAAAGATACTGATTTTCCCAAAATCAGAACGACGTTAGAGGACTTGAGAAAGAAGCTGCCATTCTATAGGCAAATTTACGAAAATGAGCCTTCAATAAAAGCTCGTATGAGAAATGTTGGCACTCTATCAAGGGAAGATGCGATTAAACTATGCGTTGTTGGTCCAGTAGCACGTGGTTCAGGCTATGACATCGATGTACGTAAGGATGATCCATATGAAGTGTATAGTGAAATTCCCTTCAAGAAAATAGTATATACCGAAGGCGATACGTGGGCACGCCAAAATGTGCGAATGGATGAGGTTGAAGAAAGCATTAACATAATTCAGTATGCACTTGATCATATGCCAAAAGGACCTTTCAGAATTGACGTTCCCAGGAACGTTATTGTTGGCGAAGCCATTAGTCGAAACGAAGCACCAAGAGGCGAACTATTCTACTACGTTAAAAGCAACGGCACATCCATGCCAGAACGAGTTAAAGTACGCACTCCAACATTCGCTAACATCCCATCGTTCCTAAAAACCGCAATAGGAGAAAGTATTGCAGATGTTCCTCCTAACTTTGTTAGCTTAGACCCTTGCTTCTCATGCACTGACCGGTGACACGATACAATGATTGATATTTGGCTAATCCTCCGAATACTAATTTTCCCAGGTTTCACATTCATTCTTCTATTGACTTTGTTCTGCGATTGGGTTGAACGAAAATTTGAGGCTCGAATACAAAACCGCGTAGGTCCTATGGTAGCAGGGCCAGCAGGACTTTTTCAGCCACTAGCTGACTTCATAAAAC
This sequence comes from Candidatus Bathyarchaeota archaeon, assembly GCA_963768895.1. GTDB lineage: Archaea > Thermoproteota > Bathyarchaeia > Bathyarchaeales > Bathycorpusculaceae > Bathycorpusculum. The sequence goes on from CAVYJU010000020.1 coordinate 50,557, forward strand.
TGCTAACAAAAGAGGATATTGAACCAAGGGATTCCAAAAAAATCGTTTTCAAGTTTGCGCCTCTTATTGCTTTCACAATTATGGTATTTGCAATATGCTTTTTACCTATTGATGGATCCAGTGTTCTGTCAACCGGAGGATTTAACGGCGACTTAATTATTATTTTGGCGTTTTCAACAATTGCAAGTTTTCTATTATTTCTCTCAGGATGGGCATCCTGCAATCCCTATGGCACGATCAGTGCAGCCAGAGTGTTAACTCAATTCATGGGTTACGATATACCCCTTTTCCTTATTGCTTTAACACCTGCATTTATCGTCGGCAGTTTAAGCATATTCACGATCGCTTCAGGAGTGACTTTAGCTTCAGGTCAAACTATTCCAATAATACTTTTAGCACCATGGGCTTTTGTCTTATTCATAATTACTATGCAGGCAGAACTGGAAAAAGACCCATTTGACGTTCCAGATGCAGAAAGCGAATTGGTTGGAGGATTAGAAACCGAATTCACAGGCGCAAAATTAGCATTCCTTCATTTGACACGCGATGTGCAAATAGTGTTTGGATCCGCATTAGTAGTAGAATTGTTCCTTGGAGGTCCTTACGGTCCAGTATTCTTCGGGTTGCCCCCATTCTGGTATTCTTTATGGTTTGTTCTAAAACTCTTGGCGGTTGTAATAATAACGGAGTACATAACAACCCTTTTTGCGAGATTACGCATCGATCAGGTACTCTCTGCTAATTGGAAGATACTACTACCTGCTGCAATATTATCGCTGATGCTAACTGTTGCATTAGTAACATGGGTCTACCCGTTGGTGTAAAACAATGACTAATACAAAACCAAAGAAATCTCGCATATCTCCAATGTTCAAACGAACAATCTCTCACATCTTCACTAAACCCGCCACAACCAAATATCCATTCGTAAAGCCCAAGCTTCCGGAAGACTACCGAGGCAAACCAGAATACACCATCAAATCATGTAACATGATTGAACTATGTGGAAACAAAGGCGAGTTATGTTTTGACGTAAAGTCATTAGTTAATACAAATTGTACAGTTTGTTGCCGAGATTGTCCAGCAGACGCGATTGAAATAGTTGAAGTTGACGGTAAGAAGCGTCCGCAATTTGACCTTAACAAATGTATTTTTTGCAATCAATGTGTTGACAGTTGCCCAAGAAATGCAATAACCGGCACAGACGAATATGAGCTAGCGACAACCGATAAGGGTTCTCTAATTAAAAAGCCTCAACCAAACGCTAAGGATGGTACAAAGCAATGATTTTTGAAATTATTTCAATTGGATTAATAATTTCCGCTTGTTTGGCGTTGTTTCTTGATGAAATGGTCTATTCTGTTGCCGCTTTAGCAGGCACTTTTTTTTCACTGCGTTACTCTACATTGTAAACGGGTCCTTTTTTGCGGCTATTTTCCAGTTTGTGGTCGGTGTTGGCACCTTAGCTATTCTTTTCTTATCGGGGGAAATGTTGGGCAATAAAACGACGAAGAAAGCTTCATCCAAAAAGACCTTTGCCTTGATTGGCATGGGAGCTGTTTTGTCTTTACCCGCGATTTTTCTTTCCGTTTCTGGTTCAACAGGAACAACGTCTCCTGCATCTTTTGGCGACGCATTATGGAACCTAAGAGGCGTCGATGTTGTTGTACAATCTCTGGTTATTTTAACAGTGGCGTTAGGAATTGCCATTGTCTTATATGAACGCAGGAGCGGTGAGAAATAATGGACTTTGTAATTTTATCTCTGGTGATGCTGGCACTTGGCGTCTATGGTTTACTAACTAATCGCCAGCTCCTTAAAGTGTTCATTTCAGTAGAACTAATCGCTACAGCTGCAACTTTGAATTTCGTAATGCTTATTTCTTCTATGGGCCAAGGTTTAGGACAGGCAATTCTGATTTTAGCGTTTTCAACAGATACAGCTGTCAGCGCAGTAATTTTGGCGTTACTTGTTATTGTATCAAGAAAATATGGAACAAGTAACATCAGTGAAATATTAAAAATGCAAGGAAAAGTCGAAAGTGAGGCCGAAGCATAATGACCTACGACAGTATTGCTGCGTGGCTTGTATGGGTAATTCCACTCATTGCCTGCCTTTTCGTACCCGTTATTGCGAAGAAAAGTGATAAATTAAGAAATTACTTCATGATTGCAATTGCTGCAGTTGTCGCTTTTTTGGCGTTTTCAATGGTGCCTGGTGTGTTTTTCGGCAACGGACAGGTTGAGCCTTCATCGTATGTCAGTTGGATTCCAGGTCTCAACGCCGGAGTATTTATTGACCCACTCAGCGTATTGTTCACTTGTCTTATTGCATTCTTCGGCTTAATCATCGCCATTTACTCTTGGGGCTACATGAAAGGCGAAGAAGGACTAACTCGATACTACTTCTTACTCATGCTCTTCATCGGTTCGATGATAGGCCTTGTAATTTCAGATAACATGCTTCAACTGTTTATTTTCTGGGAAATGGTGGGCTTATGCTCGTACGCATTAATTGCGTTTTGGTACAAGCGTCCCGAATCCATTAACGCAGGTGTAAAAGTTTTCATCATGACTCGCATTGGCGACATATCATTGCTTGCAGCAATCGGCTTACTCTATGCAGGTCCGCTAATCAATGGGCAAGCCATCGGGTCATTCAGCTTCCGAGATGTAATACAAGCACTTTCGACAGCTGCAGGCAATGGGACCTTGAACCTGAATCTAATGGTTGTGGTTTTCTTTTTGGTTTTAGGCGGAGCGATTGCAAAGTCCGCTCAGCTTCCATTGTTCACTTGGCTATATAGCGCAATGGAGGCACCAACATCAATCAGCGCCCTTTTACACGCTGCGACAATGGTTAAGGCAGGAATCTATCTTCTAGCAAGATTCATACTAATTGCCTCAGTTGCAATGCCCCTGATTACGGCGTTGGGTACTCAGTATTGGTTTGCAACGGTTACTTGGATAGGCGTCTTAACGGCGCTTATTGGCGCTACTCTGGCTATAACTACGACCGACATCAAAGGGGTACTTGCTTATTCAACCGTAAGCCAAATCGGTTTCATGATGGCTGGCTTAGGTACAGCCGTACAAGGAGCCGCAACTATCGGTTGGTTCGCCAGCTTATTCCACATGGTAAGCCATGCTTTCTTCGAAGGTCTCGGATTCCTCCTTGCAGGAGGCATTATACATGCAATTGGCACGCGAGACATGCGTTTGATGGGGGGATTAAGGAAAGCCATGCCAATTACTTTCATTTTGATGGCAATAATGGTTATTACAACAAGTGGCTTGCCGCCTTTTGCTGCATTCTTCAGCAAAGGTTTAATCATCCAAAGCGTAACTGATGTAAACTTGATACAGGCAATTCTGCTTTATGCTACAGCTGCCATCACTTTTGCCTATGTAATCCGAATGTTAAGTTTAGTCTTCATGGGGAAAGAATCAGAACATTTGCAGAAACAACATGTGCATGAAGCCCCTAGAGTCATGCTTTTCCCTGCCGCCATTCTTGCAGGATTATGCATTGCTTGGGGTTTATCCATGACTGCGATCGCGAACTTTATGCATTTAAACAGCCTTGGTCTGTCACTGCTCGGTTCATTAACTGATATTGAAACACCAATATTCCTAGCTCTTCTGGTTCCCACTGGTTTGCTTGTTTACTATGCATATTACAAGAATGTTTACGCCATACGAAGCATTGGCGGTGGATCAAACCCAATTGCTACAATGCTGAATCACGCTTACTTCTTTGACGACTTCTACGGCATATTAGTTAAGGGACTTACCAAAGTTTCTGACGGCGTTAAATATGTTGAAGATTCGGCAAATCAACTGACAACCAGCTTTGCAGGAGCAGTAGTGGTCGCAGCTTCGAAACTGAAGAAAGTACCGTCAACAACAGTTCAAAACTACATTGCAGCAGCAGTGGTTGGTTTCATCTTGATAATAGTGCTGATAATACTTACAATAGGAGGAATCTAACAAAATGTTTCCAGCTCTCTTAGCGGTATTTGCCATCCCAACCATAAGCATACCATTTGTCTACTTTACAGGAAAGAAATCACCCAAAGCAGCAGCAATCTTTGTCGCATTAATTGCGTTAGTAAATATTATTTTGGTTTTAACCACTGTTCCAACAGTTATGAATGGAACAGTTATCAACGGTACAATTCAGCACCGATATGTTGAATCATACTCATGGATCAGCGTCATAAATACATCATTTACGCTTTTCACAGATGGCATCAGCGTTTCAATAGCTTTAATCAGCCTTGCATTAGTTCTTGTGGCATCACTTTTCTCAATAACTTACATGTCTGGGAAAAAGCATCTAGCTGCTTACTATGCACTGTTATGCATGCTCTCTGTAGGTATGGTGGGTGTTTTCTTGACATCGAACCTGATTTTGTTCTATTTCTGCTGGGAACTAATGCTTGTTCCAGCTTACTTTATAGTTGGTGAGTGGGGATATAGAGACTCCTACAAACAAGCATTCAAACTTTTCATATGGACACATGCAGGCGCTGTCTTCGTTCTCCTAGGCATCGGAGCAGTTTACGTCGCAACAGGTGGACAAACCGATATGTTTGCTGCACAAACCGCCTTGGCGGGTATTGGTGTGGCTGGCTCAGCAATTGTAAAATGGACTATTATCGCGTTAACCGCAGGATTCGCGGTTAAAATGGCTGTTATACCAGTTCATATGTGGCTTCCCGATGCTCACTCAGAAGCTCCAGCACCCATGTCCGCACTACTAAGCGGTGTCATAATCAGCGCTGGCGCTTACGCAATTCTGCGACTCTCACTTGGAATGGTTTTCCCAGCAGTCGGCATAACATTTGGAACAAACTTCCTATACGCCTTAGCAATTGTGGGAGTACTCTCCGCTTTCTTCGGGTCACTGATCGCTTTGGTTTCCACTGACATTAAACGGCTTATTGCATACTCAAGCATTGCTCATATGGGCTACATCATGTTTGGGCTTTCACTTTTCCCAGCTAACGTTGCCGCAGGAACAGCTGTAATCTTGGTTTCCTCCCTTGCAATAACTGGAACAGTTCTGCATATAGTCAGTCACGCTGTAAGCAAAGGCCTTCTCTTCCTTACCGCAGGAGGGGTCATGCATCAAACTGAAAAAAGAGATATTCGCAAGATGGGCGGCTTAGCTGGAAAGATGCCGTTTACAGCAGTTTCTTCTACGATAGCAGCTTTGAGCATTGCTGGAGCGCCACCGTTTGCTTGCTTCATCAGCGAATTTCTAATATTTGTGGGCGCTTTTCAAGTAATAAAAATTGACAGCTTCTACATCATACCCACAGCTCTAATGCTCATAGCAACAGTGATTTCGCTTGCCTACATGCTAAGGTTTACATCAAAAATTTATCTTGGTCAACCCGCAGCTGAAGAAGTTGTAGAAGGCGAACAGCCACATAAAATCGTCGATGTTTCTAACTGGATGAAACTATCCTTAGCTATATTGGTAGTTCTAGTTGTGCTTGTAGGAATCTACCCGACCTTCTTCCTAAACCTAATTCAAACAGTGACATTCGGGGGCGCAGTCTAATGGTTGAAATTATAGACGTCATATTACCGATAATAACTCTAGTAATAGCAGCATTGCTAACTATCCCAGTTTTCAGATTAATCCGAAAGAGCACAAACAAGACCGCCTTGACTCTTAGCTGGTTCATAGCTATTTTTGCAATAGCAGGCGCAGCCGTAGCCAACTTGGCGCTCAACTATTACAGCGCCGGTTCGTCACCTCCAATTCTTACCTTAGGCTTAAGTGGTTCCGCTCCATTCTCAAGCGCCTTCATGATAGATGCAATCTCCATTTACATGTCAATAATTATAGTAGCCATCAGCGCGGTAGTTGTTATCTACACGGTTTTCGCTCTTGGTTCAAACGAGCGACCATCAGAACGATACTTCGCCATCATGCTAATGACTACCGCAGGCTTACTTGGAGCCGTATTCGCAGGCGACCTATTGACATTCTTCATATTCTGGGAAGCCGCAACAGCAGGCGCAGCTTTCTTAATGCTTTACAGAAAAACGCATTCTCAATCAATGCCACATTAAAATATCTCATCATGGTCATCATCGCTTCAGCATTCATAATTTTTGGCTACTCACTTGTTTACGGTTTAACAGGAACTCTAAACTATTTAGCAGTCGGCAGCGCTTTAGCACATTTAGGTACTAACAATCTGCTAATCATAGCGTTCATATTCATAGCCGCTGGCTATGCTATTGAAGCCGCAATTGTACCCTTCCATTTCTGGCTACCCGACGCTTACACAGCAGCCCCAGGGCCTTCAGCAGCTTTCCTCTCAGCACTCGTTGACCAAGGCAGCTACTACATCCTAATCAGAATACTACTGTACATAGTCGTTCCCAAAGGTTCAAACGCAGTGTTAGATTGGACACTGATGTTAGCCGCTTTAGCAGCAGTATCAATGATAGTCGGCAACCTATTTGCTCTTATACAAAGTGATGTGAAACGTTTAATCGCCTACATTTGCGTTGCAGATGTCGGCTATAACCTCGTAGCAATATCAAGCGTATCTTCACTGGGTTTACTTGGTAACCTATACTTCTTCTTAATAGGTGGAATCACTACGGCTCTTGCTTTCATGGCAGTCGGCATCCTAAATAATCACGGATTCAAAACCATGAATGACTTCTCAGGTTTAGGAAAGAAAATGCCTCTTGTGTGCTTAGCCCTAGTTATGGCTGGGCTATCCTTCGCGGGGGTTCCGCCCTTCGGTGGATTCATAGGAAAATATTTAGTATTCACAGCTGCAATCGAAGCGAACCTGAGTTGGCTAGCAGTCATAGGAGTATTGACAAGCGTCCTGCAAACCGCTTACATATTCAGATTAGTCTATGTCATGTACGGCAAAAACCCCAAAGATGAAACCAACATAAAAGAGTCAAAACGCATCATGATCCCTGTCTTTATCTTAGCTTTCTCATTGATCGTCTTAGGCTTGTTCCCAAACATTGTTCTAAACCTCATTCACCCAGTCGTAGCGCAACTTCAGACAATTATTCCAACTCTGCCATCAATCTAAGTTTGACCAAAACAATCAAAGACAAGCCTCTTTTTCATTTTTCTTCTGGTTTGCATAGTAGGCAAAAATGAGGAAAATACAATAGGAAAAAAAGAGTTTTAGATTTTTTACTAGTATGTGCGAGCTATGCTTCTATGCTTGTCCTTTTGTTCGCTATAATTCCACTAGATACTTCGGGAAATTGGTCTCTTATTCTCTTCTCTGCTGCTACTTCTGCTTCCTCTAAAATTGCTAGTGCGTCTTCGTTTACCGCGGCAAAATTTACTGGCGACTCTGATGATTGGCTAGTTGATGTGCAGATGTCTCCTAGTATACTTCCGATGCTTTCAAGTTCTTGGCTTGCCTGCGGCAAAATTCCTGACATCCCTGTTCGAACAGTGCTTAGTACACTTTTAGCTGGAGCTAATACTGCAACTAAGTCGCCGACTTCTGAAACGGTTCTAAGTCGCATAGATACGCTTTCTAAAGCAAGGGATTCTTGAATCAGCATTCTTTCTACTTTTCGTATTTCTCCAAGTTCATTGGCGTATATGTTTGCCCTTGCAGTATCTCGGTTTGCGATGGCTTTTACCACGGATTGGAAAAGAGTTGCGTCGCGGTTCTGAAAACGTTGCACGGCAGCATCTATTGTTTTGGTTTGAGCGTCTAAGCGTTGAATAACCATGGTGATTTGGTCTTTTACGTTTTCGGCTGGTTTGCCGATGCTTTTAATTTTTGTTGTTAATGATGGTTCTTCTTTTTCTTTGCTTTTCCATCCTTTGATAAATCGGTTACCCAAGTTAATTTCTCCTATGTTTTGTTGCGAGCTCACCTTAGGAATGTTAATATAAAAAATTGTTTGAAATAATAAGTTAAAACCCAACGCTGCAAAAACCTAATTTTTAATTTTACTTCTAAACAATTAACCGATTTAACGCTTCTTTGTGTTAGGTGCTAAGGGAAAGCCTGGAAATTTTGTATTTAAACTTCATCATCCTTCTTGAAAATTGCAAGAATGAAATTGAACTTTTCTGTAAGACAAGAGGAACGTTCGTAAAGAAATCTTTATTTTCGGATTTGTCCGCTGCCAAAAATGACATACTTTGTTGTTGTTAGGTGTTGGACGCTCATGGGTCCTCTTGCATGGAGTTTTTGGGTGCTTATGCCTATTTCTGCGCCTAATCCGAATTGGTTGCCGTCGGTGAATCGTGTGGATGCGTTCCAGTAAACTGCAGCTGAATCTACTTCTTTTATGAATTTCATGGCTTTTTCGAAATCCGCTGTAAGAATGGAGTCGGAATGTTTCGTTCCGTATTTGTTGATGTGGGCTATGGCTTCATCTAGGTTTTTGACGACTTTGACGCCTATAATTAAGTCTAGGTATTCGGTGTACCAGTCCTGTTCTGTTGCAGGCTTCACGTCTGAAACGATTTTGCGGGTTTCTTCGTCACCTCTGACTTCAACGCCTTCCTTTCGAAGAGCAGCAATCACGTTGGGCAGGTAACTGTTTGGCGATTTTGCTGTGAACCAAAAGTTTTTCTGCAGCGTTGCAGGTTCCGGGTCTTTGGCACTTCGAGTTTATCACTATCGGTGTTGCCTTTTCTAAGTCTGCGTCTTCTTCAACGTAGATATGGCAGTTGCCAGTTCCCGTTTCAATAACGGGGATACGTGAAGTTTCAACAACTGTTTTGATCAAGTCTGCACCGCCTCGAGGAATAAGCACATCAATGTATTGTCGCATTCGCATCAGTTCTTCTGCTACCTTGCGGTCAGGTGAATTGACCACTTGAACAGCGTCAACTGGAACACTTGTAGCTGACAAAGCATCCCGAAGAACTTCGCCTATTGCAACGTTTGAGTGTAAAGCGTCTGAGCCGCCTCTTAGAATAACAGCGTTGCCTGATTTGATGCAAATACTTGCAGAATCAGAAGTTACGTTGGGTCGTGACTCGTAAATTACGCCTACAACGCCTAATGGCACGCGAACTTGGCTTATTATCAAGCCGTTGGGTCTTGTCCATGTACTTATTATTGTGCCGATCGGGTCTGCTAAGGCTGAAACTTCCCTCATATCCTTAGCCATGCTCAAGATTTTCTTTTGATCAAGTGCTAGACGGTCAAGCAAAGCGGCTTTGAGACCTTTAGCCTTAGCTGCTTCTACGTCTTCTTTGTTTGCCGCCAAAATCTTTTCAACGTTCGCTTCAAGCGCATTTGCCATTCTGCAAAGCGCCGTGTTTTTTGCGTCTGCTGAGAGCTTTCCCATCTCAACTGAGGCTGTCTTTGCTCTTTGGCAAATTTCTGTTATCATTTTTCTTCCCCGATCAAGTGGATATTTCTATGTTCAACTGCTTCTTTAGGTTTGTCGCTGCCAAGTTTCTTTTGAACTTCTGACGCTTGCAAGCCTTTAATCAGGTTTAGTTCGCCGCTTGAATAGTTGGGGTTGGCTTTTGCAAATTCAACCTTTTTTTCGTCTACTAGGTTAACGACATCGCCAACGTTGAAGTTCCCAACAACCCGCGTTACGCCAACCGGTAACAAACTTGAGCCTTCAAGAATCGCTTTCTTTGCGCCCTCATTAACATGGATTTGTCCTTTGACGGCGGCGCCGTAAGCTATCCAGCGTTTTACAAAGGGCATGGCATTCTGAGGTTTGAAGTAAGTACCAACGTCTTTGCCTGAGAGAATGTCAAGCAACACGTTTTCTCTTCTGCTGTTAGCAATTACAACTGTGATGCCGCATGACGTTGCAATTTCAGCAGCTTTAATTTTGCTTTGAATTCCTCCTCTGCCTACCTTGCTTTTTCCGTAGAGAGAGGCTTTAAGTTCAGGAGTTATGGCGTTCACGGTTTTGATCAGTTGTGCGCCTGGTTCTTGAGGGTCAGCAGTGTATAAGCCATCTACGTCTGATAGGATTATGGTCATATCTGCGCCAATTGCGCCAGCTACTAAAACAGACAGTATGTCGTTATCGCTAAAGTTTACTTTGTAACCTTCAGTTTGCTTAAGTTCAGCCACTGACGTTACGTCGTTTTCGTTGATTATCGGGACAACACCTGATTTTAGAAGCATATTTAATACGTTGCATGTGTGCAAATATGATGCTCGATTGGAAAGATCTTCGGCGGTGAGCAGGATTTGTGCAACTTTTATGTTATGTTCTTTGAAAAATTCCCGATACTTAGCCATCAATACGCTTTGGCCTGTTGCTGCTGCCGCTTGCTGAAACACCACATCGTTAGGTTTGACGGGTATGCCGAGTTCTGCTATGCCTGCGGCTACTGCTCCTGATGTTACAAGGACAATTTTGTCGCCTTGTTTGATAACAGCGGCTATTTGGCTGGTTAGTTTTTGCATTTCTTTTTCGTCAAGTTTTCCTTCGCCAGTTGTTATGCCGCTGGTGCCAACTTTGACAACTATTAATCTTGAAGGCATCATTTAATCACTTTAAATTTCAGACTTATTGAGATATGTTCGAAACTTCCTTAAAAATGCAACCAAATTTCTGCTCTGAACATTTTGCTTTATTGAAGTAAATTAGCCGTTTAACCATAATCCAACGCTTGACTTCTTTAGAAAAATATATAAAGAAAATGCGCATGGCTTGTTAAAACATGTTCATACCCTTACAAGCTTTAGCAACATCATCTGTTAATTCACCATCCCCACTTGTATTTTGGATTGCACCAATTGCTGGTGTTATCGCCGTTCTTGCTTCACTTTTGCTTATGCGTCATATAGGCAGAATGAGCGCCGGCGGTCCAAAAGCTCAAGAAGTAGGAAACGCCATTCGGGAAGGCGCATATGCTTTTCTGAAAAGGCAGTACAGAACAATCGCTATAATCACAGTAGTTGTGTTCGTGCTGCTGTGGGTTGCTTTACCAAGCGGATATCTTGGCGTAGGCACGGCAGCTGCCTTTTTAGTAGGCGCAGTCGCGTCGTTGGCTGCTGGCTACATAGCCATGGACAACGCAACCAAAGCAAACGTTCGCACGGTTGCAGCGGCAAAAGAAGGCGCTGAAAAAGCTCTTAAAACCGCGTTTTACGGCGGCGCCACGATGGGTATGGCTGTTGTTGGTTTATCTCTTTTGGGTGTAAGTTTTCTATTCTTGCTTTACGGTGGCTACAATGCCATGTTCGGCACACTAAGTGTTTCTGATGCTGCAACATTGGGCAGGTCAGCTGCAAGCGGCATCGTCGGCATGGGTTTTGGTGCCTCATTAATCGCTTTATTCGCCCAGCTTGGAGGCGGAATATACACTAAAGCCGCAGATGTCGGCGCAGACTTGGTGGGTAAAGTTGAAGCAGGCATTCCTGAAGATGACCCGCGTAACCCCGCAGTAATCGCTGATAACGTTGGCGACAACGTTGGTGACTCGGCTGGAAGAGGCGCAGACTTATTCGAATCTGCCACTGGGGAAAACATCGGTGGAATGATTATCGGTGGCTTAATCAGCATCGCTACTGGAAACCTGTTATTCTTGGTTTTCCCGCTTATTGCTCGAGCTCTTGGAATCTTTGCAACTTTAATCGGCATGCCCTTCGTGAAACTCAACGAGGCAGAAGCTAAGCATCCAATGAAAGCTCTAAGAAAAGGCCTCATGGTAACCACAATAGTGTCAGGCATTCTGTTTCTGTTCGCAACAATTTTCCTCTTAGGCAACGGCGACTTCTCAATGACGTTCTTCTACCTGTACTTCTGCTTGCTTTCAGGCTTAGCTGCAAGCGTAGCAATCGACTACATTACAGACTACTACACAGGAAGTGACCGTGGTCCAGTTGGACGAATCGCTAAAGCCAGCCAAACAGGAGCCGCAACCAACATAATTACAGGCTTCGCAGTAGGACTTGAAACAACAGCGTTACCCATAGTTTCGCTAGTTATTGCTCTCGTAACATCCTACTACTTCGGCACACAATTCGCAGTTTCGTGGAATGCCACACATGCAGCTCAAATTACACCTTTCATAGGCGGAATTTACGGAACCACACTTGCAACCATGGGTATGCTCGCAGTCATGGGCATGGTACTAGCCTTAGACGGCTTTGGACCAATCGCTGACAACGCAGCAGGCATAGCTGAAATGTCAGGCGAAGGCGGCGCAGAATCAACCATGGAAGCATTAGACGCAGTTGGAAACACAACAAAAGCATTAACCAAAGGATTTGCACTCGGCTCAGCCCTGCTTGCAGCACAACTGCTATTCCAAACATACGCTTCAGAAGTCACAGCACGCACCGGCACAAGCTTTCGTCGTGGACATCTCTAACCCAGCCGTACTAATCGCAGGATTCATCGGTGCAATGTTGCCCTTCTTCTTCTCTTCACAAGCAATCAGCGCAGTAGGAAAAGCAGCTGCAGAAATGGTTGAAGAAGTAAGACGCCAATTCAGAGAAATCCCAGGTATCATGGAAGGAACCGGCAAACCTGACTATGGTAAAGCCGTGGACATCAGCACAAAAGCCGCACTAAAAGGCATGGTGCTTCCAGGACTAATCCTCGTGATTGTTCCAATAATCGTCGGTGTCCTCTTAGGACCCGAAGCAGTAGGCGCATTCGTAATCGGCGCAACACTATCAGCTGTTCCTCTCGCACTATTCATGAATACTGGCGGAGGCGCATGGGACAATGCAAAGAAATTCATTGAAACAGGAAAATACGGCGGCAAAGGCTCCCCAGCACACGCAGCAGCAGTAGTTGGCGACACAGTTGGCGACCCATTAAAAGACACTGCAGGACCAAGCCTACACGTACTCATAAAACTGCTAAGCACACTATCAATCGTCTTCATCCCGCTGTTCCTAAACCTGCTACACCTAATCTAGAGGATTTTTTTCATCCTCTTCCATTTTTTAGAATAAATTACTCGAGACAATTGTTGACCCTCAAACTATGCTTTCTTTTTTTCGAACAATACATTCGACGGTTTTTTAAGATCTTTTATGTTAATGGTTTAGATTTTACTTTTTGAAGCTTGGAGCTCCCTTATTCCAAGGTATTTGTTGAAATTTTGCCAATTCTTAGAATATCATTGAAAGGAGAACAACAAGAGTTGTGCACAGCAATGGGTATTGTTCTTCTCTTGATAGTAGAAGTAGGACAATCACGCACAGCACCGTGTCCTACTTCTTCTCTGAAACTAAAAGAAGAAGAAGAAGTTTCGCAGGGGCACACTTCTTCTTCTACCCTTGGAGTTAGCTATTGATTCAACTGCATCGAGAGGAAGTTATTTTCAAAGTGCATTTTTCGCAAAACTTTCTTTTTTTAGGATAGTATGTTTTTATTTCTTGGTGAAGCAATTAGCTAGGAGAAGTGTAATACTGTGAAAATTGTTCGAAAAGAATATAGCAGCAAGATTTCGTTAAAGTAGTTCCTGATTCGCCAGACGATCTTTGGCACCTATACAACATTATCTACGCTGGCGATGAGGTTTACGCTTACAGTTCAAGAGCAATAAAAAGTGACACTGAAGCCTCCCGTCCCAAAAGTGGCGAGCGGGTTTCAGCTTTTATGGGAGTAAAAGTAATATCGGTTAGCTGGGACAAGTTTCTTGGCAAACTGCGGGTTCACGGTTTAATTTGTCATGCGCCAGACATCATCCCTACAGGCGCCCATCACACTCTCAGCATAGCGTTGAATCAGCAAGTAACAATAGTAAAGAAAGAATGGCCCAAACACATCTTAGACAGGCTTGAGCGGGCAAGCGAAACTGAAAAGCCCATGCTTATAGTTTCCATAGACGACGAAGGCTTCGCAATAGCAGAAACCAAACAATACGGTGTAGAAATCAGAGTTGAACAACGAATTAGATTACCGGGAAAACAAGATGCCGACAAACGAGAAGAAGCAACAAAAGGATACTTTCGGCTCGCAGTTAACAGCCTGGAAAAACTATGGAGCCAAAATCATAATCCAATCGTTATTATCGGAGCTGGTTTCGTAAAAAACGACTTCGTAAAATACTTGAATGAAGAAGCACCCCACATGGCTAAATCCGTTAGCCGATGTAAAAAGTGTCAACAACGGTGGTACAGCAGGAATCGATGAAGCTTTACGAGCTGGCATCTTGTTGAAAGCCTCTCATCGACTTAGGGTTGTTGATGAAACTGAAACCATGGAGGAAGTTATGAAGCGGCTTGGAAAGAGTGAAGGAACAGTCACTTATGGTTTGGAAGCGGTCGAGAACGCCGCTAATATGGGAGCTATCGAAAAACTGGTTATTGCAGATACTATGCTTCGAGACGCCGATGAGCCTCAGAGGCTTAAACTTGAGAGAGCTCATGCGGGACGTGGAAAAGCGCCGCGCAAATATAACAGTGGTTAGCACCGAGCACGAAGCAGGCGCAAAGCTTCTGTCTCTTGGAGGAATTGCAGCTCTATTGAGATTTCCACTTTACTCTGAAACTTCAAGTAAAAATTAAGTACTTATCATTTTCTTCAACTTTCCAATCTTCTAAGTGAATACAACTGGAGACGAAGAAAAGATGGACCAGTGAAACATTATTTATAAATGCTTATATAGATCCTTTATATACCCCCATTTAGTATTTAAATACTAAATGCGTGACTTGACATGAGCAAACGAAAACCGATTATAAATATACAAAACATTGTAGCCTCAGTCTCTCTTAACCAGAAGATCGACTTACAAAAAATCGTGGAGAAATTCCCGCAAACAGAGTACAATCCAAGCGTATTTCCAGGGTTAGTTTTTAGACTAAAAAAACCAAAAACAGCTACATTAATTTTCGGCACGGGCAAAATGGTTTGCACAGGTGCTAAATCAGAAAAAGAATCGCGCAGCGCAGTTGAGAAAGTAGTTAAGGAACTGCGAAGTGAAGGAATCCAAATTACAGAGAAACCAATCGTTAATATACAAAACATTGTGGCTTCAGCAGAATTAGGTGGCGAAATAGACCTTGAAAGCCTTGTTTACAAGCTTGAGCGAGTTATGTATGAACCCGAGCAGTTCCCTGGCGCAGTATTTCGAATGGCCGAACCCAAAGTAGTGTTCTTAATCTTCTCAGCTGGAAAACTAGTCTGCGTCGGCGCCAAAAAAGAAGAACAAGTTTTCGAAGCTGTCGACAAAATACAAGCGCTATTGGAAGAAAAAGAACTCATCTACTACCCTGCCCCTTAAGACCCTTTTTTCATTCTTCTACGCACAGCAGGATTATTTTCAGATAATTTTTTGAGAGCTAATTCAAAAGTCTCATCAGGATCCAATTCTCTTTTAACAAATACTCCAGTTCTTCCGACTGTATCACGCTTCATTAGAGCATGAACTCTATCCAAAACAGTTTCTGCAGAAACCCCAAGGATTCTAGCAGCGCTCTCTTCTCTGCCAATGATACTATTTTCAACGTGACCTGTTTCCGTTGGCTCAATAAGCATAAGTCGTTTATCAATACCTGGGACTCGAATATTCGCTTTAAGCTGGCTCAGGTTTACTTCTCCACCGAATTGGTAAAATTCTCTCTCAACTCTGCGCATTTGCATCAAAGGGTATGAGACAGTAATTTTTTCGTTAACTTCAATGTGGGCTTTCATAGCATAATTTGGGGTGGCTTGAACGATCAAACGTGCATTGACCGGTATTAACGCTTTCTCAAGTGCAGTTTCAACAATGAAACTGTTCTGAACCTCTGCAATGAAAACGTCGATGTCACTGGTCCTGTTTACATCGCCCCTCGCGATGCTTCCATGTACAATTGAATGAAGATGGAATCTCTCCAAAGCAACCATAACTTCAATAGTTTTGCTTCTTAACTCTGATAGTAGTTGCCAGCGAACCTTGGTGTACGTTACTTCGTTATAGTCTGCGGGTTTTGTTGGCTTA
This sequence comes from Candidatus Bathyarchaeota archaeon, assembly GCA_963768895.1. Lineage (GTDB taxonomy): Archaea > Thermoproteota > Bathyarchaeia > Bathyarchaeales > Bathycorpusculaceae > Bathycorpusculum. The sequence goes on from CAVYJU010000020.1 coordinate 66,457, forward strand.
ACAGCCATTTTATTCCAGCCATTTTAATGAGTTAGCAAGCATTGTTTATTTAGGTTGAGAGGACAATTTTAGGATAAATAATACATTTTTGACAATTATTTAGGTTTTCTAAAGATTTTGGTTCTTTCTGTTTTTTATAAATCGGTCCAATCATCTTTCAGCTAATTGCTTTAATTCTTCTACCGTTTGAGCTTTTGAATAGACGAATTTTTCATCGCGAACACAGTATAATTGACATACGCGTGTAAGATTTTATTTTAACAGTTATCTTTGTAGGCATTACTTTCATGATTGCGGTTCTTTTTCTCATATAGAGTGCGACAGTTAACACAATAACTACCACTACAATTGCCATGAGCATTGTGCTTATGATGGTTATTTGAGAACTGATTGAACTTAAAGGAGTTGAACTTGGTAACACCGACGGAGTTGAGGTAACGATAGCAGTTGATGCTGGGATACTGGTTGAAGTTAGATTGGTTATATCTTCAATTCTGTAAACATAATACCCGACAGGAAACGTCCAAGTTCTCACTATTTGCCCATCAGTGTTCACTTCAGCAAACACAGCTCCTGTGTTGTTGAAGTTCCAAGGTTGATTTTGTGTCAACTGATGTGATGGATCTCCGAAGTCACCTATGAAATCTCCGTTTGGAAGAAGCACGGTTCCGCCTGCATAATCGTTCCAGTATTGTGTTGGCGCTTCCCAACTCCAGTTCACATAAGCAGTCATGCTTGTTTCGTTTAACGTCAACTCTAACATTCTGCTATGGCAATCGTCAGGGTTAGTAACATTTTCGTAATCATTGTCAAACATTGTGAAAACATCTGGAGATACTTCTTTAACGTCGTGGCTATGATACCATAAACTGGAAACCACGTCGCCATTATCACCTATAAGTGTAAAGTTGCCAAATTCGCCACAAGCCCAAACTATGTCACCTGTAGTCTGATTAATTTTATAGAAAGTATTTGTACACCTTGAATTTAGATATATTATGCCATTGTTATAATCCCAATCAAGGCTGTTGGCGTGAGTGAAATCTTCCACTGTTTGCCCGTTGACTTTTGTTGTCTCGTTGAATGTGGAGGCTTCACTGAGCGGTATGTTGTTATAGGTGTCCCAACTCCAAAGGACATTGCCATTTGCGTCAAGTTGCACAATTTTGTCGAAGAGAATCGAGTTGTTTCCGACTTGAGTAACATAGTCCTGCAGAGTGAGAAAAGTGTTGTTGTTTGGATCGTATTGAATGTCGTGTTCACTTAAAACATTGGGAAAGTCTTCGGTTGTATTTGAAGTCATGTTCCAGATATGAGTAGCCCAAACTGGCCAGGCTGAGCTTGAATCAGGTACCGTTGGCTCGCCCTCGAACAGAAGTGTGTCAGGCGCAATGTTGTATGCGGGTCCATAGGGAGTAGTTGATTGACGTACGTTGAGCAATGTGCCATTGGTGTTAATAACTACCAAAGCATAAGTGTTGATTCCTGATAGATCGAAAGCTATTTCGCCATTCCATGCGTTTCCATATGTGTTGATTGTGCATGGTAAAGTGAAAATAGCGTAATTTTGAGAATATGCTATTGATGAAAAACTGGAAAGTACAAGACATAATGAAGTCACTATCACTGCTGCATAAACTGATTTTCTGATTCTCCTCGAATAAAACAATCTTTTACCCTTCTGCGTTTTTTATGTAAGTTCTGATTTAATCCTTAGATTTTCCCTTAAAGCAAGTAGACTTTTAAGGCAATATCCAAATTTTGCCCGAATTTTACCAGTTTCATCCCATTTCCCTTTGAAACTAGAAATATGCGCAAGATCTTCACGAAATCCAAAGCTTATTTAGGGAAAACCAGTCTCGTAGTTTTGACCATTGGTATGCCTAACCAAAGAAAAAGAAAAAAAGAAGGAAGGTTTATTCGAGAGATAACTTCATTTTTGGAGTGTCTAATCAATAATTAATCAAATCTTAAACTGTGAAGCAATTATGACTGCTCCTGTTTGCAGCGCTTGCAAAACCAAAGAAGCCTTTTTCTTTAGGCAATATTCAGGTGAAAAACTATGCAAAAAATGCTTCGCTCATTCCATCGAAGCCAAAGTAAGGGCAACAATAGCACGCTATCACATGCTTAGTTACGATGACCGATTGGCTGTAGCAGTTTCAGGTGGCAAAGACAGCTTGAGTCTTCTGCACATTTTGGCGAAGATTAAACGATTTCGCCCTAAAACTACACTTTTTGCTGTTACAGTGGATGAGGGTATTGAGGGTTACAGGAATGAAGCTTTGGAAATTGCAGCAGCTAACTGCGAGCAGCTTGAAATCCCCCATCATATTGTCTCATTCAAAGAACTATACGGCTATACACTGGATGAAATAGTTCTTAGAGCACGAAGCAAAGGCGAAACAGAATTAACCGCTTGCGCTTACTGCGGCGTTCTTCGCCGAAAAGCTATAAATGCTGGAGCAAGGCAAGTGCACGCAAACAAGGTCGCAACAGCCCATACATTAGATGACGAAGTACAAACAGTTGTAATGAATATTTTCCGGGGAGACATCGCACGGTTGTCTAAAGAAAAACCAATCACAAGCGAAGTGCATCCGCTATTGGTGCAGAAAATAAAGCCTTTTTGCGAAATCCCTGAGAAAGAAAGCGCTTTATATGCGTACGTCAAAAAAATCAAGTTTCAAGATACCCCATGTCCATACGCTTCTGAAGCTCTCCGCAATGATATTCGAGGCATGATCAACATGATCGAGCAGAAGCATGCTGGTACAAAATTTACTGTTTTCAAAGCTATGGAACGTCTAAGACCTGCCTTAGAAGAAACAACTAAGAAAGAAAAGTTTCGAACATGCGGGGAATGCAATGAACCTTCAGCATTGGATTTATGTAAAGCGTGTGAATTGCTTCGGCATGTACGTTAGGTTTTGCAGCTAAATCCTTGTTCTTTTTTTAGTTTGCGAAGTATTTCTGAGGCTTCAAACGCATTATCTGCTGAAGCTATTTTTTGTACTCGCAAAAGATCGACGTGCGTACCGCAGTAAGGGCAGATTTTGGATTTTTGTGCTTTCGCAGTTAACATTAATCCTCCGCATTTTATGCATTTGACAATTATGATTGTAGTCATCTTTGTTTTTGCTTCCGAAAGGCTTTTCCATACACAGGTTCATAACTGTTTAGTTAGAGACAAGAGAGTTATGAGTACAGGTGAAGAGCAAGTTAAGCCAAGATCACATTTGTTGGACTTGGCAGTTCATTACTTCAAGAAGGAAGGCTACAAAGTTAACTGTGAAAACGCAGCCTTAGAAGGCCACAGTGGCGTTACAAGACATTTTGATCTTATCGTCCAAAAAGGGCGTTTGGAGCAGGGTGTTTGGGTTAGGGATTGGAACAGAACCATCGGCGTTAACTTAATCATCGCTTTGGATACCTCATCAGAAGACGTCGATTTGGGCAGTCCAATTATGATTGCTGAAAAATTCAGTGACCACGCCAAATCTTACAGCAATAGACGCAAGTTAACGCTGTTAACTAAACAGAAATTAGGCAGCTTTAGGTAAACAAATCAGCCTTAAATTTCTTGGTTGTGTAACTAAGGATTCTTCAGATGAGCCTTAGGCTTTAAGGTACTGATCAGTCAGGCCTTCCCGTTCCAACATGCCCAACCAATCCACGATGCCACTGTAGCATTTTTTGCCCTTTTCCAAAACATCTAAGATTTCAATTACAACTTCTTCAACCGTTTTGCCCGTTATGTCTAATTCGCAAACCTTTCCTTGTTGTTCCTGTATTGCTTCAATTAGACACACATCAAGGATTTCAGCTGACAAGTTCTCCCACATTTTTGTACCGACATAACCGCATTTCTCCATGAACTTCTTAAGTTCTTTAGGGTTCCGACGTAAAACAAAAACTTTTGTGACCATCTCAGTTGGAACTACAGAGCTAGCATAATGTCCATCAATGACTATATTGACATTGTCTGCTGCATTTATGGTTTCGACGAGTTGCGTTCGCATTTTTTCCTCATTTATTATTATGGTTTTTCTTTCTTTATCTTCTTCCAGAGTTAACCCAAATGTTTTTGCGTAGTCTGTAAGGTTGATGTACTCTGCGTTAAGTTTGACAGTTAAGATTTTCGAGGTTGTTGTTTTGCCCGTGCAAGGTGTGCCAGTTATGAGGACAACACGTTTGTTCATGCCATAATCCTGAGGTGAAGAAGGTTTTATCCGTTCCGTAGGACTGCCATTTTTTTTGCGTGGTTAATTTAATAAATTCGGTTGAGTCAACTGAATAAGCAGAGACTGATTAAGTTGAGCGATTTGACGTTTTATTTGGTAGATGTATTTGCCCAAAAAAAGTATGCAGGAAACCAGCTAGCCGTAATTACCGATGCCGCTTCTTTGTCAACTGATGAAATGCAGTCAATTGCTAATGAGATGCATTTTTCAGAAACAACATTCATTCTCTCAAATGAAAAGCACAAGGGTGGCTTCGATGTACGGATTTTTACTCCATCCATGGAACTACCTTTCGCCGGACATCCGACATTAGGCACAGCATACATAATTAAACATTTTATAGACCATGACGCCGCAGAGGTGGTTCTTAACTTAAAAGTAGGTCAAATACCAGTGATCTTTGAAAAAACCGCGGGCCAAGAAATTCTGTGGATGAGGCAGGTTCCACCGGTTTTCGGACAAGTCTTTGGGGCTGAGCGACTTGCAAAGGTTTTGCAGGTAAATCCAGATGCATTTGACGCCAAGTTTCCAATCCAAGAAGTGTCTACTGGTATGCCATTCATAATTGTGCCGTTGAAAACGTTGGATGACGTAAAACGCGCTCAAATCAACACGAGTAACCTGCTTGAAATGTCCAGCGACGTGCGCGGAGGCATCTTAATATTTAGCCCACAAACCATACACGCAGGAAATAACCTGCACGTTCGAGTGTTCGTGGATTTGGGCGGCATCCCTGAGGACCCGGCAACTGGATCGGGAAATGGCTGCCTCGCAGGATACCTATCACATTATCATTATTTTGGCACAGACAAGGTTGATGTCAAGGTTGAGCAAGGTTATGAAGTCAGACGCCCCTCACTTCTTTTGCTTAAGGCACAAAAAATTGCTGAAACCTTACAAGTAGAAGTTGGAGGAACCGTTTTCTTAGTTGGCAAAGGCAAACTCACTTAGCCTTCGTTTTTTTGCTAGAAATTCTTATTGCTTCCAACGCACATGTCAATGTTGGGCTGGCGAGTTGGTGTGTGGCTTTCGGACCCAAAAATTGCTGGGTCTGAGGAAACTCCGCCCACGTGTAGAATTGCAGCTCCATGATGGGGCAGCGCGAGAGCGTTGGCAACGGAGCAGAAACGAAACGTCCAACTGGACTTGGCGATGACACATTTGTGATGTCGAGTGTGCCAGTTTGGAAACGGTGAAACGGCCGTCCTGCAAGTGGAAAGGGCAAACAGTCGCTGATGAAGTCTCTACCTGAAGGCGCGGGTAGCCCGATTAGCCGAATGCCACAATAACAGAAGGCGGGTTACAGCCAGCACACCAGCCCAAAACATTGTTCAACAACAGAAGATTTCTAAAAGCCAGCACACAACGAAAAGCCAATACTCTAGAAGATTGAGCATGACTGAAGCACCTTCAGCAATGCAGTATTGGCAAAGCGAATTAGCCAACAAAGAAGAAGGCAACAAAACAAAGATACCAAGAATACTTTAACGAGTTTTTAACATTCATAGGCAAGACATCCAGATGAACTAATAGTACAAAGACAACAAGACCTACTGAATCCTGACAGGAAAATACAACGAAGAATTGAGAGTCTACTTTTAGCATTCATAGCAAAGAAGAAAGCAGAAGGCTATGCCGTAGCAACCCAGACAAATCTATTTTGCATCAATACGATCATTCTTTGAAATACACTATTTCCCACTAATAATGAGAAGAGGAGACTATCCCAAAGGAGACAGCAACGGAGTAAAAAGAGCAACCAAAGAAGCCATACTCAAAGTCTTAAACAACAAACACCAAAGAAACAAGCTAACAATCAAAGCCATAATGCTTATTCATAAAAGACTCAGGCTTAAGAGTAAGCGATGTCAGACGACTAAATTACGGAGATATAGCTAAACAACTTGAAAATGGAGAAACAATAATTCAAATCAATATAATCACACAGAAAACAAATCTTTTAGCTAAAACCTTCATTGGCGAAGAATCCATACAAGCACTAAAAGAATACTTCGAAGCAAGAAAACAAGGCTCAAAAGACTCAAGAAACGTAGAACCTGAAATCATCACAAAAGACAGCCCACTATTCAAAGTATGGACTACAAGGAGAAGTCAAACGATACTCAAGGCATTCATTATCATCACTAATGCGAGAAGCATTTCGTAAACGTAAATGAAGAAAGAATGTCAGCCCACAGCCTAAGAAAGAAACTGCAAACAGACTTAGAAAAAGCTGGAATAAACTCAAATTGGATAGACCAAATGCTCGGGCACCAACTAATCAACAGCCGAGACGCTTACAGCCTACCAACAGTATCCAGACATTTCACAGCCAATAGGTCCAACAGAGAAGAAAATAATACCGCCAATGAATCAGACCCAAGAGTCAGAAATCTTGGAGATTAAAGCAAATGACATTCAGGCAGTTAAGCAAGCGTTACTAAAAGGTTACAAACACGCTGACCCGGTAGGCGATACAAGACTTTACATGAAAAACTGAAAGACTTTCATAAAAAAACAATGGTACATCGACTAAATGATAGTGGCAGCCGCGCGCCGCGGTAAAAGCTTAACATTTACCAGATTTTATATAGCGCTATCACGTCTTTTTTAATAAGGTACAAAAAATGCCTATTCCAGAAGAAATAGCCGCTGAAGTTTTGTTCAAATCAGACAGAACTTGCTGTGTATGTAGAAAAGCAAACAAGCCTGTCCAAATTCACCATGTAGACAGCAATAAACTAAATAATATATTTGAAAACCTTTCAGTTCTTTGTTTGGATTGCCACACGGATACTCAGATAACAGGGGGGTTTCATAGAAAACTAACACCTGAACTAGTGATCCTTTACAGGAACGATTGGCTTAATATTGTTAATCGAACGCGACTTAATTCGATGGTTACTTTATATAAAGAATCGGGAACCAATGAAATGGCTACCATGGCATCAATAATTGATGACTTAAAAGATAGAAAGGAATTCGAGCTTTTGGCTATGTTTTACAATCAAATTGGAAACATGGAACTAAGAGACAAAAGTATTGAAAAAGCTCTTACGAAAACAAAAAATCATGAAACGATAATTTTTCTGAGGGCAATGCAAGACAAAGCTAACTTAATTGAACCTAAAGTAATCGAAGCAGAGATTACACGACTGAAGAACAGCAAGAACTGGACTCAACTAGGGCGTCTATACGTTGATATAGGGAATTGGTCAGAAGCTGCAAAATATTATTGCCAGGGCATAATTGTGAGCGTCGAAGAAGGTAATCCTTTTTCAGCGGCTTTTTATTTAAAAGAAGCAAATGAGGAGAAAATACACGAGAAATTGTTTCAAGAAGCCCTTAAAGTTGCTAATAAGAAGGGCAACCTATGGTTGCAGATAAGAGCATTACAGGAGCTAGGTTGGGATACTGAACTCGACGCGCTTTTAAAAAAGCATGCAACTGAGATTAAGAAATCGGGAGATCCAATGTTATTAGCATTACTATACAAGAGTTTAAATGATGAAAAGAATCTTATGGAAACAAGGAAACAGATCTGGAAAAACGAAGAAATAGAAGTTTATAGAGATTCAGAGTCCTAAAGCCATTGCTTGATTAACCAATTAAGAAATTATTTCATGAATCTCCCGCCTGAATTAATCACCCATTGTCTTCCGAAAAACATGGAGAATAGCCCTCATGGTTTTTAAGGTTACAAAAAATAGAAGAATAATTGGTGCTTCGCCCCCGCTTGGGGGTCACTTAAGTATTTGATCAACAAGCTTCTCAATAATTATTAAGAGGGAAAAAAATTGCTCAAAAGGTACGGAACGATTTTTGGTAGAGTAGGCATCATCTTATTGCTTACTGGATTAGTTATTACTTTACTTAGTCACTTAAGATCTACTAACCACTACATCGATATTAACACGAAAAACTATATTGCGGTCGGATTAGTGGTTGTTGGAGTTATTTTGTTTCTTATATTTGTTATTGATTTTATGACCAACAGAGGAAAGAACACCTAGTAATACTTAGAGATTATTTTCACGTCGTTTCCGCTTCGCGGGTGCTCTGCTTCCCCGTTTTCTTTAGAAAAGAAAGCCAGCAAACAAAACATGAAGAATGCGCGTTAAGAGATTAAATTAATATTTTGGTGTCAGTGGGAAGTGCTTGTTAGAACTTCAATACAACACTCAAATTGTTGATAACGACCGCGGTAAGAATTAGGAAAGTCAAAAGATAGCTGACGTCTAAGAATCTTTTTGTCAAACGCCGTTTCGAATTTGTGCTTAGTCCGACTGCGGTGTAGAAGGCTAAACCCGTAGCCACAACTGCGAATAGTTTGACCACGCTAAAGAGTACCATGTTTGAACTTAAAAGACTAATTAGCAAGGGATTAGTTTCGCTTGCTCCAGAGAAGGCTACGCCGACAACAGTGGTTAACCAATCCAAAAAACCGACCAATATTAGTGCGAGACAAAATATCAAGCTTTTTTTTATCAAGGGACAGCTCATCTTTCAGTTGTATATAATCTACTATTGCAGACGCACACTTACCCTTCTAGAATGGTAACGAATACAACTGATGTACACATGCACAGGGACTTTAACAGCTTTATATGAAAGATTTGCTGCGGTTGAAGAATATATTGCATAGTTTGTGTGAATTCGCGTTGTTTTTTTGTTCTACAAATGATAGAACTGCTCCTAAAAAACACATGAAAATATTTAGCTGCAAACTTTCGAGTCCAGAGTTAATGATGTCAAGCCTAAAAGTGCAAGATTTTCGGTTCTGCCAAGAACCCTAAAACTAATAACCAGAAGCAAAAACAAAAAAGCACAGATAAAAAATTAGTGACGATGTAAAAAAAATAGCTAATCCTAAAGCCATTTTACATTCAACACATCAGCTCAAAAAAAAACCAAATAATTGACGTAATGAAAGCGGATCAACTATTCTAAGTCGAGAGCTTTTTTTATTCCTTCCAAAACAACTTGTGCAATTGCTGGACTTAGCCAATTTGCTTTTTTCTTTAGCTCTTCCCAATCTTTTTGAATCGTTCCTAAATCAGCTTTTTTGGTTTTTTGAAGTTCTTTTTCTAAAGCCTTCAACTGTTTTTCTATTTTTTCTTCGTCAGAACGCGATAGTTTTGAAGCGCGAACTTGGTCGCGAGCTTGCCTGAAAGCGTCTGTTAATTGCTGGGAGAAACTAGCTTCCGACGCAACCGGTCTAAAAATATTTTCATTATCCTCGTCTTGAATTTGACTTGTTGAAGCTTGAGCGAAAGCGAATTTGTCTGCATAGCGTTCTCGATTTTCAATTACATCAATGCCGTCAGATGTAATCTTGGCAAATGTCCATTGAGTCCCAAATGTCCTACTAAGAATAACAAGAGCGTTGTCTTCTAAATATGAAATGTTGATGTCCATTTGTTTCTCAGGCACTTTCAGAGTATCCTGTATTATGGCTCGGTCTACTCCAGAACGCTTAGGATCATCCCCCAGATGTTTATGAAGCAATAATAAAATATCGAGACGCACTTGATCATCAGATACAGACATCAGCAACCCCTCTTCCAACCCTCAATTATCTGTTGGCTAACGATTTAATATTTGCGGAAAAGACAAGCAATCGACAACCAGCTTGAATGCCCCCTATGCCAAAGCACTCTAAAACTAAGCCAACATTTTCATAGTTGATACATGGAATACTCTCGGACACTGATATGTAAATGACAATTCATTCTGAAAAAATTGATAAAAGTATCTGTATCGCTTTTTCATTAGCTTTTTTCTTGACATTAATCTGAACTTGTGGCTTAATTTCATTTTCTGGAGAGAATCTATTATCTTGGGATAGTTACGGAATTGCGGGTATCATTCGTCATGTTTTCGACCTTTCAGTTTAAGACGCCATTTTAGTTTAACTTGAACTCTTTGAACTAATCCTTGTCTCTCTAAAGAACCTAAACTGCGACTGATCGAGGAATATTCTTTTGAGCGATATTCTACAATTTTGCCAAAAACAATTTCAGCAATCTCTTTGGTTGTCATTTCTGGTTTCAATTCAAGAAATTTTAATATTAATTGCTGATTTTTAGACAAGCGTTTCGTTGTCTATCCCGTAAAATAATTAATTTTTAGTAGTTAATAGCATTTTTCTATTTTCATAATAAGGACAAGATTTGTATTATGTAATGAAAATATTTTAATGAACCAGACGTCATAATGTAGTTAAGGTATTAGTAGCATAGAGAGGGTGAATTATGGCCGTTCTTGAATGCCCTTCCTGCAATGAAATCCTTGAAGTTGATCCGCCAGATAAACTCCATTCAGCATTCTCTTCAGCAAAGCCAATACCTAGTAGTTTTCATGGCAAAGTTATTAGAAAGAAAGTAAGGTGCAAAAACCAAGCTTGCAAAAAAACAGTCACGGTTTACTGGTATGCTCCCTTAGAATATTTCAACAGAATGTAGTGTGCTTCAAACTTAATTTATGATTAAATAGCGTTAGCCCCGTGTGCAGATAATGATCTTTCAAGTCGGTTGTATGCGGTTATTTGTTTAAGAAATAGAGTAAGAAAACAAAATAACTCAAGTTTCCTCAAATGTTAACTGCAGGGACAGGTTTTCGGAAGCTAAACATCTTACCTTTGATATTCAACTACGCGTTTGAGAAAAGTTTTGCGTTCTTTGACAACTATTGCGAGTTATTCCAGACAGCCAAATCAATTGGTCGAACTGGTCTTGTCGTTACTCATAGTATTCTGGACAACCGTTGCATTGGTCGGGGATATTTAAAAAGGTTTAACGTTTTTGAACAAATGTCCAAATATTGAAGTTTTGTTTCTTATTTTTTGGAAATTTTGCTCTGCTTCTGGGTTATTTTGAACAAACAGATATTTTTTTAAGCAGCTTTTGACATTATATGTTCAGAATGAAATGGCTAAAAACCAATAGGTGTGCAAGATGAAAATTCATGAACCAATTTCTCATTGGAATAACTTTACTGTTCCGGAGCTGAAAGAGATTTTGGAACATTGCAAAGCATTAGATAAATTAGGCATTGCACAAGATGAAGAAATGATGGCCTCTATCAATAGAGACATTGCGTTAAGGAGGAAGAGGATCAGCGAGCACTATGTACGTCCGGAATCGAAATTGACAAGAGTTAAGCTTCAAACTGAAAAACAAAAACCGCAAGACTACGTGTATGCTTAAGGAAAGCTCCGTACAGCAATTCTTATGAGGCACGTTGCCTAATTTTAGTTTACTTGGCAACGGTATTTGGGCGAAGCTATTTTGACTACTAAAACTTTGCTTTGCGGGTGTGTCTATGAAGAGAATGAATGGATGCTTGTTCGCATAAAAGAATGTGAAAAACACCATAAGGAGCGAACTAAAAAAGTGGAATATCGGCCAAAATCAGAGTGCTGCAGAAACGATACAAGAGGCGAATAAAGCCACCATCAGAAGGATGTGTGTGCTATTCTCAACAGATAAGCTTTATAAGAAGTTCCACGTCAATCAAGCGTGCAACGAAGTTGCAAAGTAATTAAACAGGAAGTGAAAAATAGAAATGTCATATGGAAACAAAGAGATGCATAAGGCAACCTGTGCTGACTGCGGAAAAGAATGCGATGTTCCTTTCAAGCCAGACGGTACTAGGCCAGTTTATTGCCGAGAATGCTACAGCAAACGCAGACCACCAAGAAGATATTAAGCTTTTAAGCTAACATCTTTACTTGTTTAACAATATTCTTTTTCTTTTTTATTTACTTTGTTTTGAATCAAAGATTATTCATATTATTCATCGCAAATTAATTAGCGATAATAAGACCTTTATAAAATTAAGATTAAGACGAATTTTTCAAAAATTATGCTATTGAAAACTGTATTCTGGTACTTTGCTCGTTTTGATTCCTTGATCCAAAACAGCGGATCATCAACCATAATGACCTGCACCTCAACAACATTTTGAGGATTAGTTATTGCTGCTCGAAATTTTGGAGATAAATCAGGCTTGCTTAAAAACTCCATTCTTGATGCTTCCAACTCTTCCGCAATGCGTTCGCATTTTTTGTTAGCATATCCGCGATATTTTACGCTTTTTCCTGCTACTATGGCTTTGTCAAAATCGGCTTTGTTGCATTGAATTAGTTTTTCGCCGTCTCTGATGAACCAGAATGGAGATATCTTGGGCATTACAATCTGGCAATAGGGTTAATTGATTGTTAATTAACATTGTCGTGTTTAATTTGGAAATGTGCCTCAGATACCGATTTTATTTCTTTTTCAAGTCAACTTGGAGGAACAGAATAGCTGCACCTCCAATATTTTCGTGCAATTCTCATCATTGGCGCATTAACAATTTCTTATCTGATTAAAATTGGTAGCTAAGTAAAAAAATAGTTATGTCTGTTGAGTTTTTGCGCATTGACGATTTTGCTCGCAGTATTGAGTTTCTTAAGTCAATTCGTGCTGGACAGACATAGTTGCAGTGTCCACATCCGTCACAAAGGTCTGCTTTAAGTTTCTCAAGTTTTTTCATATTGTTCTTGTCAAACGCAGTTTTGATCAGTATCGGACTTAAATTATGGCAGCATACAACCATGCATTCGCCGCATCTTATGCAATCTACTGTTGTTACGGTTCCGAATTGTTTGGCTTTTGGAAGACTTGGCGTTTTCTTTTCCAGCGTAGGTTTCCGCAATCCTACATTATCCAATAATGGTGTGGTTAGATTCATTATGACAAGTGCAAGGATTGAACCGCCTAGGAAGTTCATGTAGGTCTGAATAAGCACAGTGAGTACTCCTACGCCAACTCCAAATATGGCCTGCCCAGAATATGTTAATGGAGTAGTTGCAGGATCTGTAACCATGAAAAATGCTAAGAAAATTGAGCTTCCTATGAACAGTTCAAATCCTAATCTGAGAAGCGGGTCTCCACCGTAGATCACCGTCATTAGAAGCGACATCAATGTAACAGTTCCGAGGTAGGCTAAGGTTATTCTCCATTTGATGTATTTGCGACAGATTACAAACAATGCTAAACCAACTATGATGACAGCTAACGCTGAAGCGCCACCTGTCCACCCGTGAAACTTTTGCAAGATGTAAGTGTAGAATACGTCTGAGGCGTTAGGAGCCGATTGGACCGAGGAGTTGCCCAAGCAGGATTGTATCCAAAAGGCAAACGAACCTGAACCACTGTAGCCAATTGGACTAGTTAAAGGAGGTAATCCTCCACCGTTGAAACTGCTTGCAAAATGGTCCTTAGCAAGCAAAATTACGTTTAAGAAGGGAAACAAAACCAAAAGCTTTGCAGCTGCTGCCGGATTAACATATTTTCTGCCCAAGCAAGTTCTGCCCTTTTTTTAATACAATCATGCCCAAAGCCGAGATTACCGCAACATAGTAGTATGCTTGAGGAGCCGTAAGTGGTAATATCTCAACAGTGTTATGTGAAGGCAATCCTAAGGAGTATGAAAGGGCAACGATCAACCCAAAGACGGCAGCAGACATAGTGTTTATTGGACCTTTGTTTTTCATCACTCGTGAAAGCAAAAAATCAAGTGCAACAGCAATCGACACGGCAATTAACGATATTATGATTGATGTTGGCCAAAATGAAATAGCAGAAACACCGACAAGTATGAGAAGAGCAATAAAAGTATACGTCATTAACTTGTTTTTTGTCATCCAAGAATAATCTTTGAGTTTTGACATTTGTGGTTGGCTTCTTTCATCAAAATTTAATATCCACATTTGCGCTTGACTGGTTAAATAAGACTTTCCTAACTGTTCAAATCGTACCGATCATATAGGTTGCAGCCAATAATCCCGGATCTTAATTCTCAAGGTTAATTAAGGCGGCAAATAGCTGGAAACAACTTTGTTGTCATAAAGTAATCGAGGAAAGAATAAGGATAAATTAAACAATGAATATATTTTGGTAAAATCAGAGAAAAGAACAGCATGTTATCGCATTCTGCAATCAATAAATCGCGCGCAATTCTGATATGTGTTTTAGTAGTCGGCACTTTGGTCGAGTTAAGCGCTTATTATTACGTTCAAAACACAAATAGCACCTCCAATTCGTCTTCTTCACAATTGAGACTCGTTTCAGAGTAGCTAACCTAACAATAAGTCCTTTTCAAGCAAGTGTTGGTCAGCCAGTAGTTATCTCGCGAGACGTAGCCAATGTTGGAAACAATCAGGGCACCTATTCATTAAATCTTAAAATTAATGACAATGTAACTGAAACAAAAAAACTGACGCTTTCAGCAAATGAATCCCAACTAGTTTCTTTTAGTGTAAGCGAAACAAGTGAAGGCAGCTACAACGTAACATTGGGCGATTTAGTTGGCACTCTTCAGTGTCTCATCAAAACCCACTATAATGCCTGCTGCCTTAAGAGTCTCCAATTTTAATGTGAACCCAACCGAAGTATGGCCTGATCAACTGGTTAACATGACAGTTAATGTTCAAAATACTGGGAATGAAAGCATCAGTTACTCGCTGCCTTTTTATGTAAACGGTCAAGTCGCCCAAAGCGTTGAAGTGCAGCTTTCAGCTGGGAGTTTCCGAAATTGTGACTGCGGGTGTTAATGAAAGCAGTATTGGAACTTACAAAGTAGCTGTTGGAGGAATAAGCAACTCATTTGATATTGTTGAAACAGGTAAACACACTATACACTATATTGCAAGCAGGGATGGATTGCCGTTTACTTTAGATGGTGTTTCCCATCTTTCTCCGTATGTTGCACTTGTAGATGTTGGACCGCATACTTTTACTGTTCCTGCGAATGCTCAAACTACCAATCCTGGTTGGGGTTTAACAACATACGCTTTTAACAGTTGGAATGACGGATCGTCAAGCTTTAACAAAAACGGTAGATGTTGAAGGTGAAATTTATGTGGTTACAAATTGGGTTAGGTTAGGTTCATGTCCAAGCTTGTACGTTTGGAACGGAACAGCTTATGATTACTCAGCAGAAGTCTCCGACGGTGCAGGATGGCTAGGCTACTTGGATCATTTCCAAACAGACGGAACGATGGTTTTCTCCTACAATTACCCATGGGATTACATAAAATTGGATTCCACTCAGCTTCAGCCTCTCAACGGATATTACAACATGAAAATCGCTGAAATGTCAGACGAAATATTCTACCTTGACCAAGCAAAAATGGTTGCAGTAGATCATCCAATCGGTACAGATGTGTTTTCGACAACAAGCACTTTCATCTACAACCTCACAGGCCAAGGAACAATGTACACAGTAAGCACAAACCCAGCAACGCCGATATCAGCGGTAAATGGACAAGGACAAAATGTTCTGCCACAAATCGCCAAGTTGGATGGAGTCTATACAGCTGGAACCACATGGGCTTGGAACAATATAACACTTAATCTAGGCGATCTTTCAAACGCAAAAGAAATCAAGCTAGTCGTCGGGGCCAAAATTACTTGGCCAACCACTTCTGCGGGAGGCAACAATTTCATGAAGTATGCAAACCAACCTGGAGTGACGCCTTCTCCTCCACCCTACATGGAGGTTAAAGCAGTAAACGGCAGTTGGGTTCGAGTTCCAGACGATCGCGAATTTCCTTTACCTGATGTAACAGATGACGTTTTCATAGTCAATTTAACAGGGCTTTTTCCAACACACGATTACGAGTTGAGAATTAACACCTATCAAGACATTCAGTTTGACTATATAGGGGTAGATACAACTTCTCAGCAAAACGTAGTTGTTCACACTATAATGCCCTCTCACGCAGACTTTAGCCAAGCATTTAGCACTGACTCAAATTCCAGCTGGAGCATTCACAAAATATGGCGACGTAACCTCGTTGCTTCAGTCAGCTGACGACAAATTTGTCATTGGTCGAGAAGGTGACTCGGTTTCGCTGCAGTTTCCAGCTAACCTGCCGCCTGTTCCCAAAGGAATGGTAAGAGATTACTTTGTCATAGCCAGCTGCTGGTTCAAAGGCAAAGGCTTATCCTATGTTCCTTTCACAGTCGACCCATTGCCATTTCAAGCCATGACAAGCTTTCCATATCCACCATCAGAAAGTTATCCCTACGACATAGATCATCAAACATATCTACAAACGTTTAACACAAGAATAATTAGCACACCATAAAAAATCCGATTTACTAATTTCTTTTGCGACCTAAATCAAGAATGTTTCGATAAGAGAAATTATTTAATAAAATAAAAACTAAAAGGGATGAGCAAAGCAAACTTAGGTTTTAAATTCCTAAGAAGTTTGTGTTTTGCTCTGCTTTTCCTTTTTTGCTTTTCTTTTTGCGTCTCTTTCTTTTTTAGTTAATGGTTTTTCTTTTTTCGGCATTATTATTCTCCAGATGAATTCTTATATCGATTTATGCTTTAATAACTTTCGAAAAAAATTGACGAGGCTAAGTGTATTCTCTAAATGTATGACCGCATTTTGTGCAGCGCATGAACTGAGTTGATGCTTCGTCGCCGCCTCGAGTCTGCACTTGCCAGACATAAACCATGTTGTTTTCGCATTTTTCGCATTTCATGCGAATTGTTGGCATTGTTTTGATTTTTTGTTCTTCCTCGCTTATAACTGTCATAAATGGTTGAGATGTTAGGCTGAATAACTTTAACTACTGTTAGCTTGTGCCCTATTGCTTTCAGCCTGCTTAACATAACTGCATTTTGTGCATGCAAGCACTACGCCGTCCTGACCTTTTTTAGGTTCAAGCCGACAACCGCATTCTGGACAAAACTCCATAAATCTAGAAAACTCCTCACGATAATGTCTTTCAAATTAATCGGATTATGGATATAAGCATTCTTTATATAACAACGAAAAATTCGGGTAAGAAACGAAACTTCTGCATAAATGAAAGCGCAAACTAAATACACTAGCCCTTCTTTAAGCAAAGCGATCAAAAATGAATAACGAAAGCCAACCCATAAGCGAATGGCAAACAATTGACCATGCACTCGCTTATCTGGCAAGAGCAGATAAACTTCCACACAGAACAGAAGGCGAAAGAGCACTGCTTAGATCAAATTCCACTTAAATGTCAAACGCGTTCTTGATTTGGGAACAGGAGACGGAAGACTACTAGCGCTTGTTAAACTAAACAGGCCAGATGTTGAAGGGGTTGCACTGGATTTTTCCGAGCCCATGCTTGAACAAGCCAGAAAACGATTTGCACAAGACAAGACATGTTACAATCGTGAAACATGATTTTAGTTCTCCACTTCCATCTGAGCAACTTGGCTGTTTTGACGCTGTTGTCTCCAGTTTAGCTATTCACCATTTGACTCACCCAAGAAAAAAACAGCTATACAAAGAAGTATTCGACCTGTTAAATCCAAAAGGTGTTTTCTGCAATCTGGAACATGTTTCTTCGCCAACACAGAATTTACATCTTAAATTTCTTGCTGCAACAGGCTTAACTCCTGAGACAGAAGACCCATCAAACAAGCTTTTAGATGTTGAAACACAGCTTCAATGGCTAAGAGAAATAGGCTTTACAGATGTGGATTGCTACTGGAAATGGCTGGAAATAGCGCTTTTGATCGGTTTCAAACCCTAAACATCTGAAACTGTCCTCATCTTAAGTGCTTAATTGCCTGAATAGAAAACGATAATAATAACTGCTAACAACAGAATTAACTAGAGGATTTTTAAATAAAATGACAACAGATAGTGGACAAACTAGATGGGCAACTTGATTTCTCTCTTTGGCTAATACGATTAATCGCTTACATCATTGACAGCATAATAATCTGCTGTAGTAACATGCATAATAGGCATCATAATTGCGGTAATAGCGGCTCTATCAGTAGTCACCGGAGGCTCTTTCTTTTTCTTCGGTGGCATTTGGCTTACTTTTCGGACTATTTTGGGTTGCTTTCAATACTATACTTCATCATCTTAGATGTTTTTTGGGGTGCAACAATAGGCAAAAGAGTCATGGGATTACAAGTGCAAACAGTGAAAGGCGGCAAAGTACCATTCGGCAAATCATTTATTCGCAACATAAGCAAAATCTTCCGACTTTTCCTGTTTCTTGACTGGCTTATAGCAATTGTAACAGCGGGACCTGACAAACGACAAAAATTGACTGACCGCTGGGCAGGAACCACAGTTGTTCAAGCAGGAAAAGCGCCAATCGTACTAAACGAACGCCACCTCCTCCATCTTCACCGCCGCCACCACCGCCAGCTCCAAGCTAAAAAAAACAAAATCCCTTTTTTTCTTTTTTAAAGAAATTTTATAATTTTCGATAATAGTTTCTTGCTACTTGCAATAATATCTTTTGCAATTGCTTCTAAGAGTTTGAACTAATTATTGCTCAAGTTTACGAAACTTTAAAATTCTTCAAGCCAAACATTAAGTTGTTTTTCATTTAAACCCACGCCAAATTTTCCATCAAGTCGTTTGCTAACTTTGCCTTTTTCAAAAAATATTACGGTTGGAACAGCTTCAATATCATAGTCATCCCATAATGGGTTGTCGTAATCGTCTAAGAGGACGTGAATGACACTTCCAAAGTTAAAGTTAGCTATTTTCTTATCAAAGACTGGAACGAAATTTCTGCAGTAAGGGCACCATGAAGCATAAAACAAAACAAGAACTTTTTCAGTCTTTTCTAATATGCTGTTTAATTCTTCTGCATTATCAACTTCAATCATATGTTCTCATGTTAAATCGGTTTTGCGCTTTCATAAACATGCCGTTTTTAACCTGCTTGTCTAGAAATCTGATGCGAAGCCTAAATACTATTAATCGCTAATTCAACTACAGGAAAAAACATGTCTCCGAAATCTTACAGACGCGGGTACCCAGTTGCAGTTCTTGTAGGAATAGAGCAAAATCATGCTGCTCTATGGCAAGTTTTCAGCCAAGTTGCCAAACATCAACAAAACATCGCTTTGAACGGCGACAGAAACGACCCTAAAGCACTATACAACTTTCATGAATCCATCATAAACGCGATAAGACCAATATTGAAAGAAGGGATACGAAGCATAATAGTTGCTTCTCCATCAAAAACCAGATTATGCACAACAATTCCTAAACCACATCAAAGGGCATCACAACTGGCTTGCTTCAAGGACCAGGCAAAGCAGTTTTTTCAACGATAACAGGTTCAGCAAGTACTCCACCCCAAGTAGCTGCTTTAACGCAAACAACCACGTTCAAACAATTAATCAGTGATACCACGGCTGAAGAAACCGAGAACTTGCTTGAAATCCTTGAAAAACGGCTAAACGCAACCGACAATCTGGTGCTTTTTTCTCTGCAAGAAGCAGAACACTTTATCTTTGATACGCAAGCAGAAGGAAAACCTAAGCCAGAATACCTTATGCTTACAGATGAGTATCTTTCAAAAAGTCGTCAAAAATACAGAGTTCAAAGACTCATGCAGGTTGCAGCAAACAAAGGGGTTAAAACACGAGTAATAAGTGCTGAATCAATCGCAGGCAAACGTGTCACTCAACTGGGCGGTCTTGTCTGCTTGGCGAAAAAATAAATAGCGTAAGAGCGATAATTAGCAGAAAAAGTGATTCCTTTAAAAGCCGAGCGTTTTAATAGTAACAATTTTTGTTATTCAACGAAATATCAAATATAAAAATCTAAAGCAACCCATTTTGCTTTAATTCTTCAATAGAAATTTTGCCTGAATGCAACGCAGTAGCCACCAATGCGCCGCAAACACCTAAATCCTTCAACTGAAGTAAATCGTTAATATCTCGCACTCCGCCGCCAACATAAACATCTATCCCCGTTTCAAGCACTTTCTTTAATAAATCAACATTAACTCCCTCTTCGGCGCCCACACGGTTCAAATCCAAAACAATTACCTTTGAAACTCCCATATCTTTGAACTCATTCAAAAGGCACAACGGATTAACACAACCTGTAAACCCTAATTTAACAAGCACTTTCTCACCCTTCAAATCCAAACTGACAATAGTTTGATCGCCTCCCAAAAGTTTGACTGCTTCATGAACGAAGTCTTTAGTCTGCAACGTTTCTGTTCCTACAATAACTTCAGAAACACCTGTTTTGATAAGTTTCTCTGCTGTTTCTAAGTTAGTAACTCCTGCGTCAACCATCAATTTAAGTCCTGTTTTTTCACATATGCTTTTGAGGACTTGAAAATTAATCTGGTCTTTTGTGATTGCGTCTAAATCTGCAATGTAGAGCTCGCGAAATCCTAGCGTTTTAAAAACCTGAGCAACTTCTAAAGGTTTAACTGATTGGGCTAGGATACTTTGAAGTGGTTGATATTCACGCCTTTTTCCCCTTACAGCGTGAACAACTATTCCATTCAAAATGTCAATTACAGGAATGACTTTCAATCTCTATACCTTATCCGTGAATTGACACTCAACGAATAGAAAAACCTAACCATTGACATAGCAAAAGTTTTAAAGGCGTCATCAATGCGCATGTTTATGATGCTACATTGAAGTTACTCATAAGTCCCATGAATGAGCAAGAAGCCTCAGCAGCCATCGCTGGAGGCGCAGACATAATTGATGTTAAAAACCCAAAAGAAGGACCTTTAGGTGCCAATTTTCCATGGATTATTAGACGAATAAGAGAAATGACGCCGAAAGACATGCAGGTAAGCTGTACCCTTGGGGAGGTTCCTAACCTTCCAGGATCCATATCCTTAGCAGCGTTGGGAGCAGCATCATTAGGTGTCGATTACATTAAAGTGGGACTTTTTGGGTTCAAAATTCCTCAAGAAGCAATTTTTCTTTTGAAGAACGTCAGCATGGCAGCTAAAGAATGCAATCCTAACGTCAAAATTGTTGCAGCTGGCTACGCTGATGCCGGAAGAGTTGGATCAATAGAACCGTTGCTTATTCCAGAAGTAGCTAGCAAAGCTCAAGTTGATGTTGCCATGCTTGATACCGCGGTCAAGGATGGCCAAAACATCTTCAACTTCTTAACGACTAAGCAATTACAGAAATTCATTGATTTATCACATGAATTTGGTTTAGAAGCTGCGTTGGCAGGGTCATTAAGAAGGGAGGATTTACAAATTGTCTATCATTTAGGCGCAGATATTGCAGGATCTAGAGGGGCAGCATGTACAAACAATGACAGAGTTGGCGGTCAAATGACGGAAAAGCAAGTGCGTGAATTAGTTGAAGCTTTAGGCAAAGCGGAGATGCAAGCTGAAAAGAGGGCTTAGCCATTGATCCCTAAGGGGTTAAGCAGAAATAAGGTGCTATCTGAACTCAAGAAAATTCATCAACTAGACAGTGATTATGATGATGGCAAAATTTTATGTTCTATGTGCACCAAAGCTCATCCTGTTGCAGAGAAAGCATATCGACTTTACTTAAACTCCAATCTGGGTGATCCCGGTCTCTTTCCTGGAAGTGTTCAACTTGAAAAAGAAGTCATAAATGAACTTTCCACACTTCTACATGCCAAAGGACTCTGTTGGCTTTCTCGTTTCAGGAGGAACCGAAGCAAATATGCTGGGGCTTCTAGCAGCGAGAAATATGAGGCGATACAATCAACCAGAAGTTGTTTTGCCACAATCCGCCCATTTTTCTTTCACTAAAATTTGCAATATGTTGAATCTTAAACCAGTTTACGCAGACTTAGACAGCTCATTTAAGGTTGATTTGTCATCGGCTAAGAAATGTGTTAATAAAAATACTGTTGCCATAGTCGCCACGGCGGGCACAGCTGAACTGGGCACTGTTGACCCTGTCGAAGGGTTATCGAAGGTTGCTTTGGAGCATAATGTTTGGTTGCATGTTGACGCTGCCTTCGGAGGCTTGGTAATTCCCTTCCTAAAAGGTTCGAAATCCCAGTTCGACTTCAGCCTCGAAGGCGTAAAATCTATCGTTGTTGACCCACACAAGATGGGTATGTCTGCAATTCCTGCTGGCGGGATACTTTTCAGAGACATTAAATCTCTGGATTTTATCAAAACTGAAACACCGTATTTGACAAATAATTTCCAGTATACATTTGCTGGAACAAGATCAGGCGCTTCCGCTGCCTCGGCTTGGGCAGTTTTTAAACTTCTCGGCATGGACGGATTTAAGAAAATAGTGAACAGTTGCATGAAAATTACGGAGCTTTTGCGAGATGGAATAGAAGAATTCGGGATTCAATCTTGTTGTTGAGCCAACATTGAATCTTGTAGCTTTCCGCAGTACACAGAATACTAAGCGTTTGGCAGAAAAACTTTGGGAAAAAGGTTGGTTTGTTTCTTATGTTCCGCGTTACGATTGCATTAGAATTGTTATAATGCCGCATGTAAAGAGGCGACATGCCTTGGCTTTTTTGGGTGATTTAAGAGAAATCGAAAAGCTTAATGCGAGAAACCCATCCATCATTTGAAGGCGTTTAGTTTTGAAGATTATAGTTTATGAGCATATTTCAGGAGGCGGATATGCAGGTAAGCCAATTTCCCCAAGTATTTTATCTGAAGGTTTTGGAATGCTTCGCACGATTGTTTCGGATTTTGAAAGTGCAGGGCATGAAGTAACCGTTTTGCTTGATCATAGACTTTCAAATCTGAATCCCCCTCTAAATGCCCACCACATAGTGCCTGTTTTCCATCCTGAGGAACCAAAAAACCTCCTATTAAGCCTCGCAAAAATCAACGATGCCTATCATATTATTGCTCCAGAAACAGGAAAAACTCTGCAATCATTCGTGGAAATTGTTGAACAAACGGGCAAGATTTCGCTCAACTGTGAATCCAGCACTATCAAAAAAGTTGCAGAAAAAAACGTTTTCTACGAAGTTTTAGAAAAGAATGATTTGGCAACACCTAAGACAATTAGGTTTAGTTTTGATGATAATTTAGCGGTAGTTAAGTGCACTATCAAAGGCAAGTTGACTTATCCCTTAATTTTCAAACCAGTGGACGGCACCAGCTGCAGCGCCTTAAGTGTAGTTGAAGACGAGAGACGAGTTAGACAAGGCTATTGACAAGTTGAAAGCTGAATCAGCAAACCAACATTTTATTGTTCAAGAATTCATTAAAGGTGAAGCGGTAAGCGTCAGTTTACTTTGCACCAAAGGCAAAGTGTTTGCAATTAGTTTGAACAAGCAAAATATTGTGATTGGCACGCCGGACAAGGTTTCAAGTTACGAAGGCGGCGTTGTTCCTTTTGATCATCCGCTTAAGCAAGAAGCGTTTCGGGCGGCGGAGAACGTTGCTGAATGTTTTCCAGGCTTAAGAGGGTATGTGGGTGTTGACTTAATTCTATCCAAAGGTAAGGCGTTTGTAGTTGACGTTAATCCACGGTTAACAACATCATTTGTGGGGTTATCTCGTGCTTCAAAGTTTAACGTTGCAGAAGAAATCGTTAATGTTATTTCTGAAGGGTTTGCTTCCTGCAGCGAATGACATTAACGGTTTTGTTTGTTTTTCAAAATGCGAAACTTCTAAGCTAACAAATAGTGCTTTCCAAGAGATTGCTCAAATAAGCGAAGTCATTTCGCCGCCTTTTCCTTTAAGCGAAAACCAAAAAGCTTGTGCATTAATTTCTTCCCGTGGTGATTCCTTGGAAGATGCAAAGTTGAAGTTGGAAGAAGCTAAAAAGCAGGTTCTCAGCATTATCAGCAGAGGAAGATAGCTTGGTAAACGTTTTAAGCTATGATATTGGAGGCGCTAACACTAAAGCTGCATTCATAACAACAAAAAACGGGAAGTTACAAAACGCCAAAGTTGCTGTCCAGTACTTTCCAATATGGAAGGAACCAGAAAAACTTGCCAACATCCTCTTAGCGCTTAAAGAACGGTTAGGTGCAGGCAAAGTTGATGGTATAGGCATAACCATGACTGCAGAATTATCAGATGTTTATGCTACCAAGAGAGAAGGTGTCCACCAGATCTTATCCTGCGTAAAGCGGGTTTTTCCTAATTTGCCTATTTTCGTTCTAAACACAGATGCAAAACTGTTATCCTTCGATACTGCTTACGAAGCGCCCCTTGAGGCTGCAGCGGCAAACTGGGCTGCAACTGGCTGGTTAGTTGCCCAAAGAATAAAGGATTGTGTAATTGTTGATGTCGGTAGCACGAGCACCAGCATTATTCCTATAGTCGACGCCCAAGTCGTTGCTAAAGGTAAAACGGATTTGGATAAACTAATTTGCGGAGAACTTGTTTACACTGGAAGTCTGCGAACTAATGCTGCAACGATTGTGCATTCTATTCCAATAAAAAATGGAGTTGCACGAGTCGCTTCTGAACTTTTTGCTTTATCGGCAGATGTTCATTTAGCCTTGGGAAATATAACTGAGAAAGAATACATTTGTGATACGGCGGATGGTCGAGGAAGAACCTTGGCGGAGTCTTTTTCGAGATTAGCAAGAGTAGTATGCGCTGATACTGAAATGCTAACTCAAAAAGAAATCATTGCAATGGCAAAGTACATTTGTGACAACCAAATCGCTCAAGTCTCTGAAGGTCTCAGTAAAGTCTATTCTTTCACAAAAAACCTGACTTCGAGAATGGTCCCAGTGGTAGTTACGGGTCTCGGCAAAGATTTTATTGCTAGAAAAGCAGCTGAAAAAATCGATAGTCGAATGCATTATTGATTTGGGAACATTAATACAAAACTGTGCAGTCATGGCTACTCCCGCTTTTGGGGTGGCTTTGATGGTTGCTACCAACATAGAAGGAGAAATCGTCAATTGGACGCCACAGTAGTGAAGGTGGGCGGTTCCTTGGCATTGCGCCGCAAGAAGCTTAAGAGTTTATGCGCTACGTTAAGTGAAGTTTCTAAGGAACATAAGTTGGTGTTGGTGCCTGGAGGAGGCGAATTTGCTGACATTGTAAGGAAAGCAGATAAGCGATTTGGATTGTCCGCGGACACTTCGCATCGCATGGCAATTTTAGGTATGGACCAATACGGTTTTTTGCTTTCAGATTTGACAAGGGATTCGTGTGTCGTTAATCAGCTTGAAAATGTGCAGAAAGTTTTGGATATGAACAAGTTGCCAATTTTTTTGCCTTCAAATCTTTTGCTGAAAGAAGATCCTTTAGAGAATTCTTGGAATGTGACTTCAGATTCTATTGCTGCTCACATTGCAAGCCAACTACAAGTAAATAGAGTTATTTTGGTTACTGACGTTGATGGGATTTACACCCAGGATCCCAAAAAATATTCGAATGCACAATTGAAAAAAAGAATATCAGCTAAACAGCTTGAAGAAATGCATAAGCGAACCAGTGTTGACAAGTTTTTACCTTTCTTGCTTTCGCAATTGCATATCCAATGCTTTGTCGTTAATGGATTGTGCCCAGAACGAATTAAGGCTATTTTAGCGGGGCAAAAAACTATTTGCACGTTAATCGATTAGCAAAAAACAAAACTTAATTCATGCATCTTAATAGTTTCTTTTGCAAATTCAAGTTTTGACTATGTGAGGAAAACTGTCACTTATCTTTTTTAGATCCTTCTGAACAAGTCCTTTTCTCAATAGATCTATTTTCCGAAATTTAATTGACAGTTATCCAAGGAATCAAGCGTTTCTTGGAATGTTTACCTCAACTAAAGAACAATGTAAAAAAAAATAAAAAAAGGAAATTGGAAGGTTTTAATTTTAGATTTTTTTCTTGTCTAAGACTTCGCGGAAACTCTTATCACAGCATTTATAGAGTGCTATGGTAAGTTGTGTTCTTTTTCCTTTCTTGTCTGGTTTGCCAGCCATCTTCCAAGTCTTTGTAGCGTTTTTTACTTCTTTTCCACAAGTTGGGCATTTTGCCATGATTAATCCCTATGGTGCATGTTATCGTACGGATGTACATAAAACACTTTCTATCCATTGTACCTAAGAAGGCTAAATTAGGTCTATTTTCGAGGAATGTACATATGGAATAACCTTTTTTTGCTAACATGTATGCCTCTAAAAACGTCAATTGCGGGGAGAACATGGGTATTTTTCATTCTCTTTGTGGCACAATTATTAACGTAAACGCTTACTGCATATTGAGTTCAAATGTCAATTGTTGGTTTAGATTTAGCAGGCGTTGAAACGCGACCTACTGGTTACTGTAGGCTTGTGGGAATGGAAGCGGAGACATTTCTAATTTACACCGACAAAGAAATACTAACAATAATTCGAGAAGTCCTTCCCAGAATTGTGTCTATAGACGCCCCTCTAACCTTACCTCCTGGAAGGACATCGCTAGAGGATCGCAATAAAGCTCACCTTAGAGAATGCGACAGAGAACTTCTGAAAAGAGGCATAAAGTTTTTTCCTCTTACATTAGGTCCAATGCGAAAGCTGACTGAACGAGGCATGCGCTTAAAAAAGATCCTAAAAGAAGAAAATTTTGTCACAATAGAGGCTTATCCTGGAGGTGCCCAAGATGTACTCGGGATTCCTCGAAAACAGAAAGGGCTAGAAAAATTGAAGACTGGACTTGATAATTTGGGCTTAAAGCACTTGAGTAACTTGATGAGTGATCATGAACTTGATGCTGTCACATGTGCATATGTGGGAAAGTTATTTTTGGAAGGAGAGGCAGTAGTTTACGGAAACCCTGAAAATGGAATTATTATGCCAAAAGGCGAGAGAAAATAAAGGGTCGTTGTCGCTTCAGTTTTCGCTTTTTTCAGTTTTGTCGATTTCTGTGAGAGTTTGTAGGGCCACCAGTTGGCTTTTTGTGCTAGACCCATCAAAGCAGGTACAAAGAAAAGAATGACGACAGTTACATCTATTACAATGGCTGATGCGACTGCAAGGCTGATTTCTTGAAGCATCGGAATGTCAGTTATGATTAATGATGCGAACACTGTGGCAAGGACAAGCCCTAAGCCAAGGATTGTTACCCAGACTTTGTCGATGGCGGTTACTATTGCTTCGTTATCGGTTTTGCCGTTGAGTACTTCTTCACGAATGCGAGTTAGGAAGAATATGTCGTAGTCAATTCCAACACCTAACATTGTTACAACCACAAATAAGGGTGCAAAGTCTAAGATCGGTAGGTTAAGGGCAAAGAAGAATGTGATCGAAATGATGGCTAAGGAGAACACAACGCTGCAAAGGATTGTAATTATGAGGCGGATAGGTGTGAAGGCTGACCGAAGCTGGACAAACAAAATTACATAGACAGCTGCTGCAAGGATTACTACGACTTCAGGAATCAGGTTTGCCATGAACGTATGGTTGTCGTAGGCTGACTGAGTTTCTCCTCCAAAATAAACAGTAACACCATTCAAGAGCGGAAGCTTGTTGACGTTCTTCTCCATTCCCAATAAGAGCTTACTAGCAGATGCACTCATGGCTGAATCTGATAGACCTACTGTAATCACAACGGTTTTGTTGTCTTTTCCAATTGTTGAAAACATTTGACTCTCATATTGCATGGATAATGGCTGCAGACATGTTTTCTACTGAAGAGTAGTTGAATGAATTTCCAAAAGGTCTTGTTGGACCTTTTACTGTAGCGACTCCTTTAGAGTTCATCGCAGCAGCTGTAATTTGCTCAATCTGGTTAAGTAAGGTTTGGTTAAACTGGTTGTTTCCATAGGTTATCTGTGTGGGAGTTGTTACAACGATGGAGGATGGTGCTGTTGTTCCGCTTCCAAAGCTGTCTGATAAGACTGTTAGTCCTTGATTACTTTGGAAGTTTGGAATAAGCTTAAGAAAATCCTCGTTTGTAGGCGCATTATACATGACGAATAGGGCACTTAATGCAACTATACTGATGATGATAATAATTGGTACTTTCCGTTTCAGTGTGGAATGCGCCAAGCGTCTTAGAATGTTCTGGTTTGGGTCAGATCGTGCTTTGCTTTTCCTACTTAGTCCCGGCCAGAATATTTTGTCGCCTAAACGCAATCTCAAGAGCAGGCAATAACGTTAGTGATGCCGCAAGCAGAATTGAAACCCCAAGTGCTATAGCGGTTCCTACATCACTAAAGATAGGAACGTGAGCAACTGCCATAACTATGTAAGCAACAATAACTGTTATGCCTGCGGTTAAGACTGCTTGCCCTGCCCACTTAAGTGAAATACCTACGCTTTCCTCGATTGACTTGCCTTTCTGACGTTCTTCTCTTGTTCGTCTAAGTTGAAGCACTGAGTAATCTACTGCTAGTCCCAACATCAGCAGTATGGTTAAAGTGGGGGTAAGAAAAGTCAAGTTTCCATGGCCAATCTTTACAATTGCCCCGTATATGGCAGCAAGTGCAACGGAAACTGAAATTCCTCCAAGCAAAACTGGAATCAAAGCAGCGAAAGGCGCCAAAAACAGAGAGCCCTACGATTAATAGCGAAATTGCTATGCCTGGTCCAATGGTTATTTCGAGTGCAGGAACGAATGCTTTTTCTATATCTTTAGTCAAAACTGATCCACCAGTCACATAGACTGTGCCAAAGTTTTTCAAGCCTGAATTTGCTACGTCTGACTCAACGTGGGTAATGGTGTTTTGATCGGGGTTTGATGAGAAACCGAAAATTATTAGCATTGTATTATTTTGCGAATTAACAAAGTTACCTGACAAAGCTGTTGAGGGAACATATGGATAATCCATGTACGGTTGTGTTGTAATTGTGTTGTCGATAGCAAGGTTTACGTCGCTAGATGTTGCATTTGGGGAAAGCTCTGATAGGAGATTGCTCAGAGAAGTGGAGTTTATTGTGAAGAGAGGCGAGTCTGAAAAGGTGCTTTGGGTAGCATTTGAAATGAAGTCACAAGCTAAGTTCCATGTTTGAGTATCATTAGGTGATTCACCAAGCTGATAAGTGGAATGCATTAGATCGTCAACTGTGAAGCCTGCTCCTGCGGTTGTCAAGTTAGAGTAGCTGTTTTCCAAAAGCGATATTGCGTAACTGCCAATTGTAGCATTCGAGGGTGAAGATCCTAAACTATATAGATTCTTAACTAGGATAGATGGTGAGGCTCCCAAGGATGATGAGAGGTCAGCAGGAATGGATGAAGCCAGAGTTGAAATTGTCAAATTTGCAATTGCATCGGGTTGATTCCAGGTTGTAACGGTCAAGTTGGATGCTACTGAACTCACTAATGAGCTTGTCTGACTATCAAGTTGACCGCTGCTTAACATCGCTGTGACAGCTTGATTTATGGCGAAGGCTTCACGGTTAGCCACCGAAGTGTCATTTGAGAGTGCTTGGAAACTTGCTGTCCAAGCGCCGAAAAACGCATTGTAGTACCCGATGGATCGAGCGTCTCCTCCAAAATTAGATGTTAAAATGTAAACGGTGATGTTTGCTTGCGTATTAGCTAAAGAGGGATCTGTGACTCCTTGTGCGACAACTCCTTGCCAAGCGCCTACAAATGCTGTTGGTATTCCATATATGAGTTGAGCTGTCTGGTTAATCCCGGTTTGAAGCTGGAACAGATTTGAGGACAAAACGGACAGATTGTCTTGCAGAGCATAGAGTCCTGAATTAATCGTTGCAATGTTTGTTTGAAGACTAGCTGTTTGATTAAGTATAACTGGTATGGACGAGTTAAGCAAACTAGCTTCTAATGAGTAAAGGCTTGATTCGCCAGTGTAATTTCCCACGTCTTTGTCATTATACAAAGTAGCGTTAAGCGCTAACGCCTTTTGTTTTAATAAATCAGAATAAACTTGAGCGTTTTGGACGACAACTAAGATGCTTCCTGCGCTGCCATTGCTAGAACTTGGAAATTGAGTGTCCACTATGCTTGTTGCCTTAGCCGACTCTGTGTTAGACGGTGCGCCAAACCCGCCTGTCAAGTCATATGAAACAGATGAAAAGAAGCTTGGAATAAGAACAAGCGAAAGCAGGACTACTCCCACCCAAGCAATGATAATCAATCTGTGTCGTTTGCGGATAAAATTGTTCAATGAATCAAAAAGTGATCGCGACATTCAAATCAAGTCTCTGTTAAACAACCTTCATGGATTTTACTAATCAATGCAAAAGCGGTTTACTTCGCCTTTCTTAAGGATTTCCCAGAATAATACCACAGAACAACAAGTGACTTTAAACCCCAAATGGCTCCGCTCTTTGTTTAGGACAAAAAATAAAATTAAGGGAATGCTACTGTAACTTGTGATGTCTAGATGAACACTTTGTCTATGAAAGCAGAGTTTGGTTGGGTAGAAGGTTGACGGTGTTCTACACAAAAAAGATATTTTGATTCATTCAAATGGAAAGATAACAAAAAGGGAAAAAAAGAAATCTAAAGACTTAAGATCAATTTATGGACATACACCTCTATCTGAACGTGAACTGGAATTTCTATCAAAGGAAAAGTTTGAAGTTTTGTATATTGGAACTGGTCATGAAGCAGCTTTGCCCATAACGCCTGAGGCTCAACCAAATATTGCTTGCATACAACGCAGTAATTCTACCCACGCCGGAAGTGATTAAGCTAATTGAGCATGAGCAAAGGAAATTTGTTGCAATAATTCATGTAACGTGTTAACCAAAATCTAAACTTCCAAAAAGGATAATAAAAAAAATCGTGACGAGAGCAGACTGACCACTTCGCTCTTTTGCAACAGCAAAATTGTATGATTTGCGATCTATTGTTACTTAATCCATTTTAGGATATTCGGTTTCTTTCTTTTTGACGTACCTTGCTTTGTTTTAGGGTGACCAATGATAAAGGGTACCATCAATTCGTGGTTCTCAGGGATGCCTATCTTCTTTAAAATGTCTGGTTTGCTATTTAGTAAACTGACAAAGCCCATGTAGCATGTTCCAAGTCCCAGTTCATATGCTTTCAAAAACATGTTTTGAGCTGCAAGAACACTATCCACCAGATTCATAGTGCTCCATTGAGGATCTTTTTCCGCACAGACCAGTATTAGGACAGGCGCATTGTAGCAAATTATATCTTCTTTTGTTTTGTATCGCTCGGCTAATGGCGGCATCATCTGTTGAACTGCAACCTTGGTTTGATCAGAAACATATTTAATTAATTTCTGATCTTCAATTATTATGAATCTCCAAGGTTCTCTTGCCATTGCTGTTGGAGCCCAAATTCCAGCTTCAAGAATTGCTTCAATCTGTTCCTTTGAAACAGGTTCATCTGTAAAACATCTAACGCTTCTTCTACCCTTAATACAATCATCAAGTTCCATAAGTAATCCTCATTATTTATCTGTGTTAAATTCAAGTAAATAAATATGAGTTAAACAGAAAATTCAGGAATAGGAAAGTTGGTGGTGCCGAGGGCAGGGTTTGAACATGCGACGACTCGGTCTTCAGCCGAGCGCTCTCCCAGGCTGAGCTACCTCGGCACACTTTTGAAATGATTTAACATTTTTTGGAGAGCGCTATTAAGTCAATGCGCCCCATATTTATTTACGTTTTTGTTGCAACCTGATGTTGCAGGAAATAGATAATCTGCCTCTTCAAGTCCATCCAAACCACATACTGCCAAATATCAATTCCAAAAAATTAAAGTGATACTATAAAAAAGAATGTTTATGGAATGAAGTTTACAAAATGCATGATAAAGTAACCTAAAAGTCCGCTCGACAAGAAACAAACAAAAATTAGGGGTCCTTCATGTTCATCTATAAAATCATTTAGTTTTATTTTCAATTTTTTGGCACCGCTATGCTGTTTGTTTCTTGGAGGGGAAAGGTTTTATGAAGGGAGAATACGTAGTTTCAATTCACAAGCACTTAGGGCCGTTAGTCTAGCTGGCTAGGACGTCGCCCTCACGCGGCGAAGATCACCGGTTCAAATCCGGTACGGCCCACCAGCATTAATTCTTAATAAATTTTTGTTGGCCCAATTAGGCTAATCTTAATGCTTATTACTTTGAAAAATAATATTATTTTGATTATTATGCATCGAAAAGCTGTTTTTGCTCTTGCGGGAATTTTTTTGGCTGTAGCCTTAATTGTGCCTCCACTTATTTTTATTCTGCAGGCGGATCACGACTTAGATAACTTAATAATAATAAGAGATAATCCTGGGCTTGCAACAAGCAGCAACGGCACAATAACTGATCAAACAACTGAAAATCATAATACAAACCTAATTTACGCCGCGATAATTGCAGTAGTTTTCGTTGTGCTATTTGTAATAACTCTATTTTACGGTGTAAACCATCCTCATCCGCACATGAAAAGCAAGTTAAGCTCAGCATAACTTAATTAGAAACTCAATAGCTTCCATAAAAATTGTCAATACTTATTTTGCAATTTCTATTTTTCTAATATTAACTTTCGAATAATCCGTTATTTGCTAACCCAAGCGACTGAATCTTGCTGTTGTGTTAACACAATCACAAATTTTTAAAAGCAGTTATCTCCAGATGGTTTTAGCACAGGGTTATTGCTTAGGAGGTGTAATTTATGCCTGAAACATCAATTAACATAACTGAGAAACTGCAGAAAATTGGTCAAACTGCACAAGAGTACAAAGATGCAATTGTTAATCAATTCAAGGATATGGAAGTCGACGTAAAAGATTGGAACTTCTCTGTGGGAAAAGCTGACAAAGAATATACTGTGGAAGTAAACCTTAAGCTCGGCATTCGCCCGAAAAAAGCTTAAGCATAAATTTTCTCGTAAATTTGAACCCCTTTTCTTTAAGTTTAGTTTAATTATTTTATAAAAATAAGTTCACCTTTTTGTCACCAAAACAAATAAAAACGTGGTTTTGCATCCATGAAAGCTACTTATAAGAGGAAATGCAAATGCCGTCAGAAATTACCGACGTTGATAAGTTCGTGGCTATGAGCGCCAAAGCAAAATATTGCTCAGTGAAAAGACTCAAAGACACAGTTAAATTGAAACTTCGCACTCCAGGCCAACTATTCACCCTGAAAATTGAGCCCCTAAGAGCAGACGAAGTAATAAAGAAGTTGCAGTGCGAAATTCGAGAGAAAGAAAAAGAATAATCTTTTCTTTAATATCGTCTTATCTGTTTTTATCCGCCCCATTTAAACAGTAATTATAATTCTTAATGTTAAATTTCCTGTTTGTATACGAAAGCATCAACAAAACATATGAAACCCATCTACCTGCAAAATAGAAAAATTCTTAACATACTTAATTCTCGAAAGTCAACGAACCTTAAATATACATGCGTAGCCAAAAACAAAAATTATGTAAAAAGTCTTTAAAGGTCAAAAATAGCCTGCTAATAAGACAAAAAAAGCCTTTATTTCAAGAATAACAGAGTAGTAAATCCAGTCTGTAGCGCTTTATCACTAACTTAGGGACAAATAATTGCCTGTAACCTTGTTAGCAGGTAACTTTTGACCGTTAAACAGCTTTTAAATCGTCAAATGCTCTTTCTTAGTGTTTATTTATTTGGGCGAAAAATAGTCGAACGGTCACTTTTTACATGAAAAAGTTAAAAAAGTAATCAAGACCAAGGTGAAAAAAGCGTTATTTTGATAATTTATACATATCATTTCATTAGAAATAAGTCTACGATATGCGAAGACTATTATTTTGTGGGAAAGAAGAAGAGTTTTTCAACAAGCCAATGCATAAGCGTTGCAATAAGTGGAATGGGTTATGTGCAAACAAGAAGTTGCGGGAATCGAGAGACTTTATTGCTTCAAGAGTTCTAAAAGTGTGTTTGGTTGATGCTATTGTATACGGTTTTAAAAATTAAAGTACAATCCATTTCATTATTTCAGTTTTTGCTTGTTTTTTGTAAATTATGCGGGGTTTAAGCTGTGAGTATTGAACGCAATCTGATAATTTCGTTGTTAAAATTAACCAAGAAGGGATCAATTTTAATTGAAAGATGTCAAAGATGACTGCAGAATCCCATTAGCAATAATGTCAAAGTTGCTTGCAAATCTGCAAAGTGAAGGGCCTCGTTTATTTGAATTCAGACAGTGTCGAAGCCAGACAGCAGTATGAGAATTAAATTAATGGTTAAGGCAGCATCATTAGGCGCCGACGTTGAGCATATCAGCAATTTTCTTTGTTGGCAGGAATTTGAGGAAATCGCTGCTTTCTGCATTAAAAAATTATGGTTACGCTGTGGCAAATAACGTACGTTTCAAACATGGCAGGACGCAGATGGGAAATAGATGTTGTAGCATGTAAGAAACCGTTAGTTGTTTGCATAGATTGCAAACATTGGCAACATTCTATTGCGCCTTCAGCTTTGAAAAGAATTGTAGATTCGCAGGTTGAGCGGACAAGAGCATTTGCTGATTCTCTGCCCAATCATCTCGCTAAATTTTGAGTGCACCAGATGGAATGATGCCAAGTTTATTCCAGCAGTAATGTCCCTTATGCCTAGCTCATTCAAGTTTTATGATAAAGTTCCAGTCGTCCCCATACTTAAAATGCAAGATTTCCTAAATCACCTGCCTGTCTACACTGAACACGTCAAGATTTTTTCCAAAAAGCTTCAAGAATCTAAGTCATAATTTTTAAAATTGAAGCTTTAGCAAGTCTGAAAGCTGGGTAAAGGCTAAAAAGGAACATTCCAGCCAAGGCTGCGAGGAGCCAACCAGTTATTTCTAACAGTGTAAAGGTTGTAACTAACGGTTGTTGCATTAAAATAATCAAAGTCACGATTGTGCCAAATGTAATTCCGACGCCGAAACTCGAAAGCAACAAAATTAAGCTTTGAATTCCCAAAATGTAAACGACTATTTTTGGTTTAGCGCCTACAGCCCGCAAAACTGCAAATTCATGATGTTGTTCGTCCACTGTAAGAATCATGTAACCCGTCAAACAAAACGCTGCAGATGCCAAAGTAAATAGCGGCAGAAACATTATCGGCTGCCAAGTTGAAGCCAAAAAATTAGTGTCCTTGTTAACAATGCCATCAAGCGGGAATACATTCAAGTTTGGGTCAATGGACTGAATCAAGGTCTTGATTTGTGCAATGTTCGCGGATTGGTCTGTTGAATTGTTTAGAGTGACTAAAAGCAAATTAGGGTTAGACAAGCCACTGATATTTTCCAGTCTTTCAATAGGAACGAATGCGACTAAACCATTATTTAATGGGTCTTCGCAAACTCCCACGATGTTAAAGGTTCTATTAGTAAATGATATTCCTTCAACTAGAGGATCTGCGTTATTTATGTTCTTAGCAGGGTCTGCAACATACATTGATTGAACAATAGAATCTCCAATAACCCCCGAAAAATCGTCATTTGCATTCAAAAAGCGGCCCTCAACATTCCATGTGCCAGCAAGTTTTGCTGGGTTAACACCAATTACTATTGCATCCCCTTGCCTACTATCTCCAACAAATGTAGTTTGAGACGAATCACTACCAAAACTAAAATTGCCAACCTCCTGTACATGTTCATTTAAAACTAGGCGTGTGTCAACCACATTTACGCTTGGCAGAGTACTTAATTGCGAAATAACTGAATCTGGAATCCCTAATTGGGGGTCTGAATAGTTAAAATCAGCCATTATTGAGCCCCCTGAAAACGCTGACAAAAGATTTTCATATTGATTACCCAAACCGTTGGTGGCTACTGCAAATGTGTTTTTGTTAACCGTTCTTTGAATCCATGAGGTAGTTGTGCCGCTGGCAATGATGCCTCCAGCCACGGAAACTGTTAGGAGAAGAAAAACTATTGAAAGTAAAATGACGATTCGAACACTTGCTGATTGCCTGACGAGACAGGCTTCTTGAAGAAATTTTCCAAGTTATACCATACCTTGACAGCGGTTTATGCTTCTTAGCTGCAGTTAAACCATAATAGTTTACGGGTGAAAGCGCCTTTACATGGTGACATTCTTGTCGCTTTAAGGATAGGTTGAACGCCAAAAATTAGTGCTAAAACAAAAAAGACAACAAAAACTAAGGGTGCAAACCAGAAATTTGGCAAGTGATAAGCTGAAAAAACATATTCAGCGACTCCAAAGTCCATTAAAAAGCCAAGACCAATTCCTAAAACGCAGCCTGCTAACGTTGTTGTTAGAAGCTCTGTTGTAAAATATCCAGCAACGAGGCTATTTGGGCATCCTGCAGCTTTTATCAAACCGAAATCACTGGTTCTTTGAGCCATCATCAAAAAAGCGATAAACGAGGTTAATACTGCACCTATTGCAAAAACCAATATGCCAATGAAAAATATGAATTGAGAGAAGATCGTGGTTATGCCTTGCGTTAACGTGCTTGTGGTGCTGAGGTAAGAGCCAATGCCTAAACGGTTGCTAAAGAGCAAAAGAAACAGCGTAGAAGCAACACTTAACGTTAAAGTTGCGATGGTTAAGCTTGTCTGAAGTTTTCTTCGGAGCAAATCATTGACTGGAAAAGCGGCTTTACTCATTTTCACTCGCCAATTGGCCATCTTCAAGGCTCAAAACTTTATCTGCTAACTGCCTAATTTGGAAATCATGGGTTGAAACAATAACCGTTTTTCCCCGTGTCTTTAGTAAGCTTCAGCACTTGCACAATTTTTTGAGCATTTTTTTCATCTAAGTTGCCTGTTGGTTCATCCGCGAGAATAATCTGCGGGTCGTTGGCTAATGCTCTGGCAAATGCAATGCGTTGCTGTTCACCGCCACTAAGTTGAGATGGAAAATGATTTGCCCTGTTTTGCAAACCCACAGTTTCAAGCAATTCAGCTATACGTTTTTCTATTTCTTCTTCAGGCTTTCTTGACCACTCCATTGGAAAAGCAATATTTTCAGCCACAGTTAAAGTAGAAACCAAATTGTATGCTTGAAAAACAAATCCAATATTGCTACATCGAAAGTCTGATAAGAAATCCTCATCTTGAACTGTCAAATCTTCATTATTAACAAAGATTTTGCCACTGGTTGGCTTGTCAATTGCACCAATTATGTTAAGCAGGGTTGTCTTTCCTGAGCCTGAAGGACCAGTTATTACAACAAAATTTGCTTTGGAAATAGAAAAAGTTACGTTTTTTAAGACTTCAATTTTTTCGTTGCCTATTTGGTAGACTTTTCCTAAGGCTTTCGCACGTATCAAGTCGCCTTCTTCTTTCCACGCAACTCCCTCTTATGAAGGAGACATTAACTGCAACTAATAATATATTTTGAGGTACGTTTGCTTACATGGTTAACTGTAAGTTGTGTCTATGTTAAGATTTCCTCTGTCTCGCTTGAGGATTCTGACTTTTTCAGGAAGCTTATTTTTTTCCCAATCTGTCCAGCTGATTTCTTTGAAAAGCCACCGTTTGCCCAGGTGCGCTGCAACGACGGCATGCTTGTGCGCGTTGTCTGAGGGAATAAATTGGTCGAGGAACCTGAAGAGTTTGTCGATTTGTTGTTTGGGAAAGTAGGCGTAGTAGCTGGCGTTTTTTACTTCAAAAGCGTAACTGTGTGCGCCTTTTCTAGCCATGATGTCGGGCAGAGGATTGAGGCTTGGGTTGCTTACTGGGACCCGGACAGCGTTGTAGCCTTTTTTCTGCAGCAATTTGACTAGTACGGTTTCGCTGTAGAAACCTCTTTTGCGCCAGCGACGAAGTCTTATTCTATCGATTTCTGTGGTCACAGTTTTTCCCCTGAATGTTTGCTGATTTATCGGCGCTTTAGAGATAAAAATTGTTGCTCTGGAGCACTAAAAAACTGTGTTGTGTTGATGCTTTTGTATACCTTGTTCTGAGCTGGTGTGTCTGGGGAAGCACTGGTGACATGGTAAATATTCAGCAATAATACCAATTCACCAAAAGCCACTGAAATCGGTAATTTCAACATTCACGCATTAAAAATATCGCCAGATTAGGCTACACTAAGCACTTGAAAAGTGAGCGCTGACCCCAAAAGACCCCAAAACAGAAGGCCCTTTAGAAACAGAATTTAGTCACCCAAAGGTTAGTGCAAGACACAAAAAACGCTTCAGCAACACCGTGTATACAGAAGCATCAACCAAAACACCTCTACAGCATCACAAGAAGAAGCCGCTCCTACGACGAAGTCTCACGCATCAAAGTGAGATCAAGGTAAACAACTTAGCAAATGAATTGCTAACCAAATTTTCAATCAGTAGAGTTATGACAAGGGGTATTTTTAGTTAAGTGAAGTTGCTGAAAAAAAGTGAAGGCAAGCTCTCACCGAGTGCTTCGGTTTTCCTAACACCGAAAATATTTCAAGCGGAGCTTCAACGAATTGAAAATTTGCTCAAACATCGCAACAGCTTGAAAATTTTTCGTTTCCAAATTTTTGTGCTAAATCAGCAAAGTTTTCACAATCTTGCAAAAAACTGCAAAAATGCTCGAAGCTAACTACGAAAAAACTGGGTTTTGCTTCGCATGGAGATTTTCGAGGGTACTTATATGAGGCCACGATATTCTCCATGCCAGTACTCTAAGGACAACCTAGAAAAGGCTGAAATAAGGCTTTTTTGACATTTTAGCCCTAAATTAGCGCTTTTAAATTATCGCTTCCATCGAAAAAAATGACGCACTTTTTTAGATCTTGGAATTCGTGAAAAAACAAACATAATAGCTATAATTCATGCCAAAATAAGCTCTAAATTACCCCATTTTATCAAAAAGAGTCTAACGCTGAACCGTTATTTTCTTAATCAAACGAATAGCAAAATTTTGTAAGCTTAGAAGAACAACAACAGTTGGTGGCAGCACCGGGTGTTGTTCTTCTCTGGTAGAAGGAGGAGGAAAATCGTACACAGCACCGCGTCCTCCTTCTTCTAAGTTTTTGAAAAAAGAAGAAACATGAAAAAAGTAGCATTCATCTCTGTTTGGAGTTGTCTGACCACTTCTTAGGTTAAAAAAAATAAATTGTCTACCTACATTCTTTTCTGTAAAAGGTTCGCAAGAAAGTAGTCAGATCAAATTGCAGTCAGCTCAGCGAACAAAGACTAATCTTCTAAATTTCTACAAAATCCGCAAATACTTCAAAAAGTTAATTGCTCCAATTTCCCAAAACAATCTCGTAATTAACTTATCTCTTTGAAGACACTAAACCAAAATAATATTGATTCATCCTTTTGCTAAGATAATCTCAAGTGATTTAATTCTGTTACGACAAAAGTAGCGCGCAAAAGTCGATTCAGTAGTTATTATCTATTGTCTAACTAATCTTAATGGCGTCTTTAAGGGACGATTTATCGCTATTTTGAATAGTTTTTTGTTTTGTTTGTTAAGCAAGTGAGCTATTGAATGTGTCAAGCCTGCCTAAAAGGTACTAAATTTGAGCTATCGCTTGATCCAAAAATAGCGTTGAGTGACTTTCGTGCGGTGAGTATTACCAAATTCTTAATCATCACAAATAACATCCAGCAAAAAAAGGCTATTTGACTACAAAGTTTTTTCAAATACGTAACATAATTAACGAAAGAAAGCATTCAGAATTAAGCATTCGATAACATACTTTCTGCCAATCATTATTTCTTCAACTGATTTCTGTATACAAAAGCATCGCCCAAACCATTTAAGTGTGAGTCAAGTTGACAGTTTTCTTCTGTTGGCGAACATACTATGAGACTTGCGACCAGCAAAATACTGATGAGCACTCTGGGAAAGACAGCGACGGTGAGATTGTTGTATTAGTCGATGTTACTGGGCTGATTAAGTTGAGTGCTTGCAAATTTGGCGCTGTCAAGAATGGAACAAAGTTTACAATGCCTAAGTTGAAATCATTTTGTTATTATGAATTGCAGGTTGATTGCATGCTGACCGGTTGTTCCTCATCAGTTGTAACTTTCATTAATCTTGGTTGAGGTACTCAGATAGATAAAACGATTTGAGTCTGTTCTCAACATGGTCATAAATTATTTGTTGAGGTGAGAAGGATTACATTGGTCGATAATTGAGTGCAACTTTCAGCTGTTGCGTTATTTGAACATATGCCCTTTACTGGCAAAAATACGGCAATTATTGATTAGTATAGCGTTGCTGCTTGAATACTTAATTAAACTTGCATATACTAAATTACTTTGCCAGAGCTGTTTGTTCATTATAGCCATTGCTTTTTGTGTAAATACAATATATCCACGGATTGAGGTTCCACTGTTAACATAAATCTCGTTAATACTTTTGCATTGAGCGCGCATAGTGCTGCTAACCCCGTGTAAATCTATTAAGGTCGATTTTTGTTTCAGCTTCTATTGTTAGTGTTACTCCTTGGTTAAAGGCCGCAGGACCAGCTAGACTGTAAAAGCTTGCAGACCTTTTCCTTGTGGCGTCTGTAGTGATTATTTTTATTTTAGCTCATTCCGTTTGAAGCGAATCCCCGAAGGAAGTTAAACTCAAAAGCAAATGCAGAAAACATAATAGCAATAATTTACAAAGCAAAAAGACCGATTTCTCAAATCAGAACTAATAATTAAAGGTCTAGTCAAGCGATCTAATGTTTGTATCAGTTGGCATTGTATACAAAAACATCAACACAACTCACTTTAAAGCTCCTAGCCCCAGCGTTTATTATAACAACTCAAGATCGAAAACGCTCGAACTTCAAAGAAGGTTAAATATACATGCCATTGAAAAACCAAAAACTACAGAAAACAGCATCTCGGTAAGGCATAAACTCCCCTCGCAAATGAAAAAATGCGGTCGACGTCTAGAAAAAGGTCGATCGTTATAGCTAAAAAAATATTATTACCAACAAATCGTGCTTTCTTGAGGTTAGAAATAGCATTTTTTTGGTTTTTGCTACTTGATTTTGGCGAAACTGCTGCTGTAAGAGTATTTTTGTTAAACGAAAACTTTCTGGAACCGGTATTTTATACATTTAACTCTCAAAATAATCTAAAATCACTTGTTGAGATTGACATGTTGATTAATAATTATTCATTCATTGCTTTGTTTCAGTGCTTCGGATGCCGAAGAGAACGCCACAAACACAAACCGCTCAAACACGTCGGCTATGTCTTGAAATCAGATCTAGAAACATTTTTCAACCATCTGCAACCTAAAACAATCAGAGTGGAAGCTTAAAATGTCAAACTTTAAAGTTGTAAACGAAAGCGTTAGTTTTACCACAAAGGGCGAAATTGATTTTGTAGACCTATCTGACGAGATTCAAAAGGAGGTTTCGCTTTCAGGTGTCAAGAACGGGTTAGTCCACGTCTTTGCCCCTCATGCAACAGGCATACTAATTCTAACTGAAAACGATGAAGCTTTGCTTGAAGACATCAAGTTGTTGCTTGAGGAAATTGCGCCAAAACAAAAATCTTACCAGCATCCCTCAAATGCCCACTCTCATCTGCGATCTATACTTTTGCCACCAGACAAAACCCTGCCAATCATTGACGGCAAAGTAACATTTGGAACCTGGCAATCACTCCTATTTGTAGAGACGGATGTTTACCCCAGAAAAAGAACAATAATAATTCAAGTTATGGGTGAGCAATAAAAAATCCATAAAGGCTCAATTTGAGCTCCTTTCTTGCCACTCTATAATTTCCTAAAAGTTATTGCTTTTCGCTTAGTTATCAACTGAGAACAATAGGTTGAAACATTTGATTTTAATGGTTTAATATAATTACCCGACACAACTTACGTTGTTTTAACTATTTATTGTAAAAAGTAATCATTCGAAGAAATTTCGGAGAATTAACTAAAATGAACGCGTTCAAAATAATCCAAAAAAAAGAACTATAAGCTGGAAATACAGGAAATCAATTGTCACTTCAAGACTTTGACAAATATTTCTAGATTTAGTCACTATGTGAAGAAACTAGTCTCAGCAAAAACGCTTAACAATTATTGTTATGAGGAACTAAAGTTCATAGCAGATCTTAAAAGCATAGTTTAGTGCTTAAAAAAACCAATTTCTAAAGCCTTTAGTTAAGAGAAGAAACCAAGTCTTACGAATTTCTCGACTATGGCAATAGGAAGAAGACACAATTGTCACTAAAGAAAAGAAAGTAAGTGTTTGTTTTGTTTTTAAAATAAAAAATTTTACAAAAAAACTGATGATTATATAAGGTTCGCCGTACTTCGAGGAAAATTAGCTTTTCCTTTCTGTACGAACCTGCCTAGCTGGCCCTCGAGAACGCATTCGAGCTTTTTTCTTTACATCAGCTCGTTCTGAAGGTTTCTCTGCCAAAGCGTCAGGTTCCGTTTCCTCTGTTGGCAAAGCATCTACTTCATCGGGAAATCATCGTTTACTGCCTGTTGGGCTCCAGCGTTAAGCATCGCTTCAAATGCCCGGTCAACGTCTCCTGGCTCTGCGTTAATGCCAAGCGTTGCATCCATAAGCACCACTAGTTTCGTAACCAAGTTTGCGTGCATCAAGAACAGTGTTGACAACACAATAATCAGTTGCTAACCCGCCAACAAAGAGACGTTTAACCTCGCACATTTTCAGTTCATGAGCAAAGCTTGTTCCGTCAAAAACCGAGTAGCTTTCATGTTCAGGATTTGTAGCCTTAGAAATAACTGCTGCTACAGAAGGCAATTTGAGGTCGGGACTAAACTTGGCGCCATCGGTATCTTGTATACAGTGAGGCGGCCAAGGACCACCCTGCGTTTTAAAAGAGATATGATTGGCCGGATGCCAATCTCTAGAAGCAAAAATATGTGCTTTTGCATCTGCAAAATGTTTTGCGTAAGCGTTTAGAACAGGAATTATTTCGTCGCCACCTTCAATCGGAAGGGCACCGCCTGGCAAGAAATCTTTTTGGATATCTGTTATCAAAAGGGCATCAAAGCTCGATAGGGTATAAGTTTTCTTATTCAAATAACACACCTTATTTCCATTTTTCATTTGATTAATATTTAGAAATTCAAGATAAAGTAAGCAGACACTATCGAATAAACTTTTTGAAACAACTCATGGTTAACGGAAAAGTAATTAAGGATTTATTACTTTAATGAAATGGTGAAGTTATGTCTGTTTTGTCTTATGTTCTTTTTAAAGTTGCTTCAGGCACAGAACGGGAAGTAGCTCAAAAAATGATTGAGTTTGAAGAGGTTATTGAAGCAGATGTAGTTTTCGGCGAGTACGATGTAATTGCGAGAATGACAACATCTAGATCTGGAAAAGCTACAGGATTTTGTTTCAGACAAAGTGAGAACTGTACCGAATGTTCT
Source organism: Candidatus Bathyarchaeota archaeon (assembly GCA_963768895.1). Classification (GTDB taxonomy): domain Archaea; phylum Thermoproteota; class Bathyarchaeia; order Bathyarchaeales; family Bathycorpusculaceae; genus Bathycorpusculum. The sequence goes on from CAVYJU010000020.1 coordinate 109,610, forward strand.
TGTGACATCAACGATGATAATTTCAAGAGAATACAAGGGAAAAATCTATCGCGCCCAAAAAAAATAATCTCTTAATGTGTTTTTGGTTGATGCTTTTGTATACGAACACGGATAGCCTTATCTTTTAACCTGCAGCAATAAAATACGAAGGCATCAAATGTGCAAACAAAAACTGTGGGTGACTCCATTTCAAGCAGCGAAATGCGCGCTTTAGAAGTCAACGCTGAATATTATGGTCTAAGCTTGCTTCAACTAATGGAAAACGCCGGCTGCAAGATAGCTCAGGAAACAATGTCTCGTTTTCCAAAGGAAAAAAAGGTTGTCATTTTCTGTGGTTTAGGCGGAAACGGTGGCGACGGCTTTGTTGCCGCAAGACACCTTTTAAGCGCTGGATATCTCATTACAGTTATTCTTGTAGGTAAGCCTCGAGACATTAATCATGAAGCTGCCTTGAAAAACTGGTTGATTCTCGAGACTTTGCAAAATAAAGTTTCACTTAATTGAAGTAATAGACAGTTCCATTATACCTCAAGTACCTACCGATATTGTAATTGATGCTTTGTTGGGAACGGGAACTAAAGGCCAACTTAAGACGCCAATATTCCAAATAGTTGATCACATTAATTCCTTAGATGCCTTTAAAATAGCGGTCGATGTCCCAACAGGCATAGACTCGGACACAGGAGAAGTTTTAGGCACAGCCGTAAAAGCCCACCTTACAGTAACTTTCCATAAAGAAAAAGCAGGATTGAGAAAAGCAAAAAAATACGTAGGCGAACTGATCTTAGCAGAGATAGGTTTACCAAAGGAAATTGAGCATTACGCTGGACCAGGTGACGTTTATCTTGCTCATAAGCCGCGTAACCCAACAGCTCATAAGGGCGATTTCGGGCGACTCCTTGTTATCGGTGGAAGCGAAGTTTACTTTGGAGCGCCCACGCTGGTTTCGCTTGGAGCCATGCGGACAGGCGTGGATCTTGTTTACCTTGCAGCGCCTGCCAAAGCGGCTTACGCTATTTCTTCCATGTCTCCTGACCTGATAACTATTAAACTCGACGGAGCAAATTTGAATCCAAGCAACATTGAAACGCTCAAACCCTATCTGAGCTTGGTTGATGCGGTTGCTTTGGGTCCTGGCTTAGGTTTGAGCCCTGAAACAATGGAATTCGTTAAGTTATGTGTTGAAGAAGTTGAGAAGGCGGGCAAATTGTTGCTTTTGGATGCTGATGGGCTTAAGGCTTTTGCAAAATTTAAAAGACCCCTTAAGGTGCCATTAGTTTTGACGCCTCATGCTGGCGAATATGCAATACTAACAGGAGAAGACTTTACCTGAAAATGTAGACGAACGGGTTCTGGCAGTGCAGAAGACCGCAAAAAAACTTAAAGCTGTCGTCTTATTGAAAGGCAAAGTGGACATTATTTGCAGTGCTGACCGGTTTAAGCTGAATTTTACTGGAAACCCCGGTATGACTGTCGGAGGCACAGGCGATGTGCTCAGCGGCATCGTGGGTGGTTTAATGGCTCAACACATTGACCCGTTTGAAGCTGCAGTCGCTGGAGCTTTTGTTAATGGTGCCGCAGGTGATTTTGTCGCAGAAGAAATTGGTTTTCACATGGTAGCTACGGACATTATTGATTGGATTCCAAAAGTTTTGGATGACCCGATGAGTCACTTGAAGGTGCACAAACCAAGTGGAAGATAACGCCGAAACCTCGGCTCCAAAGTTTCCTTTGCGAATTACCATTTATCATGCTGCCCAGGATGACCCTAAGAAAAACACTGCCCTAAGGCTGAAACGTCGTGGATTTGCACGGATAGTTACTAAGACACGGTTTCTCCCAAAACGAGCCATAGTGCTAAATCCTTTCGGAGAAATTGCTTTTTCGCCCGCAGACAGAGAACGAATTGAGCAGTTTGGGTTGGCCGCGTTGGATTGCAGTTGGGAACATGCGGAAAAAGTCATGGGCGATCACGTTAAAGGAACAAGTCGTTGCTTACCCATTCTTATCGCTGGAAACGCAGTTAATTTCGGGAAGCTTACCAAGTTGACAACTGCTGAAGCCATAGCCGCCGCCTTATATATTGCTGGATTTCAAAAAGAATCATATGAGCTTTTGTCAATTTTTACTTGGGGACACACATTTTTCGATTTAAACGCCACATTGTTAGACAATTACGTAAAAGCGAAAGATAGCACTGAAATCGTGGAAATGCAAAATAGACTTTTAAAGGGAAAGAAATGTGAATAGCACTATGTTTTGTTGATGCTTTTGTATACCGATTGATGAAAGGCTTATAGCAAAGGATGGCAAAATTCATTAAAAGGCGCCATGTGTGATGGTGAAGTTTGCAATACATAACTGATTTCTACTTATTCTTAGGCTCAGTCATTCTTATTTCACTCTCAGGCGTTCTAATGCCAGGACCATTATTTGCCGTTACATTAAAGAAAGCATCAAAAAGTAAGGTTGCTGGAGCACTAATTGCCGTTGGACACGGGATAGTAGAGTTTCCGTTGATGTTCGCTGATTTTCTTTTTACTTAGCCAGTTTAGTATTCCAAGCGTTGTACAAGTCGCAGTTGGATTAGTTGGCGGATTATTAATGGTTCTTATGGGCATTCAAACTTTTAGGAAGCGACACAAAACTGAAGAAGCTCAAGTTAACTTAAAGGCGGATTCATTAGTTGCAGGTGTTTACACAACAGCGGCAAATGCAGGCTTTATTCTTTGGTGGTTAACAATTGGCACAACTTTGATTCTTAACGCTCAATTGTTTGGGTTTGTCGGCTTTTCAGTATTTGCAGGTGTTCATTGGCTCTGTGATTTTTCTTGGTATACAGTGGCGGCCTTGGTCATTTTTAAGTCCCAACGTTTCTTGAACGACCGAGCAAAAATGGGAATTACGCTTTTTTGTGTGGCTGTTTTCATCGGTTTTGGAGCTTATTTCATTGGTTCAGCGGCATGGTCAATATTGGCATAGTTATATAACAAAATAAAGGAAGTAATATTCATGGAATTTAAATTAGGAACAGCAATTCTTCAACTAATTAAAGGTGACATTACCGAAGTTGATACAGAAGTCATTGTAAATGCAGCAAATTCTTCGCTGATGGGCGGCGGAGGAGTGGATGGTGCGATACATAGTAAAGGTGGACCTAAAATTCTTGAAGAATGTAAACGTATAAGAGAAACTGAATGGCCTGATGGCTTGCCAACTGGAAAAGCAGTGATTACTTCAGGCGGCAATCTGAAAGCTAAATATGTTATCCATACAGTTGGGCCTGTCTGGTTGGGAGGTTTCCATGTTGAATCTGAACTTTTGAAACAGGCTTATCGAAACTCGCTTAAGCTAGCCGCTGCTAAAGGGCTCAAAACAATTGCGTTTCCATCAATTAGCACTGGTGCATATGGTTACCCTATTGAAGAAGCAAGCTTAATTGCAATTAAGACGGTGAAGGATTTTTTGGAAAAAGAAGATAAACTTGCCAAAGTTATTTTTGTCTTGTTTTCTAATAATGCATTTGAAATCTATTTGAAAACTGCAAAAACCATTTTGCAGTCTTAAACCTCAAATCGTTATCAAAAGGCTCAATTCTGTGTCTAATGTCACTATTTTATTAATTATGTCTTTCTTAGACGTATCAATTTTCAGAATATATCCGTTAATAAAACAATCTATATATTAATATTTACGATACGACTGTATCCATGAACAACACAGCAACAATAAGGGCAAGAGCGACATCAGAAATATGGGCAAAGAGTAGAACTTCTTTTGATGAGGCAATCGAAGAATCTATTGAGGTAACTCTTTCGCTTTTGGGAAATGTAAGTAAGGAAAGGATCTATCGTCATTTGGAAAATGCGTATGGTCTAAAGAAAGAGGAAATTCCCAAGCGTATCGGAGAATTCTCTCATGCTCTTGAAGAAACGTTCGGCGAAATTGCTAAACTCCTTGAAATAAAAATAATTAAGCGACTTCATTCTAAATACAGAAATTTCTCTTACAGTCCAACGAATGAAGACATCAATTTCATTGAATTTATCAATAATTTTCAGCTATATTTGGAGGTTTAAACAATCATTAAAGTCAAAGTCGACTTTATGTTGTCAAGATTTCTTATCTTTTTGAAAACTACTTCTCGAAGATGCTCCAAAGATTCACCACTTACTTTCGCAATAATATCATAAGCTCCTCGAGAATTGTAAAGCTCATCAACGCCTACAACATTTTTCAAATCTTCAATTGCAGCTTTGGTTGAATCAGTTTCAGCAGTTATAAAAACAAAAGCCTGTCTCTTAGTGATCTGAGTCTTCTCTGTCACAGAATTAATGTCGATTGCTATGCCTAGGTTAGCAATAACATTTTCCAAAATCTCAACCTCATTACATGTATAATTGCCAAAACATCGCTATTAAATCTGTGTTGCTGTCTAGTAACAACAACAAATCAACTTGACACAACCGATAACATAAAATAACCGGCTGGAAAAAGCTGAAGGCTTGGAAACACAAGCTTTTTCTTGAGCACAAAGAAAGCAAGCTGCTATTACTACTTTTTTTTAGAATTCAGAAAAGAAAGAATGATTGCTAAACTTATGCATTCTAATTCCAAAGCAAATTTAAGCAATTCTTATCCATTTGTTGTTTTTAATTGAATCAGCGAATAAACATCATATTTGTTACCAATTGCTTTTCGTCCATCTAAATAACCAAGCTCAATTAGGAAGCCTACTCCAACAACTTTGCCGCCTAATTTCTCGACTAATTCGATGTTTGCTTTTACGGTTCCACCTGTTGCAAGCAAATCATCAACTATTAAGATATTCTCGCCTTTTTTAATGGCGTCTTCATGAATCTCTATAGTGTCGCACTCGTATTCTTTTTTGTAAGTTAAGTTTACGCATTTGAAGGGCAGCTTGCCTTTTTTCCGCACTGGAATAAAACCAACTCCTAACTCGTAAGCCAAAGCCGCACCGATTATGAAACCTCGGGCTTCATTTGAAACGACGGCATCAATTGTTTTGTCTCGGTAATGATCAGCTAGTTGTTTGATTGATTTATGGAAATAATTCTTATCTTTCAAAAGCGGGGTGATATCCCAAAAAACAACGCCTTTAAACTCGGGAATTCTTCGAACTTTAGATTTGAGATCGACTGCCTTGTCTGTTCCATTCATGTTTTTTTCTCCTTTACACAAATGCGCCTTTCAGAGCTTGGTTACATCCGCAATTACATTCGCTCGGCTGGTTAACGATGGTTTGGGTGATTATGCGTTTGACGTTTTCGATGTTAGCTTTCATTGTTGCTAAAACATCGTCGACGGATACCACGTGATCTTTCCAAACGTCGTAGTCCGTGACCGTTGATATGGATGCGTAACAGATTTCTGCTTCTCTTGCCAAAACACATTCGGGAACAAGCGTCATGCCTACTACATCTGCTCCCCATTGACGGTACATTTTGGATTCTGCTTTGCTGGAAAAGCGAGGTCCTTCAATACACACGTAGGTTCCTGTTTCATGCATCTTGATGTTCATGTTCTTTGCTACAGATATGATAGTTTTTCTTAGCTCCGGGCACATAGGTTCAGCAACGGAAATGTGGCATACCTTATTTTCCGTGTAAAAAGATTGTTCTCTCCGTGTTGTTCTGTCAATAAACTGATCGACAAAAACGATTTCTCCAGGATGATATTCCTCCCTGAGCGAACCAACAGTTGAAGGTGCCAAAATACGTTTTACGCCAAGGCGCTTCAAAGCAAAAATGTTTGCTCTAACGTTAATATCGGTTGGCCTGATAGTATGTTTTTTTCCATGTCTTGGAAGAAAAGCAACGTATTTACCTCCCAATTCACCAACAGTTATTGTATCTGAGGGCTTACCATAGGGCGTTTCCATAGCAACTTCTTGAACATTCTTTAGAAGTTTAGGGTCATAGAGACCTGTTCCGCCGATTACTCCAAATTCAGCTTGCATGAACACTTAGTTCAAACGTTGACCTTATAAAAATAGCGATGCTGTTAACCTGCTCAACTTGCTTATTTCCCTATATGGTTTAGTTCGATTGATCGGGTTTGGTGCAATTTTTTTTCTTTGTGTTTTAAGTTGCTTTTTTGTATCAGAGCTTAAATTCCTTGCAGGTTGTGTGCTAGAATGTGTGTATTTGTGCTGGAATGTGTGGGAATGTGCTTTTTTGTGCAAAAATGTGAGAGACGGAGCAGATAATTCGCCTTAACAAAAGGAGTAACTTTGAAGACAACTCTCAAGAAAGAAAAACGTATCGCAGTTCCAAGCTTCAAGAATCAAAACTAATGTTTTGAGGATGCACCACAAAAACACCATACATTGGACTCACAGAAGGACTAACAGTTGTCCCATTATTAACAATCAAAAACATCCCAATGTTATTCATATATGGGATGTCCTGATGAATCGGTGAATTCATCATGATCAATGGACCATTTAAACTCCTCGATCACTACGTCTGAAAATCCAAAACCAGTCTGAACCGGAAACTGTGTAACCTATCGTTTTGAAATCAGCAGAAGGCAGCTTAAGCCTGCTGTGATGCTGTATATCTAGCTTTGCAGGTTAACCATGGCGAAGCCTACTGCCATTGCTGAACAAACAAGAATCAAAGTTAAAGCAAATACCAAAAAGACATTTCTATGATTTAAATGGACACTATGTTTTTGCTCAGAAATATTTCTCAATCTTGTATCCAATCTTGGATGAGATGAAAGAATTCCAAGACTATGCAGCACTGAGGAAGTAACCAAGAGATTTGAAGAAAAACTGACTAACATGTTTTCTCTGGGTAAACTCTCAATTGATTTACAGATTTTAGCTAGTGCATTACCCAACGCTGAGGGGTTTTCAGAAAGTTCAATAGCACGTTCATCGGCATACATTTCCCTCTCCCTTTGACCGGTTGAAGAAACTATGTAGGCAAGTGGGTTGAAAAACGAAACAACAGTTAGAGCAGAGGTTAATGTTTTGTAGAAGAAATCGTTGTGTTTAACATGTGCTAATTCGTGGGCTGCCACAGCCGCTATTTCTTCATGGTCCAATATATTTAGTAACCCAATTGAAAAAACAATAGTTGCATTTTCACCATACCCAATTGTGAAAGCATTTGGCCTTAGGTCCTCAACAACTCCAATTTTCGGCGGCACAATAGATAATCTACTAGATAATTCCATTACTTTGGTTTGAAGCCATTGATGCTCATCAGGAGAAAGAGAAATTACATGCAGGATTTTTCTTGCTACGCGATCATCTGCTGCAAGCATTGACAAAGCAAAGAAGCCGCCTGCTATTAAACCGGTTAAACATAGTATACCTGTCACTGAAAGGACAGAAACTGTTGGGAAGGGCGCTGCTGAGACAATAAAACTGGTTGTAGGTATGGAAGGCAGTGGAGAATTGATGGAGAATCCGCTAATCGCTCTTGTGGTTACCGTTCCTGGTGCAGTCCTTAAAAGCGGGCTAAATGTTTGAATGGTTGACGAGGGTACAAAAATAAGCATAACTATAAATGGAATAGCTAATGGGATAAGGTACAGTAAGCTTTTTGTTCTTGGCCCCAGAAAATTGGTGAACCGCGAAAGCGCTTTGATGCATACAAATGAAATAACCAAAAATATTATTGAATAGTAGAAGTATGGTTGAAAGATCTGGTTAAGGATGATTTCAAAGTTCATTTGAACATTTCTCCAACTTATTCCTTTTTCTTAGTCATGTTCTTGTTTAGCTGTTCTTTGAGGGCATTGCGTTCTTCCTCATTTAGACAAGTTTCGTCAACCAAGCAGTTGGCTACCACCTCACCAAAATTATCAATAAGGCTAGAAAGAACTTCGCGGACTGCATTTTTTTGGAAATTTTGCTTTTCAAGTGCTGGCCAGTAAACGTAGTATAGGCCTCCTCTGCCTTTCTCTATTTTACGATCCAATAAGTGCTTTTCATAAAGTCTGTCCATCGTGGACATGACAGTAGTGTAAGCAATATTTTTGGTTTTTTTGATGGCTTCATGGATTTCTCTAACGGTGGTTGGTGTTTTCTTTGAAGCCCAAATTGCTTCCATAATGTTGGATTCGAGTGGACCCAAAAAAGCTTCTAATGCTTTTCCGTCTATGTTGTATTGTGAAACATCCGGTTTTTTTTCTTCAGCCATATTGCTTGCGACCGTACTACTATCATCTATAGTAGCTTTTTAACTTTTTCCAAACATTCCTTTTTTTACAGCAAGGCAGTTCAAGTTATGATATTTTTCCAATAGTTACCGAAACAGATTGGCTTTGCCCATTCCGTATAACCGTAAAGCTAGCAGTTTGACCAGGTAACGTATGTTGCTCCAAATATGACAGCAAGTCATCAGTATTGGTTATTCTAACTCCGTTAATTGCAGTCACAATGTCGCCTCCAATCATAATGTTTGAACCTAGAATCGTCGCTTGCGTTGAACCGCCTTTCAATCCATTCTGAGCTGACACACTTTCAACAAGCCATCCGTAAGCAACGCTGGTTCCCATGGCTTGAGCAATCTGATAATTCATATCCGTTCCCTGCGCATTAATTGTCGGGTGTTGGGTATAGGAGCCAGACGTTACTAACGAACTAAGTTCACGCGTTATTGTGTCAGATGGAATTGCAAATCCTAAACCTTGAGAGTTGCTAATATCTGCCGTAGTTATGCCGACAACATCGCCTGCATAGTCTATAAGAGGACCCCCTGAGTTGCCTGGATTAATGGCGGTGCTGGTTTGAATAATGTCTGGAATTGTTTGACCAGCATTGCTTGAACTTGATTGTTCCGTAATTGTTCTTCCTAAAGAGCTGATTACACCGGTTGTTAGTGTTCCCGATAAGCCATAAGGTGAACCTACTGCAACCACGGGGTCTCCTACTTGCAAAGTATCAGAGCCAACAAGTGTCAAAGAAGCTATCCCATTAGGCATAGGAGTTATAGATAATACTGCAAGGTCGGCCAGAGGGTCTGATCCCAGTACTTTTGCGGGATAAGCATTCCCGTCTGCAAAAGTAACGGTTTCATTGGTGGCCCCTTGTATCACATGGTTGTTGGTAACAATTACTTGCTGACCATTTACGGTTGTTATGAAACCTGAACCTTGTTGTTGAGAATAACCCGCAAGCTGGCCAAAGAAACTGTAAGCCGGCACGAGGTCTTGGATTATAACCACAGAAGATTTTACACTTTGATAAAGTTCAGAAAGCGAAACATTAGAGCCGACGAGATAAGTGGCGCCTGAATTTGAGAAGTTGCCTGTGTTTTGAGAATAGCTTTGCAGTTGGTTTTGAAGAGTATTGATTTTTCCGTTTAGATTTGAGTAAGTTACTCCGAAACCAATTAAGGTGCCCGCGACCAAACCAACGACTACAAGAACGATTAAAATAGTTGCTGAGAAATCGCTTAGTTTTTTGTGGAGGCGGTAGCGAAGGGATAGTTATTGGGGGTGGAGATTCCATAAAAACATCCTCAACTATTATCAGAAAAGTTCGTCTGATTGCATAGATAGCTTTTTTGCAGTTGGGACAAATGTCGTCATTTATTTGAATACTGCTTCCGCAATGTGGGCAGGTCTGGTTCTTTTTGCTTAAATGCAAACCTGGCATTTCTTTAACTATTTTTCCGTCCTTAAGAAGCAGCATTCGCTCTGTGTTTCGTGCAGCTTGACTATCATGCGTGACCATGATTATGGTTGTGCCTTGGGTAAGGTTGAGGTTTGCAAGCAACTTGATGATTCCTTGCTTATTTTGACTATCCAAGTTTCCTGTAGGTTCATCGGCAAGAATAAAAGCGGGATTATTTGCAAGGGCTCGGGCAATTGCCACTCTTTGTTGCTCTCCAGCACTAAGTCGTTGTGGCCTATGTTCTTCTCTTCCTGAAAGACCCACCATTTCTAAGAGTTCGCTTGCTTTTTTCTTTCTTTCGCTTTTGGATTTAATTCGCCCCTCCATCGGTAACTCAACATTTTCTCTGGCGTTCAAATAAGGTAACAAATTGAAGGTTTGAAATACGAAACCCATCTTGTCTCTTCGAATTTTATAGAGTTGGTTTTCAGGCAGACTAGTAGACGTCAATGCCATCTAGAAGAACTTGGCCACTTGTTGGCTTATCAATGCAGCCTATTACATTAAGCAACGTAGTCTTACCAGAACCAGAAGGTCCCATAATTGCCACAAACTCGCCGGAATTTATTGTGAGATTAAGATTTGTTAGAGCTGGAACATTGCGTTTTCCAAGTGTATAGGATTTGCTTAGTTTTTCTATTTGTAATATTGGTTTACTCATATTTCATAGCCTCTGCTGGTCTTATTTTTGCTGCTCTCCACGCGGGATATAAGCTCCCTAAAGTTCCAAGCAAGACGGCAACTCCGAAGAGTATCAGAATGAGTTCAGGACTCAAAGTTGCCACCGATAATCCGCTGACTCTGGTGGTTCCCGAAACGATAGCAATCCCTGATCCTACCCTACCACCTATGCCAACGCTCGGAAGCAACAGCTGACGAAAGGGTTGGAGCTGCCACTGCTCCCAATTGCAATACCAACTACACCGGCAATTATACTTAATAAAATGCCTTCAAGCATAAATTGCCCCATGACGGTTGAGTTGCTAAAACCGATAGCTTTGAGCGTGCCAATTTCTTTAGTTCTTTCTTTGACCGTGTATAGCATGACAAATAAGACTATCAAGCTGGTTGCTGCAACAACTACAATAATTTCTTCTACTGCCGTTGAATACGTTTGACTATTAGCCGATTGTGCACTTGCCAATTCAGTATTATATGTTGTTTGCAAAGTTTGAAGTTGAGTTAAGCGAGTTTGATCAGTAGTAACTGTAAGCTCCGGATGCAATGAACTTATGGATGTAGCTACCCCCGAGACAGCATCAGCGTTCTCAGCAAAGACTGCGAGACTAGTTATGTAGCCAGTATTGTTGGTTATAGCTTGGGCGTCGGATAGGTTCATGAATAATGTTTGAGTTTGAGAAACTGAAGATGGACTATAGATACCTACAACAGTAAAAGGTTGACCTAAAATGGTAATTGTATCGCCTACTCCCGCATTGAAATATGCTGAGTTGTTTTCGCTAAGTAATACCTCCCCGATAGCGCCTGCTTGTAAGTTGCTTCCAGAAGTTATATTTGTTGGCAAAACAGGATAATTATCTACAAGATCAGAAGTCAATGGAATACCTTCAATAGTGTAATCAACAGCAAGGCGCGTGATGTCTCGAGAATATCCATTAAATGACACGGTAGTTGTTACATTTTGTCCTTCAGAGGCTTGCAGTATAGGCTCAACAGCTGCAACTCCAGAGATCGTACTGTTGATGTCAGTATATAGACTCTCATTCATAGGATTTGATTGACCACCACTAAATGCGCCGCCACCAAACTGACCACCTATCGTGCCACCGCCAAATTGACCCGGCGTGAATCCGCCGGTATTGCCAGATGGGCCACCCCCGAATTGACCGGGAGTATAACCACTTCCACCTGATGTAGTGGAGCCGCCGAAGTCTCGGAAACCGAAACCTGAAAAACTTGGCGCCAGACTACAGTCTATTTGAGTTGATGTTTGGTTAATTGATGCGCTAGTTTGTGTAATAATGTTGCCTAGGTTTGTCGCTGTCGTGCTGGCAGTCTGTTGATTAGCCAAAACACCTGCAGGAATTGAAACCATGATCGCCATTGAAAATCCTAATGCTATGATTACGAGTAAAGCTCGAATTTTACGACGTGAAATATTTCTTATTGCTCTGTTCATTATTCCCATATATTATCTTCTCATTTATTATTTTGAAAAAGGCAATCAAAAAGAGAATCGAAGGGGTTTTTTATTTGGGCAGTTATAGGGCTTATGGACTTGTTTTTCAATTCCAATCCTCTTCTTGATTGCCTTTCCCTGAATATCTTTGAAGAGTTATTAAACAATTTTTCAAAATCTTACCCAAATCTAACCCTAATTAGAATAATATAAAAATCTAATTATCAAATTCAAGTAAGAAATTTACTTTATTTAATTGAATCGTTTGAAAATAAACTAATATAACATGAAATTTTGAAATTATTTAAGAAAAAGAAATTATGGTGGAGGCGGCGGGGGAGGAGGTGGTGGTAGGTCAAATTCGGAGGTCTTTCGACGCTTTCTAAACAGTAGCAAACGCACCAATAATACAATTATTATTACTGCGACTATCACGCCAATAATAATTGAAGCGGATACATTGGAAAAAATCGGCGCAGGAGACTGGTGTAGGCTGGGTTGAAGTATTGGGGAAGAAGTAGGCTGTTGATAAGGCGTTGGTGTAGGTGTTGCTTGAACTGTTAGCGGTAGACTGAATCAATCAGGAATAATTTGTTATTGAACTTCGATAACTGAGCGTGTTATCCATAGGTGTTGCAGTAAATGTTGCAACATTTCCAGGCGCAAGTGAGCTAGATAATAAAATCAGTGTAGTTCAAACCTACAACTGTACCTGAATTGTTATAGAATGTTGAAACAACCCAAACGTTCCCAGTCGCTTGGGTGCCACTGTTCTGAACGGTTCCTGTAAGAGTATAAATGCCACTGTCTATTGGAACCAGAGAGAGATCCAGATGGAAAAACCAAATTCGGAAACTGCGTTTAAGTTTGAATCCTCAACGAAAGCCAAATTGAACGTAACATTAGTAACGAAGGGAGACCAAGCTTCGTCGCCCACGGTTGGAGTTGCGCTATATTCAGGAGTGAAATCCAAGTAGAAAGGAGCTTTCTGTCCAGGAAGCAAATAAGTTACAAGATGCTTGAGCTTCAGCTGAGCCTAAAGTGCCACCAGTAGCATTGTAGGCGCCTCCTGAAACAATTACTTTATCTAATGGGTTTGAACCCAACATTTTGTACCTCACCGACAACGATCAAGATCGTTAACGTATTGTGCTTGAGTCGTAGTTGAAGGGGCAACATACCAGCTATAACTTAGAACTTTTGCTTCCGAAGTATCTGCCTTCACATTTGGCAGGGTCAGCAACAGTAAATGAAGTCAAAATTAAAGTAAAAAGAATTATTGCAATTAATGCCTTTTTCAAATTATTCCCCACCAACAGTCCTATAAGAGGAACTACTTCTTTTGTGAAGAGTTATTAAACTTTTTTCAAAATTAATCCCAAAATAAAGAGAATTCATTTAGAGCAACCTGAATTTCTCCAATTTGAATCGGCAAGTCAGTATTCAAAAATGCAAACCTTAAAGAATACTTTACGCGTAGAGTCAGCAAAGTGGAGTTTCAAAACAATGGAAAGATCAGCCATTATTTTAACTAATGATTCCTCAAACAAGTTCGAGGAAGACAAAGGTCTTTTGAAACTGAATAACAAACCTTTGCTAGACTATGTTCTAGGTGCGATCAAAGGCATCGTTGAAGAAGTAATCATTGTCACAAACTCAAAGGAACAGGAAAAGCTATATGCTAAAATGTTTTCGCCTAACATTAGGTTTGTTCGCGATGCTGATGAATCAAAGGGGCTTTTAGGCGCGGCCATAACAGGTTTTGAGGCGGCTGAAGGAAAATATTCGTTGCTTTTGCCGTTTGATTCCCCGTTTGTTTCCCCTGATGTGGTGACATTGCTTTTTGATTGTGCTGTGGGCAAATCAGCGGTTGTTGCTAGGTCGCCTGATTGTGAGGTTGAAGCTTTACATGCTGTTTACAATACTAAGGTGGCTTTGGAGGCTGCTAAGGAAACGTTAGCATGTGGAGAGTTTGACTTAGAAGCAATGATAGAGAGATTGCGTGGGAGTACGGTATATGTCAACAATGGTGATTGAGCAATTGGACCCCGATTTCAAAACGTTCTTCAGGATAATTACTCCGTTGGACTTAAAGAAAGCCGTTGTTATGTTAAAGCCTAGAACATCAAGGTCAAAAAAAGGCGCTGCGAAAGCTGCCAAGATGCCCATTCGAAGATCTAAAAAACATAGTTAAAACTTGTTGTAGTGATTAGTGCAGTCACATCATTATTTATGGTTAAACAGTTGCTAAGGTGTATAAGACGCATAGGATCCTAAAAATCCAAAAGCGTTTGGCAAATCAACGGTTAACTGAAACGCAAGCGTAAAGTCATGTTCCCCCTCTCTCTTCCGAACAATTTTTAGTTTGCGTCAGGTTAAATACGTATTTGCCAATTAAATTTTAGAAAATTTCAGTTTTTGAGTAAGAAAAGCTAACAGAAATCATTGCAGACTGATACCTACGAAAGAAAAGTTCTTTTTCTGGACGACAAAAAGCTGAAGTAGAATAAAAACATTTCAACGAGGTTGCAATTTTCTTATTATTCAACGTTTTCATCCATTGTTTAAACTCAGAAGTTGGTGGAAAGTCTCTGTAGAGTTGTTTCCGAGTTGAATTCTAAGAAACAGTAGTTTTCGCAGCCTGAGTATTCTGCAGCTGTCATTACGACTGCAATTAGCTTTAAATGCCTTCTCAAATACTGAGTTTACTTTTTGCTTCCAAAATTCATCACGTAATGCGTGGTGCTCTAAAATGACTAAAGGAACTGCCTCAACAATGCGCCCTAAGTTTTTCAAAGCCTGATCCAACTGAGCCATTTCAACTCTGAAGCCTCCAAGGTAAAAGGGCGGTCCACCTAACATTATTACGGTCGGCTCTTCCTTTAAAATTAATTCAAGAGTTTGATTTGACATTGGCCCTTGAACATCAGGCGCAAACATAAAATGCTCATCGTCATATTCGACACTTACCATGATTACCCATCCCAACAAGAAATCATCTGAGCCGTGAGCGAACAGCTTCAGAAAAGTGCAAGGTAGTTTCACCAAAAATGAATGTTTTTCCGTCTGCTGATTCCATGCTTTTCGAATGTTTGCCGCCTGTTTTTTGGAAAAGCCAAGCACGTTGCCTTTGGCTAGCGTTGATTTTTTCTTTAGGATTCTTCATTAAAACCTGTTTTACTTTGATAGATTTGACGTGCGGTTTCGTTTGCTTCTGTCCAGTTCACCACCCAATCCTCAAATGACGGGGTATGATGATCAAAGTGGTAGTGACTAATTGTTACAATTGTTGCTTTGTCAGCAGCTTCGGCTATTTTTTTGCGAAGCTTGCTGATGGTTTGAAACTCAATGGGATGTGGCGGCAAACTAAAACGGTACGGGCAGAGCGATATTCCAGGATCTAAAAGCACCGAAACATCAGGCGTTTCTACTAGTGTACACATAGAGCGGACACCAAAGCTTTCTGCAGCCAACGGTGTTACCTTGATTTTGCTTAATGAGTTATTGAGTTTTTCTTTTTCCATATCAGCAATCACGCTGAGAAATCCTTGTAATTGGCTAACTCGGTGGACAGTAAAATGGTTTCCGCTGCTAGGTACTCGCTTTGCTTCTCTCAGTCACCTTTTTTGTCTATTGAGAAATATCCAAACAGGTCTTATTAGCACTCAATTAGGCAGTCTTCTTTTATTCACTATTAGGACAACTTAGCTCTTTGACAGGGCTGCAATTTTATCAACGGTGTTAAATGTAACTTGCTCAAGAAGCCTACTAGTTCTTTCTGCTTGATCGACAGATTTCTCCGATTGCTCGTCGTTGTTTCTGACTACTGCTAGCTGATTTAAGTAACCACTATAGAGAATGTACAACTGGCCAATTTTCAACTCGTTTCTTGAAATTTTTGATTGAGGCGCAATAAGAAGAATCGAACCAAAGCTCGCAAAGCCAAGGCACATGAAAAAGGCTGAAAATAAGCCTAAACCAAAAAGAGCACTGTAAATTAGCCCGAATGCAACAAGTCCAAAACCGAAACCGGCGACTAGAGCATAAATTGAAAGGTTAATTCTACAAGCTCTGTCAGAGATTGAAAGTTCTTCAAAAATTGCGCTTGTCGACATCTTTGGAAACGTATCTGCTCTTTAATTCTTTCTTATGATCGAATTCGCTGTGATCTTCTTCTTTAACCTGTGAGGTTTCAAGAGCTATTATGCTTCTGTCATCGATATTTTCGAGTTCTTTGCTGGACGTTTTTTCCACAGACATTTTGTTGGTAGAGTTTCCCAAGAAATTCACCACTAAGGGCTATAGTAAGATTGGTTAAAAGAAATTTATGAATTCAGAATAATGATAAGAAATATAACTAGCGTGTCCTGCTATAATGTGAAAAACTATTGGGATATACGCTCAGCCACAAACCCTCAGTAATTTCATTTTTATTTTGTAAAATTGGACTTTAAGAGGCTCCAAAAATTCCTAATTAGTTTAGCAAAATGGTTGACCAACACATTTTAATATGTTTATTTGCTCACTTTTTTTAGGTGAAAAAGTGGAGAGCATAACTCTTTTTATGATTCCTGAAAATGACGCAAATAAAACTCATAAGAAAATAGCAGTTGAATTTCTCAGTTTAATTGGTTCAGGAAAACCAAAGGATGGACTGCGTTTCTTTGCTGCTGACTGCAAGACTCATAATCCATATGTCGTGGGTGGCATGAACGAATTAATTGACGCAATGATTGCGGTGCAAAAACAAGGGTCAGAAGGAATTATGAAGGGATCATCAGCTGACTTTAGACTTGCTATTAGGCAGGTTCTTGCTGATGGCGACCTAGTTGCAGTTCATACAACAGTTGCCAGTTCCAAACCAAACGAAGGCGGCTTAAGGCAAGTTCACATTTTCCGTTTCATCGGAGAAAAAATTGTCGAATACTGGGATATCACTCAAGACATACATGAAAACATGCCTAACGCAGCAGAAGCATTTTCTTAAGAGAATAATTCAAAAGTTGTTGTGTCATGACAGCCACAAACCGTTAAGTTCTAAGCTTCCCAGCAATACTAAGACATTAAACCAATTTTTAGGAAAGATGAAAAATGAGTCAACAACCTATCGAAAACAAAAACTTAGAAGTTGCAACCCTTGCCGCTGGCTGCTTCTGGTGTACCGAAGCGGCTTTTAGCATAATTAAGGGCGTTGAAAGAATTGAGCCGGGTTATACGGGCGGCAATGTTCCTAATCCTTCTTACGAACAGGTTTCAACAGGCAAAACTGGGCATGCAGAAGCTGCACAGATATTTTTTGACCCCAAAGTAATCAGTTACAAAGAAATTTTGGAGATTTACTTTACAATGCATGATCCGACTTCGTTGAATCGGCAAGGTGCAGACGTTGGAACACAGTATCGATCAGCGATTTTCTATCATAACCAAGAGCAAAAGGCAACTGCTGAAGCCTTGATCGAGGAACTGACCAAAGAAGCCATTTTTGACAAACCAATCGTTACCAGCGTTGAACCTTTAAAAATTTTTTATAATGCTGAAACCTACCACAAAGACTACTACAAAAAACATCCAAAAGAGCCATACTGCCAGATTGTGATTGCTCCTAAAATTGCTAAGTTACAACAACGTTTTTTCGATAAAATCAAAGTACCTCTGTGATCGTTTTCACTTTTCAGCAACAGTAGGCAATGACAAATTCAACGAAACCACAAATGATAATCAATTCTTTAACAATTTAAAATTAATCTAACTTTTACACCAACGTTTTAATGACCGTGTAAGTTGTTCTTGCTGGGTGGGCGATGACGACTCTGGCCCCGAAGACTATCATGGATGATGAGGATCTTGAGTGCGTATCTTGCATTTGGTTTTCAAATGCACGCATAAGAGCCCACCTAAAGATTCCATGCAAATGTCATGCAGTTGCGGATTCCACAATTTCGACTATGCCAGAAATATTTTTCAGCAACTCTTCGGGAATATTGTGGCGATCTTTAAGATAAAGCAGTGAATTGTAGGATACCCACACTTTCCCTTTGCTGTCTTCGGAAACGAGAACTTTCAGGGGAAAATCGATGGCAACCGTCGGTGCAGCAACCATCAAAGGTGTCCCAGCTTTTGGATTACCGAAAATAAGCAATTGAGAGGGATTCATTTTCAAGCCTACACGCGCGGCATCTGCACTAAAATTTATGTTAGCGAAAATTGTGAGCCCTCTGGAGATGACTGTTGATTCTAATCGTTCAAATGTGTCTCCAAAAGAATGTTCACTTTGCACTTGCACGATTCCATTCTCAAAAGTTGACATCCAAGTCACATGAGTCATTTACTTTGGGAACTAATTAATACTTTCGCCAATGAAGTTTTAGCGCCTCAACCATTTGTCTTGCGTTTACTGCAAACAGACAAACCAGCATTGTTATCGGTATCCATCCTGGAGTGTAAAGTGGTGTTGTGCTGCCTGAACCTAAAACCATATTTACAAAACCTTGAGCCGTACCTGGGTAAAAAACCATAAAGTTGGCTGAAATAAAAACTATTACCATCGCTGCCAAGGCGGCTTTAAGCTTTCCTTTGTTGTAGAAAAGAAACAGCGGCAACGCAAACAAAGCAAAACGCGGATCAAAAGCCCCCAGCGCAAAAACACACGCCTGAGAAGGCAGCTTTACCCTTATACCCTAGATAAAAAGAGGCAAGCAAAAGAAAAGAAAGCAAAATTTTAGCTTGCCCCTCAGCCCAACTCATAAAATAACTCACGGACAAGCCTCTGCCAGCCATTGGATAAGGCAACAGCAAAACAAGTACTAAGATTAGAAAGGTAAAGATTGGATTCTTGTTTTCCAATAACTTGTATAGAAGCAATGCCATTAGGGGAAGCAGTGCAAATTGGAAGGCATCGAAAACCCAGAAAGCTTGGTAATAGCTTAGGTTGATGAGTGGCGAAATCAAAACGAGAAAAGAGGGCAGATACTTGTAGGGTGTTAGGGACGGATAGATGGTTGGTTCGCCGTCAGTTAGAGGACCTGTGGTGAAAATTTGGGATGGGTTATGAAACATTCGCCAAGCAGCAATGTAATAGACTGAAAAATCTCGAGGCAAATCCGCTCCGCCTAAATTGAGAGGATGATTCATTGTTGGGTAAGCAATCGATAGGGTGTAGAAGTTTAATCCAATAATGACAATGATGACTAAAGCAAAAAACAGTTTTTTCGATTTTGGTTGATTGAACATGCCCAGTCGATTAACACTCTCGATTGTCACTTTATCGTATCGTTAAACTAAAAACTATTTTGCTTCGATGAAACAAATAAATCAAATTAAAAAAAAGTCAACGTTAAAAGCATAGTCGATAATTTATTTTTCGCCAGGTGGCTTTTCCCATAACTGAAGTTTCTGTTTTTTAAGCTCAGTTCGCTTCTTCTGCAAATAATTGTACATTGTGTGGTGTTCGCAACCGTCAATAATCATTTGTACCGCATTGCGTGCAGCATCGGATTCTTCAAAGCTGCCAATTATCCCAACTGTATGACCATATACAACAACATCGGCTTCAGTTAACTCCTCTATCAGTTTTCTTGTTTTGCCTTCAGCGCCGATAATCCTGCCTTTGATTCGTTTAATGTCTGATTCTGATCGACCAAAAATTACTCGCAGATCAATAAGGTCAAAAATGTCGTCTTCATTTCTTATTAGGCGGTAGGCTACTTCTGGTGGAAAACCTCTGCCAATTGCTGTTACAACATCTTTGGCTTTCAGTAGCATCGATGGGTCTGGTGAGTTTTCTAAGAGCGTAATGGTAACGCTGCCTTCTGTGTCAATATCGAGTTTTACTTGAAGCTTCTCTTCGATGTACCGTTTGACTTTACCTTCTGGACCAATAAGTATGCCAACTCGTTCTTTTGGAATTTTAACAAACATGTCTGGACGGGACATTATTTACCAACAACCATTTTATGAAGTTCTTCAACTGGAATAACTTTAGCATTTAACCTACTAAAGAACCTATTCACATTCTCTATATCTCGGCGTAGCATAAAATCTGCCATTGGATGCTGGATTGAAACTGACTGTGAGACATCAAAAACCACTGGTCTACCTTTCCACATCATAATGTTGTATTCGCTCAGATCACCGTGGACAATTTTGGCTTTTTGGTAGAGCCGCTTGATATAAGTGACAAGGATTTTGTAAACTTTTTCTGGGTTATCTGGCGCCTGCTCCTTCAAAGAGGGCGCACTGACACCTTCTTTCCCAATAAACTCCATAACTACAACGTTGCTTTTGACAGCAATGGGTTTTGGAACACGCACCTTTGCATCTGTTGCTTCTTGTAAATTCCGAAACTCCTTCTGTGCCCAAACAGCCATCAGCGATCGAGTGTCATGTTTGACGTCTTTGAAGCGAGGGTCGCCTTCAATGTATTTATGCATGCCTCTTTTGAATTCGGCAGAAGAGGTTAAGTAAATTTTTACTGCTAAATCTACACCTTCTTTAGTTGTGCCCCAGTAAACGCGGGCTTCTTTGCCTGAACTGACAACACCATTGAGCTCATACAATACTCCGCTGTTTAGCATATCAAAGACAACTATACGTGTGGTTTGATCAAAAACCTCTTCGACTGTAGCGCGTTCCTTGGATTTGTCGTGGGTTAGCATTTTGTCTCGACGTTCTATTCTTCTTTCGGTGTGGGCGATGCGTTCTTGGGCTTTTCTAGACATAATATCCAACCATGTTAACTGCTTCTGGGTATTTAAAAACAATCAAACAAGAAAATCAAAAAATGGCTTCCGTGAATAATTGATAGTGTTAAAAGTAGAAAATTAAAGAGTTAAAATGCCTTTTCGCCTCAGCGTATCGGCTTGCCCATGGGTGTAGCGCCAAACAACATCTCCGCGTTTGTCGGTTTGGAAATCCCAAGGTGAAACAATAACGATGTCGCCTTCACGAATCCAAACTCGCCTCTTCATTTTGCCTCTTATACGGCATAAGCGTTCGGCGCCATCTTGACATTTAACTAGGATGCGGTCAAAACCGAGGAGTTTGATTACTACGCCTAATACCTCGCCTTGTCCTGGATAGACTAATTCGCCGATTGCGCCTTCGCTTAATACTTTTTTCTTTCCCAAACGCTAAACCTCGTTTGACTTGAAAAAATTAATGTTTAGCTTGCTTAAAAGCATGTTCTTTAAACAAGCAAGGAGTTTTGAAACCACGCTCAAATAAATTATAAAAAGAGTGATGCATGAACAAATGAGAAGCACAATTCGCTAAGTTTCTAGTCATTGAACAATAGCGAAGGTGAATTCACTAAATTAGCAAGCAAACTTCGCACGTGAATTACTTAAATTGCCTCTGTGAGTGGGCTTTTTGGTGAATTCAACTTTTCAAAAACCAATAAAACCTTCACGAGGATAACTATGAAATCAACCAAATTCTTCGGGGAGAGGTTACGCGAATGATTGAAAATAAAGAAAAGCTCAAATTCAAGATCCGAAATTTGGAACTTCAAGACATTAAAGACGTGTACAAGTTACTTACTGAAAATAGACCCTACGTAGGATTGAATTCTCGATATACATATTTTCTTTTGGCTAAAGACTTCTCAGATACCTGCGTAGTCGTCGAACACAAAGGAAAGATTATAGGTTTTTCTTCAGGGTACATCTCGCCCAATAAAAAAGACACTTTCATCAGTTGGGAAGCAGTTGTCCAAGAGGATTTTAGAGGAAATAATCTGCAAAAACTCATGTTGGTCCATCAAATTATCGGAAAACGGGTTAAGTATTTTGAGGGAACAGTCAACCCTTCAAATGAAGCACCGAAAAGAAGTTTTCGGGATTTAGCTCAGCTACTAGAAACGAAATGTGAAGAAAGCATGCTTTTTAGCGGGGATGATTTTGAAAATGATGGCCATGAACCAGAGATTTTATTTAGAGTCGGTCCCTTTTCAAAAGAACAAATAAATAAAGTTAAACTATTTTCTGAAAGGCATTATGAGCCCCTTGAAAAACCGATTTTCATGCAGTTGAATGACAATTTCGGCAATTTAGAATGCAAGGAATCAAGTCAAACATATAACATGACATCGAAGCTAAAGATGAGCCATGCTTCAGGCAATATGGAATTGACTTGCTAGATTCTTAATCTTCCTCTTCTTTTGTAGGATGATGTAGGTTTAAATTTCTCTCCGCTTGAATATGATAAATGGTGCATTTGTCAAGTGTCCTACGTCTTCAACATACCATACCGAAATAACACTAAGCTCAAGCAAGTAATGGAGCGAATCAAGGAAGACAAGAAACTGCAAACCTACTGGAAATGTGCCAATGTTATGGCAATAGAACGAATGGGCTACACCGACCATGGACCAACACATGTAAAAATTGTATCCAATATTGCATTAAGACTTTTACGCATTCTTATCGAAAAAAAACTCATAGTGCCAAGCATAGTGGAAAATTACAACATGCAAAACGATGATGCTGAGGTTGTTGTTGTTTTAAGCGCTATCTTTCACGATTTAGGTATGATTGTTCAAAGGGAAAAGCATGAACAGTATAGTGTAACCTTAGCTTTGGAGTTTCTTGAAAAATGTTTAACACCAACCTACACCGAGGAACAACAGTCAATAATAACTTCAGAGGTTTTGCATGCAATTGTATCACACGAAGAAACACCCAGAAATGAACCTACTCATAAAATATTAACAAAAGAAGCCGGAATTGTCGGAATCGCCGACGCCTTAGATATGGAAGCTGGAAGAGCACGAATTCCTTTCCAAGCAGGCAAAATAGACATACACGCTGTATCAGCGCTCTCCATTGAAAAAGTTGAAGTGGAATGTGCTGAAAATGCCAAAGATGGAGAAAAACCAATCAACATAAAAATTAAAATGTCAAACTCTGCAGGTGTATTCCAAATCGATGAGCTGCTAAAACCGAGAATCGTCAATTCAGGGCTTGAACAATTCTTCCATGTAATCGCTGAAATCACAGGCGAAAAAGAAAACAGGATTATTGAAAAATTCGAAATTTAATTTTTGAGGAGACCAACATTTTGATCCATGAATATGACGTTGTGGTTGTTGGTGGCGGAATTGCTGGATTATACACTGCTTTAACTGCGGCTGAACACTGTAAAGTTGCCGTTGTCAGCAAAGTGCATGTTACACGTTCTCATTCAGTCGCTGCTCAAGGAGGAATCGCGGCAAGCCTTGGAAACGAGGAAGAGGACCATTGGGAATGGCATATGTACGATACTGTTAAGGGCAGCGATTATCTAGCAGATCAAGATGCTGTTGAAATTTTGACAAAGGAAGCGCCAGAGGCAATAATCTCCCTTGAACACATGGGCGTGCCGTTCACCCGTAACGTTGAGGGCAAAATTGAGCAACGTCGATTCGGTGGACACACAAGAAATTATGGGCAAGCATCTGTTAAACGAGCATGTTATGTTTCAGACCGCACTGGTAGGGCGATAATGGATACGCTTTATGATCGTTGCCAAACAATAGGCGTAGATTTTTTCAATGAAGTATTTGTCTTGAATCTGTTGTTTGCAGGCGAGCATTGTTGCGGTGTTTCAGGTTACGATGTAGCCACTTGCAAATCCGAGGTTTTTCATGCAAAAGCAGTAGTTTTGGCTACCGGAGGAAGCGGCAAAATCTTCAAAACAACATCAAATGGCTTTGCTTCCACCGCCGACGGTTTTGCATTAGTCTTGGATTCTCTTATTCCTCTTGAAGATATGGAGTTTGTTCAGTTTCATCCCACTGGCATTTACGGTTTTGGAATTCTCATAAGCGAGGCAGCTCGTGCTGAAGGCGGAGTTCTGCGGAACGGCATTGGTGAGCGTTTTATGGAGCGTTATGCTCCGAATTTGAAGGATTTAGCTCCAAGAGACATTATTTCAAGAGCAATTTTAACTGAAATAAAAGAAGGCAGAGGCGTAAATGGCAAAGACTATGTAAGTCTTGACCTAACACAAATCGGGAAAGAAAAATTAATTGAGAAATTGCCTGAAATATCATCTTTTGTCCAGACTTACTTAGGGATTGATCCAAGTGAAATGCTCGTTCCGGTTGCCCCAACATGTCACTACATTATGGGTGGAATCCCCACTGATTATGAAGGACGCGTTTTGAAGTGATGAAGGCGAACATGTCCTATCTGGTCTTTTCGCTGTTGGAGAATGTGCATGTGTCAGCGTTCATGGCGCAAACCGTTTAGGATGTAACTCATTAATTGACCTAGTCGTTTTTGGAAGGCGAACTGGAATTAGCGCTGCAAACCACGCAAAAGAAAGAAAATTGCCGTCCCTTCCTCAACAAGCCGAAAGCATAGTTGTTGAAAAAGTTACCAATTTACTTTCTTCCAAAGGAAACGAACGCGCAGCAGTTTTGCGAGCGGCAATGCAAAGTGTAATGACTGAGAAATGTAGTGTTTTCAGAAATGCCAATGAACTTGAGCAAGCGCGACATCAAATCTGCCAACTAGAAAAGAGGCTGCTCAACATTGGGCTCGATAATAAAGGTAAGATATTCAACTACGAGCTTCAAGAAGCACTAGAGTTGAGCAATATGCTGAAAACCGCAGAAGCCATAGTTTTTTCTGCGCTGCAACGAAAAGAAAGCCGTGGAGCCCATTACCGAAACGATTACCAAGATAGAAACGATGAAGAAGGACTAAGGCACAGTTTGGTCTATCTGACGCCAGAGGGCTTCAAAATCGCCCACAAACCCGTATCTATCACGCGGTTTACACCTGAAAATAGGAGATACTAACATGAAGGTAACATTGAAAGTTTATCGGTTCAACCCTGAAACTGACAATGAACCGCACTACGACATATTCAATGTAGATGCCAACCCCCACGACCGAATCCTCGATTGCCTTAACAAGATTAGATGGGAACAGGACAGCAGTTTAGCGTATAGGATGTCTTGTGCTCATGGAATATGTGGTTCAGACGCCGTGAGCATTAATGGCATACCTTCTTTGGCTTGCCAGAAACTAATCAAAGACTATGACTACAAGCAAGAGCTTTTGATTGAACCACTAAAATTCTTTCCAATAACTAAAGACCTTATTGTAGACATGGAGCCTTTCTTTAAAAGAATAAAAAGCATTAATCAAAATCAGCCGTCGCAAACCCTAGATTATTCACCAGAAAAAGAACGCCTTCAGAGCATTGAAGAGAGAGGTAAAATTGACGATGCCATCAAATGCATCTTATGCGGCTGTTGTGTGGCTGCTTGCCCAGTTATCTTGGAGCAAGAACAAAGATTCCTTGGTCCAGCTGCCATTTTGAGAGCACAAAAACATATTTTTGATTCTCGAGCAACTGATTCTGTTGAACGCATGCAGGTCTTGGAGAAGCCTTATGGAATTTGGGGCTGCAAAAGCTATTACATGTGCACAGTTGTTTGTCCAAAGAAAATTAAAGTAACTGAACAGATACTGAAGACTAAGAAGAAAATAATTCAAGAACTTCATCCCAAAAGTGTGTAGAGAGATCTGAGGTAAATGGAAACAAGAAAAGAGATTGATCCTTTAGGCGAGAGAGCAATTCCTAAAGATGCGTATTACGGAATTCAAACGCTACGAGCAATCGAGAATTTTCCAGTAAGCGGACTTAAAGCGCCTTTGTCGTTCATCAAAGCCTATGTGACCATAAAAAAGTCTGCAGCTATAACAAACGCTCAATTGGGTTGCTTGGAAGACAAAAAAGCAAAAGCGATCATTCAAGCATGCGACGAAGTGCTAGCAGGTAAACTCATTGATCAATTTGTTGTTGACGTTTTTCAAGCAGGTGCTGGTACGTCTTTTAACATGAATGTTAATGAGGTTTTAGCGAATAGGGCATTGGAAATTGTGGGCAGAGCTAAAGGCGAATACAAAACCATAAGCCCGAACGACGATGTAAATTTGGGTCAGTCAACTAATGACACGTTTCCTACGGCACTCCACGTTTCTGTTCTTATGTCTTTGCAACCTTTGCTTTCTGCGCTTGATGAGTTGGCCGACGCGTTTAACGTCTTAGGTAAAAAATACGGTCATGTTCTAAAGTCAGGCAGGACACATCTCCAAGATGCCGTACCAGTGACTATAGGTCAAGAGTTCAACGCATATGGTTCGGCAATTGCTAATTGTTGCGACAGAGTTAAGAAAGAGACAGGAGAACCTTTATTCGGTGGCTTTAGGCGGCACAGCAGTTGGAACGGGAACCAATGCACACCCAAAATACAAACTTCTGGCAATAGCAGAATTAGATAAAATGACTGGTTTTCCACTTAAGGCGGCAGAAAACAATTTTGAAGCGCTCCAAAGCCAAAGGGCAGCTCAGACGGTTTCAAGCGGTCTGAAAGAATTAGCCCTTGAACTTATAAGAATAGCTAATGACTTGCGCCTTCTTGCTTCTGGTCCCACAACTGGGTTGAATGAGATTGTTCTTCCTCCTGTTCAGCCTGGTTCCTCGATTATGCCGGGGAAAGTGAACCCGGTGATGGCTGAATGCTTAGACATGGTGGCGTATCAAGTAGTTGGAAATGATTTATCGACAACCTTGGCAATTCAAGCAGGGCAACTGGAATTAAACGTTATGACCCCATCCATCATGTATAACATGTTGTTCTCTTTACAAATCCTAACCAACTTCATTCCAGTTTTCACAGCAAAATGCGTTAAAGGAATAACTGTTAACGAGAAACAATGCAGTCAATATTTAGAAAAGAACCCATCCTTGGCCACACTTCTATCACCCTATATAGGCTATATGGAAGCAGCAAGAATCGCCAAACAAGCCCAAGCAGAAAACCGCTCAATCAAAGAAATAGCATTAGAAAAGAAGCTTCTAAAGCCAGAAGAAATTGAAAAAATATTCAACCGCAAAAATCTGCTAAACGAACAGTGAAACAAATGATTGAAAGCTAGTTGCTAATTGCTAAATTTTTTGTTTAACAGGATTCAAACAAAAAGTGACTACTCCATATTGAAGACTATCCGGCTGTGCCGTAACCGCTTACTGCGACTGCAACATTTGATGAGCTAGAACTTGATTGAGCATCAACAACAATGGCCCAAATTATATCCTGCGAAGGAAACAACTGCATTAAATCATCATTGCTCAACCATACGCTACTACTATTGGTAAATGCTTTAACTACACTATTAGACACAACATTATCAATAAACTCCAACCGAATTCTAACAGTAATAACTTCGTTGGTTTGGAAGTCGCCGGTGACCTGAATTTTGGGTGTGAAAGTGAAGATTTTGAGAGGAAGCGTCTGGATGGTTGTGTTAGTTCCGTATTGGCCATTTAAGCCAAGAGGTACATTGACGTTCTGTCTTTCAAAGGCGCTCGAAATTCCTGAAATCCAGATGCCATATGGGTTATGAATCATGGATGTTAGGTTGCCCAAAAAACTCACACCACTATCTAGTATAGGAGGATATTTGGCCGTTTGTCCAATGTCAATCCCGTAGATGTTATTGGGTTGGTCTGTGAAAGATTCAAAAACCACACCAACTAGCGGGGATTGAGTCATTGTTCCATCGAGTAAAAGTCCTGTTTGATTAGTTACACCGTCTTCGCCCATCCATATACGGACATCCTGCATTTGACTGTCTGAAAACTCGGCCAATGGTTCAACAATTATTCCTACGGAGTTGTCCCGCAACTTGAAGAAGCAGCGTTCAATTTGTGAACTTGCATAAGAGCCTGTTGCGGAACCTGTTGCGTTGTCAGGGGGCGTTCGAAAAGCTATTCCTTCGGTTGCGTTGAAGAAGTTGCAGTTTTCAATTTTAGTGTTTTCACTCCAAGTGTTCGTATTGGCAATTTCAATTCCTATTGAAGTATTTTCGAAGATCATGTTGGAAATGGTTGTTCCAAATGAGTTTTCAATTCTTATAGTTCCGTTTTCAATTGTTAAGTCGGATAGAGTTGCATATTGTGAAGTGGTGTAGTTGTCACCTCTTATGGTAATTCTGTGGCCATTTCCAATTATTGTCGCTTGATCGCCGACGATTTTTGCGTTTATTTTGTTTGAGACATTAACGTCCCCAGTTAAACTGTACGTTCCAGCGTTAAGATAAATACTGTTTCCCTTGTCAAACACGCTGTTAAGAATTGAAGAAATACTCCCGCTATTTGTCGTAGAGCCAGTTAACATATTTTTTAATTGATAATTACTACCCACTTTTGAAACAACAAAGTCATATAGGACAGCGCCCGCAGGTCCGCCGGTTCGTTCAAGAATTAGATAAGTATTGAATGATGAGAAGGCAAACAAAACTACAATAAGAATAACCATAACACGTTTAGAGATAATTATCTTAGAGTTAGCTTTCATCTTTAAAGGCTCGGATAATTTAGAATACTTTGTATGAACCATCGTTAATAAAATTTTATGGAGTTACATTATTCAAGTAAGATTCTAATTTAGTACCAATCGAGGAACTAATTGTAACGGATAAATACTGATGAAATGTTGATTCAAGTCAGAATTTTGATCGGCAAACTTTCAAAAAATAATTGAATCACTAAACAAAACAATATCACGATTAGAGCTTCATTATTTGCGCGTATAACAACAAAGTGGTGACATCTATCTCCCGCAACCCCACTCCCTTTTTTTAAGGCACGTTTCTTTCAAAATCAGTGCTTCTGCAAAATTTCTTATTTGCCTTAGTCATAATTAAACTGAAAAATCATGGAAAAGATTAGGCGACTTGGCAAAGATGAAGCAATTCCATATGACTTGTTGTTAATTGCCGATGAATACGTTGAAGCTGTAAACAAGTACATTTTTGACTGCGAGATTTATGTTTTCGAACGAGAAAACAAAATTATTGCTGAATATGCCATTCAACTAATTGACACCGACGAGATGGAAATAAGAAATATTGCGGTTGCTACAGAGTTTCAAGGACAAGGTATAGGCAAATGCTTGCTGAAAGATGCTACCGATAGGGCAAGGAGCAGGGGTTTTAAGGCAATAAGCATTGGAACAGGGGACGTTTCAACTAAGCAGCTTTATCTGTACCAAAAAGAAGGTTTTAAAAAGGTTGGCGTCAGAGCAGGACTTTTTTGTAGAAAATTATCCAAAACCCATTTTTGAGAACGGAAAAGAATTGAGAGACATGATTATACTAAGAAAAAACCTTCGATAGAGTACTTTATTATTATTTGTCCAAAAGCATGGTCAAAGTTTCATTATCTGGGCGTGCGGAATCCCCTCAATTTTTATAACTGCTTCAGGATGAACAAAACCTTCCGATATTGCCTTTCCTACACATGCTTTCCCCACAAGGTTCACTATTGTTGAGTTATCAATCATACCCATTGCTTCTTCGACGGTCGCTTTTCGACCGTTATAAAACTCATCCTTAATATGGAAAACAATTTTGCCTTCCCGAAGAGTCTTGCCAAGCAATTCGCAATCGCAAACAGCTAACAACACGTTTCTTCCGACTTGTTTTAGGTTCACGTAAACTTCCATTTTTAGTTCTCTCACAACTGTTTAATTGACGATTTTGCGCCGCAAGCATTGCATACCAAAAAAGAAAGGCGTTTTTCCTTGACAATTCGAGTATCTGGACGCTTGCAAACGGGACAAATTACATAACTCTCTAAGTATCGTTGCAACAGACGTTCAAAACTATCTCCGCGAAATTTTCCTTGAAAAATCGCTCTTGAATCTTGAAAAGTTGCTGCGGTAGCCATTTCCCTTGTTAAGAACTTCAAGATATGCTGGGGATCACGATCTAATGCATCAGCCACTTCTTTAAAATTGGAGATTATCGTTCGCATACCAACTGTATTGACATATAATCTTGGTAATTCTAAACGTTCACGTTTTGCAGAGACTTCGGGCATTTGAGCACACGCTCTCTTTAGCAGCTCGTCGTAATTGAAGGACATATTTCGCATCTCACCAATCCATTATGCTATGATCTATTTAAAAATTATAATGAGAAGAGCATTATTGATATGGTCATCTCATATTTTCTATTGACAACTAATATAAATTCGAAGGTAACAATCATCATAAGCTTGAATCTTACATATGGGGCTATCCAATGAGCAATGAACAAAAAACCGTCAGGGTAGAGGACATCAATCAGCAAATCGAAAAACTCCGGAATCAAACTGAAACTGCTAACGTTCAAATCACGAAGCACGTTGAGCAACGAAACCAATTAAACGATTTAGTTAAGAAAACCCATCAAGAAATCAATGACTTAAAAATTGAACGCGATACAATAAATGAAAAAGTTAAACTACTGAAGAAACAAAGAGACGAAATTAGAGTAAAAGTCACACCTATCAATGACCAAATTAACGCAAGAAAAGAAAAAATAGCAGAATACCGAAAGAAATTACCTCGCGAAAGGCAGCAGGATTTGCAGCAAGAACTCGAGTCAATAGAATGGAAGATTCAAACAACATCTCTAGATTTACAGGAAGAAAAACACCTGATTGAGAATGTTAAAGAACTTGAAACTCTTCTCAGTTCTTACAAAAAAATCGACAAACAAAATAAAAAAATTAACGATTTAATCATTCAGCGTAAAGCCATTGAGGATGAAGCGGACGTATTTCACAATGAATTAACTGATTTGGCAAAAAAGAGTCAAGACTTACATACAAAAATGATGGAAAAAGTCAACGCTGTTAAAATAAGCCGGGCCCAAGCTGACGGTCTTCATCAAGCCTATATCCAGACAAAAGAAGAAATTTTAGCCACGCAAGTGAAAATTGCAGAGTTAACTGGGCAGTTACGCGCTTTGAAAACTGCTTTGTACGAAGAAGAGAAAATCCGGAGATTGGCGTCTCAGCAAGCTTATAGGGAAAGACAGAGTGCTTTTAAAGAAAGAGAAAAAGCGGATAAGGAACAGCAGCAGGTTGTAAAAGAAAAACAGCAAGCTATTAAAGAGAAACTGGGTGCTGAAGCGAAGGAAAAACTGAAGAAGGGTGAAAAACTAAGTTGGAACGAGTTTCAGCTTGCTTTAGGCGATGACCCTGAAGAAAACAATGAGACAAAAAATTAAAGTTACCTTAGGTATAATGGGAATAGAGTGAGGATGGCTAAAAAGGAAACGCAAGAACAAACGCAAAAGCGTATCCTAATTTTATGTGTTGACAGAGATGGCGATTTAGAAGTTAAGGCAGGAGTTAAGACGCCGCTTCTTGGAAGAACCGCAAACTTGGACGGGGCAGTTTCTTTAGCCTTAAAAGACCCAGAAGAACCAGACGCAAACGCCATGTTTGAAGCAGTTCGTCTTTATGACAGATTGCAAAACGAGAAACAACCTGAAGAAATTTTTGAAGTCGCTACAATATCTGGTTCGGATTTAGGAGGCGTTAGTGCGGATCGGAAATTAGTTTCTGAATTAAATAATTTACTTGATACTTTTAGTGCAAAGGAGGTAATTTTGGTTAGTGATGGGTATTCTGATGAAGCAATATTGCCTCTTGTTGAATCTAGAGTACCTGTTTCTTCTGTCCGTCGAATTGTAATCAAACATAGCGAATCAATTGAGGAGACAGCGGCACTTTTTACCAAGTATATGAAGTTACTAGTCGATAATCCAAGGTATGCTCGCCTAGCGTTGGGTTTGCCCGGACTACTGGTTTTTATTTTCGGGATTCTTTGGGCTATTAATAATTATGTTTATCCCGGCGCAATTTACTATTATGGCATAGCTATTGTAATTGTTATTGGCGGTTACTTGCTTATCAAAGGCTTTGGCATTGACAGGTCAGCTAAAGACGTCTATAAATGGGCAAGAGAATATTCGCCACCATCAATACCAATACAATTTTCAAATTATACAATTTTCGCTGGAATTTTGTGCGTTGCAGTAAGTGTTTACCTTGGAATAGCATATGTTTCTATTAATGCGGGGCCGTTTCCCAATAATTTAACCGGATGGGTTTCTACTATTCCTAAAATAGCCACTTTCTTTATCAAAGGTGTCGAGGACCTTTTAATTTCGGGTTTAGTCATTGTTCTTTTCGGGCGAAGTGTACGTTTATACGTCGAAAGAGACGCAAGATTACTTCGTAATGTTGCTTTGATAGTTTTCGTCGCGTGGTTCCGTTGGATTCTTGAAGCAACAGCAAACGTAATCTACAGCATATACAACTCAAAAAATGGACAGTCAATAATAGATTTCAATAACCAGAATTTTTCAATGTTCATTTTTACAATAGTAGTTGGCATTCTAATCGGCATTGCTTCGGTACTGTTAATTTATATAGCTGGCAGATCCACTAAGAGCTTCTTCCAGCCAGCAGGAAAAAACCCAACCTTCAAAATAGTTTTGCCAAGATTTTATTTTGAATTTAGGGCAAGATTTAATTGAAACTATCAAGGTTTAGACTATAATGCATCTAGAAAATGAATTGAACGTTTAACATCCGAGGTCTCGCTTAGTGCTTAAAAAAATGCTTTCTGTTATTGGCGCTTACAAAGTTTATGAGAAATGGCTTTGGCAACAAGTCAAAAGCGGAGTAAAACCCGAACATATCGCGATAATACTTGATGGCAATAGGCGATGGGCAAACGAGCAGGAAGCAAAGCCTTTGTTGTTACAGGATAAGTGGGGTCATGCAGAAGGCGCTGATACGGTTGAGCTGCTTTTAGATTGGTGCCACCTTATTAACGTAAAATATGTTACGCTTTACACGTTTTCCACTGAAAATTTTGCTCGACATTCAGATGAAGTTGAAAAGATAATGCAGCTTGCCGACGAGAGGTTCCGCAAGCTCCTAAAGGACGAGCGGTTACATCGGGATAAAATCCATGTTAAAGTTATGGGCAGAGTTAATTTGTTGCCAAAAAGTTTACAGGAAACCATTGCAAGGCTTGAAAAAGCAACTGCAGATTATGATTGTTATTTCTGGAATTTCGCTTTCGCATACGGAGGCAGAGCTGAAATTGTTGATGCAACTAAACAGATTGCGATGAAAGTGAAAGATGGCGAATTAGAAGTGGATGATGTTACTGAGAGCACTTTCGAAAAGTATCTTTACACTTCACATATGGACAAGCAAGATCCTGACATGATAATTCGCACATCAGGTGAGGAACGCTTAAGCGGGTTCTTGCTTTGGCAAGCCGCTTACAGTGAACTTTTGTTTTTAGACGTGTATTGGCCTGAATTTCGTTTGATTGACCTGTTAAGAGCCATCAGGACTTTCCAGAATAGGAAACGTCGATTCGGCTCATAACAATAAATTGGATAAGTTAGGTACGCTTTTTGGCGCTAACTATTGAGATAACGTCCCTGTCTTTGAGGATAGCATCTTCGCCGATTCTTCTTTTATCACGGGCATCAACGGCGTAAATGAAGCTGTCCCCAAGCTCACTGTGAATTATGTAGGCGAATTGTCTTGCCGTTGTCCCCTGTGGAATTAGGTAAGTGTCTGGTAGAACTCGTCCGTTATGATCTGAGAGATGCTCTAAATCCTCAACAGGATAAACAGTTATCATATTTAGCAGTTTAAAGTAAGCCAAATTCATGGCATTTTGGACGCCTGTTGACCCATTTTTAAGAAGTACTTTTTCTCGAATTGCTTCTAGAGCCTTAATTTGACCTGCGGATAACTTTTCTGAGTGCGTTATCTTAAAGTCTGAGTCGCCTGGTTTGTAATCGATTAATTGTTTTTCAGCTGCACGTCTAAGTCCAAGTTCAGCTTCTGCAGAACATGGAACAACCATGTAATCAAGGTCCTTCATTCGCTGTAGATTTGCTTCTGCGCTTGGCAAATCAACCTTGTTGGCAACTATAAGCATTGGTTTTGACATTCGCCTCAAAGTGTCAACAAACCTGTAGAAATCTTCATCAGACCAAGTAGTTGGTTTATCTATGTTTAAGTTAGCTTTTCGGATGGCTTCAGCCAACAAGTTGACGTCTTATTCCTAGCCCCGTTAAACGATCTTCAAGGGGCAATGCAATGCCTTTTTTATCGGCTTCCGCTGTTCTAGCGATTTTGGACCAATCTTTTTTGAGGATGGTAACCATCCACATGGTTATTTCACGTTCGAGAAACTTGATATCTTCTAGCGGATCATGTTCGCCTGGTTTGCAAGAGCGTCCTTCGCAGTCGGTTCCTCCTGAAGCATCAACTACGTGGATAAGGGCGTCTGCCCTGCGGATTTCGTCTAAGAATTGGTTACCTAAGCCGCGTCCTTCCCAGGCACCAGGAACAATACCTGCGATATCGATTAATTCTACTGGAACGAGTCTTACACCATCAATGCAAAGTGAGTTTTTTGGGTTGTCTTTAACTTTGAATTCTTCATGAACGCATTGTGTGCGTACGTAGCCGACGCCTCTGTTTGGCTTTATTGTAGTGAAAGGGTAGTTGGCTATTTCTGCAGCCACTAGGGTTGCTGCACTGAAGAACGTGGATTTGCCGGTGTTAGGCTTTCCAACTACACCGAGTAAACGCGAATAAGATTTTTGCATCGTTCAGTTCACGTAGTATTGTTGCTATGCATAGTGCTATATCATTTGCGCTTCCAAAGGCAGTTAATTTGATTGCTTTTATGTTCAACAAAAGACTGACATATTCAATTATCCGACATGATAATAAACAACCGATCGAATACCTAGCAATATCCACCAATCCTAAAGCGATTGAATTAAAGTGAAGCATTCATTCGTAAAAAAATTATTCGTTGTCTTTGTTATTGCCTTCTTTGTTACAAGCTATTGTCCAAAAATTGAAACAACCTCAGCGTCGTCAGAAGACACTTGGGTAGCGCAACCCATGCACATACTTCAATCTATCGAGCCTTCAAGTTATCCTTTTGGAATTTCGCCAAGCCAAATGAAGACTGCATATAACCTTCCTCCCTCTGGAGGAAATGGAAGCACAATTGCAATAATTGACGTTGGCGACACACCGACTATAAAGACTGATTTAACAATGTTTTCAACTACATTTAGTTTAACAATCCCAACAAACGATAGCTTCGAAATCGTAAAAATGCCAGGAGTTGGATCAGCAAGCGGTAGTTGGATAACGGAAACTTGTCTCGATGTCGAATGGGCACATGCCATTGCTCCAGACGCTAAAATACTATTGGTTGAGTCTAAGTCCGCTGGCTCCAATGATCTTCTATCAGCTGTTGACTACGCGAGAAATCGAACGGATGTTGTTGCAGTTTCTATGAGTTGGGGAGGGCAGGAATTTTTTGGAGAAAACCACGCTGACTCACATTTTACAAGCAGCTTATGGCGCAGTTTTCTTCGCATCTTCCGGTGACAACGGTGCAAGTACAGGAGTAGCTTGGCCTGCTTGTTCACCTAATGTAGTTGGCGTTGGAGGAACTACACTTAACTTTAACTCCGATGGTACTGTGAGTTCCGAGATTGCTTGGAACGGAAGCGGCGGTGGAGTAAGCGCTTATGAATCATTACCAAGTTATCAAACAATTTTTGGTTTGACCTATTCCCATCGTTCTGTACCCGACGTTTCTTATGATGCAGGTACAGGGCTTTCTGTATATTGCAGTTCTAACGGCGGTTGGATATCTGTAGGAGGTACAAGTGCAGGAGCACCTCAATGGGCTGCAATTCAGGCTCTTGGACTATCGGCAACAAACACTAATCTTTATGGCAAAGCAAAATCAGCTTATTCTTCTTACTTTAGAGATATCACTAGTGGCACAAACGGAGGCTACAATGCAACATTAGGGTACGATTGTGTAACAGGATTAGGCAGCCCCTTAACGTTTGATTTTAGTTCACACCTTACGGTTTCTCCAACCACAGGCCCAGCAGGAGGCTTAATCACCCTTAACGGAATAGGCTTCACACCTGAGAGTTCTGTTAACATTTCATACTTAAATCCCGTGACTTCTGCTTGGGTTTCAATAGTAAACAATTCGGCAAGTAACATCTCAAAATTTCAGTTACAGCTTTAACGCTCCAGACTTATTACAAAATAACCCTGCAAACGATAGCCAACCTCTATTTGATAAC
Organism: Candidatus Bathyarchaeota archaeon; assembly: GCA_963768895.1. Classification (GTDB taxonomy): domain Archaea; phylum Thermoproteota; class Bathyarchaeia; order Bathyarchaeales; family Bathycorpusculaceae; genus Bathycorpusculum. The sequence goes on from CAVYJU010000020.1 coordinate 145,404, forward strand.
CTAATCTTCCAGGCTGCAAGATAACAGCAATGGAAATTCCTATAACACCACTGTTCCTTACACGGAATGGCGTAGAGGCTTAACACAAATAGCTAACGGAATAGCAACTGGAATATATGGCAACAACACAGACCTGTCAACAACCACTTTCGTACAAAACAACCAATCAATAACTGTTGCAGGTGAATGGTTTAACCCTGGCAATGTAAGTTTGGTGTTAGATGGAACAACAAACTTAGGCATTGCAACAACTGATTCAACTGGGCTTTTTAATACAACCCTTCAGGTGCCAACTATCCTTGCGGGGCAACATACGCTGACTATAAAAGACAACACTTCCAGTTTCTGCGTCAATGTAACTCGTTTGCCGGCAGTAGCCAACGATTACGATGGACAAATGGCACACTTCACCGTTCAACATCACTTTAACTCCAGACTACAACGTCAATGAAACATATTATTCTATAAACAGCGGTCAAGTCTTTAGTGTTACCGCTAATGGTCAACCGTCAATAACAAGTGACGGCAGCAATAATACTCTTGAATATTGGAGCGCATGGAATGTTTATGGAACAGGAAACATGAATCTTACACATGTGACCTTAACAGGAATTCAACTAGACACAATACCACCTCAAGGGTCAATTTTAATTAATAATGGTGCAACAACCACTATCCTCAAGCGCAGTAGCGTTAACCCTTACTGCAACGGACACTGTATCAGGAGTTAGCCAAATGCGATTTGCCAATGATAATTCCTCATGGGAGCCAAAGCCAGTGGATACCGTACGCAAACAGTCAAAACTGGCAGTTAACAAGTGGAGACGGCGCCAAAACGGTTTATTGCCAGATAAAAGATAACGCTGGTTTAATAACCACCGTCAGCAGCATCAATTACTTTCAGCACTCCACTACCGACACAGACATTATCGCCCTCAGTATCAACTCCAACGCCCACCCAGACACCTTTACAAACTCCAACACCTTCCCCCACTACTTCGCCAACTCCCCAACCTTCACCTGAGACTATAGTTCCCGAATTAAGCTTCCAAATGTTTCTTGTCCTAACTGTTTTGGCAACTCTTTTGTTTGCAGTTGCCTACAAAAGAAAGCATCTCTGAAACGGCGAAAGTTGGACTTGCTCATTCATAATCGAAATTTTGAAACTCTGATACATTTTTAAGTTCGGAACGTTCAACTTTTGTTTGAAGCGATAAAACATGAGAATTGTTGAAGGAATCGACCAGGTCGAAGGAGTAAATTGCAACGTTTACCTGGTTGAAGATGAAGACAAACTGATTTTAATTGATACAGGGTTATTTCGAAACGACAAAAAAATAATAAAGTATATTGAATCGTTAGGTCGCAAAGCCAACCGATGTCTCAACGATTGTGATTACTCATTTTCATATTGACCACACCGGAAGTCTCAAGAAAATGAAAGAAGTAACCAATGCAAAGGTTGCAGTCGGCGAATTTGACGCGGAAATTGTGGCTGGAAAGAAAGCTCCGCCTAAACCTAAGAATTTAATGTTTAGAGCTTTCAGCTCAGTCATTAAACCTGCTCCTGTCGAACCCGACTTGCTTCTTAAAGAGAACGATAAAGTTGGACCTTTAACGGTTATTCATGTTCCTGGCCATTCAGAAGGAAGCATTTCACTACTTGATGCACAAAGAAAAGTTTTGTTTGTTGGAGACGCTTTAAGGTTTGTGGATGGCAAAATTACGGAATCTCCTGACCAATTTAATTTAGATACAGAAAAAGCAAAAGAGTCTATAGGAAAAATATCAACATTCGATTTTGATGTTATGCTTGGCGGTCATGGCGAGCCGTTGATTGGTAATGCGTCACAGAAAGTGAAGGATTTCTATGCTACTTTGAAGAAGTAACTATAGTTTTTGTTCGGTGCTTGGAATCATTGTTTGCAAATAACCTGAAAACGGTATTTTCAGTCTTCGACACCCTTTTGGATATTTTTGGCGTTTGGGCCCTTCAATTCCAACAGCGAATCCAATGTTTTATGGCATTTACTGCATTGCAACATTGAGTTGCCACATGCAGGACAGAACAATTCATGCTTATGCAAACGCTCCAATAGCTCTAGCAAGTCCGCTTTATTTTGCAAGTCACGAGGACTATCCTGCTTTCATTGGCATCTCCATAGCATCTTTTTTGGTTTGTCCATTTCCACTTGATACAATTTCGCTGTAAACTTTGGTTATGCTCGCTTTGCCTTCGCGAAGTTTCTGCTTGTCATCTTCGCTTGCTTCTTCCAGTATTTTCTTGCCCCGTTCAAAGGTTCGTGTTGAAACTCCAGCTTTTTTAGCTACTACTTCGGTTGCCTTAGCCTTAAACTCGGGCTCCGCGTCTTCTGACGCTAACCCTAACTGCAAGTTTCGCCCGTTTTTGCCGCCCTTAGATTGCCGTTTCTTTGCTAATGCTTTCTCAATCTCAAGCAGTGGCACCGCTAACTCCACAAGCTGAAAATTATTCAGATGACGACGTCTGAGGTTTGCTTCAATAACAAATTTTTTTTCCAGCAGTTTATCTTCAAATTTGCGTACTTCAAAATCTGGCTCAATACCCAGTTCTATGCATGCACGGTACCGATGATGCCCATCTAAAACTTCTAAGTCTTCGTTCACTATTATAGGGTAATGTTGCCCTTCAGATTGTATGGATGCTTTAAGCTCGGCGAATTCTTCCTCGGACATTTGAGGAAGCAATTTTTCGTATTCTGGGTTTAAGCGTAAGCTCATGGCAGTCGCCGTTCTGTTTATCTTTATATGTTATTATTTAAGTTAAGGGTACAAATCGCCTTGGGAGACATTCGGGTTAAAGCTAAACACCTAAAATGTTGGCTCCATGCATGCAACAACATATTCTTTTATTTTTTCTTGAGGCTTATGTAATATGCGTAATGACAACCCGCGAAACTCGTTTGGCGAATTAAAGTTAACAAAAATGCGACAGGTTCTCTCTCCTCGCTCTTCCTGAATTTTTCTTTGGTCGCATTGTTAATATGATTGGTTCGCCAAACCAACTTTTAGTTTCTTCAATAAATCCACTAGTTTGAATAATGCTTCTGATGAACCTAGTTTGAAATCATTTATCTGGAAAACTCGATAGTTTTCTTTTCCGTTTGAATTAACAGATGGAATTGAAATTACAAATTTTGCTCCTTTTCCCGGTTCCCCGTCTCTTGAATTTGCCAGCCGTAAACACTCCATCATCTTCTTAATGAAGAACAAGCCGAAAGCCAGTGCTGCCTCCAGTGCTGAAATCCTTCTTGAAGAGCTTTGGTTTATTTTCCGCCGAGATGCCTACACCGTCATCCTCATAAATCAATTGAAGCCTCACCTGGTCTATCTTTCTCGTAGTACAATCTTATTGCAGTAGTTTTTTTGCCGTATTTTCTTGTGTTATCAATAAAGTTGTAGAACAGTTGCCTGAGAAATGAATCCGCCAGCAAGCTTAAGCCGTGGCAATCATTAACAACTTTAATGTTTAAGCCTGAAAAAAGAGCCACAGCCTCATTAAGCATATTCTCAACATCAACGTATTTTAGTTCTTCAACACCTAATTGCTCGTACATTTTGGCGAACTCGAAAATCTTCGCTGAATCTGTGACAGCCTGCTCAATCTTGTTTAGTCCATTAAGAATGTCTCGCTTGGTCCGCATGCTTCTTCTTCAGCAAATACGCGTTACCATTCACCGCTGAAAAGTTTGTTTCTTACATCATGCCGTAGTTAAACTACCCACTACATCCCAATTTCTCGTTAACGAATGACAACTGACTCAATGCCTGGTTCATTTCTTCGTCTATTTTCTTGCGTTCAGTGATGGGAATTGCAAGTTCAAGAGCCGCTATGGTAACTCCATTTTTGTCTTTAAGCGGAGTTGCTCTAAGTTCAATCCAAATTTTTTCGCCGATGGAATTTACAGTTTCGTATTCGTGGGAGTCAAAAGATACATTTTGTTCAAAGATTTTTTTCACACCACAATCTGGACATATCGTATCTAATTTATTAAAAGTCTGAAAACACTTTTTATTTGAATTATCAATGATATTTCTAAGAGGGGAATTAGCCCAAAAGATTCGGTAGTCTTTTCCAATAATTGCTAGACCAGAGCCTATGCTTTCTCCTACTCTTTCAAGAAGATCATATTTCTGTTTCTGATCAGATTCTAATTTTTTTCGTTCAGTAATATCCTCTAATTCAGCTACGAAAAGGACAGGTTTGCCCTCTGTTTCTCTAATCGCGCTTACTGTGACTTTTCCGTTAATTATTGTTCCATCTTTTCTTATGTACCGTTTCTCTTGGCTGAAAAAAGGGACATGCCCAGATTTGAGATCTTCCATATTTGCAATACTTTCATTAATTTCGTCAGGATGCGTAATGTCCTTAAACGTTAGTTTTCGTAGTTCATTCTCTGAATAACCAAGAATTTTACAGAAAGCTTCGTTGGCACTGAGGAAAAATTGTTCTTGATCGGACGTTGCTATTCCAATCGGGGCATTCAAAATAATCGCTTTCAGCTGCTCTTCATTTTTCTTAAGTAATTCCTCAGTCTTTTTGCGTTCTGTAATGTCAGTTACAATTCCAAGAATAGCTGTTCTCGCCTTATAATCTATCAATTTTGTTGTTATTATTGCATCAATTCTTGTTGCCATATCGAGTTACAAGAGCATATTCGTAAGGAGGAACAGCCTCGCCTGCTCATATGTTTGGCAAAAGAAGATTTGAGCAATTCAGACATCTTCAGGTGCAATTAGAGAAAGGAAGTCGAAGTTAGGAGAATAGAACTCCGCTCGCTCTATTCCCATGTTGTCTTCGCATTTCTTATTGGCATAAACTACTCTGCCTGCTACGGTTGATGAAAATCATATTAGGCGATTCTTCTGCGAGGGTTCTGAATTTTTCTTCACTTTCTTTGAGAGTCTCTTCGACTTTCTTTCGTTCTGTTATGTCTATTGCCAGCCCTCTAAGCCCTGTTATCTTGTTTTTGGAAAAACGGGGTGTTGCAGTAACTATTATGGGTACAGTTGTCCCATCTTTCTTTAGGAATGTGTACTCAGCAGAAACGTAGCTACCAGTAATCAATAATTTTTGAATGTTTTTCATTGCTCTTTCTCTGTCTTCGGGAACAAGGAACTCAAGGATATTCAATCCTTTTTCGAGCTCCTTGCTGAGAAATACCAGCAATCTCAAAAGGCCTTATCGTTGGCAAATACAATTTTTCCATTAGCGTCAGCTTCAAAAACAATGTCCGGCAGAGAATTCGCCAGTTCTCTGTATCTTTCCTCGCTTTCCAGAAGATTTTCCTGGGCCTTCTTGCGTTGTGTTATATCTAAAAACATGCCTTGAACTGCCGGTTCTCCCATGTATTCAATGCGGTTTGGAAATGACTTCCAGCCAAACAATCGAACCGTCTTTTCGCACTGCCCTAAACTCGAGACTTGATTTAGGTTGCTCTCCACGCAATAGTCCTTCTAAACGATTAAAGAAAACTTCTTTATCGTCATGCATGTATTAATTCTGCAACACCTAGCGGGGAAAGTGATTTCAACTCTTCAATAGAATAAGCCTAACATATTTCCCATAGCGAAGTTGGCAAAAACTATTCTCAACGGAGACGTTTGAGTAATTAGTATTCCCTGAAGTGACTTCTCAACTAGTGTGCGATACTTAATTTCTGACTCAACAAGCATCTGCTTAGACTTCTTACGTTCTACTGTCTTGTTTATGGCATCTGCCAATTCGCAGTATACTGTTTCAGGAGAACCGTTCTTGTTGATGTAGCTGTCAGCACCCAAATTCAAAGCTTTAACAACAACTTCTTCCCTGCCTTTTCCCGTAAACAAAATAAAAGGAATATCATTTTGCTGTTCTCTGAGTTCCTTCAAAAAGTCTAATCCATTCTTCACGGGCATTTCATAGTCGGAAACTACTGCATCATAAGTTTTGCTGTTCCATTTTTTTGAAGTGCTTCATAAACAGATGTGGCATCATCAATCTCAAAATTGTTCTCATCAGACAATATCATGCTTTGAAGTCTTCTAGAAGACATAAGTCATCATCAACATGCAAAACCCGAATCATGCTTTTCTTGTCTGAAAGAGTTAGCTCTGTTACAATGTCAATGGTTTGGCATTCATTCTCGGGCGTTTGTATTGACCATTCCTCGGCTGCAGTAGATAATTAATTTAATAATTAATCAGTTATGAATTAGAAATATTGATCTTAGAATGATTACGATTCGAAAATAATAATTCTTAAGGAAGCCAAATGAAAAGAATTGAAGAAGATAACTTTATTGCACTGACTCGCCAGTTAATTATAGGAGAACTTTCAAATGTTTTGTCCATTTTGCGGTAAACAAATTGAAGATAACGCTTTATTTTGCAAATATTGTGGAAAAGCAATACCTCAGAAAAGTTCACCACTTCCAGTAACTCAGGCAACATCCCAGACAAATGCCCATAACAAAACATCTTCGCCGAGAAAGAGAATATCAAATAACGCAAAAAAGGGCATAGTTACAGGTATTCTAATAGCAGGGCTCATTATCTTAGTGCTTCTGATTTACTATCCCAGCATATTTCCGTGGAATTGGTAAAGTCATACCCATAGGGGTTAATGAAAACTTAACAAATGCAAAATTCCTATTCTAAAGTTTAAAGGAGTTTTGCCAAAATCCTGCCATGCGCGGAAACTACGTGAACTTAATTAAAGATTTGAAAACCACAAGTATTATTAAACTGCATGCACCTAAAATTATCAAACTAATCAAATATTAAAAATCTCATCATAGCGAGTAAGCTCGCTTTATGCGATTTACATAATTAAATAATTCACAAATAGGAAGTGCACACTTACGGGAACATCCCAAACATTTACGATAAAGTACGTTATACACGCGAGATTTGATATTGAAGGCGTAGTTGAAAAACCCGATGTCATAGGCGCAGTTTTTGGTCAAACCGAAGGACTTTTTGGGCCTGAACTTGATCTGCGAGAACTCCAAAAAACAGGACGCATCGGCAGAATTGAAATTGACTTACACTCAAAAAATGATAAGACAAATGGGTCAATAACTATTCCGACAAGTTTAGATAGAGTTTCAACAGCGCTGATAGCAGCAAGTATAGAAAGCATCAATCGTGTCGGTCCATGCTCAGCAAAAGTAAGCATAGACAGAATAGAAGACATTCGCGAGGCACGCAGAAAAATAATTATTGATCGAGCAAAAGAAATCCTCCATAAATGGACCATAGAATCAATGCCAAGCGTCGATGACGTTTACAAAGAAATCTCTGAAACTATGAAAGTTGGCAAAGTTGAAAAATATGGTCCAGAAGATTTGCCTGCTGGCCCAGGATTAGACGCTGCCAAAGAAATTATTGTTGTTGAAGGACGCGCTGACATAATTAACTTGATGCGTTGCGGAATTTTCAACACGGTAGCTCTTGAAGGCGCTAAGGTTCCTGAGTCGATAAAGAAACTCACCAAAGAAAAACCAGCAACTGCATTGCTTGACGGCGACCGAGGAGGCGATTTGATACTTAAAGAGTTAATGCAAGTTACAAACGTCAAGTTTGTAGGTCGCGCTCCAAGAGGCAAAGAAATTGAGGAATGCAACTGCAAAGAAATCGCTGAAGCTATAGAAAACAAACTTCCAATATCAGAAGCCGTTGCGCCTCCAAAACCCGCTAAGAAACCGGAACCGCCAGCCCCACACCGTATTAAAATTGAAGTTCCAGAACCTGTGGGTCAAGCAGCAAAAGCGTTGCTGGGAACGCTAGAAGCAGTTCTACTTAATGAGAAATTTGAATTCATCGAGCGCCTACCGGTAAGTCAATTGGCGGAGAAACTTCAGCAAGTAACAGGTGTAGACACAGTAGTTTTCGACGGCATCATAACGCAGAGAATCGTTGACATCGCAGGCGAGAAAAACATCAGGCGAATAGTTGCTTCGCGCATTTCGGAAGCGGTAAAACCAGCATTAAACGTTGAATTGGTAACTTTCCAAGACGCTATCACCCAAGAGTAATTTTTCTTTTCAAAAACCATTTGATTTTTTTTCGTAGGTCTATTTTTTTCGGTTTTTTGCCAATTTAGAAAAAGGGATTTTTGGGCTTTCATCTTCTTGATTTGTCCCTGGATCTATTTTGGATTTACTTTGAAAATTCGTATCAGTGAGACGACAACCACAATGGATATGATTATGATGAGATATAGCACGATCCAGTTTCCAAGCGAGTTTTCGTCTGGCTGGATTGATATAGGTATGTTTGTTGGTCCTTGAGTAGGGGTTGGAATCGGCGGTATTATCAGCACTGACGTAGATGAAGGCAGATATGATGGAGAAGGAGTTTGTGCTGGTCTAGAGGTTTGAACTGGAGTTGGAGTTGGTGTACTTGTGGGCTGGGATGTAGATGGCGGAGTGCCAACAGTAATATTTTTGGTAACGTCCCCGTTTACTATGAAATTATACTCGACGTAGGATGGGAAATTGCTTGTGAAGCCTGAATAGTAATTTCCAGTCCGTGGATGAGCATTGATGGTGTATGTTCCACCGGGCACATTGAGAAAATAGTAGCCGCTATTGTTTGAAAACCAGCCTGAGCCAAAGTTATTTAGCAAAATAGCCGCACCAATTATTGGAGTTCCTGAATAATCAGATATGTAACCTGACACTTTGAAGCCCGTGTACAGAGTTATATTTTTGGTTGTATCCGAAGTAACAAAAAAGCTTGGCTCATCGTAGTTGATGTACCGTGAATCAAATGGTGGCCAAACGTTAAGGTGGTAGTTACCTGCTGGAACCTGTGTTTCGAAATAGCCCGAACTATTTGTCCAAATGTCAGTTACAATTGAAGGAACATTGAAAATTACGTCTGCATGAATTATTCCTGTTCCGTTTGAATCTGTGACATAGCCTGAAACTTTACACCAAGTTAAATTAGACGTCGGAGTTGGACTTGGAGTTGGGGTTGGTAAAGGAGAATTGCCTACAACGATATTTTTTGTAGTGTCGCTACTAACAGAAAAATTATATTCATAATAATTTGGGAAACTACTGGCCAGTTCCGTAGGGATCTGAACGTGGATGTGCATAAATTGTGTAATTTCCAGCGGGGACAGCTACAAAATAGTAACCCGTGGAAGTGGAGAACCAACCTGACCCGTTGCCATTTAAGAAAATACATGCTCCCACCATTGGCGCCCCTGAGGTGTGAGAGATAACGCCTGACACTTTGTAGCCTGTGTACATGGTGACATTCTTAGTCAGGTCTGAGCTGATGACAACTCCCGGTTCGTCGTAGCTTATGTAATTTGAATCGAACGGGGGCCAAACATTCATGTGGTAAGTGCCGGAGGGCCCATATGTTTCGTAGTAGCCCGAGTTGTCGGTAAATACACTGTGGATAATTGTGGGCACATTGAAAATAACTTCTGCACCAACAACTCCTTTGCCGTTTGAATCCAAGATATAACCTGAAATTTTGTATTGTGTCGATTGGGCTTGTGCACTTTCGACACTCAAAAATGAGCGTCGCGGATAACAATAAAGTGAAAATGGAAAAAACGATAAAGGGATTACCTTTTTTCATTTCATTTTCCTCAAT
>CAVYJU010000021.1:0-48613 GCA_963768895.1 Candidatus Bathyarchaeota archaeon
GGGCACACTGTGGAGACCGCCACTGATAAAGTGGAGGAAGGAGCGGGCCACGGCAGGTCAGTATGCCCCGAATCTCCCGGGCCACACGCGAGCTGCAATGGCAGGTACAATGGGTTCCGACCTCGAAAGGGGAAGGCAATCTCGAAAGCCTGCCGTAGTTGGGATCGAGGGCTGTAACCCGTCCTCGTGAACATGGAATCCCTAGTAATCGCGTGTCATTAGCGCGCGGTGAATACGTCCCTGCTCCTTGCACACACCGCCCGTCGTTCCATCCGAGCGACTCTTGGGTGAGGCGCCGTCTTTCATGGCGGTGTCGAATCTAAGTTTCGTAAGGAGGGAAAAGTCGTAACAAGGTGGCCGTAGGGGAACCTGCGGCCGGATCACCTCCTAAGTAAAAAGCATGAAGAGTGCTTAACTGGAGGAGCAAGGAAAGCATACGAACCCACAAAGATACGTCAAAGCCCAATTAAGCATTAGCAATATGGCAAAAAGGGTTAATCTTTTCTTCTTTTTTAGTTTAGAAACTAAAAATTGCTTATTCGGTTAGCTTTTTGGAGAAATCCCAGATTTTGTCACTTACCCAATGCAGCGTTTTTACTATGGGCCCTTTTTTGGTTTGCCTTGCCGTTTGTTCATCCATGAGGCTTTCGCCCAGCCCCAAGGCTTTGCCAAACTTCATATCAACCACTAAAACAAGGTCGCCTTTACCAAATTCTCCTTCAATCCGCACGATGCCTGGAGCCATAACAGTTGCGCCTTTGCAAACATATGGCACAGCGCCCATGTCAACCACTATTTTTGGTGCTTTAGCTGTGAATTCTGTAAAGTGCAGGGTGGGTAGAATTCTATCGCTGGCTTTGTAGAGTACTGGTTTTCCGCCGATAAGGTAGATTTCACCCACGTCGGATTCCACAACTTCAACGGTTGATTTACCGAAAAGCATTTCCATGTCGAGTTTCAACGTTTTTGAGGACTGATCTAAGATTTGTTTTGCTTCTTTTGCCTTTAGAGCGTATCGTCTTTGTTTTGTCGGCATATCAATCACTTGTTTGTTTTTAGTCGCTTTAATTTCTTTATTACCCCGAAAAGAAAACTATAATGTTTCTTTTAAAGAGTCTGTGAGATAGGTTTAATAGAACTGCTAATCAGCAAGAACATGACCCTTGTTGAGGCAGAAGTTTGATTGCTTTAAAAAAGATGTGGAAAAACAATTACTTCAAAGCTGTACGTCGCAATCGTTTTGATTATTGCAGTAGTTCTTGGCTTCTTCTTTGGCTTGCAGCTAGGACTTAAGACATCTTATCCCCTGTTGACTGTGGAAAGCGGCAGCATGAGCATCCCATATGATTCTTTGGAAAGTCAAACCTGGCAGGGCTTTTGGCTAAGCTTAACGCACCCGTTTGATCGAACTCTAAGTGTAGGCGACATAATAATAATTCAAGGTGTAAACCCTGCAGATTTGAACGCGAATTACCCTAATAGTGACATAATTATTTATCGTGATCCATCTGATCTATCAGGCACACTTATCGTTCACCGAATAGTTTCAAAACAAGAAATTAATGGCACGTGGTACTTCCAAACGAAAGGTGATGGCAACGGACAGCAATGGCCAGCGATACCTTCAATTAACCAATATGACAGCCACACCATTTGGTCCAATTCTCAATACAGTAACACAGGGATTCCTCAAAACTATGTGATCGGTAAAGTGATTATGCGTATTCCATGGTTTGGGTGGATAACACTTTTCATGAGAAGTACTGCGTTAGGTTTGCCAGTGATTATTTCCCTTATACTTTTGCTTGTAGTTATCGAATTTGTAATTCCAATATTAAGAAAAAAAACCTGAATGACGAAATGAAATAAAGCATTACTCGCAGATGGCATAGAATTCAAAATTTTCGCTTACACAAGAACCGATCTTTAGGATAACCTTGACAGCATTGCCTAATGAGTCTTAGGAAAAACTCGAAAAGTAAGATTCTTGTTCAAATATCTTCTTTTCTATTTTCCCTTTAGTCTCTAAGAGACTCAATGTTCGAATGAGGTCTATTTTGAATTCATCTGATTTATTCCAATAATCAATAAGTACAGCTTTGTTTTGAAGTCCATCCATGATGTCTTGAGTACTTAGCCAAAGTTTTTGGCCGCTTTTCCTAGATTGTAAAATCTCTAGGGTTACGACTTCGATTGAATTGGGTTTCTGATCTACCTGTTTTTTATTTTTGCTTTTTTCTTTTCGTTTGTTTGTTGGTTTTCTTATTCTTAATTTATCATTATTTGATGTCATATTGACAACTTCAGGACATATCTCTATATTGTGTAACGTGTATTAATATACAATAATTACACTTGCTTAAAAGTTTTTACTAAATCTACTTTGCTTTCACATACATAACCAAAAGAATAAACATTTCTGCTTTGTCAAAATGAGAATTCATTCAGTATTTCTTTTCTGTAGTCCGTGAGATAGGTTTAAATTGGGAGAGATAAAGTATAGAAGAGATATAGATACATGAGGATTCCAATATGAGCGAAATGACAACCGAAATCCTTGAACAAAATCTCAGCAAAGTTGTACTTGTAAGACTAAAAGGCGGAAAAAGCCTCAGAGGAAGACTGAAGGGTTTCGATCAACACCTAAACCTTGTTCTAGAAGAAACAGAAGATACAACACAAGTTGAAAACCAAAAGAAACTAGGGCTAATAATCGTTCGAGGAGACAACGTAGTCCTTATATCGCCTCCGCCTAGGTGAGTGCCGTGGGAAAAGGAACTCCATCAATGGGCAAGCGCCAAGGCAAAACCGTCCATATTAAATGCAGGCGCTGCGGAAGACGAGCTTACCACGTGCGACATAAGCGTTGTGCAGCATGCGGTTACGGTGAAACCACAACCATGCGCCATTACACATGGATGCGCAAGACTCTTCAAAGAGTACGCGTAGTCTAGCCAATTTTAAACCAAAAAATTATTTTATTATTTTATAAACCAAAGTAATAATCTTCAGCGTTAGCCTTCCAGATCTGAATTGATTTGTTAAGAGTAGAAAATTAAGAAAAGAAAATATGCAAGCTTTTTACTGGCTTGGCGTATTGTAATAACCTTTGTCTATCTTGACAAAGATAAGCGGACCTTTGCTTTGAGCCATCTCTCGAGCTTTGCGCAATACTTCATTAAGAACTGTGAAAACTCTTTCTTTGTCGCTGAGGTCTTGAACTCGTTTTTCTCCAAGCTCCATTTTGATCAGGTTTTCAGATAAAATTTCTGTGCCGCAAATTTCGCCGTTCTTAACTAAGGTTGTAACCACGATTTCTTGAAGTTCCTGCTTGTTTTCCAACTTCTTCCAAAACGGTTCAGCGTTACCGATAGTTTTCGAAATCTTGTTCCATCTGCTAGCATTTTGATCGCCTATAAGCAGCTTGACTCGTTCCTTCCATTTCTTGAACCAAATGCCAATCCAAATTGTTAAGAACGCGTCTAATTCAGATGAGTCTTCCTTGAAAAGATTATCAAGCTTCTCAACAAGTTCGCATTGATTTGATTCTTTTCCCATTAAGTTCCAGTGGAATTTAAGGTAGTTGGTGAAGTCTTGACAGGCAACCTGCAAAACTTTACGGTCCGACCCCATAATATCTAAGGCTGGATCCGATTCCTTCAATTTCTCCCCGATCATCAGTTCGACAAAGTTCATCCTGATTCCCGCTCCGAAGCCCTCTCCAATATTGATTAAAGATTAAGCTTTTAATTAAACTTTGTTTCTTAAGGTCAATATAACTTGGTAAGACATTTTAAGCTATATTGCAAATTTAGATACATCTTTGAATCATCATTTGATGTATTCTGGGAGCGCGGTTATGTCTTTCAAAATTAAATCTGGGCATTCTTTGATTAGTTCTTCACATTCGAACAGCCCCGATAATAAGGCTACGGTGCCCGCTCCTGCAGCTTTTCCAGCCCGTACATCATTAACTGAATCACCCGCGATAATGCAACTGCACATTTCAACATCTAACGCTTCCACACATTTTATTAATGCTTCAGGAGATGGCTTTGGAGAAGTGTCTAGCGCAGTTACGACATAGTTAAAATATTTCGATATGCCAAAACATTCAAGTTCTTTAATGATGGCTTGCGTTGGGGCATGACGCATTGTTATTAAGGCTAGTTTAGCTTTCAGTTGATAATGTTTCAAGTGTTGCTGAAACGTTAGGTATTAGCTTGGTTTTTTCCTGACTGACTGAATAATACGTTTGAAAGTATATTTTTAGAAATTTTTTCGTATAACCGTTTGTTATGTCTTTGATTGTTAAGCCTTGCTCGAGTCTTCTGGGAATTTCCAAGGCAACCTTATTTTCTGGGGCTTTTTGTCCGACGGCTTGGAACGCTATTTTGGCGGCTTCTATGTAGGCTTCTTTAGAGTCAACTATTGTGCCGTCTAAATCCAAGAAAATGCCCTTTACTTTCAATCGATTTTCACACATTAGTCTTATCTTGCTCTTGAGAGGTTACTCCTTATTTCATAAATGTTTCTAAAGGTTTTGAAGAATTAATCTTATGTAAAGCTTCTATATAGATTATGAAGAGAATCTCTATAGGTGCCCATGGACAATTTCTATTTTGAACATGTGGAAGAGGTGAAAAAAGAATGCTCTCACGAGATTGTGATGGCTGCTGCAAACTTAAAGAATGTAGCAAACGCTACCAAAAAGCTGTGAAGGGTGACAAAGTCTACTGCCCTGACGGAACCGCTCATCTAATCGACAGTTATAGTGTCAATCCAAGCACTGAAGTAATATGCTTCCCAGAAGCAATTCAGTAATTTGGAAAGTAACCATGAAACCCATCAAATAGCATTGGTTGAAGGGACCAAAAAAACTCAATATTTCTTTTTGTTGTTAAACTAAAAGTTTTCAATATTTTTTTTAATAATCTTTTCCAGTAAGGCAAGAATATTGTTTGAAAAGGAGAAGAAAAAATTAAGTGAGGACTGAATCAACGTTTAAGTTAAGCACAACTTCGGAAATGTCACTCGCATATTCCGCTGTTCGCCTCACACTCTCAATCACTAGACGCAAATTAACAACTTCTTCAATCTTGGCATTTTGCAAACAAATTACAGTTTCTTTTTCTAATTTATGAACCTGATTTAGCTTTTCAATAACGCTTTCTGCCAAATTAAAATCGTGCCTAAATAAAGCATCCATTGAGTTCTCAAACATCGAATTAGCTAAACTGCTTAATTGGTCCAATTTTTGTTGAAGATCTTCACTTACTTGCTCTTTGAGCAAGCAGAGTATTTTCAGCAATTTTAGTTGCATGATCTGCCGTTCTCTCAACAGCTTTCCCAATAAGTCTATACCCCAAGCAGTCTTTTTGGCTGTTTAATCCGATTTCTTTAACAATTCTTGGGTTTGAAACCGCCAACTTCAGAAGGCGCACTATATAAAGACCGAATCGGTTTACTTCCCGATCGGTTTCAATGACTGATTTTGCAGTTGAATAATCCAGTTTTTTTAGTGCAGCTAATGGCTTCTTTATGCATGGATGAGGCTATTATTGACATTCGGCTAAGCGCATTTTGAACGGTGAGTTCAGGATAATTAAGTAAAACCTGTAGTGTCAAATCTGTTGGAGTGTCAATTACAATTTCTGTTCCAACTAAATAGTGTCTGGCGAAGTTTTTGAGGTGGTTTCGAAGTTTTGAGGAGAGCACTTTTTGTCCTTGGGCTTTAATATGCAAAATGTTGTAGCCGTCTAAATAAGCAGAAATTGCTGTTCTCATTATGGCGTCAGGATTATCATTTAATGATGCTTTGATGAATGCTTCATCTTGTTTTTCTTTTTTTGGAAAACTTGAAGGAGCTATTGATAGTGAGCCATCATCTTCTTCGCGGACTATCATTGAGCTTCCTCTCTTCAATTCATTTCGAATAGCCCAATCCTTAGGGAAGTGAGAGTATGAATGTTGATCCGCCTGTCACTTGAAGTTTGCGTTGTTCTTCGTTTATTTTTTCCACTTCTTTAGTCACGCTTGACCCTGCTCCAACTTGATGTTTCTATGTATACTCATTATATTAGGTATATCTATATAGACTATAAATTATATGGAGATTTACTATATAAAAAACATGCGGCTTAAAATATAGACCAGAAACGGGATAAAGAAAATATGAAAACTAAATATTTAATCGTAATCGCAATAATTGTCATCGCCATCATATTAGGAAGCGTGTTCGCATACATAGCACTTCAGAAACCCAGCTGCAGCTCCAGTTACCTTAAACGGCTGCAGGAGCCACATTCCCACAGCCATTCCTTAGCGCCACAATCAGCGCTTATGATTCACAAAAATCAAACGTAAAAATCAACTATCAAGGCGTTGGTAGTGGATCAGGAATAAACTCTCTAACAGCCAAAACTGTTGACTTTGCAGCCTCTGATGCACCTTTGAGCGATTCACAACGTTCAGCTGCACCAAACACTCTTCATATTCCAGAAACAATCGGTGCAGTCACTTTAGCTTATAATTTACCTGGAGTCTCAAGCGGTCTTCATTTAACCGGTGAAGTTATCGCTAACATTTACCTTGGAGCTATAACTAAGTGGAACGATCCAGCAATCACAGCGCTTAATCCAAGCACAACCTGCCTGACAATGCAATAGCTGTTGTTCACCGATCAGATAGTTCTGGAACAACCAATGTTTTCACGCATTACTTAAGCTAACGTAAGCTCTACTTGGAGTCAGGGAATCGGATCTGGTACATCGGTTCAATGGCCACTTGGCACAGGAGCAAGCGGAAACGCGAACGTAGCAGCTTACTGTAAACTCAACGCAATATGCCATAGGCTATGTTGAGCTTGCTTATGCTATAACAAACGGTATGACGGTTGCATCAGTTCAAAATCCTGCAGGTAACTTTATTGCTCCATCACTTGCCTCAACAACAACGGCAGTTCAAGCAGGTGCCACAGGCTTGCCTTCAGGCGACCAATCATGGAAAAATGTTAGTCTTCTGAATACTGCGGATGCACAGGCATATCCAATTGTCAGCTTCACTTACCTGCTTAGAATACAAAGAGCTCAATGTAATTCCAGGCATGACTCAAGACAAAGCAACAGCAATCGTACAATACATGTGGTACGTAGTACACAACGGACAGCAACTTAGGTCCAAACCTAGGTTACGCAACACTTCCAGCGAACGTAGTTACAATTGATGAAAACTCAATCAAGATCAATAACCTACAACGGACAAACACTTTCAGTAAGTTAGACGCATGTTACAAATTAGTCTAACTTCCCCTTTTTTGTTATGTATTAGTTCGTTAAAATTGCTTACAGGCAGACCTGCATGACGAGGAAAATAACAGGCGACAATGTCTTCAAAATATTAGTCGCTGTAATTGCAGCTTCAGCACTCGCCATCTTGGTAGCCAACGCTATCGTTCTAGGTACCGGTTCAGGGCTAGTACTGAACCGCTTTGGCTTTAGTTTTTTAACAAATACAAATTGGAATCCAGTTGAGGGAAGAGAATCCTTCGGTGTATTGCCTTATGTTCTTGGAACTCTTGTTACTTCAGGAATCGCGCTTCTCATTGGAGTCCCATTAAGTTTGGGCATTGCAATTTTTTTGGCGGAGATGTCGCCAAAGGGCATAAGGGTGCCGCTATCGTATCTTGTTGAGTTGTTAGCTGCAGTGCCAAGCGTCATTTATGGGCTTTGGGGATTGTTTGTTCTTCGTTTCTGGCTGCAAGATTACATTGAAATTCCTCTTAAACAAGTATTTAGGGTGGATTCCTATTGTTTAGCGGAACACCTTTTGGGCTTGACATCTTTACTGCTGGAATTATTTTGGCTATAATGATTATTCCCACAATTGCTTCTGTTTCAAGAGAAATAATCAGTGCCGTTCCCAATTCTATCCGTGAAGGCGCCTACAGCATTGGTGCAACAAAATGGGAAGTAATTCGACACTGGGTACTTAGTTATGGGCGCTCAGGAATTTTTGGTGCAATCATTCTAGGTTTGGGAAGAGCAGTTGGGGAAACAATGGCAGTTACCATGGTTATAGGTAATGCTGTTGGTCCAAATGCCATGCCGACTTCACTTTTTAAACCTGGGCAAACGTTGCCTTCTTTGATAGCTAATGGTTTTATTGAGGCTCCTACGCCTATTGAAAAATCAGCTTATGTTGGTGCAGCCTTGATTCTGCTTCTAATCAGCATCATTATCAACGTATTGGCTTACCTTTTGGTTACACGTGTGTTGAAGGTTAAGGGAGGCGCCGTGGAATAATGTTTAGCGGTGCTTTCAGGCGCTTTAAGAACAAGTTTTTCTTGATGTTCAATAGTTATGCTTTCAGACGTTTTAAGAACAAGCTTTTCTTTGTCCTCTGCCTCATCTGCGTGATTATCGCTGTTGTGCCATTGTTAAGCATTCTTTTTGAGGTCATTTCAAGAGGCGCTTCGCAACTCAGCGTTCAGTTCTTAACAGCCGATGCATTTGGAGGGCGGTATTGGACCTGCCATACAGGGCAGCTTAATCATGATTGGATTAACCAGCCTTATCGGAATTCCTATTGGCATACTTTCAGGGATATACCTCTCAGAGTTCGGAGACAACAAGTATGCTTCAGGGATACGGCTTGTTAACAATGTGCTTACTCAGTTTCCATCTATCGTGGTTGGAATCACGGCTTTTGGCATAATCATAGTATACGTCACTGGATCCTATTCGCCACTTGCAGGCGCAGTCGCACTTTCCTTCATTCTAATCCCAATAGTTGCAAGAACAACGGAGGAATCGCTTAAACTCGTTTCCAATTCTGTCCGAGAAGCATCTTTGGCATTAGGTGTGCACAAATGGAGAACAACCCTTAGCGTGGTTTTGCCAACAGCTGCCAGCGGGTTACTTACAGGTACTCTTCTTGCTGTTGCCAGAATTGCAGGTGAAACTGCACCTTTGCTTTTCACAATTTTGGGAAATAGCTTTTTCTTCCAAGGTTTCAATCAGCCTATGGATGCACTTCCAATTAGAATTTTTCTTGATTCACGGCTGCCTTCTGCAGATGCACAGGCGCAAGCTTGGGGAGCTGCTTTAGTGTTGATTTTAATAGTTTTAGCCTTAAACATAGGCGTTAGGTTAGTCAGTAATAGGAAAAACTTAGCAAGGTGATACAAATGAGTAACAACGCAAAAATGCAAAGTATCGGGTTAAATGCTTGGTTTGGAGAAAAGCACGTTTTAAAAGACATCAATCTATCCATGAAAGCAAACGCAGTGACTGCCATTATCGGTCCATCAGGATGCGGAAAATCTACATTTATCAGGACGTTGAATAGAATGCATGAGTTGGTTCCTAACGCCAAAATGTCTGGACAGGTGCTTCTTGATGGCGAAAACATTTATGCTTCAAGGCGTAGACCCTGTAATGATTAGGCGTCGTGTAGGAATGGTTTTCCAGAAACCCAACCCGTTTCCAACAATGTCCATTTACGACAACGTAGCAGCAGGTCTTAGGTTAACTGGTGCCCAGAAAGGACAGAACCTTGATGAAGTAGTCAAGCGAAGCCTGGAGCAGGCAACCCTTTGGGATGAAGTGAAAGATGATTTGAAAAAGCCAGGAACAAGCATTTCAGGAGGACAGCAGCAACGATTATGTATTGCACGAGCGATTGCTTTGCAGCCTGAAGTTATTTTGATGGATGAGCCATGCTCAGCGTTGGATCCTATTGCTACCGCAAAAATTGAGAAGTTGATAGTTGAGCTTCAGAACGATTACACTGTTGTTATTGTAACCCATAACATGCAGCAAGCATCTCGAGTGTCAGATTACACAGCGTTTTTCTATTTAGGTGCCCTTGTTGAGTTTGGGGAAACCAACGACATTTTTGAGTCTCCCAAGAATCCATTAACAGAGAAATATATAACAGGAGAATTCGGATAGAGGAGAAAGATGGTATGAGTAGAATAATCGACAAAGGATTGGAAGAACAATCAGTACTGATAACTAGAATGGCTGAATTAACCTATGAAACGCTTACTCAATCCATTCAAGGGTACCTTAAAGGAAAAAGTGTTCAAGAAGAAGTACGTGAAATGTCCGACATGTTAGGTGCGATGGCGGATAAGATTGAAGATAAAGGCTTTGAGTTAATTGCAAGGTTTCAGCCAGTTGCCACTGATCTCAGAACAATAAAATCGTACATGAAAATTGCCAATGACTTTGCAAGGTTTGGTAGATACGCACTTGATATATCATTCATTAATGACAAGCTAAACGGCTTAAAAGAATGCGAAAACTGGTGCAAAGATGATGTTGAAGAAATGAGCAAAAAAGTCCTTTCAACCGTCAGAATAAGCATTGATTCACTAAGGAAACATGACATAACTCTTGCTAAATCTATCTCGCAAACAGAACGTGAAGTTGACAAAATGTATCTTGACTACCTCCAAAAACTAATTGGATCAGAAGAAGATAACAGCAAATGCGTAATTTCCAGTGTATTAATGACTAGATATTTAGAGCGTATAGCTGATCATGCCGTTTACGTTTGTGAATCAATCGTTTACATTGTAACGGGAGAAAAAATAAGTTTAGGCTAACACGCCTGGTCCTTGATGAACGAAATTTTAGAGCTTTATTCAAATTCTTAATTCTTCATCGTTGTTTTTCTTGCGAGAAATAGGGTAACCTTCAAAAGCAACAGTTTAACCAATGATTAAGTTAATGATTCCTATTCTGAATGTTAATTGGCAGAGCCTTCCAGCCGACTACTCTCTCAGCGAACGGGATGCTGACGTGTTGGCGCTAATAGAAAACGAAGACTTAGCCATATTTACATTCGACGGGTTAAAAAGAAGAACTGGTTTGCATTCTGAAACGCTTTCTCGCATTCTTAACCGACTCGAGCAAGAGGGTATAGTGAAAAAAGAACCCGAAGGTTACAGAGTAACTCCAAAGGTAACTAAACTCAAGCTACACCAATCACGTAATGAGAAGCCGGTTACGCCTCTTATTCAAACTTTTCTTCCATCAGACCTCATGACGCAGCAGCTTATTTTGGCGCTTAAGGGCAAATGGTTCGGTGTCCTGCGGTGGCTGGGCATATCAGAAAACAATCAAGGTGTCACGTTGAAGTGGATTACAGAAGATGGCGGCATCCAAATATCTGCAAACATTCAAGGTACAGCACTAAACATTGAAGCCAAATTTTTAACTAACAATAATCTAAACCTGGCGTTGAAAGCTTCATACCAGCTTATGTCAAATATCGGGAAGATTTGTCAAAGTTCGCATGCATCCAAGGGCGCTTTAGCCCAGAATGTTGCCTACTACGGCAATTCACCTTTTATGTTTCCAGCCTAAGTTTTTGTGACTAACTTTCGCTGTTCCTTAGTCAACAAATACCATTTTGACGTATAGTCTTTTGGTGAATAAAAATGACTCAAATAGTTAATCCTTTAGAGGTTCTCAAATCGCTCTCAGACGCAACAAGCATTTTAATCAAGAAAATTTCGGAGTCAGTAGTTAGCGTTAAAGCGCAAATGTCACGCGGCACAGGCGTCGTCTTAACTAAAGATGGCTACATCGTTACATGCAACCATGTATTGCAAGGATGCAACGGAATAAGAATTGGGCAAGGAGACAAAACATTCAACGCCAAAATCGTGGGAACAGACCCATACAGCGACTTAGCACTGCTGAAGGCGGAAAAAGGCGAATTCACACCAATAGAGTTGGGTGATTCAGAAAAACTAAGTGTTGGCCAATATGTTTTCGCTCTTGCGAACCCATTTAACAGAAATCAGCCAACAGCAACAACTGGCATCGTAACTAGCGTAAACAGCACAATCAGAGGTTGGCGTGGAATGACGGCAATGGAAAATGTAATCGCTACCGACGCACAACTAAACCCAGGCTTTAGCGGTGGACCACTTGTAGATGTAGAAGGCAAAATCATCGGCATAAACACAGCTTATGTTTGGCAAAGAGGCATCGCTATCCCAATAAACAAGGTAAAGGCAGTTGCTGACAGATTAATGACTGGAAAAATAGCTCAAAAAGGCTATCTTGGCATAATCGCAAACACCGTTGCTATTCCAGAGGAAATTGCTGAACAAGCAGGTTTAGAACAGGAAAGCGGAGTAATGATTTTCAGCGTTGAACCAGGCTCTCCAGCTCGCAAAGCAGGTTTAGCTATGGGCGATGTTCTCGTCAAATTCAACGACAAACCTGTCACAGACTTCTATGACCTGCCAAGACTATTAGCTGAAGACGTAATCGACAAAGAAATCAAACTGACAATTATCCGTAGAGAAAGCCTCATCGAAACAACCATTGTTCCAATCGTTCATGGAGAGGAAGAAGACTGATAAAGCAAATTCCGTTAGAGCTTGAACCGCCAACGCCGATGCATCCGCCGCCACTTCGACGCTCACCTTACCCGATGCCGCAACTCAGCAATGCAAGCGCTGTTGCTTCAACAGCTCCCATCGCCATCGTTTGTGACTAGAGCGAAAAACTTTTTCTTTTTCTATTTTTTTTCTTTTCATTGTCTAATATTGTCTAAAAATGTCATATTTTGTCAAATAATGTCAAATAAATGTCAAAAAATGTATCAACCTGCAATGGATCTAAACCCTAAATCGAAAAAGCAACTCAAAACAAGTCCAGAAAAAAATTGCGGCAAATCTGCCACAAACACGAGCCTTATAAGCAAATTCAAGCTTATCCCTATTCAAGGAATTTGCATGCACGCAGGGATAGCTTTCCTCGTTGGGATTTTAGTAACTATTGCGGTATTCCTACTTTACGCTGCAATTTCAGGTACAACATTTTATGGTCTCGCTGTTCAAGTGGAAGTTACCCTTGCAGCAACCCTAATTATTGTTGCCTTAATTGTTGCATTCATTTTTTATGTGGGGGTCAAAGCTCAGTTTCGACGAGTAAAAACAGGTAAAGAAGCATTAATCGGCGCAAAAGGCGTAGTTACAAGCGAGCTTAATCCTAAAGGTGAAATCAGAGTTTTAGGCGAGTTTTGGGAAGCAACATCAAAAGACACTACAATAGCTGCAGGCCAAACTGTAGAAGTAGTGGGGTTAGATGGCATGTTTCTTGTTGTAAAACCAGTCGAGCAAAAAGCTTAATTCTCCAAAGCACCGAATACCACTAGTTGAGGTATGAAAATGGTTGATGTTTTAACTCCAATTATAGGTTTTATAGCTATTGTAGTTGCACTTTTTCTGTTAAGCGGGATCCGTGTTCTAAGAGAGTGGGAGCGAATGCCAGTTTTAAGGCTCGGACGCTACGTGGGCATGAGAGGTCCAGGAATAATTTATCTTGTTCCATTAATCGACCGAGCCCCCCTAAAGATTTCCACCAGATTGGACACTATACAATTCCGCACAGAATCCACACTGACCAAAGACAACGTGCCAGTAAACGTTGATTCAGTTCTCTACATGAAACCTGTAGATTTAGAGAAAGCAGTGCTGCAAGTCGAAAATTACTATCAAGCCACTCAACTAGCATCACAAACAACCCTTCGAGAAGTCATTGGCAAAGTTAGCCTAAACGAGTTACTTGCTGAACGAGAAAAAGTCGGCGCTCACCTACGTGAAATTATTGATGAAAAAACTGAAGCTTGGGGGATCAAAGCCACCGCTGTCGAAGTTCGTGATGTAATTATCCCAAGTAACCTGCAAGACGCTATGAGCCGCCAAGCACAGGCAGAAAGGGAACGTATGGCTCGAGTAACATTAGCAACCGCAGAGTTCGAAGCATCGGCAAAAATGATTGAAGCAGCAAAAATGTATGAGGCAAGTCCCGAAGGCCTAAGGCTAAGATGGATGAACATACTTTACGAGCTAGGTCAGCAATCACAAACAAACACAATAATGCTAGTGCCAGCATCAATGCCTGAAGCAGGCTGGCCTCCAATTGGAACCTATGGCTTCAAAGACTTAACTCAAGCACAACAAGCCCAAGCGGGAAAAAGAAAACCAATGGCAAGTCCAGAACCGACACAGCAACCTGAACAATCCCAATAAACAAAACCTTTTCTTTTCTTTCTTTTAAGCAAATTAACAAGAACTAGACGGTTTTTACCGCTTTCACAGTTCGTTTCAACAGTAACTCAGCTGCTTCTTGACTGGGCCACCCGCCTAACCCGCAATCAGGACCCGTAAAAGTCATCAGCTCACCATACTTTTCTTTGGCAAACCTAAACCTCTTCTTTATCAATTCTTCAGGTTCAACCAATTGCTCAGCTGAAGGCTTAGCTACACCTTTCTCGTACAATTCAGCCAAAATAGAATCAATGTCCGTTCTGGAAACACCTACCCTAATTTGCTTATTCGATTTCTCTAACATACTCTTAGGGACAGAATCAATGTTGCCCGGCGAAGCTGCATACTCAAACGATAACACGTCAAGGTTTTTTACGCTTAGCAAGTCATGAACTCCGCGCAACTGAATGAAGGTGAATCTGACTTATCGCACCTTGAAAATCAAACGCTTTCTCAAACACCCTGCAAATCACGTCAGAGGCAACTTGGATGTTGTTAAAGCCGAAGCTTGGCTCGTCAATCGAAACCACTTTTGTTTCAATGTACTTGCTGTTTAGAATACTGTTTTTCGCAAAACGCCTAATCGTTTCCGCCAACTCACCCAACACGTCCTCATAAGGAGTCTTCCCAACTTCAAGCAAGTACTGCTCCAGAGGACCAAAAATTGAAACCCTAAGCATGATCTTTTTGCCAAACTCTTCGCTGAGCGCTTTGCTTTGTTGATTGATCAAGTATACTTCTGGCAGAAAGGCCTTTTTTTCTTCAACAAGAAACGACCCCGCCTCCATT
This sequence comes from Candidatus Bathyarchaeota archaeon, assembly GCA_963768895.1. Lineage (GTDB taxonomy): Archaea > Thermoproteota > Bathyarchaeia > Bathyarchaeales > Bathycorpusculaceae > Bathycorpusculum. The sequence continues at coordinate 14,867 of CAVYJU010000021.1, forward strand.
GCCTCATGCAAAACGTCACCAACCTGTTTTATGCCGTCGTAATGCTGAGGAAAATTAACGACATCTAAGCCAGAGGCAACTTTTTTCTTAAAAGAATCAAGCACTACATTGCAGAAGTTGTTTTTTAGAAAATCATCTTTCGTAATGTCTTTGCCTTGAAGGATTGCTGCTCTTGAAAGCTGATACGCTCTGCTAAAGGTTTCCTTATTTATGTTTGGCGGTAATGGGAAACTGCCTATATCATCAACTAAAGTATCCATAAACAAATATTGGAGACAGAAATTCTATTAAACTTAACCCTACGTCTCCATTTCTGAAAGGAATATGCCCCTCTTCAACCGAATATTCTAAAGAATCTAAAAGAATCCACTAACGACTTCAACGATTCCTTTTTCAAAGATTTTGTTTTGGCGATAAGAGTGGTGTGAGGAAGAAGTATCACCCGAAAACCTTTTTTTTAGGCACATCTATAAAAGAGGGAAAAAACAACATTGCTACAGCAAAAGCGGAATAAACATGACCGAAGAACAACCAAATGAACCAAACCCAAGTAGTGAGCCAACATCCCAAATCGAGAAACTTTTAATCGACGACCCATCAAACTTCCAGTTCCATGCAGCCTACATGGTTTATTCAGATACATTTGACGCTAATAATGATGCCCAAACCAAAAAAGACCTCAACCAAAACCTTGAAGATCTAAAAGAAAACAAAATCGACGCCCAAACATTCTACGTCAACATTTCACGCTTCCGCAAACTAGATCAGCCAATGGGAAGGCCTGGAAAATTCACGGTGGCAACACAAAGAAAGAAAGATTGGCGCATGAAAACTCAAAGGTCAGAGCGCATAAAAAGGCACAAAAAATAAAACCTTTTTGCGTCAAAAGTCATTTTCTCAAAAGTCAAAAAGACGAGCAGTTCATTTTTCCTATTTAATCATGTTTAAACATTATAAACGGAATACTTATTTGGAACAGGTTATCTGAATGTTAAGCTTAAGTTCAAAGGGATTACAATTGAAAACACAAGATATTGCAGTCATTGGTATATGTGCGGCGCTTTATGCAGTTGTTGGACGCTTAACTGCAGGTGTCACTTTTTTGGGTGTGGGATTTTTGCCGGCTGTCGTTATCCCTGCCGTTTTCGCTGTATTGTATGGACCTTGGGTTGGCGGTATCAGTGGGGCTATAGGAATTTTCATAAGAGATATGTTTGTCCATGGAAACGCGGCTTTAAGTCTCGTAGCCGGTGTACCTCCGAACTTCATCTTGTTCTTCCTTATCGGCTATATTGCTGCAAGAAATATTGATACTAAAAAAATCACCATAACGCTAATTTTGTCTGCTGCAGTAATAATTGCCGGATTGGTAGTACCTACCATTATTTATCCTGCTGAGTTCTCAGCATTAACTGGCTTAACCACAACCGAAATCCTTCTTGTATTTGGTCTAACAGTGGTACTTAGCTTTGTCATTATTACTGTAGTGGCAGTTCGTTGGAAGCAATGGAGAAGCTTTGCAATTGCGGCTGTCGTTGGGCAAGCAGCAGGAGCAGGTTTACTTTCTGTTACAGTATGGGCGGTTAGTCCGCTTTTCCTTTCCTACTTCAAATCGCCTGTCGGATCTGCTTTTATTCTTCCTCTGTTTGTTTGGACTTTTGCCACGGAAATCCCATTTATTCTTCTTGTTGGACCGCCAATAATCAAAGCATGCTATAGAGCCTTTCCAAGCCTGAGGCAAAGAAGCCAACAAAAAGGCGAAGTTCTTGACTAAACAAGTAGTCAAAACAGCCAAAGCTTTTGCTCCAGCGGCAATTTCCAGCTTCTTTGAAATTCACGATACCGAAGAAAACAAGCCTATTGTTGATTTAGAAAGAGTTGGTGCAAGAGGAGGCGGTTTTGGGCTTCAAAAAGGGGTTTTGACTCAAGTTACTGTTGAAGAAGCAAGAACTTCAGATATTAAAGTTATTATCAATGATAAACCTGCGCCTGAAGCAAAAACAACAAGAATGGTAATCGAAACATTAGTAAGAAACCGACAAAAATCTTATGTTGTTATCGTTAATCACAAAATTGAAGTTCCAATAGGAACGGGATTTGGAACAAGCGCTGGGGGAGCATTAACCGCGGGATTGGCTATTAAAGAAGCATTAGATTTACCCTTAACTCATAATCAAATCGGTAAAATAGCGCATATTGCAGAAATTAAGTGTCAAACAGGGTTAGGAACAGTAAGCTCATTAACATCCACTGGCGGATGTGTACTTGTTGTTGAACCAGGAGCACCAGGCACTTGTCAAATCGACCGCATACCAATAACCCAAGACTACGTAATTGTCGCTGGTTTTACTCGATCAAACGTCCCAAACAAAACAGTATTAGCAGACCCTGAAAAGAGGCAACTGATAAACTCCTTTGGCAAAAAAACCTTAGAGTCAATTCTCGCTGAGCCCAGTCTAGAAAATTTTCTAGAATGCTGCTGGGAATTCTCCGAGAAGGCAGGTTTTGCTACTCAGAAGCGTTCGCCAACTAGTAAAGTTAGCTAAGAAAGCTGGCGCAGTCGGTGCAGCGCAGAACATGATAGGCGAAGCAGTACATGCCCTTGTGCTTAAAGAAAACGCTGATCAGGTAGCAGAAGCTTTTAAGCAAGTTTTGCCCTCTGAAAAAGTACTCGTGAGCAAAATTGATTTTCAAGGCGCTAGGCTGGTAGGTCATGAAGAAATACAGTAAAGTAGCAGTTGGAGGAACTTTTGACGAACTTCATAGAGGACATAAAGCCCTAATAAGTAAAGCTTTTGAAGTCGGCGAAAAAATTGTTATCGGATTATCCTCGGATGAGTTTGTTTCAAAAATGAGTAAAGCTCACAAAACTGCAAGTTATTCCGAGCGGTTTAAAGAACTTAATACTTACTTAGAAAACGCTGGTTTAGTGAATAGGGCAGAAATCGTTCCATTAAAAGACCCTTACGGTCTTACAATTTCAGGCAAAGATTTAGATGCATTAGTTGTTAGTAAAGAAACAGAATCTATTGCCGAAAAAATCAATGAGGTACGAAACAAAGCTGGTCTTAAACCGCTAAAAATTGTAACGGTTGATATGGTTCAAGCAGAAAATAGTATTCCAATATCCACAACACGGATTAGAAAGGGCGAAATTGATCGAAATGGTCACATGATGAAAATCACTCAAAAGCAGTGATCAGTTGCTTCTATAATATTTCCCCTATAACGCTGATAGGTTTACTAATCACCGATGACAATTCTTCAAGTTTCTCTTTATCTACCGTAGCAAGAACAACTGTGGCTGGACCAGCTGATTTGTTCAAATCAACTCCTTGCAACTCGAATAGTTTTAATTGTCTACCAACACCGTACGCCATCATTCTAGCCTCGTCAGCTATGCCCAAAGTTCCAACAGCAACAATATCATGAACGTATTTCTTCTGAGAAAGCTGCATAATATTTTTGAGGTCGGCAATTTCGCCTTTTGCTTCTGCCAAGATTACTTCATCACCAACTTTAGGTTTGCCTATGGCAATTATTATATCGCCGGGAACAGTTTTTCCAATCCTTAACTCGTCTTCATTTGCAAAGCCAACTACAGTTAATCCGGCGCCTGTTTGCACTGTTTCAAAGTTGTCTTCTGTATTTACCAAGATTACTTGGTTTGGATCAAGACCAATACTTCTGGCTTCACGGCTGATGCCCTCTATTATTTGGTTGCCTGTTGGTTCTTTCTCAACACCTAACGTGACTGATAAAAGAAGAGGAAAAGCACCGGTAGCTGTCACATCCATCAATGCAACTCTTGCAAGAAACTTTCCTAATACGTGTCCTTCAACTTTGACTTTATCCATTATTTTCGGACCGACAGCTCCTGATGATGTTGACCCAGTGACGATAGCGTGACCCGTTGGAATCTTAAGGATGGAAACATCGCCTCTTCGAGTGTAAGTTATTTGGGAAGGTTTTACTTGGAAAATTGTGGGACGCAGCATTGTTCCAGCGTTTTCTACAAGGTGCAAGTAAATAGTTAATGCTTGACGCATAACTTCTGATCTGCTTAAACCATGTTTTTTTGCTAGTTTATCGATGTCTGAAGCTATTTTGTCGGGTAAACGGACGTTTATGATTTCCATCCTTAACCACTCGTAACAACAATTGTTATACACAAAATCTCTTATGCTTTACCTTAAGAAATGCCTGCAATGTTCCGTTTTTACTTGCAAAACAATAGCATTTTAAGCATAGAAGAGCCGTTTTTGCAGAAAATTTTATTTCAAAGCGGTTTAGCGCAAGTGTTATATGCATCATCCAATCATCCAATTTAAAATAATGAGGGATTACCAATGAACAAGAAAATTTTGGCTTTAAGTCTCGTTTTATTATTAACCACCCTATATTTATCATCAGTTTCATTCTCACCAGCAAAAGCTCAGGGGAACGGTTGGATAACCAGTTATGAAATTTATGATTACACTACAAAAGCACCTTCTTGTTAACTATGATTCAAGCAACTGGCTTGAATCAGACGCTTGGATCGATAAGCCCTGGCCAACAAATTTATTGTACGTTCACTGTTAACGTTTTTACTGGCGGATCTGGCGATCTTTCGCTTTCAACAAGTTTGCAGCAGCTGTTACAAGGTCAATACTGGCAACTCGTAAGCCAAAACTATAGTCTAGGCAGTGTCTTTAATCCAAATTCAAATCATGCACAGTTCGATTGGGTTCAAGGAACCTTCACTATGACGGTTTATGGAATAGTTCCAACGCCATCATCTACTACAGGACAAGCGCCAGTTTACGTTGTCTCTTTGTACGGCCCAGATGGAAGCTTGCTCTTCTCAAATTACAGCATACTCAACCAGTGCTGGCATGGCTGCATTCCAAACGCTTTATAATCAAAAGAATGCAAATCTGAACTCACTTATCTCCTCTGGAGTTAATTCAGGGTACATTCAACTTTACACAAGCGTTCTCAATGAGTCTCAAGCCGTAGCTAACGCAGGAGATATTACAGACGCCACCGCTATGCTTAACAATTTAAACTCAGCTAATGCACCACCCAGCTCAGCTTCGCAAGCGCTGTTTCTACCTTTGATTGTTGTTGTCGCGGTTGTTGCAGTTATATTCGCATTCTTATGGTTTAGGGTAAGAGGTAAAGTTAGCTACTTCCAGCTTGTCGTTGAAGACCAAATCAAAGACTTAGAAGGCTTAACGTTGCGCATTTCAAAAATCGATCGAGCAATGTCATCTAACTTAGAATCAGTTAAAGACAGACTCAAAAGATTAGTCGGGATGTGATAGACCACGAGAATCTACCAAAACAGCGTACAACTAATAGGCTTAGGCTCAGCCGGAACAAACATTGTAGAAACCTTCCTATCGCACAAAAAAACAAAAGAGCTAATGGAGAATGACCTCACAAGGCTTTCTCTTTTAGCAATCGACATTGCTGACCCCGAAATCAGAAGCTTACAAGAAAAGCACGAGGAAATCCAAAAATCAATGGTTAAAGCAGGAATCCCAGCAGAAAGAATGCGTCTTGTCGCCCAATCAGTAAAATTCCCAACAGCTGAAGCAATGTTTGACTTCATCAACCAAAAATACGGCGAATACATAATTGGTGAAGGCGCAAAACTTACCAACTACACTCCTTGGCTGCAATCAACAATGGCTATTCCGCCAATGGCAGGTGGCGCAGGCAGAAGAAGAGCCTTAGCCAAAGCAATCTACGCTTTAAACTATTACCAACTAGGAATAATAAAAAACGCTATAAACTCATTCAAAGAACAGGCACTCTCCTCAATTGTCACCCCAACAGTCGTTTTAGTCTATGGTTTAGGCGGTGGCACAGGAAGCGGTGTATTTTTTGATTTCGCCAGACATCTTCGAAAAGTACTAGGTTCAGGAGTTCCGATTATCGCTTTTGTTGTTACGCCCTGCGGTGGAGATGACCCTCCAGCAAAAGGATGCTCTGCGTTTGTAGCAATGAATGAACTATCTCTTTGGCTAAACAAAGACTATAACGAATTTGTTACCCAGGAATACGGTGAGGTTTATCGCAATCCGCTCAATGCTCTAATCTACTTGCCGCTTTTGCCTGCTTACTCAAAAGTAGGCAACATTGTTAGCGCCCGAAGAGAAATGGACGACATGGTTGTAGACATGCTTTATACATTAATGGATTTTGACTTAGCAGACCTGATGGGTGGAATCGGCACAGAAGTCGGTCTCACAAACAACTCAGCGCACACTCTGGGCATGATGAAAGTCATGTATCCAGTTGAAGAATACATTTCCGCATACAAGCTTAATTTTGAAGGACTCCAACTCATGCAAGAATCCCGAAAAGAAAAGCTTCTAATACTGAATGAAATAGGCGATGTCATTAACATAGATCATGATGTAACAAGGGAATTATTCAAGAATTACCTAATAAAAACAGGAACCTACAACGAAGAGCAGTTTGAAGAAAAACTTAAAACAGTTATCAACAGCAATCCACGCCTCGAAGATGACACAACTTTGCATGTTAAAGGTGTTGAAATACAAGTTAAAAATTGGCTTAGCGAAATTATGAAGTTCCTCTCAACAATTAAACTGATGGGCAAGACAGGGCCAATTGAAGATGCAATAATTAATTTGACTTTGCGAAAAGAAGGCTCAAGAAAACTTGACAACCTTGAAGTTCTGTTAAATAATTTAACAAAGAATCACTTAGAGTTCCATGAAAGAAAAGCAACTATTCTCGAACGGCTAGCTCAATTGATTCCCACCTCGCAAGTCTTCACGGTTAGGCAGAAAAAGATTCTGGAAGACTTGGTGAATCTAGCTGAAATTGCTGAGAAATCGCTTGATTTAATGAAGTCCTATGATGAAACCCGGTACTTAACTGACGCCTTAATAAGATACTATGAAGTGCTTCCCAGAGTGCCAGGCAGAATTAGAGGACTTGAAAGATATCCAAGCAGAACTCGCCACAATTTACCTCGTGATTCAACTAATGCTTAGAACACCCTATGACGAAGCAAAAATGATAGATGAACACATGACTTTCATCAACGAAATCCTCACCAAACGCATGCAGAAAAGAGGCAACTTTGACAACGAAGTCATGAGAGTACAAGAGACAAAGAAACGCAAAGAATTTGACAAGGAAAAGATGGAACGGCAACTTAGAAAACTTTTCGGCGGTAAACGATATGCTAGAGAACAGCTCTTAGATTTAGACCGCGAGCTTAAACGGATAGAGCAAGAAGAATCTTTTGTCATTGATAACCTAAACAAAGTTGACAGCACAATTAAACTCTATGAAAAATTAACAAAAAGATTTGAACTTACCTCAGAATACCGCAAGAGACTGACCAAAATCGCTGACATAAGCAAAGAATACAATGAAATGATTGCTGAAATTGTTGCCCCCAAGAAATACTTTGAAAAATCAGCTGACCTTACAGAAAGTGAACAGCTAAAGATAATCTTCAAAATATTGACTGAACAAGAAGAAAACCTCACAAGAGAAGTAATATTCAAAGACATTCTTGATATGGAACACTTCAAAGACTACCTGAAAAGCATCGTCAGAGTTTTCAAAACACCAAGTGTCATGGGCTACAAACCGACTTACAAGACAGATTACATTTGGGTTACCATACAATCGCCTCCAAATATGTGGACTGAAGACATGTCTCAAGAGATTTACACTGCCCTGGCCGGATACGTTACGAGCGAAGTTTCAAGAACCATTACCGTACGTGTTGTTGACTCCAGAGATCCATGGACTACCCGAGTACTGGTTGTCGGCGGCAGAGGAAAACCAGAGGACATGGAATCCTTCGACGAAATGCAGCTGCTTTACAACAAATCAAACGATTTTGAAAGACATCTCTCAAGATCATACCTACTTGAGCATGGCGTTTCGGCAACACAATTAATCAAACAAATAAATGGAAACGGCAATAACGACACAAAGTAAAGAGGAGCTTTAACTCCTTTTTTCGATTATTTTATATTTTTAGACTTTTGACAATTGTTTGCCAATCTTCCTCTGTTATCGAACCTTTTTTAATAGCCTGATTTTTCACTTTTGTAATCTTTTTGTCCAGTGCGGTAAACCTTGTAGCTGTCTCAAAGCCACCTACAAACAGGCCTATGTCAATTCGATCACTGTTATCTTCCACGTAAACGGGGTCACTTACGTAGATAGATTCAAGATTTGCTTTATCTTTAAACCAATTAGCTATTGCTAACTCGATTTTTCCTCTTGGTAGCTTGTCTTTTAGTTGAATTGGCATGCGAACAAGAACATAAAGTAATGTTGTACTTGATAGGTCAAAGGTGAAAAGAGGCTTAAGCAAGGCGGTGTTAAGGATATTTTCTATTGAACCGTAAATTTTCAGGCTTTCTCCTGATGCTAACAGGACGGTGAATATTTTAGAGCTAAATGATTCAGACAATTCACATAGTTCTTGTACAAAAGTTTCTTTAGTTAACATTAGATCAAGAAGATAATTTGCAGCGGTGTTGCCACTGATAACGTAACCGTTTCTATCAACACCAGTGTAATCTTCAAGATTATCTCTGTCAATAAGAATAAGGGTTGTTGCCTCTTTTGAAGAGTAAATGCCAATGGAGGCAAGACTATTGAATTGGCCATCTAAGGGCTGTGCTTTTGAGGGTAAAATCGCTAACCCTGCTGTTTTTATGTTCCATTCCTTGAATTGCGAATTCATAATTGGTAATAGAGCACTTCCTATACCGCTCCAAGTTGCCGAAACAAGTATGGCACTTTGAAGCTTTTCTACAGGCATGCTTTTTATGTGTGCAAAAAAGCTTTCATTATCAACTAAGTATGGTGGAAGATCGTACCAGAAATGAGTGTCAATATCCTCGTCCAAGCCGACAATATTGTTTAAATCAAGCCGCCCTTTGCTCCATTTGTTAATATCCTTGGTGAATTTTTCAACAAAAATAGGCAATACATCCTGGTCTTTGATCCCAGAGAACATACCCTTCAAAACGATGTTTATTGGATATTCACCAATGCATACAAGTGCTCTTGTTGGAAAGGGATGCTTAAGGTTGTCCGTGTTTTTTACTAAGTTCTCGTCTCTTTCAATTAAGGTAACTTTGTTTTCTACCACAATTGGGGTTACTTCGTTTACTGCTTCAACGGTTGCAATTGCTTCGACGGGTGCTCCATTATTTTCCATTTGAATGAGGGTTTCGGAGGACATTACATTAATTTTTTGTTCCAGTGCCGTTTCTTTATTTTCGTTTTCTTTCGCTGGTTCAGTTATTTCAAGCGTGCCTTCAGTCGGAGTTGAAGGCTTTGCGATAAGGTCCAGTTTATTTTCGCTTTCTGCAATGTTTTCTTGAATATCACTTTGGGTTGACGGTGGTTCGTTAACTGGCTGAGGTTCTGACTTGTTCTCGTTTTCAAGTTGTTTCATCTGATTTTCGGTTTGAGCAGCTGATATTTCGTTTGGTTGCACGCTGTCTTCTCTTGTAGTTGTCGACTGATCTTCTCTTTCAGCTTGTGGAAATGTGTCATTAGCCGGTGGTAGGTTGCTGTCTATTTCATTTTGCTGAGTCTGATTTTTCCACACTGATTGGCTCTGCCGTTTCATCGTTTATGGTTGTTTTTGTGAGGTCATCATTTTGGAGTTGTTCAGAAAGCTTCTCAGTTTCATTTTCTCGGTCTTTCTTATAGTCACTCTTTGAGTACCATAATTTAGGCAGTTTTCTTTTAGGCAAAGTTACCACTTCAGGCGCTTTTTTCCAGATAAGCTTAAGAAGAGTATGGTAAAATAAGGCTTTAGGTATTCACTCTTTAAAGAGGGAAGAGAGAAGATCAAGCTTAAGTTTAAAAGGTTTAGTCGCTCTAAGAAAGCTCAAGAAAAAAAGGAAGTGCAGGAAAAACCCAACTCTAAAACTGCGGGTTTGAAGGGATGGTACAGCGGAGTTAAGAAAAAAAGGTTAGAGAAGAAAGAGCAGGAGCGCATTTCTGAACCAACTTCGCTTAAGATTATTACTGCCTCCTTAACGCTTGTTGCTATGGCGCTCGCAATGTCTTTGCTGCCTTTATTTCCTCAGCCACTGCCAATATTAATTGCCGTTCTAGTTGCGTTTGTAACTTTTAGGGATCCAAGGTTTGGAATGCCTATTGGTGGCGCGGTTATTGGATTAGGATTGATATACCATTTAGCTGTTTTGTACTTTTTTTCCTTCTTAGGGGCAGAAAATATTCGTGTAGCGATAATCGTTGTTTGGATGGCTTTGTTTATCGCCTTGCCAGTAATTTTTCAGCGTTACAAAAGTGCTCTTGCTATTGACTTTGGCATATTGGCATTCATAAGTCTTTTTTCTTCGCAAACATATTTTTTGGCTATTCCGTTGATTTTGGCATCGGCAGTATTTTTTAAGAAACAGGTAGGTCTGACAATTGTCTATTATGTTTTGCTTACGGTGCCCCTCCAAATTATTCAGTACTTCAAGTATACTGTTGCATTGATAGCTCAGCCCCAATGGTGGCTTCAGCCTGGTTCAGCTCCACCTGTTTTTGTTCCTCTAAACTCGATTCTCGCAGATCTCAATACATCAATGAGTCAATTTAGATTATATGATGCATCTCAAGCTGTGTATACAATCACAGGTCAGCTTACTTGGAATCCCAACTTTAATGGTCGCACTCTTTCAGACGCCTTAATTCAGTACCGTGATTCTGTTCCGGGTATTCTGATGTTTGTAGTTATTGTGGCAGGGCTTTCTTTGGCGATGGTTTTCTTCTCCAGATTGTTGGTTTCACAGGGAAGCGGATCCCTTGCTGATAGGCTTATTCCATGTTTTATCGCAACATGTGCTGCAGCATTTTTCTTTATTTTTCTGAGTTCTCTTCAAACTGGATTAGCTTTTACTGCCGATGTCAGTGCTGGAACGATGGCGTTTGGAATTTTGGCAACATTATTATTTACTTTTCCAGCTGTTTTCATGAGCAACACTCCTAAACAGACAACTACAACCCCAGAGATAACTGAGAAAGCCCAAGCACTTATGCGTAGACTGCAAGTTTTTGAAGATCAACTGAACAACGTTAAAGAGAACATTCCTGTCGTTGTTTCGTCTCCTGAAGGAAAACTGCTAATTATCAAAGATTCACTTGAAGATACACTGAAAAAATTCAGCGAGCACTACTATGAACCTGCAGAGTTAAATGAGAAATTTCTGGAACTCAAGAAGTTCAACAAAAATGTTGACGATTTGGAATTAGAACTTAACAGAATTCTTTTAGAATACCAGATTTTTGCTAACTGCGAACTCTCAAATTGGATAGGGAAACTCAAAGTTAGCGGCTTAAAAGTAGAAACTACGTTGAACACTGACTTCCAAAAAGACATGCCTATTGATCAAAGGATAGAATCTATCAAGAAAACCTTAGAGGAAGGTCGAAATCTAGCCACAAGCGTTCTCAGCGTAGCAGAGCCTATTTACGGGGTTATTAGGCCCTTGTATGATCCAAATCTTCCAGAAGAAGACGGGGCAATAGAATTCGCAAAGCAAAAGTTAGAGCAAAAAGAATCGCCTTGGATTGCCATCGAAGCTTTGTATAATGCATTGAATAATTGGAAGAGGCAGTATGGAGTTGAAATCTTGGCTTCAATGAAGTATCTTGAGAGTTCATTGGAACCAATCGCTAGTTTGACTAGTGAGAGTGAGCTTTTGCAGCCGATTTTCCGTGAGAATCTGCCAAAAGTATTGGGATATGCCAAGAAAGCTTATGCCATGAAGTTAACTTTGGAGAAGAATTCTGAGAAGGATGAGTTGAATATTTTGGATGTTGTTATGTTAAGAGATGATGTCCAATCTGTCCTCGGCATGGCTGAAGATTTGCTTTCTATGCTTTATAATGAGTTAATTAGTGATGATGAGACAATTGAGCGTTTACTTCCAACTGAGGATTATCCTTGGGAGCAAAACAGCAATTTGGATGAGCGCTTAAAGAAAGTTACAGAAACTCTTGCAAATCCATTAAGCGAAAAGATTAACCAAATAATGGAGCATTTGCCAACATATCTCTCTTACGTCGATGAGTCTGTACAGACTCTTGTAGTTTATAATGAACGAAAAGAGCTTTTGCTCAACTACCCAATTGCCGCGACAGCCATCGAAGAGCAACTAAAACAAAAGAAGCAGCTTTCACCAAAAGATCTGCCATTCCAAACTAAATTCGCAGGAGAATACCTAAGACTCTACTATCTTCAAAGGTTCAGCGAATTCAACTTCGACAAAGAAAACATGCAATTAACCAAGAAAGACATAGATATGCATGTTGTGTCAACCTCTTTTTATATTTCCATTTACTTATTATCAATTATAAGTTTTTTTTGAGGGATGAGAAATGGCGTATTTTGCTGACCGTGTGGAAGCTGGAAAACGTTTGGCTTCGGCCTTTGCTGATTTTGATGGAAAAAACGCTATAGTTTTAGCGATTCCAAGAGGTGGAGTAGTTGTGGGTTATGAGATTGCTGACAAGCTTACTTTGCCGCTTGATGTTATTATTCCTCGTAAGATTGGTGCGCCTGATAATCCTGAATTAGCGATTGGCGCCATGACTGAGGATGGCACGATAATTCTTGATGAGGGCTTGGTTTCTTATCTTGGGGTTTCTCGGGAATACATTAGAGCAGAGAGTGTTCGGCAAAAAAGTGAAATTGAGCGGCGACTTAAAGTGTATAGGGGAAATGAGCCTTATCCTAACTTGAAGGGTCGGGATGTCATCGTTGTTGACGATGGAATAGCTACCGGGTCAACTATGAAAGCAGCGTTAGCTTCAGTTAGAAACAAGGGGGCAAGAACAGTAATCGTTGCTGTTCCAGTCGGTCCACCATCCACAATTGAAGAGCTAAATAAACGAGCTGACCGCGTAATATGCCTCTACACACCTGAGTATTTTCAAGCTATAGGCCAATTTTATGTTGATTTCAATCAAACCTCTGATGAGGAGGTAATCGAGCTTCTTAAGCAAAATAAGCAAAGACGACATAGTAAACAGGCAGGTAGGGTGACGGCATGAGTCATCAAAATGACTTAAAAATTCCTGTGGGCAACGTAGTTTTAGAAGGCAGCTTGACCCTTCCTTCTAGAGCCCAATCTGTAGTGTTGTTTGCTCATGGTAGCGGCAGCGGAAGATTCAGTCCAAGAAACCAATACGTTGCAAAAGAATTCAATAAAGCAAAGATAGGAACCTTACTGTTTGATTTGTTAACCCGTGAAGAGGAAAACGAAGATATGGTAACTGCAGAATACCGCTTCAACATCGGCTTACTTGCTGAACGTCTAATCGGTGCAACCTTGTGGCTTAAGAATGATCGGTTGACAAAGAGTTGTGTTCTTGGTTATTTTGGGGCAAGTACAGGTGCGGCGGCTGCTTTAATTGCGGCTGCAAAACTTCCAAACGACATTGCAGCTGTGGTTTCGCGTGGAGGACGCCCAGACTTAGCAGCTAATTATCTTTCTAAAGTAACGGCACCAACGCTTCTTTTAGTGGGAGGTTTAGACACTGAAGTGATTGAGTTAAACAAAGAGGCGATGGCGCAAATGACTGCCCAAAAGAAGCTTGTAATAGTTCCTGGCGCTACCCACCTGTTTGAGGAACGGGGAAAACTTGAAGAAGTCGCCAAACTATCCATCGATTGGTTTTTGCGTTATTTAGTTAAATGAGAAATAATGGTTGCTTGAGGCTATAGCGCTGTCATTTTCACTGGGAATTTGCTGCAATTTTTGTTGTTTGTGTTTTAGGTTGCTTTTTTGGTTTGGGGTCTGATTTGTTTGCAGGTTGCGTGTATTTTGATCTAGTTTGAGTCTAGTTTAAGCTTTTTTAATCTAGTTTAATCTAGTTTAAGCCTTTTTAATCGCGTTCAATCGCAAAACATCGAGAAATAATCTGCCCTCTGCTAGAACAACAACAGCTATGGCGCCATTTTTGAACTGGTTGTTTTGGGCTGGTTTTTTGATTTAGAGCTTGAATTGGTTGCAGGTTGATACTTTTTCTTACATTTTTTGACATAATTTTACATTATTTTACATAATTTGACATTTTCTTACATTTTCAGAAAATATTAGACAATGAAAAGAAACTGAAAACAAGGGATACTGGCAAGCTAAGTTACTTACAAAAATCCTTTTATCGGGACAACATACGTTGTTTAAGCAGGTTAAGCTATGAAAAAGCAATTTCTCTGGGTAATTCTATTAGCCGTTTGATTGGTTGCTTAGCTTTTGCCGCCGCATTGCATTTTGGTGCGGCTCAAACAAATACGCCAACCCCAAATGTAGCATCTGGAGAAAGCGGCGATCTCCAACTCACCATGACCACAGACAAAACCACCTACAGCTTAGGCGAACCAGTCAACCTAACCATGACCATCACCAACATCAGCACACAAACAATAAGCTTCACTCATTCAGGATATGATTTTGACTTCCAAGTAACCAACGACACAAACAACCAAATATACCAATGGTCAAATTTCAAAGCCTTTCCAGATATCATAACCATCACGCAACTTCAACCTGGAGAAAACATATCAGCCAACTTCACTTGGTTGCAGACATGCAATTTCGACCTTTCAGTTCAAGGAGACCCAGTTTCGCCGGGAACCTACAACATTATCGGCCAATCCAGTCAAACCTACGCAATACAAACAACGCCGATACAAATCACAATCCAGGGAGCGTCAACATCTACTCCAACTCCAACACCTAATCCAACGTCAACACCGTCACCATTATCATCTTCAACACCCACTTCATCACCTTCAGTCCCAGAGTTCCCAGTTTTCATAGTTCTGCTACTTCTTGCCTAGCAACGCTTCTTTTGGTGGGAAGCTTGGACAGTCAGCGTAAGTTTGAACAGTTTTTTCTAGGCTATTTTGTTTTGGGATTGGCTTTTTTTGTGGGCTGCGTGTTGTCGAGTTGTTAACCCTGTTTTATTGTTGACGCGAAAGTTGGGCTTATTTCAGCGTAACTTTAAGCTTTCGTTGAAGTTGATCTTGTTTATTTGACGTAATGCATCAGCCTGTAATGTTTATTAGTAATACTTGATAACTATACCATGGGTATATATGGAAGAGCCAAACGTAATCACAGTCAAAGTTCCCAACGAAATGAAAAAAAAGATGAAACATGTTAAGGTTAACTGGAGCCAGTACATCCGAGACTGCGTCCAAAAGAAAATTGATCAACAAGACATGCTATTGGCCTCGGCTAAGCTTGACGAAATTAGGAAACGCACTAAACCAACATCAACAGAAGAAATAGTATCTTGGATTAGAGAAGACAGGGAGAGATAGGAAAATTCTTCAATACGTAGTAGATGCAAGCATCATTGTGAAGTGGGTTTTATCAAGCGAACCTTATGAGGAAAACTCAGCTAGGCTAAAGCAAGATTATCTTGCAGGAACTATCAACTTAATTGCACCTTCCATCGCCGTGCAAGAGGTTGCTAATTCACTTTGGAAAGCGCAAACACGAGGAAGAATCCTTCAGGAAGACGCCCATAGAAGCCTTGAAAAGTCTTCAAGGAATGCGGATAAAACTACATGAGTTCAATTGGATCGAAATCTCTGAGGCACTAAATATTGCGTGCAAAATTAACATAGCAATTTACGACTCAACATACCTTTTGCTTTCAGAAAAATTGAAGGCACAACTGGTTACTGCCGACGATCAGCTTTACCAAAAAGCAAAAGAGCACTTCAAACTGTTGCACATAAAGAACTATTAGTAAAGATCTCAAAACCCATATCAAAAACAATCGTAATTAACCGTTTTCGCCATTTTATATATTAGTAAAGAAATAATTGTGACTCGTAACAAATCTAAATTATGTATTCCAGTTTGCCGGTGAATGAATCGTGATGGACAAAATAATACGTAAAGACATTGAAAAAATAAAAAGCAACGTGAAAGAGGAATATTTCTCAACAAAGAAAGTGCTAGTAACAGGCGGTTTAGGGTTTATCGGCAGTTGGCTTTGCGATGTTCTGATTGGTTTTGGAGCTGATGTCATAGCCGTTGATGATTTGTCAACTGGAAGAACGAAGAACACAGACCATTTAACGAGTAACCCAAAATTTAGGTTCATAAAGAGTGACGTTTGTAAATTTCAAAGTCAAGAAAAATTTGATCTAATTTTACATATGGCGGGACATGCTTCTCCTGACGAGTACCTGGCTCATCCAATTGAGACGCTAAAGACCAGTTCTGTGGGAAGTGCCAATATGGCGGAGTTAGCTAGAAAGAATGATGCCACTTTGCTGTTTGCTTCAACTTCTGAGGTTTATGGAGATGCAGAAGTTATTCCTACGCCTGAGAGTTACTGGGGAAAAGTTAACCCGATTGGTCCAAGATCTTGCTATGATGAGGGAAAACGATATGCAGAAGCATTGCTTGTCGCTTATCACAAACAGTATGGTTTAGATGTGAAGTTGCCTAGGATTTTTAATACGTACGGTCCACGCTTACGAGAAGACGGGTTATATGGCAGGGCAATGTCACGTTTTATATTGCAAGCGTTGACTGGAGAACCCATAACGGTTTATGGTAGATGGAAAACAGACGCGATCTTTTTGTTACATAACCGATACCGTTTCGGGGCTGTTGCGGTTGGCAGCATGCAAAAATGCAAAAGGCGAAACTGCAAACGTTGGAAACGCCCAAGAAGTCACCATTCTCGAGCTCGCCAAAAAAATTAAAGAGATAACCAACTCTGACTCGCCGATAGAGTTTCGTCCCCTGCCTAAAGATGACCCAAAAAGACGATGCCCAGACACACACAAACTAGAAGAACTTGTAAAGTGGAAACCAAACGTAACCTTTGAGGAAGGGCTTGAAAGAACAATCAATTGGTTTGAATCAACTGGTCTTAAAAACAGAACATAAAAGCACTTTTCGAGCAAAAAAGTTCAGACTAACCTTTAGGTACTTTAAAAAAATGAGTGCTTATTTAGTTTCCGTCGATTCGATCATTTTTTCGATTGTTGATACATTTTGTATACTGCGTAGTTTTGCGCCATGTCTGCTGTGTAGAGGAAACTGAAAACTAAGACTTCTTCCAAAGGCACTTTCATGTAGACCTTGTCTTTAGAAATGTTCGCAGCTTTGGATTTAGATGTCAAAATCACTGTTAAGACATCTCCCATTGCCAGTTCGTCCCCGACTTTATGTCCATCCTCAGAAACTTCGTCTAGGGCTATGGCTGTTTTCCATGCATCGGCTCCGCCGAAATCTACGATCACATATGGATGTCCCAGTTGTATCAGGGATGATATTGAGATCGAGGGCATGCATTTTGCGCATTGACCCGAAACTTCATTCATTTCTGTGTCGCTTAAGGGTAATAATAGAACTTTACGTTTAATGTTGGATTCATCTTTTACAGTAAAAAACTGCATAAAATCACAAACTAGTTATCTTTCTTTAGGCTATAACTTTTTCTGTTTCAACAACTATCGGAACCGAAAGGTGAAAACCTTAGAATGGACGCAGAAATCTATTATTTTTCTGGAACTGGCAACTCGCTATTTGTGGCAAAGGAAATTGCAGGCACAATTGGCGGAAAACTGATTCCTATCTCCTCGGCTATTAAGAAAGAGAAGATAAACATTGAGGCAGATGCAATTGGGATTGTGTTCCCCGTTTTTTACGCTACAAACGACTGCGGCATTCCACTTATTATCAGCAGGTTTATTCGTAAACTGGAGAACCTCGACTCAAAATATGTCTTTGCAGTTTGTACCTGTGGAAACATGCCGGGTACAACCATAGAAAACTTGGCTAAACAAGTCAGTTCCCAAGGCGGTGAACTCGCGGCAGGATTCACCTTCAAAATGAGTGACAAAACACTTACCTTGGAAAAGCAGGAAAAAGCACTCGCCTATCAGAAAGAGAAACTGAATGCAATTTGCGAATACGTGTCAGCAAAGAAGAAAGGTAAATTGGAAACACGGGGCATTATGCGCAAAATATTTTTAGCTCCGTTGCTTTACCTTGCCATCAAACCTGCATTTTCAAGAAGATACAGAAAACTTAGCAGCTTCCTCCACAGATGCCATTTAGGGCACTCATACCCTTAGCTGATAAGAGCTTCCAAGTTGATGCGAAATGCAGTGGCTGCGGAACTTGTGCAAAAGTTTGTCCCGTAGGCAATATCAAAATAGTGGAGGGCAAGCCTGATGTGGCAACATCGTTGTGAGACATGTTTGGCGTGTTATGCGTGGTGTCCACAAGAGGCAATTACTGGTCAAATTGTGTCGTATAACGAGCGCTATCATCATCCTGACGTTAAGCTGTCAGAAATGTTAAGAGAGAAATAAAGCTTAAAACTAAACTCGTATGCCTTTTTCCCAATAGTACAGAAATAGATCTTTTACCCAGTTGTGGAAGGCAGGGTCGGTGCCGAAGAAGCCAGCGTAGTCTACTCTTCCTCCAATTTGATAGAAGCAGATGCCCGCCGCCTTCTCAGTGAGGACGACTATTGCGGGAAGTTCTGATAAGCCTCTTAATTCAACGTTTTTCGGCGTTGGAGGCAAGCTTGCACCTGCTGGAAGATGTTCTTGCGAAATAAGCATTTTGATTTGTACTCCCTCTTGAACACGTTGATTCATAACTGAGGTCATGTTCCCAGGAATGGTGCCTTCTCCTATTCCCCAAGCATACTGCTTAGCCTCAATAAAAGCCTGCGAACCCATATTCAAGGACTTAATTGTGTCCATCCCCAACTCAGCCCCTGAAAGCTCACCTAACCTGTTCACAAATTGGCTGGGCAAACGCATCAAATCATGCGTCGAAAAATAGTCTTTGTACTTGGAGATAAAATCTAAGGAAGTGGAAATTTGAAGCACCAGTTTGCCATACTCTGCAAGAGCAAACATGCCGTCAGGTTGCCTCTGAACCAACCCAGCGACGCTCAACCGCTCCAGCTGCCTAAAAGCCTCAGTTGGAGTAACATCAAGTCGGCGGGCAATTTCCTGCATCTTAAGATTTTCCTTCTGCAATTCGCGCAGAATGCTAAGGCGACTTTCGCTCGCCAACTCAAAAAACAACTTTTCCAACCCAGATTCTTCACCCATCTTTTTCCAACCTTACCTTAGATTTTGACTCCAATGCTTACTTCTTAGCATCTGAATCAAATAAAACTAATCATTACTCCCGCCTCAATAGTATCTTCGAGGAAAGAAAATGCAAAATAAACCGAATAATAAAGAAAGGGTTTTCTCGGTTGAACTTAATTCAAAGAGAAACCTCAAAAACGTTACGCTAACTAATGGTTCCAGCGATACCGTGCTCGTCGAAGGAACAATAGGGGAACTTGTTGCTAGGCAACCTTTAAGGAAGGAGTAATTTTGGAAGTCAAAGGCAAAAACGGCGTTATTCGAGTGGACCTCGGGGAAAACGAAATCTGCAAATTACCCGTACAAAATCGGTTTGAGGTGCAAAAACAATGAACAAAACAAAAACTGCAGCAGTAATTATAGGAGTTTTAAGTGGGTTTATGGGGGCGTCTCATGGACCTGGCGAAATTCTGCAGGGCAATGTCGCGCCAAAAGGAGTTGTGATTATGGCGTGGCCTCAGTTGGTCTCTTCTCCTTTAGCTGGAGAACCAGCGGTAACTTTGATTCCCAGCTTTTTCGCTGCTGGCATCCTTACGATAATTATGGCGGGTCTGGTGATTGCTTGGGCTGGAACTTGCTTGGAAAGAAAGCATAGTGGATTGATCTTGATATTGCTCTCTTTGGCAATGTTAGCAGTCGGCGGAGGCGTAGTTCCACCGCTTTTCGGTATCGCCGCTGGAGGCATTGCTGCAATATTTAATTACAAAGTAGGAAAGAGCAGAGTTGTCCACCCATGACTAATGCAAATATGAACAGTGTTTCACAGACCATCGACTCATCATGGAAAAACCTCTACAAAGTTGGCGCAGTCGCCGCTTTGGTTGCTGCCTTGGTCTTCAGGCGGAATCTTGGCGTTGCAGAAATTCCCTTGTTTACTGGGATTGCGCCCCCTGGCAACGTGGAGGGCTGGTTCACTTTGCTTCATGGCAATCCACTTTTAGGGTTGACGTTGCTTAACTTTTTTGACATCGCAAACTATATCCTGGTTGGCATAATGTTTCTAGCCGTTTTCGTTGCCCTAAGAAAAACCAACAAAAGCTATACGCTATTAGCTCTCACTCTTAGCCTTCTCGGTGCCATAACCTATATCGTTTCAAACTCTGCACTTCCCATGTTCTCACTTAGTAACCAATATGCCGCTGCAGCAACAGAAGTCCAAAAGTCAACATTGCTATCTGCGGGGCAGGCAGTGCTTGCCAATGGCTACAATCCAGGCGCCGTCTACCAAAGTGCAGGCTTCTACCTGAGCCTCCTGTTTGTGGCTCTTGCAGGCATGTTAATGTCAGCAATTATGTTACAGAGTCATATTTTTGGCAAAGCAACCGCGTATGTTGGGCTTTTTGCAAGCACGTTAGATTTGATTTACCTTGTCGGGTTACTTTTCGTGCCAGTGTCAAGCGTGTATCTTTTAGGCGTGTCCTGTATAGCGACTGCTGGTCTCTTATTGATGATATGGCATCTTATGATAGGTTAAAACTCTACCAACTAAGCCGTGTAACGAAATCAAGGAGGTGTTAACGCATGAGTAAAGCATTAATCGTTTATGGAACTCGATACGGAGCAGCAGCCAGCACATCAGAAGAAATTGCAAAAACACTGCGCCAAAAAGGCATTAGACGTTGAAGTCGTGAACGCTAAAGACCAAAAAATCAAAGACATCGAGCCATTCGATCTTGTAATCGTCGGCAGCGGAATCCAAATTCACAGGTGGACAGGCGAACCAGAAGACTTCCTTAAGAAATTCCAGAAACAACTTGCAAACAAAAAAGTAGCTCTTTTCGTCTGTTGCGGTTCAGCAACTGACAAAGAAAAACCCGAAGCAGCAGAGACAGCGAGAAGGAAATATCTTGAAGAAAAAGCAGCCAAGTACAATCTTAAACCCATCGCCTTAGGGTTGTTCGGAGGGATTTACAACTACAACAAACTACCTTGGTTTGCAAAGAAAGCCATGGAAATGGATAAACCTAGAGTTGAAGCTTCTTTCAAGGAATCGGAACCAGGAATCTATGACACAAGAGATCACACTGTCATCAAAGAATGGGCAGAGGAACTGGCAAAACTTGTAAACACAAACTCAGCCATTTCAGAAAGTGGCACCTAATGTTTTTTCTAATCATACTGTTCTTTTTGCGCCGCAGTTGGGGCAAGCAGTTAATGTTTGATCCATGAGGCCTTGGCAGTATTTGCATGGAATCATAACGACAGTGCGTATTACTTCCTTTTGTATTGTTGCTTGAACTGTTGGTTCGATAACTTGTATTTCGCTGGTTTGGCTTGTGCGATCTGGTCTTCCATCTACAGCGAGCACCCCTTTTATGGTCCACGTGACTCTTCGGTCTATGTTTTGGGATGTTGGTGTTGCACCCGCTGGAATGTTTATGCTGATTGGAAAATCCCGGTTTTCTCCATTTGAGAAATGAGTTGGTCCAGAAATAGAAGGTTTCAAGTTGCAGATTACGACAGTTTCTTCTACCATTTTTGGAATCTCTGTTTTGAGCGCGGGGTCGTAAACGTTTTTTAGAACTCTAGCTTGCTCAGAGCATAGAATTTCGCAGCGTACTTCTGTTGTGTCAAAGTCTTCTCTTGCTGCCACGTTGAGTGTTCCTTGAAGGTTATCTCCTAAGGAGACAGAGTAATTTGTAAGTTTCAGTTGGGCTGTGGCTTCCGGGGCTGTAAGCCTATTGGTGAATTTCTTAAAGAATCCCATAGTATCACACTTGATGTTATTGCATCGTTATTTCGGTTTCACTTTTAAGATTTGTGAATCTATTCTTAGTAAAACTGGAAAAAGTGTCGATTAATGACATCTTAATTAGAAAGAATAATTAAAACAATGTTTCTCCCATTTTCGAATCGCTTCAAAGACCGAAGAAAGATCAATCCTTGTTCTTTCAAAGTTTATTCGACTCTAGGTTGTTTGTTACCAACCGTGTTTGATTGTTGATGGAGTAGTTGGGTGCTTGTTTATCTTCGCTGTCTTTCCATGCTTGAACCTATTGATTTTAACAACGTTATTTTGTACAGTAACCCAATGCGAGTTGTTTAGATTCTTGCGATAAACAAATTTGTTTACCATTCTCGACAAAGCAAAAATCGGAACATCTTCCATCTTTAGTTCCAAGCCTGTAGAAGTTATTGATGACTCAAGCTTGAATTGACTGCGCAAAAAATTCGACAGGTTCTCTTTCTCTTCGTCCAAATCTGCCATTTGAACTTTTACAATGTTCAAGTTTCCGATCCCCAGAATAATATGGCATTATTCTATCTATTTAAAAGCTACTCAGCTTTCAGATTTAGAAAGGTATTCCCAACCTTTTCTTTTCTAAATTACTTATTAAGAACATTTCACTTATTCAATTTTCGGTTATGCCTCTTTCTTTCAACCACGCTTGAATTCTTTCGTTGATTTTGTCTCGGACTTCGCGGAATTTAGCTAATTTTTCTTCTTCTGTTCCTTGGAACTCTACGGGGTCTTCGAAGGGCCAGTATATTCTCGTGCCAACCCCCGGAATAGTTGGGCACTCCTCTTCTGCTCTTGAGCACACTGTTATGATTATTCCGAAATGTATTTTTCCAAGAAACTGAGCAAGATCCTTAGGCTGTTGACCGCTTAAATCAAATCCTAATTCTTTCATGACTTGGAATGCGTAAGGGTTAATGGGTTGAGGATCAAATCCTGCACTGTAAACCTCAAAGTGTTCACCAGCATATTTCTTCAGAAAAGCTTCTGCCATCTGGCTTCGTGCCGAATTCCTCGTACATAAAAAAATAACTTTAATCTTTTGCAGTGCACGCTCACTCAAATAACTAAATTTTTCGACTATCCACTTTTTCATTTCATCCCGTGTACGTCGAAATGCCTGAAGTTTTTCTTCTTCGGTACTCTGTACTTCTGAAGGATCATCGAAAGGATGCTCCAAATAATCTTCTAGCTTTAGGCAACATTGAACGAATCAACTCAGGTCTGCCCATAACCATAGGCGAAGAGCAAATGGCACAATTAATTTTGGAGCTGCTCCGACAAACAGATACAACCAAATCAATATCGGAGTCTTTGAAAACATCGAGGCTTTTGGAATATTGCTGAGAAATATCTATGCCTACCTCATCCATAACCGTAATGGCCAGAGGATTTAATTGCGTAGGATTTGTGCCAGCACTAAAAACCTCATACTCATCGCCATAAAGAAATCTAAGCAACCCCTCAGCTATCTGAGAGCGAGCCGAATTATGAGTACACAAAAATAAGACTTTAGTTTTTGACATTGACCTCATCCCAAACGATTCTTTTGGAGTATAAGGAAGTCCCCAATATATTCTTTATAGAAATAGGTCAATCCACCTGCTAATTGGTTCAAATCGTCCGAGCAGAGCCATTCCATTACTGAAAACGCCTGCTGCCTCATCAAACGCTGTAATACTAAACTCAACATTCGCACTCATTCATGATGCCCTCGGTTATTGATAACTGCCAGAAAATCGTTTCAAGAAGTGTTTCAGTTCTGTTTCACCGAACTATCTTACCACTCGATGACCATTGTATACTTAAAACAAAAGTGAGGTAGAAAAAAAATGAAAAACTTGAAAATAATAACCATGGCAACATTAGCATTGGTTGCAGCAGTCCTGTTGATTTCAACGGTGGCGGCAATGCCAATTGGCTACAACTCAAACAGTGCCTATGGAGGAATGATGGGCGGCTACAGTCACACTCAATCAGCTCCAGCTACCCAGCATTATCAGTCGGGTTCTTCGATTTCATTCAGCCACATAATGGGCTGGTTCGGTAGCAGCTTTGGTCAAGTGATGAGATGTTTAAGACTGTAAGAAGGAGCAACTTAGCAAAGTTCTCCATTAGTTCCCCTTTTTTGATTGAAGTTCCTTACAAGCGAGCTATGACACGTGTCATAATTAGAAAAGTCTTACCGATGAGGGTTTTTGTTTCAATACTGTTTCAACAAACCGTCATATCCTTCCAAACCCTATAGATAAGACAAAGGAAGTATGTGAGAATGAACAAAAAAGCAATAATCCTAATCGCAGTAGCAGTGGTCGCAATCGCTTCATTAGCTACTGGATTGATATTTGTTTTAGGTCACCAAGCTGGAAACCCAGCGAGTAATCAAAATCCCACAACTGGAACAAGTAGTTCAGGGATAAGCATTGACCAAGCAACAACAGCAGTCCAAACCTATCTGGGAAAGATGGGCTACTCCAATCTTGCAATAGGGACGATGCAAGAGTACTCTAACATGTATTACGCTCAAGTAGTTGAGCAAAACAACGGAACAGGTGCATTCGAACTTGCGGTCAACAAGACAATAGGAGTCGTGACACCTATGCAAGGACCAACTATAATGTGGAACATGAAGTATGGTGTAACCGGCACTGGAATGATGGGTTACTTGTACAGTACAAGCTCTTCAGGTGGAATGATGGGCGGAAGCGGAATGATGACTTGGCTAAGAGGCACACCAACAACCAATATGGCATTCAACATGGAACAAGCCAAAACTTTAGCACAGCAATACTTAGACGCTAACGACACTGGAACAACCGTTGGTCAAGTAACAACATACTACGGATACTACACGATGCAAGTTCTAAAAGATGGCAATGTCGTTGGGATGATGGGTGTTTACGGAACCAGCGGACAAGTCATGTACTACTCTTGGATGGGTACATTCATGCGACAAAAAGTCATAGGATAACCCAAAAAGTCACCCTTTTTTTAGTTGAAAAGTGTTTCAAAAAACTGTTTCACTTTTGTTTCAGCGAACTATCTTACCCTTCGCTGACCATAGTATCTGTTGAGGAAAAAACCATGAACACCAAATTAATAGTTGCAATGATTGTAGTTGGAGTATTAGCTGTCACCGTGGTCGGCTTGGTTGCAGCGCAGACAGCTTCAACGGCAGCGCCTAATGGCACAACGGGAACTGCTCAGAGCGGCGGCTTCTTTGGCTGGATGGGCAGATGCCTGGGCTTCAGAAGCGCCTACAACGGAGTATACTACAATGGAACACAAACACCATCTAACGTTGGTCCAGCATACAATGGTCAACCAGAGAACATAACAGTCACAGACCCAAACACGGGCACAACCACGACGTACCAAGGCTACTATGGCAATGGATGCGGAATGATGAGAGGCTTCCCATAATCCATAACTTTTTTTCTAAATTTTATTTTTTATTCAAGTCATTTAGTTTCAAGTTTTCGGATAACCCGTACTCCTTCTAGTAATAGCTGGATTTGAAGAAAGCTAAGCTGACCGGCTTTTTGCAGGTCGTAGGCTGGATAATAGTGCCAGATTAGGATGAGGCTTTGAAGTTCGCCACTGTTGTTGAGACAGGCTTGGACATCTTCTTCTGAGGCAAAAAACTGGCAATCATGATAGTCTCCTCAAAATACGCGAAACATCGTAAGGCAGTACCCTTAGTTTTTTAAGCGTTTTCTCTGGGTCTGCAGCAGCCATGGATCTGAAGAGCGCCTGCAAATTCCGCTCTCGTGGTGCTCAAAATAGCCTGTCAAGGAAACCTCGCCACTAACAAAGTGGTATGTGTCGTGCCATTGAACTCTTAGTTCGTACTATTTGGATGAACGTAAGTTCTCGTCTATGGGTCATGCTAGAAAGCCGCTCACCACAACTCTGGATGATGGGGGGCAAACTCAGAAAAGTTTGGAGCATGGGCTCCCCTGCCAAATTCAGCGCAGAAGATATAGTGTCTTTCTTAAAAACTATCTATAACTCCTCAGAGCATTAATTCAGGCTTAAAAAACAATTCTAACGATTTAAATCCCGTCATCTTACGATTCCTTTGATTCTGAAATCTAACGAATTCAATTTATCTATCAAGTTTTAGCAGTTGCTCGTTTGCTTTTAAACAAAGGCATGAATACCCAACGGCTTTCTTTTTCGGTGCCTCAAGTTCTTATCCATTCTTAAGCGCGCTAGGCTAATGCTAGGTTTCGTCTTAATTTACAGCGAAAAACTTATAGCGATATTATAAACTTGTAATATCGAGATCACTGAAAATGCGATCATTATAACAAATCACAAATGGTTTGTAGCGTTAATCATAATTGTAATTTTGTTGCGTCGCTGCGGGAGCTACAATCTTTTACCAATTACAAACCCCAAAAACCGAAGGCAAAATCGTGGTGTTTGCAGGCTCTGCTGCTTCACCGGTATATAATGAAACAGTGCCGATGTTCGAGGCAAAAACAGGCATTCAAGTCGAACTGCAGCTTGGCGGCTCTGGCAGCTTACTATCATCAATGGAGATTACAAAAACTGGTGATGCCTACATTCCTGGTTCTCCTGACTACCTCATAAAAGCAAATCAATCCCAAGTCATAAACCTCAACAACACCAAAGCCACCATTTTGGCGTATCTTGTCCCAGCCATAATAGTGCAAAAAGGCAACCCAAAAAACATAACCTCCCTCCAAGACCTCGCAAAACCAGGCATAACAATAGGAATAGGCGATCCCGACTCAGTATGCGTAGGATTATACGCCAAACAACTTCTCCAAGCAAACGGTTTATGGAATGCAGTAAGCCCAAATATCATCACACAAGCACAAAGCTGCGACGCCACCGCCGCGTCTAGTACCAGAAAAAGCAGTTGATGCAGTCATAGGCTGGAGTGTCTTCTATAATTGGAACCCTGACAAGACAGACATAATCTGGATAAACTCAACCCAAATACCCCAAATATCATGTATCGCTGGAGCAGTTAGCGTCTATTCAACCAACAAAGAAAATGCCCAAAGCTTCCTGGACTTCTTAGCCTCCCAAAGCGTTAGTTCAATCTGGGAAAAATACGGTTACTTCACCACAGAACAGCAAGCCTTAGCCCATGCACCCAACGCAACACTAGAATCGATAGGCTGAGATTATGAATATGCCCAAGGCATTTTCACTAAAGACTTTATCGATTGCCTGCCTTGGGATCCTAGTCTTTTTCTTCATAATAGTCATACTATCTATTTACCTGTTCACTAATCCCTTGGCAATATTTTCAGCACTTCTTTCAAATGAGATAAGATTTGCAATCATCCTAACACTTTTCACAGCCACCATATCCACCCTCCTCGCATTAGCGGTTGGCATTCCTGCTGCCTATGCATTAGCGAGGGCAAACTTTCGCGGAAAAAATGTAATCGATGCCTTATTGAATATCCCAATAGTGCTACCGCCAATCGCGTTAGGCACAGCATTGTTAATTTTCTTCACCAACACACCAATAGGAGTCTTCATTAACAATTCCATACTTCGGTTTGTTTTTGAAGTCCCAGGAATAATCTTGGCGCAGTTTGTTGTAATTAGCGCCTTGTTAGTACGCTTGATGAAACCAGTATTCGAAAACATAGACCCCAGATATTCAAAGATCTCAAGAACCTTGGGATATACAGAGACACAATCATTTTTTCGAGTGACACTGCCTTTAGCAAAAAACGGGATTTTTGCTGGAACAGCATTGGCATGGGCCAGGGCAATGGGCGAATTTGGTGCCACGGTCACACTAGCTGGAGCTACCAGAATGAAAACTGAGACTCTCTCAATTGCAATGTACCTTAATCTGTCGGTAGCTAATTTGGAAAATGCAATGGCCGTCATTCTAATACTTATAATCCTCACAGTCCCGATCCTGTTCGTAGTGCGTAAAGTGCTATACAAGGGGTATATTCCATGATATCGATTGCAGGCTTAAACGTCAAACTGGGAGACTTCCATCTTGAGAATATCAACTTAAACGTAGCTAACAAAGAGTGCCTGACAATATTAGGTCCCAACGGTTGTGGAAAAACTACTCTTTTAGAATGCATCGCTGGCCTTAACGGATGCAGTGGAAGAGTTATCATAGACGGCATTGACGTATCTGATTTACCGCCTGAGAAACGAAA
Organism: Candidatus Bathyarchaeota archaeon; assembly: GCA_963768895.1. GTDB lineage: Archaea > Thermoproteota > Bathyarchaeia > Bathyarchaeales > Bathycorpusculaceae > Bathycorpusculum. The sequence goes on from CAVYJU010000021.1 coordinate 42,957, forward strand.
AGTCGGTTATGTACCTCAAGACTTTGTTTTATTTCCTCATTTAACTGCTGATCAGAATGTTGGTTTTGGACTACTTAACGGCAAGAATAAGGATAAAAGCGCAATTGAACGGACTCTTGATTTACTTGGCATTGAGCATCTTAGAGGCAGGGACGTTCGAACACTTAGCGCTGGGGAAAAGCAAAAGGTTGCATTGGCAAGGGCCTTAGCAATTAATCCCAGGGTTTTACTTTTGGACGAGCCTTTTGCAGCACTTGATCCTTTAGCAAAGGAAAAACTGCGAAGGGAACTCAAGAACGTCATAACCAAGGTAATTAACACTTTAGAAGTTCCAGTGATTTATGTCACTCATGACTTGTCTGAAGCATTTATGATGAGTGATCAGATTGCAGTAATGAGTAGGGGAAAAATTGAGCAAGTGGGGCCAAAAAGTGAGGTATTTGATAATCCTGGTTCACCTTTTGTAGCAGAGTTCTTGGGTTTCAACTTGCTTGAGGGAAAGGTTGTTTCCATTTCGGATGAGACTGTGTTTGTGAAGGTCGAAGACGTTACTATCGAAGGCTTTTGCGAGCATGTCAAAGAAGACCTCTAGTGTGTCTGTAGTTATCAAACCCCAAGATGTTATTCTTTCTTTAGATAAGAATACAGAGAGTCCAAAGTGGAGAACATGCCAGTGCAATATTTTGGAGGGTTCGGTTGTAGAAATTGTTAATCTTGGGGCGTTTTCAAGAATCGTAACAGATGTCGGATTTTTGTTGAAATCTGATGCAAGCGCTGAAAAAATAGAGGAGCTTGATCTAACAGTGGGAAAGAAAGTATTCACTCGCTTCAAAAAATCGAAAACAAAATTGATTGTGTGATTATTTCCCTTTTAATACAACGCTAATGTGTTAGGGTAGTGTTTTTAGAATCTCATCGATCTCAGATTTTGCTTTCCTATACCGTATCACCAATTTTCTTCCAAAGTCTGTGACTTCAGAAGAACCACCACCCTTTGCGCCGCCGTGAACTCGGATAACTAGTGATTGCCCAAGCCTTTTCTCGGCTAGTGACAATCTATGCAAAGCATACCTGTAGGACATTCCTAACTCTTTTGAAGCCTCCAGAAGCGACTTGTACTTATCAATTGTTTCAAGCAATTCGGCTAATCCGTCTCCGAAAACCGCTTCGCCATTTTCATTGACCATCCAAAGCTTAACTGCATAACCCAGAGCACACAAATGATCCACCTAACCTTTAGTTTAGCACTTAACGGAAATAAGCTCTTCCTTCATTTGTATTATGGTTGACCTATTGTTCGACTCTTAATTTGTCAAGCATTATGAAGTGACCATTTCCCAGGTAATCAAAAGATGAGTGTTTTTTGAGTGATGGGTAAGTTTTGCTTGAGGGATGATTCGGAGTCATTCCATACAAGTTGGCACAAATTGTACTTCGCTTTGCTCTTGGAGCAATCTCCTTTACCTTGTCTACGAGTACGTCTGTTGTAAATCGCTTTCCTTTGAAATCTTTTACTGCTTGCAGAATGTAGAACCATGTAGGTTGAGCAAGCTTTCGGGGCATAGGCAATAATCAAGAAAGAGAGCATAAAATAGTTTACTAAAAGAAAGCTATCACAAGACAGCCCTTTCAAAATAACTTGTTAGAGAGAGAAAAATAATTATATCGATATTATAAACTTATAACATCGATGACTAAACTCGGTTGACAAAATGACAGATAATTACATAGACTAAAACCCCTAAAACCAGAAAGGCATCAGATTCGAATACGGGTAGAGGCCAAAAATGAAAAAAGAAAAGTGGCTAAATAGAAATGTTGCAGCAATAAGTCTTACAAGCTTGCTTAGCGATGCAAGTCACGAAATGGTTACGGCCGTTCTACCTTTTTTCCTCTTTACAATAGGGGCTGGACCAGCAGTTTTAGGGTTAATAGAAGGCATTTCAGATGGCGCTTCAAGTTTCGTGAAGATGTTTGCGGGCTATGTTAGCGACAAAATTGGAAAAAGAAAACCAATAATGAATATTGGCTATTTTTTAACAGGAGTTTTTATACCTCTTATTGCAGCAACGACTTCATGGCTTCAAGTTCTCGGCCTGCGAGTTTCTGCGTGGATGGGAAGAGGCGCTAGAGGACCACCTAGAGACGCTTTATTGACAGATTCAACCTCCTCCAATGCCCTTGGGAAAGCTTTCGGTTTTGAAAGAGCAATGGACACAGTAGGTGCCGTAATAGGATCAGCATTGGCGCTTTTCTTTCTGACATTTCTGAGTTATAGACAGATTATTACAGTTTCTCTAGTCCCTGGTCTGGCAGCGTTTTTTGTTGTGTTTTTTGTGGTTCGGGAAGTTCGAAAGAAACCATCACCACAGGGTCCAATCGTCTCTACTCATGGTGATGTTTTTGTGAGAGATGACGGCTTTATCAAGTTCGTTAGGACGCTCCCACGGTCGTTTAAGGTCTTCCTCGTTGGGGTAGGCGTTTTTGGGTTGGGTAACTTTGCGAACAGTCTTTTTACTTTGCGTGCTCAGCAGGTTTTGGCACCTAAAGTTGGTTCGTTGGAAGCTTCAGTCATCGCCGTGGGCTTATTTACTTTGCTTAACATTTCTTATGCCGCTCTCTCGTTTCCTGTTGGTGCGTTGAGTGATAAAATCGGTAGGAAAAGAATCCTTGCAACAGGTTATTTCATATGCGCGATAGTTTGTTTGGCTACAGCTTTTCTCACGCCTGATTTTTTGGTGCTGGTTCCATTGTTTTTCGCTGCGGGAGCTTTCACTGCGATAACGGATACAGTACAGGGGAGTGCAGCGGCGGATTTGTTGCCTGCAGCGTCCAGGGGAACAGGTTTTGGCGTAATGCAAACAGTAAATGGCATCGGCGACTTTGTGTCGAGCATTGTGGTTGGTGCGCTTTGGGTGACTATATCACCGTTCGTAGCATTCTCATATGCAGCTGTGCTTTCAATGGCCGGAGGTATTCTCCTCCTTTATCTGACTAGAGGAAATCATCCGCTAAAATGAATTGAAGACAAAAATTAACAAGAACTACATGCTGGGCGCCAACTAAACTCCCCTTCAGTTTTCTAAATCAATGGTTTATCACTATTTTTTAGTAGTTACCGTTTCAGTTACTGTTTCACCCCAAGCCTCTACCGCAAAGCTTGTAAAAGCCCAATGCATCCTCGTTTCTCCGCGATGCGGTCGCCGAATTCTTTTTCCAATTGCTTACTGATTTTTAGGTTTTCATGTTTTACAAAAGTACTATTAGCGTCTTTTGACATGCCTCTCTTAAAAAGAGAGGCAAATTTGGCTGACGGCAAGATTTCCAAGAGAACTGCTTACATCGCAATTCTCACGTTGGGAATCGTAAGTATGCTAGGCGACATAGTTTATGAGTCAGGCAGAGGAATTGCCCCCGATTATCTGTTGTTTCTTGGCGCCTCAGCATTTATGGTGGGCGTTGTAAGTGGAGCAGGCGAATTCTTAGGATACGGCGCAAGACTAATCACTGGAGCCTTATCGGACAGAAGCAAAGCCTACTGGGTCTTCATCTTCGTCGGATACGGCTTAATTCTTGCAATACCGCTCATAGGCTTCACCTACAGCCTTGAACTGGTAATAGCGTTGATTCTGCTTGAGCGCTTAGGCAAGGCTTTGAGGTCACCGTCAAGAGACACCGTTGTTTCCATAATAGGCAAGAACGTTGGCTCTGGAAAAGCCTTCGGACTCCACGAAGCAGTCGACCAAATTGGAGCCGTAATTGGTCCATTGCTTTTTGCAGCCGTATTATTCTTCACCTCAAACAATTATCAAGCAGCCTTTGGAGTTCTGCTGATTCCTTTTGTTTTAATGATGATAGTGATAGTTTACACTTACCGAAAAGTCGGCAAAAGCGTAGAAGTTGAAGTTCAAAACATCAAAGCAAGAAAAGTTGCCGCTTAGCCGTGGTTTTTGGTTCTATTGTTTAGCGGTCTTTCTTAACACCTTGGGACTTATTCCAGTTGCCCTTATACTTTTTATTGGCTCTTCAATTCTTCAGCCACTAGGTCAGGCATGGTTGGTGCCTATTCTCTATGTGGTAGTGCAGGCAGTCGATGCACCGATGGCTTTGGTTTCAGGTCACCTGTTTGATAAGCTGGGCGTCAAAATTCTCATTCTGCCATTTGCCTTGTCAGTGTTTCCTGTCTTCTTTGTTTCTTACGGTGGTCTTGTCGGAGTTGTTGTTGCTTGCGTAACGTTTGGTTTGGTTTTGGGTATGCAAGAGTCGATTTACCGCGCTGCTGTTTGCGAGTTAGTCCCGCTTGGCAGACGAGGCACAGCATACGGTATTTTTAATGCAATTTTAGGTTTTGGTACGCTTGTTAGCGGTGTGATATTTGGCTATTTCCTAAATGAAGGGTACTCGGTAATTATTTTGGTTGGATTTGCTTTAGCCACTGCAAATAGGTGCCATCATAACTCTAAGCCGTAGTAAACAAATCTTTGGAAACTGCAAGAAGATATTAACCGCCAAGAGCCTTAGCTGTAAAATTCTATTTTGGATGCTGGAAGCTTGCGCCTAAATCTTGAGTGTACTTCGAGCCGAACTTGAGTGAAAACTCAGCTTTCGCTAGTTCCTTGCCAAGATAAGCTGCATGACTTAACTGCGTAACCCAGCCATTTTGAATAATGGTGGAGTATATGCTTTGGGCGTCTTTTCCTTCTATGGCTCGCAAGAGCTTGTTTCCATAAGAGTAATGCTCAGCAACTACAGTTTTCTTGTTTAGTTGAGGAATAATGACAAAGTAACCTGCCTTGTCCATCTCGGCTTTCAACTCCTTGTTTGCCAAAACCACCGGGGCAGACGAAACCTGAATAGGCTCAACTTCTTTTGCAGCACACTCCTTGCAAGAACAAGGCTTCTTTATTCTTCGGCTCAGGCTCACAATTTTGCTGGCAATTTGGGCTGAATCTTCGCAACCAATCATATCTATTATCTTTACCTGTTTTCTGAAGGTTTCAACCTCTTCTAAAGTGACGTTCTTTAAGACAGGATTGATGCTTTCTGCGGTCGTAGTTCATGAAGCCGTTGTGCTCCCACTCGATGTCCTGCAGCTCGGTGTAGATGTAGCCGCAGATCTTCGCGTGCTTGCGCAGCTCGTTCGGTGAGGTAGTGGAAGCACCAGGAGACATCGCGGTCGCCGCCGCCGGCGCCGATGCCGCCGTACTCGGAGTTCATCAGCGGCTGCGTCGCGCTGCTGAACGCCGGGCAGTAGTTGAAGTGTCGAGCCGGGGTAGGTCTTCGCGCACGACCTCGGCGATGTGCTCCTTCGCCTGCTCGTAGTCGTTGATGTAGAAGTGCCAGGAGTTGATGTCGGTGACGACGTGGTCGTAGTTGCAGGGCGAGTTATCCTCGACCAGGCGCGTGGGGTCGAGGCGCTTGGCAGCTTGTACATGTCGACCAGACCCACTCCTGGCGGTCCGTGTCGTCTGAGCTTCGTCGCCGAGGCCCCAGGTCTCGTTGAAGACGCACCAGGAGAAGATGCTCGGGTGGTTGAAGTCGCGGTCGACGGCGCCGCGGAAGGTCCGCTCCCAGCGCGCGTTGGCGAGTCGGGCGTCGTACCCGCGAAGTTGGGCATGTCGCACATGAGCAGCACGCCGAGCTTGTCGGCCCAGTAG